>CAUQEF010000001.1:0-164183 GCA_963517315.1 uncultured Prevotellaceae bacterium
GCCATTTTACAACAAGCCTCGAGACTCGAAAGAGACTCGGGGCTTTGTTGCGTTTATACGGTGGTGAAGGAAAGGGAAAGGGGATGTGCGTTGTATAATAAGCGGTTGAACACGAAGGTGTTATACATAATGTGTCGATGGTAATCTGAACCTCTTCTCGTTTGGTTGAGAAAAACGTGTGAAATGAGCGAAGAGGCAAGGAGGGAGAGAAGAAAAGTAGAGACGAAGAGTAAGAGGTAGAAGAAGAGCTAGCTCAGAATGTATGAGTGTATTCACTGTGAATAGTTCTTTTCTCGGCTTCTTCTTTCTGTTATTAGGCTTAAAATGCACTTTCGAGCTTGCATAATTCGTAGATTATCTCTATTTTAGCGGAACTCTTTGGTTATTTATGCTGTGATATTGCAGTAATAACCGACTTTTCTAATTCAGAATAAGGTTACTCCATATGAACAAAACATTTCTCCTCGCGTGCAGTCTTGTGTTCAGTGCAATGGCAGCATTTGGTCAGCAGCAGTGGACCATCAGCGTTCAGAATCAAGGCACGGCCGGTGGCTACATTCTTGACAAAAATGGTAATTCTGTCGGCAACTATGCCTATACAGCATCTTATCCCGACAAGGGCTATTTCCCCTGCTGGGTAGTTCGTTTTCCAAAAGGCAATTATACTATAACGTCCGGCAACACCGGTACGATTGATGTGCGGAATATGAATACCGGCAACGACGTGCTCACTGCGCAGTCCGCCCGCAGCTTCACGTTCCGCGCCCCCGAAACAGCTTGGTACCGCCTTTTGTTACGAGGCGGTGTGCCCCACAGCGAAATGTCCCCCTTCACTATCAAATCGACGGATGTCACCGGAGCGAACTCCGTCTATTTGGCCGATTGGCGCAGCATTCCCTCGCTTCACCTCAACGGCTTCGGCAGCACCAATCGCAATTTGCCCACCGGCGATGCCTTCGATTGGATTTACGACGAAGTTCTCATCCCCGCTGAGTCAGATTATCTCGGCACCTACGTCGAAGCCTTCGGATTCAAGAACGGCTACATCGGCATCCAAAACAACGGACGTTTAGACAGCGGAGAAGACAATCGCACCATCATTTTTTCCACCTGGGATAACGGAGATACGGATAAAGACAAAGGGTTAGCCGATTACAAGCGCAGTGGCGTCATGGCCATCGACAGCACCCGCCGCAATACGGTCGCCGAGCGCTTCGGGGGCGAAGGCACCGGTGTGCACGTCCTCATGAACGGCCCCTATTGGAAAGCCGGCAAGTGGGTGAGATTCCTCCTCAATGTGCGACCCGAAGAGATCATTCTCAAAGACGGTTCGCGTTTTCAGAACACCATTATCTCCGCTTGGTTCAATGTGCGCGGCGTCGATGAGAAATGGCACTACATTTCCTCGCAACGCATGGCCGGTCAAGTGCTGCACTTCGGAAGTGGCTTCAATGCCTTCCTCGAAGAATACACCCGCGGCGCAACGAGCCAAGGCATCAAGCCCCATTTAGCCTACTATCGTCGTGCTTTCACCCGATCGATGCAAGGCGGAGAGTGGTACAACCGCAATAAATTTTACTTTGGCCACACCGACGGCGGAAACAACAAAGGCGCGCGCAACGACCGCTACCAAACCTCGGTGAATTTCGAGGGCGAACCCGCCATCTTCATGCAGTCCGGCGGTTACATCGAGCCCAAGGATCACAAGGGCTGGATCACGCTCGCCTATCCTAAGAACATCGATTATCTCCCCGCCGACAGTGAACTTGAAAAGCTGGTGAAGCGCGATGTACTCCCCGCCATTCAGGCGCAAGACGTAGAACGCATGCGCACCGCACTGCGCGATACCTACGTCGAAGTACCCCAATCGCAGTGGAAAGTCGCCGCATACAGTTCGCAAGAGACCGTGGGAGAGCAGAGCGGAAAGAATGGTTTGGCAAAATTCGTCCTCGACGGTAATAACTCCACCTATTGGCATACCGAATGGCGCAGCGGATGGCACAGTTTATATCCGCATCATATCAGCTTTACGCACGACGGAGCCACCACCGTCGACCGCATTGTGCTCACCACCGACGCCAACCATTCTGACGCCAATCAGTATTTGGCACGCACCGTCCAAGTGCAAACTGCCGATGCCGCGAAAGGGCCGTGGCAGACTGTGGGCACCTACACGCTGGATAAGTCTGCCACCCAGCAAATTTCCTTTGCCACGCCGCTGGAACTCCCCGCCGGAAAACTCTTGCGGCTGAATTTCACCGAAGGTTTCGGCGGAGGTTTGAAACACTTCATGGCCTTGTCCGAAATCAACTTCTACGGCAAATCCACCGAAACCTTGCGCAAATTGATCGAAAACCATTTCGCCCGTGCCGGTCAGTTCAATTACTATGCCGCAGCCGATGTGGAGAAATATCTCGGCGCAGTGCACGATCGGCTCTCCACAGCCACCGGCACAGCAATGGAAACCGCTCTCCGCAACTTGGCGCGAAATGCTCGCGTCCTCAAGTACGGTCCCGTGACCGCTCTGTCCGATCTCAATGCTGAGCGTGCCTATGTCATCACGAACCAAAGCGGTTATGGCACACTCACGGCCGAAGAAAACGAAGCCTTCCCCACTTTGCGCGGTGCCGCCCCCATTGACGGCAAAACTGTAATCGAACGCTACAAAACCGCTCCCGACCTTGCGAAAGCCAATGCCTCATGGCTCATCGTCGGAGTCGACCAAGGTCGCACCACGCAGTATTTGGTTTTCAATGTCGGCACACGCAAGTTCCTCAATCCCGCATCGCAAGGCCGCACTTCGGCCAGTTCGTTGAGCGACACCCCTGTATTTGTCAATATTCGCATGGAGGGTGGACAGTTTGTTTTCAGCGCCGTCAATCCCATCACGCGCGCCGTCGCCTCCGTCGATCTCTGTGCCGATCCGTCGCAAGTGGACGGCGCAGCACTCACCCAGCGTTCGACCGCCGCAGAACCGGGCAATTTCTGGACCATCAGCGACAATTATAGCCTCACCCCCGATAAGGATTTGGTGAAAGCCCTGCGCCAAGCCGCTAAAACCGGCAAGTTCAAAGATCCCACCGCCCTCTCCGCGCCTGTCGTGCGCCACGAAGGAGACTCCGGCGAGCTCTATGATTTGCAAGGCCGTCGTGTTCGCAAAGCCGAAGCCGGTAGCCTCGTGGTCGGCCGCAACGGCAAGCACATAGCACAGTAATTCCGGTGAAGTCCACACGAGCCGCTCGGCGGCCGTGCACTTGCCCGCAGTCTTTCAAAAGCCGCTCCTCGTGGGCGGCTTTTTTTAGTGGATTCGCGTGCAGAAAAACGTCGCGTTCGACGAAAATCGCAAGCAGCCTCACGGATTTGCCCCGAAATCTCTATCTTTGTATGCCCAACCAACGCATTCACTCATGAACCTACTCTTCATTTGCCTCGGCAACATCTGTCGTTCGCCCATAGCCGAGGAAATTTTTCGTCAGTACGTGGAGCGTGCCGGCCGCACGGCCGACTTTCCGCTCATCGACTCCGCCGGGATGATCGACTACCACGAGGGCGAACTCGCCGATGTGCGCATGCGCAAGCACGCCGCCGCGCATGGTTATCAACTCTCCCACCGTTCGCGCCCCATGAAGGTAGAAGATTTCGACACCTTCGACCGCATTGTGGCCATGGATGCCGACAACCTCCGCCGCCTCCGTGCACTTTGTCCCGACGAGGCGCTGATGAACAAAGTCGTGCTCCTCTCCGATTTCCTCACCGCCCACCCCGGTCAGCACTCCATCCCCGACCCTTATTATGGAGAGTCCGACGCGTTCGAATATGTCATCGAACTTTGCGAAGACGCCTGCGCCGAACTGCTTCGCCAACTCTAAACTCCTCCTCCGCTCATGCAAACCATCATTGATTTTCTGCGCCAACTGGCCGCCAACAACAACCGCGAGTGGTTCGCGGCGCACAAAGACGAGTGCAAAGCCGCGCAAGCGCAGTTCGGCGCGTGGGTCGAAGCCCTTGCGCAGCGCATGGCCTCGGCCGATCCCACCCTCGCCGGACTCACCGCCCGCGACATGACCTATCGCATCTATCGCGACACCCGTTTTTCGCACGACAAAACGCCGTACAAAACCCACATGGGCGCCTTCATCTGCCGCGGCGGCAAGAAATCGGGCTACGCCGGCTACTATTTTCAGATCGGCGCCGAAGACAACCGCGCCGATTTCGGCTCTTTCCATTGGGAAACGCAGCACATCGTTGCCCCCGGCCACTACTGCATCGAGCCGAAAGCCCTGCAAGTGCTGCGCGAAGACATCGTCTACGGCGACGGCGATTTCGATCGCCTCGTGCGCAGTGCCGCCGAGGCGCACTTCACCCTGCTGCGCGACAACGCCCTCAAACGCAACCCCAAGGGCTTCGACAAAGACGCCCCGTGGAGCGAATACATCCGCCTGCGCAATTTCTGTTTGGCCTATACGCCCACCACGGCCGAGGTGACCGCTCCCGACTTTGCCGACCGGCTCATTGAATCTTTCTCCTCGGCGCGCCCGTTCATCGACTATATCAACCGCGCCATCGATTTCGCCCGCGAGGAATTGTAGTTCTTGGCATGATAAGTTCGCGCACGACCTTTTGCCACCGAATGTTATTTACCCCCATATTCTGAGCTTTTGATTTGCTTTCGCCGGGCTTACGTGTTACATTTGCAATTGCAGACGGGAAAAATCAGACGTTTGTAAAAAGATTACCTCGTGAGTCTTGACAAAACTCACTCCAAAGCACAAACAAAACCATACAACAACACGATTATGCAATTCCAACTCAACTCCCTCCTCCGCGGTTTGGCTTTCGCCGCCGTGCTCTCCGTAGGTTCCGCCGCTTCCGCACAAGTGGTGAAGGTAGACACTGAAGCCGCTAAGCAAGAAGTGAAATCTTGCTGCAAAAAGAACGCACAGAAAGCCTGCGCCGAGGGGCAAAAGGTTGCCAATGGCGCGGCAGAACAAGCCGCCAAGTGCAAGAAGGCCTGCGCTGAAGGCAAGAAAGCTGCCTGCAAAGGAGCCGCCAAGGCCAAAGCTGCTGCTCAAAATGGCGCGAAGTGTGCCGGAGAGAAAGCCAAGGCTTGCTGTCGCCAAGTGAAGGGCGCGGCGGCAGCCGGTGCAAAAGCCATGGAAAAGAAGGCCAAAGCTGCTGCAGAAAGCGGAGCAAAGAAAGCCGTCAACGAGGCTTACGATGCGGCTACCGGGGCTACGAAGTGAGCTCCTGCCGAAAAATGTAGGCTGCTCGCCTGCTGTTTGGATTGAAATACAAAAGGACTGTACAATGAATTGGGGTACAGTCCTTTTTTTGTGTCTCTCGGCTATAGCATCTTCCCTTGTTGTTGCAGAAAGTTGGGGACTTTCGCGCAAAACAAGTGGACTTTTTGAGAAAAGTCGGGAGCTTTTGTCCATCGGTTGTGCAGATCGAGAATACCGCGCACGCTTAGTGAGCACAAAGGGCGAAGAAGTTGTGCGAAAAGAAGGCGTGCGGCATAAAAAAAGAGCCGTTAGACGTAAAAACGAGGCGGCGAATTGTGGCATATTGGTAGCGTATTGCTCTTTTCCTGAGCGTTTGTTCGGAAATTGTGGTCGATAAATGACGCTATCACGCGGGCGATATATGTGAAATAATGGATTTATATTTTTAATACTGCTGATTCTTCTCTTTTTTGCGGCTATTTTTCTGAATAGTAGTGGGTTGTGTATTATTCATCGACGTGCATGAGATAAAATGCAGTTGTAATTTTGCTCTCTTCTGTCTTATTTATGTTAATAGTTCGGTGGATGCAGGGCAGAAAAGGGCTTTTCTCTTGAATAATCGTTCACGACTTTTATAAAGAAAATGGGATATATATTTGGTTAGTTCGATTTTTGTCTGTAATTTTGCAGTATAAATAAGATGCCACTGAGCATTGTTTCGTTGCAGTGGTACCATTGATTTCTAAGTTCGAGATAGTTTTTTCATCTCTATATAAGTTCTGTGAGGGAATGTTTCGTCGTGAGACGGTTCATTCCCATTTTTTTGCCTCTTTTTCTTTTGCGCTCATCGTCTTTTCTGTGCCGTATCGGTGCGGGAGGCCGTTCGTCGTGTGTGGTTGTCGACGCGGTGGGGAGATGTGGCGCCGAGTGGCGGAGGTTTGCCCGTCACGGCAGTGCCATTCGGGGCTGTTTCGTCGGGCGGTGGAGTAGGGGCGGCGGTCGTGCCTCACCGGCTGCGCGAAACGAGCAGCCGGGAGAAAAGAAGAGGGCATCGGCCGGGGAGTATAACCGGCGAAAAGGCGAGGATATTCATCGTTTTTTCCGTTTTATCCCTTCGGCTACGAAAATAAATGCAGAAACTTTGCGGTGCGTTGACACGATTCATTAACTTTGCAGTCGTAATCTTTTACACAACGTCCAAACAAACATTCCCCCCATGAGAAAAGAACTTTTGCTCGCAGCCTCGGCCTTCGTGGTCAGCGTTGCCGGCAGCAGTGTGGCACAAGCGCAGTGCGTGCTCAAAGGAACCGTGATCGATGCAGCCACCAGCGATCCCCTCGTCGGTGTGACCGTGTCGCTTCAAGGCACCCCCACCAAGGTGTTCACGGACAACGATGGTAAGTTCGTCATCAAATCGCCCAAAACGAAGTGCACTTTGCAGTTCTCGAGCGTAGGTTTCGAGAGCACCACGTTGGCTTCGAACCGCGCCGGCGAATACGATTTCGGATTCATCCCCATGGCCAGCGCGTCCATCGCCTTGAAAGACGCCGTGGTGACCACCCGTGCCGTGGCGCGCAAGACGCCCGTGGCATTGACTACGCTCGGCGCCATCGCCATTGAGGAGCGCGTCGGCACGGCCGACCTCCCCAAGGTGCTCGAAACCACCCCCGGTGTGTATATTATGCGCGAAGGCGGTGGCTATGGCGACACGAAAGTGAACATGCGCGGCTTCAAGAGCGAAAACGTGGCCGTGCTCGTCAACGGCGTCTCGATGAACGACATGGAGTGGGGCGGAGTGTACTGGTCCAACTGGGCCGGCCTCACCGATGTGGCCTCGAGCATCCAAACCCAGCGCGGTTTGGGCGCAGCCAAGGTGTCGACGCCCTCCGTCGGCGGATCGATCAACATCGTCACCAAGACTACCGACGCCCGCAAGGGAGGGGCTTTCACCTACGGCTTGGGTAATGACGGATACAACAAACTCGCTTTCTCTCTCTCCACCGGACGCACGGCCGACGGCTGGGCTTTGACCGTCATGGGCGGCAAGACTTGGGGCGACGGCTACATCCAAGGCACTGATTTCCGCGCGTGGAACTATTTCTTGTCCGTGTCCAAAGAGCTGGCCAAGAACCACATGCTCACCTTCACCGCCTTCGGTGCGCCGCAGGTGCACAACAAGCGTTCCAACTACGACGGACTCACCGTACAAGGTTGGCAGGAAGTGAGCAAATATATGCGTCCCGGCGAACAATATCGCTACAACGCCACCTTCGGTTACGACCGTTACGGACAGGTGCGCCACTCGCAACAGAATGTTTACCACAAGCCCCAGCTCCAACTCCAGCACCTCTGGCAGATCGACCGCACCTCGTCGTTGAACACCGTGGCCTATCTCTCGCTCGGCTTCGGCGGCGGTGAGAGCGGACAGGGCACGCAGGAGTACAGCTCCGCATGGTACGGCTCGAACAACGGCATTCTCTCCACACAGTTCCGCAATGCCGACGGCACTTTCGCCTACGGCAAGATCCAGGAGATGAACGCCGCGAGCGAAAGCGGCTCGAAAATGGTGATGAGCATGAGCAAGAACCTCCACAAGTGGTTGGGACTCGTGTCTACCTACACCAAAGAGATCAATGACCGCTTCAACCTCTACGGCGGTGTGGACCTGCGTTACTACGTCGGCACGCACACCAACGAAATCACCGACCTTTACGATGGCGCATACTACATCGACCGCTATCGCAAGAACGTGAAACCCGAAAACTTCGCCGGTGCGGGCACCAACGCCTTCAACAATAAGAAACTCTCCGTGGGCGACGTCGTGCAGCGCGACTACGATGGTTTCGTAGCCCAGTCGGGTGTGTTCGGACAAGCCGAATATGACTTCAACAACGTGACGGCGTTCGTGGCCGGTTCGGCAAACAACACAACACAATGGCGCAAAGACCGTTTTTACTACGACGCTGCCCACGCCGAAAGCGAAAAGGTGAGCAAAATCGGCTTCACCGTCAAGGGCGGTGTCAACTATAAGTTCCCCCACTTCGACGCTTGGGGCGGACAGCACAACGTCTTCGGAAACATCGGCTACATTTCGCGTGCTCCCTTCTTCTCCGGCGGCGTATTCCTCGCCTCGCAGGTGTCGAATCAGGTGAATCCCGACGCCGTGAACGAGAAAATCTTCTCCGGCGAGCTCGGTTATTCTTACCACACGGCCGCTTTCACCGCCAATGTCAACGTCTACCACACAGAATGGAAGGACAAGACGATGGCCAAGATGACGGAAATTCCCGTAGACGGCAATGTTGAGCGCACATGGATCAACATGCAGGGCGTAAACTCCGTCCACGAAGGCGTGGAAGTCGATTTGAGCTACAAACCCGCCAAGTGGTTCTCGCTCCGCGGTATGCTTTCGGTCGGCAACTGGCGCTGGACCAACAACCCCGTGGGCTATTTCTACAATTCTGCCGGACAACCCATCGATAAGTTCGGACATCCGCTCGAACAGAGCCAAGGTGCCGACCACGCCCGCATGCGTTTCAACCAGAAGGACGTGAAAGAAGGCGGATCGGCGCAAGTTACCGCCGGTTTGGGCTTCAATGTCTATCCCATGGAAGGCCTCCGCATCGGTCTCGATTGGAAGTATTTCTCCAACTACTACGCCGACTATGCCGTAACGGCCAACGACATCAGCCTCGATGGCGTGAAGACGTTCCAAACGCCCTGGAAGGTGCCCGCTTACAGCCTCTTCGACCTCTCGGCCGGCTACACATTCCAAATGGGTGGCTACAAAACCACACTTTCCGGCAACGTCGAGAATCTCCTCGACCAGGAATACATCAGTCAGGCCTACGACGGACCGGGACACGACTGGAGCACCGCACATCGCGTGTTCTACGGTTTCGGACGCCAGATGTCTGTTAAGCTCAAAGTCAATTTCTAATCGCCGGAAGCGCTGCGCCGCAACGCACACCGCGCCGGCGGCGCAGCGCATCCCCTTTTCTTCTTGTTCACAATGAAATATTTTGCATATCTCGCCCTCGCCGCTGCGGCCTTCCTCACCGCAAGCTGCGACTATAACGAGCAGTTCGACGGATTTGTCAAGGGCGCTCAGCCCACCGACGTGAAAAAGGTCGAATACACCCTCACGGCCGCCGATTACAAGGCCATTGCCGAGAACAAAGCCAACCTCGCGCTCTGCACCAACAAGGCCGACAGCGCCGCACTCAAGGCTTTGGCCAAAACTCAGCAGTTCACCGAAACCGTCACCGCGGTTAAATTCCTCCCCGCCTTTCTCGCGGAGAAATGGTTCACCGCCGATGACAACAGCGCCGTGGTGATCAACTACAATCGCCGCGAGGTGAAAGGCCCGCTCGACTTCAAGGAAGATTTTGAAGGCACCGGCGACAAGAATACCCAGCCCGCTGTCGTGAAAGGCTGGGCGACGCTCACCGCCCTCGGCGGTGACAAGGCCGCATGGAGCACCGTTTTCCGCAACAATGCCCACTATGTGCAGGCATCGGCCTACAAGCAGCCCGACTCTGCGCAAACCTATCTCGTGACGCCCCACTTCACTGTGACGAAGGGCTCGCACCTCACCTTCGATGCCCTCTACGGACACTACAAAGCCGAGGGCGGTCGTCTCAGTGTCTTCGTTGTCGACGACAATATGAACAACGCGTCCATTGAGCACCACCTGATCGAAGACCTCACCGCGAAGGTGAAGATCGAAGTCCCCGCCGCAGGCCAACCCTTCGGCACGTTCAAGCAAGCCATGAACCTCGATCTCTCCAAGTACGCCGGCAAGCACATCGCCCTCGCCTTCCGCTATGACGGCAACGGCAAGACCGGCGCAACGACCACCGTGCAACTCGACAATGTCATGGTAGGCAATCAAACCATCGACGAGACGCCCGGTAAAGACCAGTTCGTTCGCAGCAATGGCAAGTGGGTGTACAATCCCTCCTCCCTCATTGAGCTCAAAGCCGAGAAGGGCAACCCCCTCACCGTGGCCTATATGCAAGCCGGTGTGGACTGGGTGAAGGAACACATTGACGCGCCCCTTGGGGTGGCCGCCGGTGCCGGTTATGTCTCGAAGTACGGCAACAACGAAGTCTACTCCGGACTCTCGGCGCACTACGGCAACGTAGATCTCCGCGCCTCTACGGCACGCACGCAGTATGCCAAGGAATACGCCTCGATGAGCGACGCTGAAATCACCGCCAAGATGGCCGAACGCTTGCAGCAAACCCTCGGCGCCGCCCTCGCGAAGCTGAACCCCGAAGCCGTTCCCGTAGCCGGACTCGACGTAATCTACACGCTCCAATTTGGTGTTTACGATGGCAATGCCACCAAAACCTATGAAATGAAGTTCAAGGTCGTGGGCAAAGGCCAATTCGAATACGTCAAAGACAGCTACAAAGCCCTTTGATCGCCTCGCACTCGGTCGTTTTGCGACCGCACTCCCCGTCCTCGCCTCGGCGAAGACGGGGATTTTTCGTTCCGGTCGGTGCGACTGCGCAGCCTTTTTTCATCGCCGCGTGCACTTGTGCCCAACCGTTCGTAGAGTGAAGCCCGGCAAAGACAAGAGCGAACGAAAAATGGACAAGTATCGCCGAAAACCCGTGGACTTTTCGCGAAAAGTAGGGACATTTTGCGCAAAACCTCCCCACTTTTTTCAGCCCACTGCGCAGATTCATCGCGCCGAGCGAGGACGGCCAACAAAAACACCTCGACTTTCGTGCGAGCCCCACATTTCTTCGTACATTTGCACGCACAAAGTGCGCCCGCCGAGCGGGGCGTCACAGCACAACACGCGCCTATGGCACAACACAACCACTTCACAGAACTCGGAGAGCGCCCCGTCGGCGCGCTTCTGCTCCAATATTCCCTGCCCGCCATCATCGCGATGGTGGCTTCTTCGCTCTACAACATCGTCGACGCCATTTTCATCGGGCAGAGCGTGGGCAAGTTCGCCATTGCCGGCTTGGCGCTCACCCATCCCCTCATGGCGCTCACCGCCGCCTTCGGTGCGATGGTCGGCGTGGGCGGCTCTACGCTGATGAGCATCCGTCTTGGACAGAAAGACTACGAAGCGGCGCGCCGCATCTTGGGCAATGTCGTGATCCTCAACGTCGTGATGGGCTTCACCCTCGGGGTCGTTTTGCTCAGCACCCTCACACCCATTCTTCGCCTCTTCGGGGCGAGCGACAACACCCTGCCCTACGCCCACGACTACATGCGCATCTTGCTTTGCGGCAACGTCGTGACCCACCTCTACTACGGCCTCAATGCACAACTGCGCAGCACCAATCGCCCGAAACTGGCCATGTATTCCACCTTCGGCAGCGTGCTCATCAACGCCGTTCTCGCGTGGCTCTTCGTCATGGTGCTGGGTTGGGGCATCAAGGGTGCGGCGTGGTCGACCCTCATCGCGCAATCGTCGATGCTCCTCTGGCAAATCTACCTCTTCACCCGCCCCGGCGACATGATTCGCTTCCGCCGCGACATCTTTCGTCCCGACCGCCGCATCATGCGCGAGGCCATCGTCATCGGACTGCCCCAGTTTCTCGTCAACTCGTGCTCCTCGCTCATCAGTAGCCTACTCATGTACTCGATGCAGCGCTACGGTGGCGACACCGCCGTGGGGGCTTACGGCATTTGCAACCGTTTGGCCATGTTCGTCGGCTTCGTCGTCATGGGACTCGACCAAGGCATGCTCCCCATTGCGGGCTACAACTACGGCGCGCGCAAGTTCGACCGCTTGGTTTCCGTGGTGAAATACACCCTCGTGGTGGCCACCGTGATCACCACCTTGGGTTTTGCAGCGAGCCACCTCTTCCCCGTGCCTCTCGTGTCGCTCTTTGCCAAAGACGCCTCGCTCATCGCGGCATCGGCGCAGGGGCTCAAAATCATCTCCCTCTTTTGGCCCGTGGTCGGCATGCAAATCGTGTCGACGGCCTTTTTCCAGAGCATTGGTATGCCCGGCAAGAGCATTCTCCTCTCGCTCACACGCCAACTCCTCTTCCTCGTGCCCGGCATTCTCCTCCTTCCCCACCTGCTTGAGGGGTGGGTCAGCCCGAGCGACGGGGTATGGCTCGCCATTCCCATTGCCGACGGCGCCGCCGCCCTCCTTTCGGGCACGATGCTCGTCGTCCAACTTCGTCAACTCCGACGTTCCGCAGCCTGAGTGCGGACGGTTCGCTCTTCGCTCACTTTTTTTCTTCTTTTCCTCCCTATGACCTCTCCCTTCGTCATCACCGTGGGTCGCCAGCTCGGAAGCGGCGGCCGACAAATCGGCAAGCGTCTCGCCGAACGCTTTGGCATTGCTTATTACGACAAAGAAATTCTCTCGCTCGCCGCGCAGGAGAGCGGACTCGGCACGGGTGTGTTCGAGCGGAGCGACGAGCGGAAAGGCTTTCTCCACTCCATCGCGCAGGTGGTGCAGCCTTTTTTCGGCGGCGGGGGCAGTTTTTATGACAATCAGCTCAGCGACGAGAATCTTTTCACCATCCAGAGCCGCGTCATCCAGAAGGTGGCGGCCGAACGCTCCTGTGTGGTCATCGGACGTGTGGCCGACTACATCCTGCGCCACCACCCGAACCATATTAACGTGTTCATCACCGCCTCGATGTCGGAGCGCGTGCAGGAAATGATGCGCCGTCGCGGCATCGACGCGAAGTCGGCGCGCCGCATTCTCGAAGAGGCCGACGAGGAGCGCGCCACTTACTACAACTTCTACTCCCTCGGCACGTGGGGCACAGCCGAAACCTACGACCTGTGCGTCAACTCCTCGGTGCTCGGCGCCGATGGTACGACCGATTTCATCGCCCGTTTTGTCTCGGAACGCTTCGGTTTGGGAGAAAACACGGCGGAATAAGCCCACAACTCCTCATTTTTTGACGGAAAAAGCCCCCTGTTCGTGCGGAACAGGGGGCTTTTTGTGGCTGGTGGCGAAGAGAGGGAACGAAAAGCGAGTGCTTGTTTTCGTTTCGAGGCTGCGTGGCACGGTTGGTCGGCGATCAGCGGCGGGAAGTGCGGGAGGGGGCGGAAGGAAGTGTGCGATCGGGCGAGTAAATCAGTCCGTCGAGGGCTTGCCGCCCGGTGAGATCGGTGAGCACAAAGGTGAACATCCATTTTTTCAGCCGCGTTCCGCCATCGGGTTGGAAGGGCAATTTGAGCAACACCTTGTTCCAGCCGGCGCGGAGCCAGACTTTTTGCGGCGCACGCCCGGTGAAATTTTCGTTGAGGAGGAGATCTTCGTGGCTTATGGGCGTTTTGCCACTATTGTCGAAGCGCGGCGGCGAAAGGAGGCTGTCGTTGAGCCAAATTTGTGTGCCCATGCGATCCCAATTTCCGGAGGGTGGGGCTAAATCGCGTTCGGAACGACTATAATTGTAGCCCTCGATGAGCGCGCCGGCGGTTTGTGGGTGCGGCGAATAGACGTAGGTCCAGGCGTAGGCTGTGGAGTGGGGCTGCGCTTCGGCGAAGAGGGCGGGGACGATCTGGCCCCAAGTGTGCCGCAAGTAGAGGCCGGCGCCGGTGACTCGGTGGGTGGCGTAGGTGCGACCGCCGAAGGAATAGGTGGCTTTCAGTCCTTCGGTTTCGGGCGGGAGAGCAAGTTGCGGGTCGCCGCCGTTGGGGAAGGCATTGGTGATGCGCCACACGACGTTGGTTTGTCGGACGTAGGGCACGGGTTCTGCGGCGAGGGTGGTGGACTTGTGGAAGAGAAAACGGCGTTCCCAGTCGCGAAACGTTTCGAACTCCGCACCGGCGTTGGGAAGCGTGACGCCGCCCTGTTCGATGTAGGCTTCTCCGCCGCCGATCCAACCGCGTTCGGCCGAAGCGAGGACGTTGGCGTAGAAATTGTTTTGCTGCAGAATGGCAGAGGCGTCGGAGAGTTGGCGGTCGTTCCACAAGCACGAAATCGTACCGGCCAACTCGGCGTTGCCGTGCGGCGCATAATAGATGTTGCTCTTGTAGATGCCGACGAGATCGGCGAAGACATCGAAGTGGTTGGTGTAGTTGTAGCGGCAATCGATGTTGGGCTTTCCGGCGATTTTCCGCCCGGCGGTGCTCCACATCTGCGTCATATCGATGTCAAGGGTGGAGAGATCTACGCCTTGAACGGGGTTCCAAACCACGACTTTGCGCCCCAAAGCATGAACTTTGGCAATCATTTTCGGCAAAAAGTTGGGATAGGTGATGCGCTTCTCGTCGGCGCCGATGTGAAGGTAGGGGGCATGGGGGAAAATGGCGGCCACTTCCTCGAGAATGGTGTGGAGGGCGGCGACACCCTGCGCCGATTGCATGTCGAAACCCATGGCGCGGACGAAGGCTTCGCTGTGGCCGGGCATGTCGATCTCGGGGATAATGGTCACACCGCGCTCACGGGCGTAGGCTTCGAGGGCGCGGGCTTCGGCTTGCGTGTAGTACCGTCCGGCGAAACGCGTCATGGAGGCGGCGGAAGTCAGTTGCGGAAAGGCTTTGATCTCAAGGCGCCACGCTTGGTTTTCCGTGAGGTGCCAATGAAAGACGTTGACTTTGAAGCGCGACAAGAGGTCGATTTGTCGGCGAAGGTCGTCGATCGGGATAAAAGAGCGTCCGACGTCGTGCATGAAACCGCGGACTTTGAAGGCGGGGAAGTCGGTGATCGTGAGGCATTCGAGCCGTGGTGTGGCGCTACCTTGCGCGAGTTGGCGCAAAGTCTGTGCGGCGCGAATCACACCGACGGGCGTGGTGGCGGTGATGTCGATGCTTTGGGGCGAAATGCGGAGCCGATAGCCTTCGGAGGGGAAGCCTTCGAGCGGATAGTCGAAGGTGTCGAGCGTGGAATCGAGGCGAACGCGCACCGCGGCTTGGGCTTTTTCGGAAAAGGGGCACCGCATTGCTGCGAACACCGCAGCGAGTTGCGCACAGTGGGTGGGATCGTCGAGCAAGACGGGGCGGGCGAGCGAAAAATGGCCTTTGGCGCGCACCACAGCGTGGGGACGGGGCAGCAAGTGGGCGATTTTTCCCCAACTCGAGCTGACCGCATAGCACAAACAGAGAAGCAAGAGGAGGCGAAGACGAAGTTGGGGCATAAAGTTGGGCGGAGGGTAGGGAAAAAGGAGAAAAGGGCGCGCCACCGTGGGGAGGCGCGCCCAGAAAATGCGGGAAGCTGCCGGCGAATTAGACCATCGGGAGCTGCTGACCGTTGATTTTGCGGTAGAGATCGAGGGCGAACACGTCGGTCATGCCCGAGAGGTAGTCGAGAACGGCCATGAAACGCGTGGGAAGTTCGTCGGATTGGAGTTCGTATTGCGAAGAAACTTGTTTCAACAACAGCTGCGAGTACTTTTTCTTGGGGTTCATCACGGCTTCGCACATGAGTTCGAGCAGCGTGTAGATGATGTGGAAACCCGAAAGTTCGATGTCTACGACTTCTTTCGAGAGATAAATGCGTTTGTGCGCCACCGCTGCGCAGTTTTCGTAGGCCGTTTTCAGGCGTTCGGGCAGGTGGCGAATGAGCGAACCCGTGAAGGTGCCGCTCAAAATGGCGGCTTCGTTCTCGACAAACACGTGGACGCAGGCACGTTCGAGGGCGTTGATCACGCACGAACGGAGGAATTTGATCTGGTCGCCCGCATCGGTGTCTTCAGGATAGGAGCGGCGCAACTGTTCGCGCTCGGTTTCGTCGAAGAAGCCGAGGTAAAGTTCGATGGTTTCGGCGGTGGAGAGCAGACGGAGCTTGTGGGCGTCTTCGATATCCATGATCTCGTAGCAAATGTCGTCGGCGGCTTCGACGAGATACACCAGCGGATGGCGCGCATAGCGGATGCGATCACCCTCATGTTCGAGGGCGGGGATGCCAAGGGTGTCGAAAATGCGGAGAAAGGTGTCGCGTTCGGGCGTGAAGAAGCCCATTTTCGGCTTATCGCCCGCAAGTGCTGCCGAAAAGGGGTACTTGACCACCGAGGCGAGGGTGGAATAACTCATGACGAAGCCGCCTTTGCGCCGACCGTTGAAGCGATGCGTGAGCAAGCGGAAGGTATTGGCGTTGCCGTCGAAGTGAGTGATGTCGTTCCACGTGGATTCGGGCAGCACATCGCGGTATTGCTGTCCCGCGCCCTCGGAGAAGAAGGAACAAATGGCCTCTTCGCCAGAGTGACCGAAGGGAGGATTGCCCATATCGTGCGCCAAACAGGCGGCAGACACGATGGCGCTGATGCTTTCGAGGGCGGCTGTGTCGGCGGCGTCGTGGCGTCCTTCCAAAGCCCGCGCCACATCTGCACCCAATGAGCGGCCTACGCTCGACACTTCGAGCGAGTGCGTCAGGCGGTTGTGGACAAAAATGCTACCCGGGAGAGGAAACACCTGAGTCTTGTTTTGCATGCGCCGAAAGGGCGAAGAAAAGATGAGGCGATCGTAGTCGCGTTGGAATTCGGTGCGCTGTTCGGTGGGATGCTTGTCGCTATCTTCTTTGCCCAAACGGCGCGAAGAGATGAGATTGTGCCAATTCATAGATGCAAATGTAGTGGTTTTCAGAAAAAAGCCAAGTACGCAACGGCGCTATCTGCGTATTTTTCTGTATTTTTGCCCTCAATCGTTTAGTTTTTCCGTTATGCAAATTCGCATCATCAATCGTTCGCACCATCCCCTCCCCGTTGCCGCCACACCGCTGAGTGCCGGTTTGGATCTTCGCGCCAATTTGGAGACGCCGCTCACGTTGGCGCCGGGCGAACGTGCGCTTGTTCCCACCGGTTTGTCGATAGCATTGCCCGAAGGTTGCGAAGGACAAGTGCGTCCGCGATCGGGTTTGGCCCTGCGCCACGGCATTACGGTGCTCAACTCCCCCGGAACGATCGACGCCGACTACCGCGGAGAGCTGAAAGTCCTGCTCATCAATCACGGACAGGAGCCCTTTGTCGTGGAAGACGGCGAGCGCGTGGCACAACTCGTGGTGGCGCGACACGAAACGGTGGACTGGCAACCCGTTGAGACGCTCGATGATACAGAACGCGGCGACGGCGGTTATGGACATTCGGGAACGAAATGACGGGAGGCCTTCTTTTTTTACTTTTGCGGAGAACTTTCTCCTTATACTTCCTTTGTGCGGTAGGTACAATGGCGACTTTGGCCGGTCTCTGCGCCGGTTGTGGATCACGCAATTCCGAGATGACGCCCGAACTGCTCATGGAAGGGACAACGCGTGCCCGCAATCTCCTCACAGTGCGCGAGCGGCGCGCTTTTGACGGCATTTATCTCGAAGCCCTTCGCCATAAATATAAGAATGCCCCCGATGCCGCTTTCGATTTGCTGGACCGTGCGTTGGAAATCAACCCCAACGACGCGGAAGCCCTCTACCAACAAGCGATGTTGGTGCTCGATGCCGACAACATGCCCGACAGTACGCTCGAAGAACGCGCCACCCAACAACTGTTGCGCGCCACGCAGCTCGAACCCTCCAACGAGTTTTATCTCCGCACGCTCGCCGGGCATTGGATTGCTCGCAGCAAATGGGTGCGGGCAGCCCGCTTGATCGAAATGGTCACCGCCCGCAATGAGAAAGCCGAGGATTTGGCTTTGCTCGTCTCCATCTATGACCGAGCGGGTGACCCGGAAGCCGCACTTACCGCCCTTGATCGCTACGAAAGAGTCAGCGAACGAGATCAAACCACCGTGGCACAACGTGTGAAGTTCCTCATGGCACTCGGCCGCCATGAGCAAGCTTACGAAGTGTTGCGTGTCTTTTGTGCCGAAAACCCCGATAATCCGAACTATCGCCTTGAGTTGGCCGATCTTTATGTGCGCAGCGGTCGCCCGGAAGAAGGCCACAACATCATACAAAACGTGCTTGAAGTGCACCCCGGTCACGGAGGGGCACTCATTTCGTTGTTGGCTTACTACGAATCCAAGCGCGATCAGCCACAATTCGAGCGGCAATTCACTGCCGTCATGCGCTCTCCCGAAGTGTTACCTCGGCAGAAAGTGGCCATTTTCGAGAGCATGTCGCGCGCCGTCGATGCGGGGCACTACGACAAATACCGCCTCTATCGCCACGGCATAGAGGCCATTTCCTTACCCGGCGGCTCTTCGCCGATGCCGGAAGTGGTGGCCGATTTCGTTCGCTCCGCCAAACTCCCGAAAGACTCCCTCGCCGCCCCGGCGCGCGCCATCCTCGCCGCCGATTCCACCAACCGCGAGGCGCGTTGGCAGGTGTTGCGCTCCGCTTTGCTCAACGAGCGCATCGAAGAGGCCGACAGCATCAGTACTGTCGGGCGGCGTCTGCACCCCGACGACCTCACGTTCTACTATTTCGGCGGCTTGGCGCGCCTGAGCATGGGGCATCCCGCTGAGGCCATCGCCCTTTTTCGCGCGGCGCAGCCCCACATTTCGCCCGAAAGCGACAGCACTCTCGCCTCCACCCTCTACGCCGCGCTCGGAGATGCCCTGCAAAGTAGCGGAAAACTCCGCGAAGCCACCGCAGCTTACGACACGGCGTTGGTCTACGACCGCGACAATGTGGAATGTCTCAACAACTATGCCTATCATTTGGCCGTGGCCGGCCAGCGCCTGCCCGAGGCAGTACGCATGGCGCAGCGCGCGGTTGAAATCTACCCCGCCGAGGCCTCGTACATCGACACCTACGCTTGGGCGCTTTATCGCAACCGTCAATACAAAACTGCGCGTGTGCAGATGGATCAAGCGCTGGAACTGCTCGAAAAGTCCGAGCGTGCCGAAACGCGCAGTGCCACCCTCGCCGGTTACTACGACCGCGCCGGCGACATCTACGCAGCTGTCGGTCGACGCAAGGAAGCCGTCGCCTTTTGGAAGCGCGCTTTGCAACTCTCCGACGATGCCGCGCTCAACAAACGCCTGTGGCGCAAACTCAAACAGCGCCGCCGCTGACCGGCCTCGTGCCCTCGGTGCGCACTTCCTCCCCTCTTTTTTTTAGCCTATCGGCATGCAGCGGCTGACCGTGCCGATGTGTTTTTTCCCGCTGCCCCAATTTCGTTTTTTATGAAGCCACTCTTTTTTCTCCTCACCCTGCCGTTGCTCCTCCTCTTCGCGAGTTGCGGCACTTTGCGCGGTGGCGATGCCTATCGCCCCGACGAGCCCCTTTCGGTCGTGGCCAATGTGTCGGCCGAAGCCGACCTGACCGACGGCAATCAAGGTGTCGGCGGCACGCTGCGCATGAAGCGCGACGCCGTTATCCAGCTTTCGCTCACCAAATTCGGGATAGAAGGCGCTCGTTTGGTCTTCACTCCCGACAGCATTCTTGTCTTCGATCGGCTCAACAAGCGCTATCTTCGCGCCGCTTACCCCGAGTTGCAACAAGCTTTTCAGCTCGATCGTCCCCTGACCTTCGCCGTGGTGCAAAGTTTCTTCTGGAACGATCAGCGCAAGAGTAAGGAAGAAACCGAACTCGTCGTGGCCGATTTGCTCCACGTCAATCTCCACGTGCGGCGTACCGGCACGGTCAATGTCCACGGCTATCCCGTGGCGCGCCTCACGCAGCTCCTCGTTCAGGTGCTCGACCGCGATTTGCGCTTCAATCTGGCCCTCTCCAAGGTGAAACTCCGCTATGATTGGTCGGCCAACACCCGCATTCCCGACAACTACAAGCCCATGGATGCCCGTGTATTGAGTCGTTTGATGAAATTGCCCCGATAAAACTCTTTTCCGATGCGTAAATTCCTCCTTTCGTTGCTCGTCTTCTTATTGTTTTTTGCCTTTGGTCATCCCGTTGCCACGGAGGCCAGAGAGAAAAAGTCGGCTGCGGCTCGTCACAGTCGCGTCGAACGGCGAAAGAAAACGGCCAAATCTCCCCGACAGACCGCCGTTGCGCATCGCAAAAAAGTCACCCGTGCCGAGAAAGCCGCCGCCCCTTTGCCCGCCAAAGCGAAGGACAAGCGCAAGCAGCCGACTCCCTCTCGTCGGCCGTTGCCCCATCGCGCAGAGAAGGCGCCCGCCGCAGTGCCCAACACCGCCGGCATCCGCAAGTTGCAAAGCGAACAAGCCGATTTGCAGCG
The DNA here is from genome assembly GCA_963517315.1 of uncultured Prevotellaceae bacterium. GTDB lineage: Bacteria > Bacteroidota > Bacteroidia > Bacteroidales > Bacteroidaceae > Alloprevotella. The sequence goes on from CAUQEF010000001.1 coordinate 20,234, forward strand.
ACAAATGAACGAAAACTCCCGCAAGCTCTCCTCCACCCGCCAGAGCGTTTCGTCGGGATTGGCCACCTTGCAAGTCATCAACAGCCAAATCTCCGACCAACAGCGCGTGGTGAGCAACATACGTCGCGACATCGACACCATCAATCGCAGCATCGGTCGCCACGAAACGGAGTTACAAGTCCTCGAAGCCGAACTCAGCGATTGCCGCCGCCGCTATGCGCGAGGCATCATCTTCATGTTTCGCAACCGCTTGACGCAAAACAAACTCATGTTCGTCTTCTCCTCGCGCAACTTCCGCGAGATGTATCGCCGCATCCGCTACACCCAAGAATACACCCGCTACCAGCGTGCACAAGGCCTCGCCATCGCCGCGCGTGAGGCCGTGATTCGCGACAAACGCGAGCAACTCTCGAACGAGCGCAACTCCAAAAACACCCTCCTCGTCCGCGGTCGTCAGCAACAGTCGAAGCTCGAAGGCCAACAACGTGAGCAGCAGCACGTGGTCGACGACCTCAATCGTCAACAGCGCGAGCTGCAAGCCACCCTCGCCGCCCAGCAGGCGCGCCACGCCGCCCTCAATCGGCAAATCGACCGCCTCATTCAGGAAGAGATTCGCAAAGCCGAGCAGCGTCGACGCGAAGAAGAAGCCCGCCGCAAGCGTGCCGAGGAGGAAAGACGACGTGCCCAAGAAGCAAGGCGAAAAGCTGCCGACGAGAAGCGCAAAGCACTCGAAGCCGCCCGCCGTGCCGAAGCGGAGGCCCGCCGCAAAGCCGAGGAAACCAAGCGCAAAGCCGATGAGGCCAAGCGCCGCGCTGAAGAAGCGAAGCGCAAGGCCGAGACCGCCCGTCGCAAGGCCGAAGAAGCCCGCAAGCGCGGTGAGACGAAAGCCGAACAGGCACGTGCAGCCGCCGCGGCGAAGGCGGCGAGCGATGCCCTCGCCCGAGAGGAAGCGCACGCCAGGGCTGAGGCCGACCGCGCGAAACGCGCCGCCGAACAGAAGTCCACGGCCGAAACCTATACCCGCACCGCCGAAAAAGCCGAGTCACACGCCGAAGCGCAGTATCGCACCCCCTCGGCCGGCGACGACAGCCCCGTTTCGGGCAAGTTCTCGGCCAACCAAGGGCGTTTGCCCGTGCCGGTCAACGGAGCTTACACGATTTCGAGCCGCTACGGATCGTACAACGTCTCGGGTTTGCGCGGCGTGACGCTCGACAACAAGGGCTTGAATCTCACCTGCGCCTCGCCCGCTCAGGCGAGGGCGGTCTACGAAGGCGATGTCACGGCCGTCTTCTCCATCGGAGGACTCAACAATGTGCTCATTCGCCACGGATCTTATATTTCCGTTTATTGTAACCTCGCCAGTGTCGCAGTGCGCACCGGCCAGCACGTCAAGGCGCGCCAGCCCATCGGCACGATTGCGCGCGACCCCTCCGGGCGCTACACCCTGCATTTCCAATTGCGCCACGAGACGAAGACATTGAATCCCGAGCGTTGGCTCGGCCGATAACCACAAACGACCGTTGCCCGTGAGCAGCGGTCGTTTTTTTGCGTCGCTGCTCACCCTCGTCGCGCAAAAGGCACGAAATCACCCTTATGAGTTAAACATAACTCTCCTCTTTTATTTTCTCGCATGTCGCAGACTCGGCCGAAATACGCGCGTTTTGAGCACACAGCCCCAAAGTGCCTTTTTATCGGGCAGTCGTTGTGAAAAACGGCCGAGCCGCCGTGAGTGGAAGTGTCCCGAGTGCGCCCTTCCGAAGCGCAAGCCGCGACTCACGCGCCCTCGGCGTGCCATGCCGATAAGGGTACGATTGTCCATGAAGCAGTGCGGAGCGAATGTCGAGCGCAGCAGTGGTTCGTCGGCATTGTCACCATTCTTTTCCTCTCCATCAAGTTTTATGACCTACCTTGCTCCCGCTGCCGAAGCGCCCGATGCCCGTTTCTTGGCCAATGCCGGTTGTGTGTTGCTCACGCACCATCCCGATGCCGAAACGCTCGCTCTTGCTCTCCGCCTGCTGCACCGCGCTGCCGAAGCGCACGATGCGTTGGCCGAGAGTGTGCTGGGCTGGTGTCATCTCTTCGGCGAGCACCTGCCGCACGACGAGGTGCAGGCCGTGCGCTACCTCCGTGCGTCGGCCGCCCGTGACTTCCCCGACGGTCTCTTCTGGTATGGGCTGTGTCTGTGCGAAGGGCGCGGCACGGCACGCGACCTCACGACCGGTCGAGCCTTGATTGAGCGAGCGGCCGCCGCCGGCCACTATGAGGCCGCCGAGTGGCTGAGCGAATGTGCGCCGCAGGCAGATTGAAAGCTGCCGACTTTTGCGAAAAATCCCCCGTGTTTTCTCAAAAACACGGGGGATTTTTGTGGAAAGTGGGGGACTTGAATCGCTCCGGCGGCGAGGCTGCCGTTATCGGCGATGGCCGAAAGGCGAAAAAAAACGAATTGTCCGCCCTTGGAGGTGGCGGTCTGCGGAGTAAACGGCGAGTGGGGAGCGAAGTTAGAGTTTTTTTGAGGAGCTGTCGTCGCGCTTCGGCCGTCTCTTGGGGCTTATCCTTCGGTGCCGGTGCGAGCGGCCACGAATGCTGTGGTCGGCGGGAGTTCTGTGGCCGGTGGTGCGGGAAAACAAGCGAGTGCGGAGACAAAAAACGGCAGTCTCCGAGGGGAGACTGCCGTGTGGGAAAGAGCGTTGCGCCGGTTCGCAGGGCGATGTGCGGCGGATGGATTTATTTCGTTTCAAAAACGGGAGCGATGCGCTTGAGAAGCACCTGATAGTGCGCGCGGAGCACTTCGTCCTTGGTCGACTTGGCGGCGGTGCGCAGGAGGTCGCGCGTTTGCAGTCCGAAGTAGTAGAGCGTCTGGTCGGTGCGGTTGATCATGTTGGCCCAGATGTCGCCGGGTTCGCCGTAGGATTTGCCGAAAGTGCTGAACGCATATTCGCCGCTGCGGGCGGCACCGTTGAGCACATGGGTGTTGTGGCTGTGATCGTGACCGCAGAGCATACCGTCGCCGGCGGGTGCCGTGGCGTGGAGGGGATCGGTCGCCTCGCCGTGGAGGAGGCGCTGCACTTCGGCAGCCGATACGGGGAGGAAGTGCTTGTCGGCGAGACCCACTTTGGCTGCGGGCTCATTGGTGAGGTTGCTGATGTTGCCCAAGAGGTAGCGAACGTAGACGTTTTGGAACTGCATCTCCTCGGGAGTGAGGGATTCGTTGCCGGCGAGGGTCTTTTCAAACACGTTGTTGAACACGTCGGTGGCGTACTCCGTGGGCGAATAGGACGTGGAGTCGAGATAGTAGCTCAAAGCCAAGCGGGCGGTGTTGTTCATCGCCATGGCTTGGATGTTGGGCAGCAGGCTCTTGAAGGGCATGTTGCCGGCGCCGGGGAGTTTGGCCTCGAGGGCGGCGTTGCCGAGCGAGGTGAACTCGCGGGCATAGCGCAGCATCCAGAGGGCAGAAGCGCGCTGTTGGTCGTGAGGCACGACTTGGTAGCGCGGAAGTCCGGACTTTTCGCTGGTTTGGTAGAGATAGATGCCGGCCACGTTGAGGTGTACGTGGTTGGCGTAGCGATAGGCTTGGCTGAGTGCCTGACGATAGAGCGTGGCCTTGGCTTGGTTGTCGTCATCGTCCTTGATCCACTCGTCGAGATGGGAGATGATATACTTCAAGTTGCTCACCCCGTAGTCGCTGGCCTTGACGGGATCGTTGCCGAGCGACTCTTCGATGGCAGAAGGGTCGCGTACGGGCGTGGACTGTTGGAGTCCGTAGCGATAGAGGGGGTCGCCGGCGTGCGACTCGATGAGTTCGCGCAGCTTCTTGTTCTCGGCGATGTAGTCGCCCTTGAGTTCGGGGAAGGCGCGGTAGGTCCAATCGACCATGTAGTAGTCGTAGATGCCGAGGGCGGGGGGATCGAGATTGGTCACGGCGTCGCCGGGCTGCGCAACGTAGTTGTGGCGTGCATAGTCCATGATGGAAGGCGTGGTGCCGTAGACGTCGGTGAAGGTCTTGGAGCGCAACGAGTCGACGGGATAGGCAAAGGAGGCCGCCATGTTGTGCATGAAACCGAGAGTGTGGCCGATTTCGTGGGCGATGACGTACTCGAGCGACTTGCGCATGGCCTCGTCGGGCATCTTCTTGTTGCGGATGCTCGCGTCGATTTGCGAGGTTTGGATGAAGCGCCAGCTATTGAGCACCGAAGCTACACCGCGATAGACGTAGACCGAGCCGTTGATGATTTCGCCCGTGCGGGGATCGCTCCACGAGGGTCCCATGGCGTTTTCGACCGCCGTGGGGACGTAGCGCAGGCACGAGTATTCGAGGTTGTCGGGATCGAACTGCGGATCTTCTTTCGCCGTGGGATAGTCGCGACATTCGATCACGTCTCTGAAACCGATGCGCTCGAAGGCTTTGTTCCAGCGGAGTACGCCGACGCGGATGGCTTGTTTCCACAAATCGGGGAAGCCGGGATCGACATAATAGACGATGGGCTTCTTGGGTTTCACCAACTTGCCGGCCATATAGGCGGCGGTGTCGGAGGGTTCGACACGCCAACGACGCACGAAAGTGGTGTTTTCGATGCGTTTATTGTCGTCGAGAATGTATTTGCTGGTGAGGAACAAACCGATGCGGGTATCGGAAAGACGCGGCACCATGGGGCGTTCGGGCAAGGCCATGAGGGTGTAGTTCACGCCCACGGTGACGGGATAGTCGGACGCCACTTTGGTGCGCTCGCCCTGAATGTCGGCACTGTAGCTGCGCTCGACGAGGACACTCACGTTGGTTTTGAAGCTCTTCAACGTCTTGATGAGCGTAAGGTCGTCCTTCAACGTGGTGTTGACGGTAAGTCCGTTCATGTCATCGCCGATGACGGGGAAGAACTTGTTGTCTTTGAGGAAGAAGGAGGAGGCGTCGATGAGCACCGAGGCACTGTCCTTGCTCCACCCCTTGATGGGGAAGGAGGTGAAGGAGAGGTTGGTGTAGTTGTCCTTGGCACTGCGCTGCACGGCGGCGTTGGGGGTGGGAATGAGGAAGTCGGTGTTGACGAGATCCATCACCACCACGCTGTCTTTGCGCACGAAGCGGAAGTGAACGGGGTTGCTGTTGCGGAAACCTACCGTGCCGAGGCTGGCATTGGAGACCGAAGCGAGGGTGACGCCGAGGAGGAAATCCTTGCCGAGGGTGGCTTTGGGCAACTCGAGGTAGAGTTTGCCGTCGGTCTTGTGGAGGGTGAGCAGCGGGCCGGTTGCCGTGGTGACGGGCTTGTCGGTGAGGATTTTCTCGTAGCTCGTCTTTTGCGGCGCCTTTTTCTCGGTTTTTTTCTTACGTAGGAAGCTAAAAATGCCCGCTTCGGCCGGTTGCACGGCGAAGAGCGTAGCGGACAGGAAGAGCGTCCCGAGGAGATATTTGTTCATGAGCGGTGGGGCTTATTTCTTGTCGTCGAGGGCTTTTTCGATCTTGTTGAGCAGGATCGAGTAGTGGGCTTTGAGGTCGGGGGTGCCGGCGGAGGCAGCACGACGAGCCACTACGGGGCGGAGCTTGACGAGGGCGGCTTGATAGAAGAGATCGGAATTGTCGTGGCTCGAGATGCTGAACGTGGGGTAGGGCGACTGAGCGGGATTGCCGAATTGTACGTTGTCGGAGAGGAGCTGCTCTTTCAACTCGGCGGGCACTGTGCCGAAACGATTGGCGAGATCGAAGTAGAGGTCGCCGGCATCGCTGCCTGCGAGGGCGGTGGGCACGGTGGGAGCGGCTTTCGACGATCCGCCGCTGACGGCTGCCGCGGCTTGGTTGAGGAAGGTCTGCTCCATGAGCTGCTCAATGTGCGTCGGGGTGCGACCGGCGAGGGTGGAGGCGAAGACTTGGGCGTAGAGATCGTCGAAGTATTCGCGCAGGGTGTAGCTCTTCGGGTCGAGGGTTTGCGCCATGATGACGCGCGCACGGCTGTTGAAGAGATCGCGGATGAGGAATTCGAGGAGCTGGTCGTAGTAGCTCACGGCCATGTAGTCCTTGCGCTCGGCCTTGCGGTCGGCGTATTGGGTGAAGTGCTTGATTTCGTTGAGCGTCCAGAGGAGGGCTTCACGCTGACGGGCTTTGGGGAGCACCTTGTAGGGGGGAACGCCGGAGTTGGCCTTGCTGACGTTGCAAACCATGCCGCCCACGAGGTTGAGGACGTGCTTGAAATAGCTATGATATTGCTGCGCGATGGCGAGGTTGAGGGCGGTTTTCTTGCGGCTGTCGTCGTCGTTCTTGATCCAATTACCGAGGTTGCGATGGATGGCGGCGAGGTTCTTCTTGCCGTATTCGGCGGACTTGATGGGGTCGTTGCCGAGATCTTCGGCCACGACGGTGGGATCGATGATGCGCGACTGCACGGGCATGAAGCGGAGGTGGGGATTCTTCACGGCCTTGTCGGTCATGGCTTCGATGGCCTTCGTTTCGTCGTCGAACTTACCGGCATACTGGGGGTAGCAGCGGTAGTTCCAGTCGATGGCGAAGTAGTCGTACTCACCGAGTTCGGGAGGCGTGAGGCGCACGCCCTTGTCGCCGGGTTGGGCTACGTAGTTGTAGCGCGCATAGTCCATGATGGAGGGCGTAGTGCCGTACTTGCGGGTGAAGGCGGCGTTGCGGAGCGAATCGGTGGCGAAGGCGGCAGAGGCGGCCATGTTGTGTTCGAGACCGAGGGTGTGACCTACTTCGTGGGCCACGGCATAAGCGAGCGCTTCTTGGAAAATGGCGGTGGGCAAGGAGTCGGCGCGAACGGCGGGATCGACGTTGGCGGTTTGCACGAAGCGCCATTTATAGAGGAGGTCTTCAATGTTGTTGTAGACGATGACCGAGGCGTTGATGATCTCGCCGGTGGTGGGGTCTACCCACGAGGGACCCATGGCATTCTCTTCGGCATTGGGGACGTAGCGAATGCAGGAGTAGGCGAGGTTGTCGGGATCAAACTGCGGATCTTCCTTTGCGGTGGGGAAATCGCGCACTTGTATGACGTTCTTGAAACCAATTTTCTCGAAAGCCTTGTTCCAACGGAGCACGCCTTCGCGGATGGGCTGCTGCCAGGTGACGGGGAAGTTGGGATCGATGTAGAAGACGATGGGTTGCTTGGGCTCAACGAGGCGGCCGGCGGCATAGTCCGACAACTTCTTGGGCTCGAGACGCCAACGGTGGGCAATATAGATGTTGCGGGCGCGGTCGGCGGCACTGTTGATGTCGTATTTCACCGAATTGAAGATGCCGACGCGGGCATCGGACAGGCGCGGTGTCATCTTCTCCTCGGGGAGGAGGAGGAGGGAGTAGGTGACATCGACGGTGGTGGGGGCGTCGCGCTGCAAAAAGAAGATGTTCATGATCGAGGCGCTGAGCTTGTAGTTCTGCTCGACCTTGATGCTGACGTTGTTGTCGAAGGCTTTGAGTTGCTTGATGAAGGTCAATCCGTTGTCGGGTGTGCCTTTGAGTGTGAAGTTGCCGGCCTTCGGGGGGATGACGGTGATGCGCGAGTTGCCGGGGCCCATCAATGATGTGACATCGAGGAGCACCGCGGTGCTATCGGCGTTGAAGCCTTTGATTTCAAATGAGGCGAAGGCGGGATCACGGTAGTTGACAGCGAGCACATTGCGTTCGCGTACGTCGAGATTGTGATCATAGACCACAGTGTTGGGGGTCTTGGCGATGATGCTGCTGTCCTGGCGCTCGAAACGAAGGTGGATGGGCTTCGAGTTCTTCATGCCTACGCTGAGATAGCTGGGATCGGAAACGGCAGAGATGGTGGCGCCGAGGAGCATGTCGCGGCCTAAGTATTTGAGGGGGAGCTCAAAGTAGACCTTCCCGTCGGCTTTATAGAGGGTGATGAACTTACTTTTGGCTGTCTCGTATTTCTTTTTCTCGAAGAATTTGGCGATTTTGTCTTTCGAGTCCTTCTTGACGTTGTCGGAGAGAGTGACTTTCTTGTCGTCGGGCGAGGCGGCGAGAACCGATCGGGGCACGCCGAGAGCAAGAGCGGACGAAGCGATCAAGAACTGGAGGAGGATGTTCCGCATTGTCTGGTTTTAATGTGTTTGTGAATAAATCTTTTGTGCAGATGTGTAGATACACAAAAGCCTTACGCCGTGTCTCCGATGCGTCGTTCCCTTTTCTAAAGGAAAACGACGCATAACGGAGAGGAGGCGTAAAACTTAATGACCTTTTTCTGAGGGCATGCGCTTAATTGCGCAGGGCAAGTTGTTGGATCATGCCGCTTACGTTGGATTTTTTCCAAACGCGTGTGCGCTTGTTGAGGTCGAAGCAGTAGATGTGGCCGACTTTCGTGGTGGGATTGTTGGCCGCAACGTAGAGATATTGGTCGTCGGTGGAGACAACAAGGCTCGAAATTTGTTCACCACTGTCGCAAGTCAGTGTGGGAGTGGTGGGGAAATTGCCTTTCGAGAGCACACTGTAAGCATAAAGTGCGTTGCCCGACGAGTAATACATGAGGTTGGTGCTGGGAATGCCCACTACTTTCGAGTCGTCCTTGACACCGGCGGTGGCAGGTACGGCACCGATGTACTTCAACTCGGGATCGGCGTTGCGCGTCTTGGAGTTGGCATCGTAAGCACCCGGATCAATCCACACGTGGTAGTAGGTGGAAGTGGCGGTGTCCTTGAGGAGCATGGCGATTTCGTGGTAGTTGTCCACCGTTCCCATGCCGATCAATCGCTTACCGGCGAAGTTTTCGGGGAAAAGGCTACGATATTGCTTGGGAATGTCGCGTTCGTTTTCGGCGTATGCGATGAAGCGCCCTTGTTTGTTGTCGTAGAAGGCCGTGCCGTTGTAGTATTCATCAGCGCGACGTGCCCAACTCACGGCTTCAGGTGCGAGGGTAAACTGCCCCAAAACGCGGGTCATGTTCTGATTGTTGAAGTTGGTGAGCAGCACGCTGATCGAGGAGTTCGAAACCGAAGCGAAGGTGCCATCTTCAATCACGTAGATCACGCCACCGATGCTTGGGCTGGTTGAGCGACCGGAGCGCTTTCCCCAAAGGAAGGAGGCGGTTTTCGTGCCGTCGTTGTAACCTACCACGCTCATCGTGTTGCCGTCGAGCTTATAAATGCGGCTCGGAGAACCGATGGACACGAAGATCTGTTGCTTACCCAGCGCGCTGGCGATGCTGATCGACTGTGGTTGAGCGGAAAGATGCTGTCCGGGATTGTTTTTGGCGAAGATGTCGCTTTCCGGTTGACGGCCGTCGAGCGGAATGTAGGCTAGTTGTGTGCTGTCGCCCGAAGCGGCCACAGCATAGAGTCCGGCGCGGTATGCATACTGCACGTTGAGGCGGAACTGCTTGTAGTAAGTCGCGTCTTCGTTGCTGATTTTCAGGCGACAGAGGAACGAACCGTAGTCTTTGCAGACATAGGACAGGTCTTTCTCGTTGGAAACGACCTTACCGTTCACCTCCCATTGGTATTTGAGGGGCTTGGGCGTGTTGGCCTGCGTCACTTCCGGAGCGGCGATGCGCAGTGTATCCCAACTGTCCACGTTGTAGATGTCGTTCACCGTAGAAGCGGCAGTAATGAGCGAGAGCGGTTTGTTGGCGCCCACTGAATCGTCGGAAATGCACGACGACAAACACGGCACGAGGGCAACGCCCAGTGCGAGTGTGTGAAGAATCGAAAGGAGTTTCATGACTTCGCGGCGATTTTATTTGTATGGATTGTAAAGTTGCTCTTTTGAGGGGAGACGATCCTTGTATTTGTAGTCGGGGTCGGCCATCAGTTTGTTCCACACCTTGACAAAGTTCAAGAACAAGCGCACACCGTCCGTGTTCACCGAATTCCACATTTTCGTTTCCGAGGAATCGTAATAAGCCAGCATCTCCAAATACTTCCGGCGCTCGTAGCGTCCGAAATAATATTCGAAGTAGCGCCACATTTGTGGCTCTTCGAGCACGTTGTTGAAGGTGATTTTCACCGTGTTGTTGGTGGGATAGCGTACACCGAGGGCATCGGTGGCCTGCAAATGGAGGATGAGGCTCACTGTGTCGCGGTCGGTCGGCATGCCCTCGCGCAAGAACGTTACGGGCACTTCACCGTTCACCGAATCGGCGGCGATGTTGTAAGTGGCAGACAGTGCGGTGTAGTGCACACCGGCCTTGGCGGTGGAGGCAGGATCGACAACAACTTTGAAGGATTGCGCGCTTTTGCTCGGTTTGCCCGCAAGACGGACAGGTACGCGCACCGTTTGCGATGTCATGCTCTCCGGTTGCGCACCGAAAGAGTACTGTCGCAAAGTGTCGCCCGGGTTCTCGTAGTGGAAGTAGACATTGTTTTGTCCGTGGTAGAACCCATCTTTGCTATATTCGTCGTCGTAGACGATGCTCTCGCACGATCCCAGCGCCAAGGCGGCGAGCATCGGAACGAGCAGCGTGTAGATGAACTTTTTCATGTCGGGGGAGGCTTTATTGTTGCTTATTGCCGAATTCCAATTCGCGATCCGGTCGCGGGAGGACGAAGATACGTTCTTCCGGTTGGAAAGTCTTTCGGCCGCGGATGTCGGTGAAGCTGCGGTTGTAGTGCTTCAATGAGAAGAACACCTGACCTTCGCCCGGCATTTCGCGCATGCGTTCGGCCATCAGTTCCTTTTCGAAGCTCTCGCGGTTCAAGAGTTTCGCGTCGTCGGCCGCGAGAGCCTTCAATCCGCGGCTGGTGCGCACGGCATTGAGGGCGGCCAATGCACCGCTCTTGTCCGTGTCGTAGATCGACTCGGCCAAAATGTAGTACATCTCCGGCAGGCGGAGCAGCGTCAAGCCCTCTACCGGCGCATTCTTGATTTCGCCTTCGCTGTTGATCAGGCGTTGGAACGTGAACGTGCTACCGTTTTGACGATAGAAGGCGGCAAAGCGCACGTCGGTGTTGTCCGAAGCAAAAGAACTTGTTTCGTACACTTTGTTCAAGTCTTGTCTGGCCTCGGTGAAGTTGCCCGAGGCTTGAATCGTGCCGAAGAACGTGCCGTAGATCGACTGCGAAAGACCATTATTATAGAGTCCGAAAATCATTTCGCCCTTGGCCGGGAAGCGACGCACGTCGTTGAATTGCGTGGAGGCGGCGAGTTTGAAATTCTCTTTCGCGTTGATCACGCGACCGGCGTAGTCTGCCGCCTTGGCGTAGTCGCCCATGCTCCAATACACGCGTGCTTTGGTGGCATACACGGCATAGAGGTTGAACTGACGCGGGCGGGCGAAGTCATATTCGCTTTCACGGCCTTCCACATCAGCCATTTTTGTGTCCTCTTTGAGATATTCTTCCGCCTTGTCCAAGTCGGCGAGAATGCGCTCATAGGTTCCTTTGAGCGTGTAGACCGTCTTGTTCTCCAAATTGAAGGCATCGGCGTAGGGCAAGCCATATTTTGCGTCGGGCTGCACGCGATAGTCCGGGCAGTAGAGGCGCAGCAGGTCGAAGTGCAGGAAGGCGCGCAGACCGTAGGCCTCGCCGCGCACCAGGCGCAGGCTCGCATCGTTGGAGTTGAGCCGATCGAGGTTGCCCAGCACGTTGTTCACGTACGAAATGACTTGATATTGCGACGTCCAAATGTTGTCGATCGTCGAACGCACGGTGTTGTTCTTGTAATCGTAGTTCAGAATCTCCGTGTCGGTGTTCGTTGTGTTGAGATAGCCGAACATTTGGCCGATTTTGTCGAGGAAACCGTAGGACAGGTTCTCGCCGTAGAGCTTTTTCGCGGCCATCGAGCCGTAGACGCCGTACATGGCATCGTAATAGCCCTGCGGACGTTGGAATTGCACGTCTTGCGTGAGTTCACCCTTCGGTTGCACATCGAGAAAATCGTTGCAAGAAGTGGCACCCAGCGTGAGCAAAGCCACGCAAAGGGCTTGAATTATTCTGTGGTTCATGTGTCGGAGTGCAAAAGGGTTAGAACGAGAAACGAAGCGACATTTCCACACTGCGGGCGAAGGGATAGTCCAGACCGCGTTCGCGCTTGATGCTGCTCAGGTAGAAGAGATCGTTGGTGAGCAACTCGAGGCGCAGGCGCGAAAGTCCGAGGCTGCGGATCTGCCACGTGTTGAATTCGTAGGCCACCGAGAGGCTTTGCAGCGTGAGATAGTTGTTCACGGCCACGAAGCGGCTCGTTTGGTTCGGCGTGCCCGTGTAGGCGATGTCGCGATACTTCACATAGTCGCCGGGCTTCTTCCAACGGTCGTCAAACACGCGGCGGTCGGCGTTATATTTCGGGTTCGCACCTTCCACACGCGTCACGAGCGTCTGGTTGTAGGTCACCCCGCCCAACGAGTAGGCAAAGGAAGCCGAGGCCGACCATTGTTTCCACGTCAGGTAAGTGCTGATGTTGCCCTGTGCCCAAGGGGTTTGGTCGCCGAACTTCACCTTGTCGCGCGCATCGTACGTGAAGGTGTACGAACCGTCGCGCTTGATGTAGATTTCCTGACCGGTGGCCGGGTCGATACCCGCCGAGGGCACTACTTTCAGATCGGTGAGCGAACCGCCTTCCTCGTAGATCGGTAGCGGACGCACACCGGTCGAGTCGCGGTTCACGAGGTTCTGCGCTTGCAGCGCGTTACTGATGCGCTTGATGCGACCTTTATTATAAGCGTAGGTCAAAGACCAGCTCCATTGCAAGTCTTTGGTCTGAATCGGCACGAAGCGCGTGCGCAATTCGATACCCTTGTTCTCGATCGCGCCGAGGTTTTCGCGCGCCGTTGTGATACCCACCGAAGGCGCCTTCGTTACGTTCACGAGCAGGTCGTCCGTATTTTTTATATAGGCGTCGAAGCTCACGTCGAGGCGGCCTTTGAGCATCGTGAGGTCAATACCCACGTTGCTGCTCAGCGTGCGTTCCCAGCGCAAGTCGGGGTTGCCGATCGTCTTGGGGATGGCACCGATGCCCTTGCCGTAGTTCAATCCCGAAGAGTACGTGTAGGACGTGATGGCTTGGTAGGGTTGGAAAGAGATGTTACCCAAATAGCCCACACTCGCACGAAGCTTGAGCAGCGACACGCCGCGGCCTTTCATGAAGTCCTCGTTGTGCAAGTTCCAACCCGCACCGGCGCTCCAGAACGGCGCGAAGCGCGTGTTCTTACCGAACTTAGACGAACCTTCGTAGCGGTAGATCAAGTCCAAGAAGTACTTGTTGTCCCACATCGTGTTGGCATTCACGAAGAAGCCCACGTTGTGGTAAATGTTGTCCTGCCCGCTCGGCTTGCCCGAGGGGTATTGTGCGGCAAAAGCCGGGTGCGAAAGGTTGGGCGAGTAGTAGCCCATCGACTTGTACGACGTGTTGTTGCCGTTGTAGCTCTCGATCGTCGTACCGCCCGTCACGGTGGTGTAGAGCTTCTCGAGGAAGTTGCGGTTGTACGACAGCATCAACTTACCCGCGTAGCGCGTGAGTTTGTTGTGCGTCTCCGTCAGTTCGCCGCGTTGCGCCAAGTCGCGCTTGGTGAGCTGCGAGTAAGAGAGGGGCGAAACGAACACATTGCTTTCGTTCAGCTCCTTGGTGAACGAGAAGTCACCGTTCAGGCGCAGATCCTTCATCAGCCACACTTGCAGGCTCGTGGTGTTGAGCAGGTTGAAGTTGTCGCTTTCGTTGAAGTTGCCCGCCTGTGCTTCGTAGAGCGGGTTGTTGATGTTGCCCGTCAGGCTGCGGCGGAGCGATCCGTCGGCTTCGTAGGGCGACTCGTAGGGGTTCATGCTCGTGTAGTCCGCAAAGTTGCCGTAGGGCGACTCGGCGGAGTTCACCAGCGTGAGGGTCGTGTTGTTGTTGATGGTGAACACGCCCGCCTTATTATAAGAGAGTTTGAAGAAGAGCGAGAGGCGGTCGCGCTTCGAGCCCTTCATCACACCGTCATCCGTGGCGTAGCGCACACCGAGGTTGTAGCGCGTGTATTCGTCACCGCCGCCGTCGATGCTCAAGCTGTGGGTTTGCGAGAAACCGTTGCGCAGGGGCTTCGCCATCCAGTCGGTGTTCACCCCACTGCGCACGAGGCGCGCGATGCGTTCGTATTCTTTGTCGAGCAAATACTGGTTTTCCAGATTGTTCTTGGCCGTGTAGACACCTGCCAAGCGCTCATATTCGAGTTTCTCGGCCGCGTTGAGCAGATGATAGTCGCTTAGGTCGGGGGCATTCAGACGGTAAGTGCCGCTGTAGTTGAGGCGCAGGCGGCCGCCCTTCATGGCCTTGGTGGTGATCACCACCACGCCCGCCGAAGCCTTCGAACCATAGAGGGCCGAAGCCGAAGCATCTTTGAGCACCGTCACCGTCTCGATGTCGTTCATGTCCATGTCGTAGACGTAGTCGGCGCTCACTTCCGAGCCGTCGACCACAAAGAGCGGCATGTTGGCCGAGCCGTCGAACGTGGCGCGGCCGCGGATGTTGAGCTCAGGGCGCTTGTTGGGGTTAGAGCCCGCGAGGTTGTTTTCCGGAATCACCAGACCCGGCACGAAGCTCTGCAGACTTTCGAGCACGTTCTTCGTGCCCACCGAAAGGAGCTGCTCCTTCTTGACGGTCGTCTCCGAACCGGTGAAGCTGCTCTTCGCCTTGTTCACAAAACCCGTCACCACCACTTCGCCCAGCGCCGTGTTGTCTTCCGAGAGCGGGATCGTGGTCGTGTTGCCGGGGAATACCGTCACGATTTGCGACACATAGCCGATGCTGCTGCACGTGATGACTTCGCGTTTGTTCTTCGTGACGATCTTAAATTCGCCGTTTTCGTCTGAATAGTAGACGCCTTTTTGGCCTTTCACTTTGATGGTCACGCCGGAAAGACCCTGACCCGTGGCGTCGACCACACGACCTTTGATGACGTTGCCGTCTTCTACTTGGTCTTGGGCGACAAGCGTGGGGACAGGAGCCGAAGCCTGAGCGGCATAAGCGGTCATGCTCATGCCGGCAATCAGCGTACATAGTGGGATTAGGACTAACCTCATGTGCTTGTTCTATATGGGGTGATGGGAATGTTCGATTCGTCGGGCGGCGCGGAGCGGCTGTCGTCAATTCGTGCGCGGCGCAAGGCCGGCGATCCGATTCCGGTGCGACGAATGGGGCTGCGTTTAGTTCTGTCTTGCGGCGGCTCGGCGAAACATCGGGGCGTACCGATGCAGCCGTGGCCGCCCATCACTCATTGTTGCGCCTCCGCGCAGGAGGAGATGGGAGTGGTATTTTGCAAATATAGAATATATCGTTTGCTTCACAAAGCGAGAAAGCGCTTTTTTTCTGCTCGAAAGGTAGAAAAAAGGGGATTCGTCTCTCAAGCCCGCCAAAAACTTTCATTTTGTAAGTTCAGAGCTGCAATTTTTTGAGGCCTTCGGAGTTCGAAGTGCGTCAAGTTGTAGATTTTAAGGCGGTTATCTTGTCATGTGTACTTGGCGTTTTTTTAGTGTGTCTCGTCTTTTCGGTCGTGCATTTCGGAGTGGATTGGTGTGGCTGTGTGCGGGAGGGAGCCGGGTGTGGACGGGCGAGCGGGTTGGTCGCACTTTCGTTTGGGGCATGCCCCCGGTGAGTATTGTCCCTTGGGATGTGCGACGGTTGAAGTCGCCTGGGGTGAGAATGCGCTCATCAAACGCCTCGCGGCACCGCACTTTCGGGTGGGAAAGGGCGATGCCGCGAGGCGGGTGCGGGAGTAGCTGTGAGCTGCTGCCGAAGGGGGCGGTGTCGGCGCGTCGGGCGTCGGCGCGCGGTGGCGATCAACCGAGGTATTTGATGAGGATGCTCATGTTGGCTTCCTCGCGCAGGCGACGCAGGGCGCGCTCTTTAATTTGGCGCACGCGTTCGCGCGTCAGACCGAGGTTGGTGGCCACCTCTTCGGCCGTCATTTCCGTGCGACCGATGCCAAAGAGCATTTTCACCACGAGGCGTTCGCGTTCGGAGAGCACTTGCAAGGCGGTGTCGATGTCGGTGGCCAGCGATTCGCGCTCCATTGAGTTGTCCGTACCCGGTGCCGAATCGTCGGTCATGATGTCGATCATCGAGTTGGTCTCGTCGTCTTGGAACGGCGCGTCCACGCTCACCTTCTTGCCGCCGGCGTTGAGGCTGTCTTTGATGCGGTCGAGATCGGTGTCGAGGAGTTCGGCGAGTTCTTCGGCCGAGGGGCGGCGCTGGAACTTCTGTTCAAATTCCGTGCTGGCGCGGCTGATCTTGGCTTGCAGTCCCACTTGGTTGAGGGGCATGCGCACGATGCGGCTCTGCTCGCTGATGGCTTGCAGGATGCTCTGGCGAATCCACCATACGGCGTAGGAAATGAATTTGAAACCGCGCGTTTCGTCAAATTTTTGTGCCGCCTTCATCAGGCCGATGTTGCCCTCGTCGATCAGGTCGTTGAGCGACATGCCTTGATTCTGGTATTGTTTGGCCACCGAAACCACAAAGCGCAGGTTGGCTTCCACGAGGCGCTTCAGCGCGGCTTCGTCGCCGTGGCGGATGCGCTGGGCGAGTTCCACCTCTTCGTCCATCGTGAGCAGTTCGAGACGGCCGATTTCGGTGAGATACTTGTCGATTGCGGCATCGCCGCGATTGGTGATGCCTTGTTGAATCTTTAGTTGACGCATGATTTCCTTTGAACTAAACGCTAATGCCGTTGGGATACAATTTGCAACGGATAGGCAAAGATACGACTTTCTTTTGACTTGTCCGAGAAAATTGCCGAGTTTCTCCCGAAAGTCCGCTTGTTTTGCCGAAAAGTTCCCTGTTTTTCGAGAAAACAAGGGAACTTTTTGTGCAGTGTGGACGGCGGCACAAAAAAAAACTCCCCCGCAGCGAGGAGTTGCGGGGGAGTTGTGAGTTGCGCCTTGGGGTGCGGGCGTCATTTGCCGTCGAGTGCCAAGCGAATGCGGCGCGACAAGTCGGTGTAATGTGCGCGCGTGCCGGCGTCGATGCTGCGGGCGGCGTCGAAGCGCGTGCGCAGTTTCGTGAGCAGGGCGGCCACATAGGCGTGGCCGTCGCCGTTGGCATCGCTCTTGTAGGCTTCGAGCAGGTTGTTCACCGCACGATTTTGCACATACATGCGCCATGCGCTGAGCTTCGCGCCGGTGAGCGTCTCGCGGAAGAGCACGCGCGCCAAGTCGTCGGCGTAGGTCGCGGGCGAATAGGCTTGGGCGGCGGGTTGCTGGGCGGCATTGACGGCCAAACGGTCGAACATCGTGGCGGAAGTGAGGTAGTCGACGGCCATTTTCGCCACGGGACGAACGCGAAGCTGGGGCACACCGATGCGCGCACCGTAGGCGGGAGCTGTGAGCCACGTGGGTTCGGTCAGCACACGGCTGTCGAGCCAAGCGAGGGCGCGCTGTTGGCGTTCGCGGGTGTCGTAGGTGTAGACGTCGCCGGCTTGTTCCACGCTTTTCACCTCTTTTTTCACACCGCCGATCTGGTGGCAGACGTGACCGACGTAGCGGCGGAACTGCCCCACGGCGGCATCGTAGCCGCGCAAGAGGTTGTCGCCCAAGTTGCCGGCCTCGTGTGTCCATTCCGGGAGGGCTTTCACCACGCGGCGGAGGTTGAGCAGACCGTAGTCGGAGGCTTTCATCACGTCGTCGCCGAGGTCTTCGGTGAGGGCGTAGGGGTTGTTGTCACGACCTTCGCCGCCGAACCACAAACGGGGGTTGTCGGTGATGGTTTCGACCGTCAGGCGGTTGAGGGTGGCGCGTTCTTCGAGTTCGCTCTTGGCGTCCGGATAATAAGTGTAGCCCCAACGGATGGCCCATTCGTCATAATCGTTGACGCGCGGGAAGATACCGGCGTCGCCGATGTGGTCTTCGGGCTGCGCGACGTAGTTGAAGCGCGCATAGTCCATGATGGACGAGGTGTGACCGTGCTTCTCTACCCACGCTTTGTCGCGGAGTTTCTCGACGGGCGTGGCACTGCTCGCGCCCATGTTGTGGCGCAGACCGAGCGTGTGGCCGACTTCGTGCGAGGAGACGAAGCGAATGAGCTCGCCCATGAGGGCTTCGTCAAATTCCGGCTTGCGGGCGCGTGGATCGAGGGCGCCTACTTGCGTTTGATACCAATCGTGGAGCAATTCCATCACGTTGTGATACCAACCGATGTGGCTTTCGATGATCTCGCCCGAGCGGGGGTCGTGCACATTGGGGCCGTAGGCGTTGGGAATGGGGGAGGCGAGGTAGCGAATCACCGAGAAACGAGCGTCTTCGAGGCTCATCGTCGAGTCGTTCTCCGGCCATTCACGCGCCTGGATGGCGTTTTTGAAACCGGCCTTCTCAAAGGCTTTCTGCCAGTCCTCGACTCCGAGAATAAGGTACTTGCGCCATTGCTTGGGCGTGGCGGGATCGATGTAGTAGACGATGGGGTTCTTGGGTTCGACGAGTTCGCCGCGACGATATTTGTCCATGTCTTCGGCGCGGGGCTCGAGGCGCCAACGCGCAACCACCTGGCGCGGCTTCACACGCTGCTGGTTGTCGGCATATTCCATGAACGATTCGGTGAAATAGCCCACGCGCGGATCGAAAGTGCGCCCGCGCATCGGCACACGCGGCAGGAGTACGAACGAAGTGTTGAGTTTCAGTGTCACCAATCCCGTCTCTGCGCCGGCGGGTAGGGAGGTGCCGGGTTTGGAAAGGAAGGTTTTCACGGTGGTTACCTCGGTGTTGATGGGGAAGGTGCGGAGGGTGTCGACATATGAGAGCTCGGGTTTGAAATTCCCGAGGTTGAAGCGCGATTTGTTGCCCGTCGACACGCTCAAACCGGGGGTGTCGCCTTTGAAAAGTTCGGTGGCTTTCACCGTGTAGTGGAGGCCGTCGCTGCCGCGGTTCTCAATTTTCAGGGCGGCGACGATGGGGTTTTCGGCACTGGCCTCGACGGCGCGCCAAATGGCTTGCGTGCTGTCGGCCGAGGTCTCGTGCATTTGGGCGCGAAGCAGGAGCTTGTCGCCTTTCCGTTCCCACGTCATCACTTGACGGTTGGCCAATTCACCGCCGTAAATGCCCGCCCCCGCGGGAGTGGACACGTAGCGTGTGGTGACTAAGAGGGGACGACCGAGCAAAGAATCGTGCACCACGACATACCAGTCGTCTTTTTCGTGACTGATGCCGAGGAGACCCGGGCGCACGGGGGCTTTTTTCTCGGTGGCGACGGGAGCTTTTTCTTCTTTCTTCTTGCCGGCGCTGGCAGACTGCGCAAACAGAGCGACGGCAAGGGGGAGGAGTAGATATTTGTGCATGTTGATGGTGGATTGATGGCGGAGTTTTAGTCGAATAGCGGCCGCGATTCTCCGAAAAGACTTCCGGTTGGTCTTAAAATATGCGGGGTATTTTCTTAATTGAGGCGGACGATCATCTGATTATAGTCGCGATTCTCCGAAAAAATCTTCCGGTTGGTTTTGAATCTTGGGCGGGTATCTTTTTAATTGAGGGAGCGATTATCTAAATTATAGCCGAACTTCATTGAAATACTCGTCTTGAGGTGTCGAATCCTCGGCGGATGATCTTCTAAATGTGAGGATGATCTTTCAACCGTTGCCGGACTTTGCCGAATCCTCGGCGGAAATTGCTCAACGCACACCACCCGAGATGCGACACACGGAGGGTGAGCACATCTCGGGCGGAGGTGTTGAAAGTGAGTTGCCCGACGGGCGATGCCGCGCCGAGAACAACCGAAAAATAGTGGTGATCAGCGAACGAAAACCTTGCGGCCGCCTACAATATACAAGCCTTGCGGCAGTTCGGCGGTGTCTGTTCCGTCGGCCACCTTGCGGCCGCTGAGGTCATAGACGCCGAGGCGGGCGAAGGCGGTGCGCACTTGCGGTGCAAAGAGGCCGGTCACCGTCTTATTGTTCCAAGGGAGGAAGGTGCGATCGGCTTTGTCGCCGAAAAGGGCGTTTACTTTTGCTTCTTCGATGACGGCATACACGTCAGTTGTCTGCGCCAATTCCACGGATTGTCCGTCGTGGGCGCCGATACGCAAGCCCGAACCGGCAGAAGTGGTCTCCCATTTGAAAACTTGTTGGCCCGGGAGCGCGCTTGTTTCGCCCATTGCGCCGGTGCGCAACACGTTTCCGTCTTCGGGTGTGGAGCCTTTAGCCAAAGTCAAGGTGATGTTGTAAGTACCGGGCGCGCCGCCGAAGATATACCCCATGCTCGAACCGGTGATCACCGAGTCTGCGACGGGATAAACGTGGTAGTAGAAATCGCCTTCCGTGTTGTCGTCGACCGATGCGGTGGCGTAGGCCATTTTACCGGCGTTTTCGACACGGAAGTTGCAGTCCAGCCCGAAAGCGGCCAGTTGGTTCTGCCCAATGGTGAGCGAATAAGCGCCTGTCACCTCTTCGCCCACATATTTGTATACGCCTTCGGTTTCTTCGACGCGAACTTTGGCCACGTAGTTCTCGCGCTGCTGCACATTCAAGAGGGCGAGCACGATTTCGTTCACTTCGATCGTGACGCGGTACTTCTCTCCGTCGAGAATAATGTTGAGCGCGTCTTCAGGTTGTTCCTGCGGTTGGGCGGGATTTGCGCCGAAACCGAGAAAATCGCCCTTCACATAGACAGCGGCCTTGGAGGCTGCCAGATTTTCGCTGGCGGCGGCCAATTCATAAGGCGTGTAAGGGGCTTTTTTTGTGCCGTCGCCGGCAAAAGCGGCGGTGAATGCGCCCAAGCTCAGCACGAGGGCGAAAAGAGTGCGGGTAAAATGCTGCATAAGCGGTGAGGATTGAAAGTGAATGTCTGTGTCTGCGTGTCGATTGTTCGCGGTGTGGCGATGACACTTGGGCTGTTTTTATCGCTTTGTGCTTTCATTTGTAGCGAAAAGCAAATAATTTGCAGATCCCTTGGCAAATTTACATTTTTCAATCCGAGCCACCAACTTTTGGATGGGGTATTTCTAAAAAAAGTGCACGGCGGTGTTTGGAATGTTGTGCACAGTCAGCACAAAAGCCGTGTCCGAGTTCATACGCCCGAGGAGTAGACAATAAGCGCAGCCGACACTCCTTATATATATACGCGCGCGTGAGAAAACACCCCGTTGCATGCCTTCGGTTGTTGTGCTTGCACGATGTCATCGCGGGGCGTTGTGCCCGTCAGCGGCGCGCCAAACGGATGCCGTCGTCGGAAATTGTGATGAGTTGGCGTTTGTAGAGCGTGCCGACGGCGCGTTTGAACGTCTTCTTCGACACCTCGAAACGCTCGGCGATGACTTCCGGATCACTGTGGTCGGTGAAGGGCAGAAAACCGTCGGCTTCGCGCAGCGCTTCGAGGAGCGTGTCGGCGAAATCGCGGAAACGCCCTTTGCCGATGCGTTGCAAACTGATGTCGAGACGGCCGTCGGGACGCAGTTGCACGACCGTTCCCTCCAGTACCTCGCCGCGGCGCGGCAAACGGTCGTAGGCTTCGCTCGCATAGATGAGACCGGCGTAGGCATTGTCCACAATTACCTTCATGCCGAGGGGAGAACGCTGCCAAGCCAAGAGTTGCACCGTGCGCCCGCGGTGGTAATCGCGCGCAGGGGCGGGGCGAAGATAGCGGTCCACCTTGGCCGTGCCCACAAGGCGCCCCGTCGAGTCATCGATGTAGACGTAGACCACATGATGTTCGCCCACTTCCATCGTGCGGCGCTGTTCGCGGAAGGGCACAAAGAGGTCTTTCATCACCCCCCACGAGAGAAATGCCCCGTGCTCGTTGACCCACGCCACTTCCAAGCAGGCGAAGTCACCCACTTGTGCCAAGGGACTCTCGGAAGTCGCCACCAAGCGCTCGCTCTGATCGAGATAAACAAACAGGCGCTGCGTGTCGCCGGGCCGCCATTCGGGGCGAACGTAGGCTTTGGGGACGAGGATTTCGCCCACCTCCCCACCGTCGACGTAAGCGCCGTGGTCGGTGAAACGAGTGAGGGTAAGGGTGTTGAAACGGCCGATTTGAAGCATGGCGGGCAAGAGGGTTTTGAGCGTGAAAGAAAGGAGGAGAAAAGGGAAGGGCGGCGAATCAGATTTTGCACACCTCGTCCACGCCCTCGATCGCGCCGAGGAAGCGAACGGCCGAGCGGAGTTCGCCGACGGAGTGCACGGCATAGTGCACGGTGAGTTCGACAATATGGTCGCTCGTGGCCACGTGGAGTTCGTTCATCTCCAGTCCGAGTCCGTCGGTGAGGCTGGCGATGATGTCGTGGAGCAGTCGCGGCCGATCGACGGCACGAATGCGCGTGGCCACGGGGTAAGTCACCTCGGGATGGTCGGGAAAGTCCACCTCCACGATGGCATCGCCGTGTTGCGCCGAGAGACTGATGGCGCGCGGGCAGTCGCGGCGGTGCACCGTCACGGGATCGTCGCACACTTCGCCCGTGAATCCGATCACCTCCTGCCCCGGCAGCGGCAGACATTCCGGGCAGCGGCAAGGGCCGGCCGAGGCTTCGCGGCGGAAATAGGCTTTGAGGAAATTCTTTGCCTTGAAGGTCTTCACCGCCTCGGCCCATTCGGCGTAGGGGCGTGCCTGCGGATCGGTGAATATCTCGACGCAGTTGCCGTGACGAAGTGGGGTGATGAGCGAGGCCAGCCGACCGTCGATGCGCGCATAGTGCGCTTTTTCGCCCACCCCGCGTTCGAAAGCGCAATCCAGCGCTGTGGCGTGTTGCGGCAGGCGCGTGGGCGTGCCGGCAGCGTCGTAGACCGTGATGTCCTCGGCATAAAGTGCATCGGCCACTCCCTCCATGAAGTGAATGTCGCCCTCGCCCTCGGCGATGCGCTCGAGCATGACACAAAATTTGTCGATCCACTCGCGGTCGCCGCGTTCGAGCAGGTGATTGGCGTCGCGCACGTCGCCGTCGGCGCGCCGATTGCCGATGCGCTCGAGCATAATGCCCAGTTTCGTGCGGCGCACCATCTCTTCCGACGAGATGTGGATCTCCTCCCACGTGCCGGTTTCGCCCAACAATTGGACGTGCATCGAGCGGTAGCCGTTTTCCTTCGGATGGTCGACAAAGTTCACCAGACTGCCGGCCTTTTCGCGAAATTCGGCGGTGAGAATGCCGTAGATGCGCAGACAGATCGTTTTGTCGGGCACGGATTCGAGTAGGGGGGTGAGGCGCGCGCGATCGTAGATGACGCGCACCACATAGCGGTGCTCCACATGTGCGACATCGCGCCCCGTGCCGCGCATGCTGCGGTCGATGCTGTAGGGTAAACGGTAGCGCACTTCGGTGCGCACCTCGATGCCTTCTTCCGAAAGGAGGCGGCGGATGCGGCGGGTGAGCCGTTCGAGGCGCTCACTCTGCTCAGCGCGGTCGGCGTCGAGGGCGCGGCGCAGGCGTTCGTAGCGCTCCGGACAGCGGAAGCGGAAGGAAAGGTTTTCCAACTCGCGGCGCAGGTTGTTCAGCCCGAGACGATTGGCAAAGGGAGCGTAGAAAAAGTCTGTTTCGCCGGCGATTTTCATCTGTTTGACGGGCTGCATGCTCCCGAGTGAGCGCATGTTGTGGAGGCGGTCGGCGAGTTTGATGAGCACGGCGCGGATGTCGCGGCGCATCGAGTCGAGGAGTTGGCGGAAGTTGTTCTCCTGCTTGGCGTGGTCGGCCTGTCCCGGGGCGTGCGACTTGGGTTTGGTCACCACCTGCACGAGGAAGGCCACATCGTCTCCAAACTCGCGGCGGATGTCGTCGATCGTCGTGTCGGTGTCCTCCACCACGTCGTGGAGGAAGCCGGCGGCCACAGAATTGGCGTCCATCATGAAGTCTTCGGCGATGATCGTTGCCACCGCGACGGGGTGCATGATGTAGGGTTCGCCGCCTTTGCGAAACTGCCCCTCGTGGGCGGTGCGCGCCAAGGCGTAGGCTTTGCGCAAGAGGTTGATTTCGTCCCCGTCGAAGCGTGTGGAGAGGCGCTCAAAGAGGGCTTCGGTCTGCTCGTTGAGGCGAGCCACATATTCGTCGGCCGTGCAGTGCGCGGCTTCGGCGAGGGGGTGGGGAGAAGTGGTGTCGGGTGTGGGTTTCATGGGGGCATGATTCTGGAGAACTGCTTCAAAGTTAGCGCAAATGCACGAGACGAACAAGGGCGGCGGGCGATAACTGTGGAATGCTGCCGTGTTTTGACAGAAAGTCCCCGACTTTCCGCGAAAAGCCGTGGACTTTTTTTGCAAAGTTGTGGACTTTTTCTATGAAGTCGCCCGGGCTCAGCGTCTTGGCGGCGCTCGGTGGTTTCCAACTCGGTGCCTTTTTCGGTAACTTATTCGGTGCTTTGTTGGCCGGTGCAGTGGCTTTCTATTTGGTGTGGACAGCCCTCCGCAGAAGCTGCCTTTTGTTCGGCCGAACGCCTCTCTTTTTCGCTCGATACGGCCTACGCTCTCGCCGCCTCGGCGCAGTTTTGTGCGCGATCGATCGATGAAGCGGCGCAAGTCGATGAAAAAAATCCCCTCCGTGGTGTGACGACACACTGCGGAGGGGAAGTTTTTTTGTCGAAACGGCTTTGTCCGAGCGAAAAAGGGAAGGGGCGGCCGAGAAGGTTCAGCGCAGCACGGCCTCGATGGGGAGTTCGCACTCGCCCCAGCCGAGGAGGGCGTTGAAGAGGCGCAGGCGGGTGAAGCGCACGAGCGATTCGGGGGTGAGGTCGGGCAGGGGCGTGAGCACCCCGGCCGATAGGAGGGCGGAACGGTGGGTGCCGGCCAACAAAGGGCGAGCCGGGGTGTACCAACGCGCGGTATGGGGATCGAAGAGGGCAAGGTTGGCCACGGTGGTGTCGGTGAGCAGCCCGCGGCGCACGATGAGTACGTCGTCCGCCCCGCCGCGGCGCGCGAAACAGGCGTCGAGCGCCGAGCGGTCGGTGCGTTTCAGGGCGTAGTCGATGTGGTCGTCGTGAACCAGGCGGAGGCTTTCGATGCGGCGCGGGGCATAGGGCAGGAGCGAGAAGTCGGCTTCGCCGTGCAGGTCGTAGACCAATCGACCGCGGAGGCGGGGCACGTCGGGTGCCCCGAGGGCTTCGCGCGATGCGAGCGCGAGTAGCCGCGACACGGCGGGCGAATCGGGGGCACAACGGAGGGTGCGCGCCAAGCGCAGGCGGTGTTCGGACTCGCGCACCAAGCGACGATGGGCAACGAGGAAGGTTTCGAGATAACGACTCATGCGAGGAGGGAGATAAGTGTGGGTGGAGCGTGTGGCCGGCGGGGATTTTTGGGGAGAAGGCGGGCACGGCGGCCGGAAAGGTGGGCGGCGCTGGGTGTTTGTCGTGGGAGGATGGGCGCGAGCGGACGCGACGGCAAATGGAGTCGCGAGGGGAGGGGCTCAACTCGCGGCGGAATAAAATATTGCCGCGGGCACAAATCGCTGTGTCCGCGGCAAGATTCAGAAAGGGATGTAGATTTTGTCGCGAATCTCGGCATATTCGCGCTCTTCGCGGCTGTGGGCGGTGATGCCGCCGCCGGCTTTGAAGACCAAGCCCTCGGGCGTTTGCTCGACGAAGCGGATGAGCACGGCACTGTCGAGGGTGCGGCCGTCGCTCCAGCCTGCGATACCGGTGTACCATCCGCGATCGTAACCTTCGGCCTCGGCGATGAGGCGACAAGTGGCGCGTTTCGGCGCGCCGGTGACGCTGCCGGCCGGGAGAAGGCGGAAGAGAATTTCGCCCAAGTGGGCGGAATAGTCGGCGGGCAGGTGGCCGGCGATCTCACTGCTGGTTTGTAAGAGCGGCCCGCGGTGGGTGATGACGCGTTCGACGTAGCGATAACGCTCCACGCGGACGTGTTCGGCCACGCGGCTGAGGTCGTTGCGCAGGAGGTCGACCACGGTGGCGTGTTCGGCGGTTTCTTTGGCGTCGGCCATGAGGCGTTCAGCTGCGCCCTCGCCGTCGGGGAGCGTGCCTTTCATGGGAAAGGTGCGGATGTGGCCGTCGGCGATGCGCACGAAGGGCTCGGGCGAGAAACACACCCACTGCCCTGGGACGAAAAGTCGATAGCGTGCCCGCGCTCGGGCGAAGATGTCGGCGAGCGTGAGGGACGTTTCGATGGGAACTCGTTGGGTGAGGTTGGTCAAGAAGGAGTCGCCGCGCCGCAAACCGCGCTGCACGATGCCGAAGGCGCGGCGGTAGTCGTCGGCTGTGGGCATCTTCGGGGTGAGTGCGGGGGTGTTTTCACCGAACAACGACGCATGGGGCACGGTGCGGTGGGGGCTTTCGGGCGAAAGATTGGTGACGCCACCGAAATCGTAGGCCAGCGCGTCGGGCTTGAGGGTATCGAGCGGTTCGACCACGGCTTGTTCTGCGGCATAGTTCACCAGAAAGAGAAAAGGGCGGCCGAGGGTGGCGAAACGGTTGATGCGCGCGATGGCTTCGGCGCGGTCGCGGAGGGGCAACCGGCCGAGCATCGGCGCAGCGTGGGGAAGGCTCATCGCGCGGTGGGGAGGGCGGCTTCGACCCAGCCCAACCAACCGGTGGACAGTTCGTAGACTTGGATGCCCTTGCGCGCGAGTTGCGTGGCGGCCTGCTTGCTGCGGTGACCACTGCGGCAGTAGAGCGCGACACTGCGCTTATCGCCGAGGAGTTGTGTGGCGCGCTGCATGAAATCGGGGGAGAACACGTCGACGTTCACGCTCTTGGGGAGATGACCTTCGGCGTATTCAGACGGCGTGCGCACGTCGAGCAGAACGAGGTCCGGCTGTTGCTTGAGGAGGTTGGCAAAGTCGCCGGCATTGAGCGTGGTGACGTTCTGCGGAGTGGAGCAGGAGAAGAGAGAGAAGAAGCTCATAAATAAAAAGCGGGTGATGGTTAGTAAGTGCATGAGTGAAATGAATGAAATGGTGGAGAATGTTTTTGGAATGTGGGGGATATTTCGCGATCCGGCGGCGCAGGACGGGCAAGGGTCGGGGCTTTTTCGGAGCGAACGCGCAAGACCGTGCCCGAATGGGGCTCAGAAGCGCAGGGCGTAGCTGAGGGTGAAGCCTTTTTGCGCAGGAACGTAGCGACAAACGCCGCCGGCGCAGTTGTAACCGGCGCGCGTGGAACCGTAGCCGAGTTGTAGGCGGTGGCGGGTGTCGGTGTAGGTGGCGAAAGCCTGCCAGTAGTGCACGCTCGAGGTGGTGCCGCGCGTGGGAGAGGGGAGGCGGGAGTTGAATTGGTCGGAGAGGGTGAACATGAAGCGCGACGAAAGACTCACTTCGAGCAAGCCCGCCCACCAATCGCCTTGATCTTGGCGCGTATGTAGGTATTGTGCTTCGGCGCGCAGGGCGGTTTTGGCATTCGCCTGCCACTGTCCTTCGAGAATGCCGATGAGGGTGTTGACGCGTCCGCCGTGTCCTTCGACGGCGGTGCGGTCGATGGTCTGCGACATGAGGGTGGCGTGCAGACGGAAGTCGCGATTCAGTCGGCGCTCGGCATCCAGCGCCCATTCGCCGTAGCGTGTGCCGCCCATCGCCCAGAAGTTACGCGCACGGCGGCCGTCGGTGCCCATGGCTTCGGCGCCTTCCGGCCCGTCGGTGAGAGCCAGGTCGCGAATGTGGGCGGCGCGCAGTCGCAAAGTGGTGCCGTAGCGGCCGCCCCACGCGGTGCGACGGGGCAAAGTCCACGCGGCTTCGGCGCGAAACGCCCATTCGCCGGGCACATTGGCCGTGGCGTAGGGATAGAGTGCGGTGAGGGCGTAGGTGGGTTGGGCGGCGCACGGCGGAAGGTGGTTGAGTGTCGACGCGGAGAGGGCAGCGCTGCGCCGACCGCGGAAACTTATGTTTTCGGCGCGCTTGACTTGCATCAAAAAACTCTTGCCGCGCTTCGACCAACTGCCGCTGAGCAGCAGCGCGGAGCCGTGTCCGTAGGTATAACCGTTGTCGAACGAGGGATCTTGCCCCTTCCACGCGTATTCAGCCAGCCACTGCCAGCGGCGGGTGTGCCAAGCGGCGCGCAAATCGAAGGTGCTGACGTTGGTGGGTTGTACGAGGTGGAAACGACGGAGGGTGAAGGTCTGCGAAAAGCCCGCGGTGTCGATGCGACTCAAGGCGTCGGGCTGCTCCCGGCGCATGACCCACGACGCGCCGAGGGTGAGTCTGCCGCGGCGGGTGGGGAGATCCCATTCGCCATCGGCACCATATATATAAGAGGCGTCGGTTTCCCAATAATTGCGCTGGCGTCCGGCGAGGGCTTTGAGGCGTACGCTCTCGAAGGGGCGGGCGGTGAGGCGCAGGCCGCGCAGGTGGTTGTCGATGCCGAGCGAGGGTTCTTCGTAAGTGCGCAGCACGAGGCCGGAACCGAACTGTTCATAATAACTGCCGAGGGTGATTTCGGCGCGATCGAAGCGGGCTGTGGCGTAAAAATAGGGCACGCCGGCACCGCGGAAGGCGGGATCGAAGCCCGGGAGGGGCTGTTTCATGTACTCGGCGCGCAGTCCTGCCTCATAACGGCGGCGGAACGCGAGCCGGAGGTCGAGATAAGAGTTGCTGAGCACCCGATTGTCGACGCGATCTGTGCCGATGCGCTCGTCATATTGGGGAACAAGCGCGTCGGTGCGCAGACTGCCGTGCACTTGCAGGGCGGGTTCGGCCGCCGCTTGTGGGGTTTCGCCCGAAGGCGGAGGCGTACTTGCCACTTCTTGTGCGGCGAGGGGTAAAACAAGGAGGAAAGCGAGGAGCGAAAGGACGTGTTTCATGGAAAAGCGGCCGAAAATCAAGGTTTGGCGATGAGTTCGCGCACTTTTTCAATGAGTTTTTCCTCGCCCCCTTCGGTATATCCCGAGCGCGAATAGGCAATTTTGCCTTTGCCGTCGAGGATGAAGACGTGAGGGATGAGGCTTACGTTGAGCGAGCGGCGGAAATTGCTGTTGGGGTCGAGGAGTACGTCGTAAGTCCAGCCCTTACCGTCGACGAAGGGGCGCACGCGTTCGCTGTTTTGCGCCTCGTCGATGCTCACGGCAATAAGACGCACGCCGGTTTCTTCGCGCCATTCGTCGTAAACGTCGGCGATGGCCGAGAGTTCGCGGTTACAAGGTTTGCACCAAGTGGCGAAAAAGCTGATAATGATGGGGCGTCCGGCGTTGGACAGCGTGTCGGTGCGCACGGCGCGGCCATCTAAATCGCGCAACACGGTGGCGGGCAACTGCGCGGCCGCACCGAGTGTGCAACAGAAGAGGAGGAGGGCGAAAAAAAGTCGTTGCATGAGACGAAAGGAGAAAGAAAGAACCGGCGGGGTCGGCACGAGTGTGCCGACTCTCCGTCAGTTCTGTGTGTGTTGTGGGAAAGAATAAATGAAAGTGCCCTTCGCTGCGGTCAGCCTACGCTGCCTTCGAGCGAAACGGCGAGCAATTTCTGCGCTTCGACGGCAAATTCCATCGGAAGTTTGTTGATCACCTCGCGAGCATAGCCACCGACGATGAGATTCACGGCATCTTCCATCGGAATACCGCGCTGGCGGCAGTAGAGGAGCTGGTCTTCCGAGATTTTCGAGGTCGTGGCTTCGTGTTCCACCACGCTGTCGTCGTTGTCCACGTAGATGTAGGGGAAGGTATGCGCGCCGCATTCGGAACTGAGCAGGAGCGAGTCGCACGAAGAATAGTTGCGCGCGCCGTGAGCCCGCGACGACATGCGCACTTGTCCGCGGTAAGTGTTCTGACTCTTGCCGGCCGAGATGCCTTTCGAGATGATTGTCGAGCTGGTGTTGGGCGCTAAGTGAATCATCTTCGTGCCGGTGTCCGCTTCTTGGAAGTTATTTGTCACGGCCACCGAGTAGAATTCGGCCTGCGCGCCCTCGCCGCTGAGAATGCACGAGGGGTATTTCCACGTGATGGCCGAGCCCGTTTCGACTTGTGTCCAAGAAAGACGTCCGTTGCGGCCGCGTACGAGACCGCGCTTGGTGACTAAGTTGAGCACACCGCCCTTTCCTTCGGCGTCGCCGGGATACCAGTTCTGCACGGTGGAGTATTTCACCTCCGCCTCCTCGCCTACGACGATTTCGACGATAGCCGCGTGCAGTTGGTTCTCGTCGCGCATCGGCGCGGTGCAGCCTTCGAGGTAAGACACGTAGCCGCCGTCTTCGCAGACGATGAGTGTGCGCTCAAACTGCCCGGTATTGCGCGCGTTGATGCGGAAATAGGTCGAGAGCTCCATGGGGCAGCGCACGCCTTTGGGGATATAGACGAACGAGCCGTCGGAAAATACCGCCGAGTTGAGGGCGGCGAAATAATTGTCGGTGTAGGGCACGACCGAACCGAGGTATTTGCGCACCAACTCGGGGTTTTCGCGCACCGCTTCGGAGAACGAGCTGAAAATAATGCCCTTCTCTTGCAGGCGTTCCTTGAAGGTCGTCTTCACCGACACGGAGTCCATCACCGCATCGACGGCCACTCCGGCCAGCGCCATGCGCTCTTCGAGGGGAATGCCGAGTTTCTCGAACGTCTTCATCAGTTCGGGATCGATTTCCTTCTTCTCGTTTTTCTTTTTGGTGGGGTCGGCGTAGTAGTGAATGGCCTGATAGTCGATTTCGGGCAGGCGCACCAGCGCCCAATCCGGGCAGGGGAGCGTGAGCCAGTGGCGATAAGCCGTGAGACGGAACTGCAAAAGCCAGTCCGGCTCGCCTTTTTTCTGACTGATTTGGCGGATGATGTCTTCGTTCAGGCCGGCTTCGAGCATTTCGGTCTCGATGTCGGTCACGAACCCCGCTTCATATTTTTGTTGGGTGAAACTTTTGAGATATTCGTTAGCCATAAAGGGGAACTGCGTGTTGGAAAAATAGCTGAATCGCGCCGCTTAGCGTCGCGTTTTGGGGCGACTTGCGGTGCTTAGGCTACAAATATACGATAAAAATATGTCGTGTGCCAAATTTCTTGCCGCGTTGATATTTTTTTATCCACCTGTTTCGTAATCGATAATGCGTATTTATTTGAATAGGAGTGTTGAGAAAAGTGATTTTCTGCGCGGGAAAATGGAAAACAAGGGGACTTTTCTCCGATTTATTCAGAAAAAAGAAGACAGACTCTCCAAAAACTTTGTATATTTGCGGTATTCCTAACCCCTAAAACCGCGATGTGATGAACAACTCGGCTTCTCCCTCAGCTGCTCGCCGCCACGAGCCCCACAGCGTGGCGCTGCAAGACATGCGCCCTTACGCTTTGGGCACGGAACTGCTCGACGATGAACTCCTCATCGTGGAAAACTTGGCTCAACTGCCCGCCGACTCGCAGGCCGTGCAGACTTCTTTCTTCACCGTCGGCTATTGCACCGCCGGCACCGCCGATTTTGTGCTGAACGACCGCGCTTTCCATGTCGAACCGGGCGACCTCTTTTTGTCCTTTGGTCAACAGACGTTCAGCGAAATCCATTTTTCGCCGGATTTCGCCGCGCAAGCGATTTTCCAAAGCCTTTCGTTTGTGCAAGAGACGCTCATGTCCATGACCCAACTGTGGCCCTATCTGCTTTCGCTCATGGAGCAACCGGTGCTCTCGCTCGACCACGAAGAACGGCAACTCGTCTTGTCCGACTATCGTGCCCTCCACGCCCGTTTGCTCGACAGCGAGCACTGCTTTGCCCGCGAGGTCATCAAAACCTGCCTGCAAAGTTTTTACCTCGATCTCTGCCAACTCCTCGAACGTCGCGGCGCGCGGCGCGAAAACTTCAACACTCGCACCTTCAACATCTTCTATCGGTTCATGCAGCTCCTCTCGCGCAACTTCGGCGAGCAGCGCAGCGTGAATTGGTACGCCGATCAGCTCCAACTCACCCCGAAATACCTCTCGCAACTCATCAAAAACGTGAGCGGCCGCACCGTCGGGCAGTGGGTCTCGGTCTTGGTGGTGATGGAAATCAAGAGTTTGCTGCGCAACACCGATTTGAGCATCAAAGAAATCTCCACCGGGCTTAATTTCCCCTCCCAGAGTCTCATGGGGCGCTACTTCAAAAACTACACCGGGCTCTCGCCGCTCGATTATCGCCGGCGCTGACGGTTTTCGCTCGCGTCGGCACGGCAAGCCCCCCTCCCTTTCAAGGCATCGCACACATTATATATATCGTTCAACCTGTCCATAATTTGAAAGAACCATGTATGCGCTACAAAATGCCGCCCTCCGGCTCGAAGTTTCGGCTCGAGGTGCAGAAATCCAAAGTCTGGTTGATCTGACCGACGGACGTGAAATCATTTGGCAGGGAGACGCTGCCTATTGGAACGGCCGCTCGCCCATCCTCTTCCCCATCACCGGCGGATTGTGGGACGGCACGTGCCGAATCGACGGGCGCAGTTACCAAATTCCCAAGCACGGGTTTGTGCGTCGACGCGATTGGCAATTCGTCGAGCAGGGCGAGGACTTCCTGCGTTTCGCCATTGAGAACACCGACGAGGAGCTCAAGCAGTTCCCGTGGCCCTATCGGCTCGAAGTGACCTACACCCTGCGCGAACGCACCCTCCGCACCGATCTGCGCGTGACGAATCGTTCGCACCACAGCTCCATGTGGTTCCAAGTCGGCGCCCATCCCGCCCTCAACCTCCGCGATTGGACGATCGCCGGGCAGCACGTCTCCGGATTCCTGCGTTTTGAAGGCTCGCCCCGCGATCTCCTGCGCGCCGGTCGGCAAGGTTGCATTGAGCCGGAGCGCGTGTCCATCCCTTGGAGCAAGAATTTGCAAACGCTCGCCGCCCTCGCCTTCCACCAAACGGCCAATGCGCTCGTGCCCATCGGCGTCGACACCTTCGCCGACGAGGCGTTGATCTTCGACGCGCGGCAGGTTGAAGCCGTCGAAGTGCTCGATCGCAAGCGCCGTCGCTTTGCCCGCGTGGCCTCGTCCGCTCCCGTCTGGCTACTTTGGCAACCCGCCGGCAAGCACGCCCCCTTTGTTTGCGTCGAACCGTGGTACGGACTGCCCGATCCTGTGGATTTCGACGGCGAAATGCCCCAGCGCCCCGAGATACAGCGCGCCGCTCCCCGCGAAACGTGGGAGGGTTGGTGGACTTTGGAGGTTTGAACTTGGTCAAAAAGACAACAATGTGTATATTTGCCGCACGCGCCGCGCGAAACTCACGAGGTTCGCACGGCGCGTGCCGTCCTTTGCCGCCACACTGCGCAACGGCGGTGGAAAACTCCACTCATTTTCAATAAAACTCCACATGTTTTCCCGAATTCTCCTCTTGTTTTTCGCGCTTCTTGCCGTGTTTCCCGCAGCGGCACAGCGCGAAGTGCCGCGCATCGACATTAAATTGGCCGACGGCATCACGATTTCCGACCTCGAAAGCAGTAAAAAAACGTGGCGTCGTGCGCAAATCACCATCACGGCCGCCGGTATCGGGAAAAACATCACCGATTCGGCCAAGGTGCGCGGACGCGGCAACACCACGTGGACGATGGCCAAAAAGCCCTTCCGCTTCAAGTTCGACAAGAAGCAAAGTCCCTTCGGTTTGGCCAAGGGAAAGAGTTGGGTTTTGCTCGCCAACTTCCTCGGCGATGCGCAGCTCAACAACGCCATCGCCATGCGCACCGCCCAACTCGTGGGCGCCAGCTGTGCCAACCACATGATCCCGGTCGAACTCTACATCAACAATTCCTACCGCGGCCTTTACAACCTGAGCGAACAGGTCGATTTGGCCTCTAACAGCGTGGTTGTACCCGACGAGTCGAAGGCCGCCCTCCTCGAGTGGGACACTTACGACGGCGATCCCAAGCGCGACAGCACCTACCACCTGCCCGTCGACATCAAAGCGCCCAAACTCTCCGACTACGCCGCTGAACACGGCAAGGAGGCCGCAACACTCTATGAAAAAACGCTCAAGAGCGAGATTCAAAAGCTCACGCACGCCGTGCTTGCCGGGCGAACCGCCGAGGTGATCGACGTGCCGTCGCTCGCCGCGTTCTATTATGTTTTCGACCTCACGGGAAATCTCGAACTCCGCCACCCGAAGAGCGTCAATGTGTGGCGCGCCGACATCTTCGACCCGCAATCCAAGTGGGTGTTCGGCCCTGTTTGGGACTTCGATTGGGCTTACGGTTACGAGCACACCTACGCCTTTGCCACGATCAACCCTCAGTTTGACCTCCTCGATGGGAACGGCCCCAAAGGCCCCGGCCGCAACTTCTTCCGACATGCCATGCGCGGATCGCAAGAGGTGGCCGAAGCCTACAATGCGCTCGCACAGCGCTTTGTCAAAGAGGGCGGCATCGATGAGCTGTGCAAGTATATCGACGACTATGCCGCTTGGATTGCGCCGGCCGCCGCACGCGATTTCAATCGGTGGTGGCGCGGCAGCGACGACTACACAGCCCTCGCCGCACAGATGAAGGCGTGGCTCAGCGAGCGCGCCACTTACATCGCCGATCACCCCATCGGCTACGTGCCCACGGGCGTTCGTGCCGTGTCCGCACCCACTCGCGGCGAAACATCGCCGACCTATACCCTCGACGGTCGCCGTCTTGCGCCCGCCGCGTCCCGTCCTGCCGGCATTTTGCTCCAAGGCGGCCGCAAGATGGTGGGCACGCGTCCCTGATCGTCCTCTCTTTTTTTCTTACTCATCCCCCTCTTTCCTACTGCCCATGCCGGTCAAAGCTGACAAAGACCTCAAACTCTATTATTCCATCGGCGAGGTGGCCGAAATGTTTGGCGTGAACGACACGCTCCTCCGCTTTTGGGAACGCGAATTTCCGCAGATTTCGCCCAAGAAAGGCGCACGCGGCATCCGCCAGTACACCAAGCGCGACATCGAAACCGTGCGCGTGGTCTACAATCTCGTCAAGGTGCGCGGCCTGCGCATCGAGGCCGCCCGAGAAGCCCTGCGCAACAATTACAATGCCACCGCCACCGCCACGGAAGTGGTGGATCGCCTCCGCGCCATTCGCGAGGAACTGGTGAACATTCGCGAGGAACTCGGCAGTTTGCAGTAAACCATTTTTTTGTACACCCCTCCCGCCGCCCATCTCTCCCCGAGGTGAGCGGCGGGAGCGGGTGCTTTTTTGAAAAACAACCCCTATGGCCAAATCCAAAACCGCTTATGTCTGCGACGTCTGCGGCTTCGACACCCCGAAGTGGGTGGGTAAATGCCCTTCGTGCGGCAATTGGAACACGATGAAGGAATTTTCCGTCGGCCCCGTCTCGCCTTCGCGCGGCGAGGCCGTGGTGCAGCAGGCCGGACTCCGCCGCGAAACGGCGCAACCTGTGCCCCTTTCGGAGATTGACGCCACCGAAGAACCGCGACTTGACACCCACGACGCCGAACTCAACCGTGTGCTCGGCGGAGGCATCGTGCCCGGCAGCTTAATCCTCTTGGGCGGCGAACCGGGCATCGGTAAAAGCACCCTTTTGCTCCAAACCGTGCTCGGTATGTCCGATCGGCGCATCCTTTATGTGAGCGGGGAGGAGAGCGAACGCCAGATCAAACTGCGCGCCGACCGCCTCTTGCCCGACGCACCCGCCGGCAATTCGCCGCTGCTCCTCTGCGAGACGCGCATGGAGCGCATCTTTGAGGAGGTGCGCACCGTCCGTCCCGAATTGCTCATCATCGATTCGGTGCAAACCATGCATACCGAGACGGTAGAAAGCTCGCCCGGCAGCGTAACGCAGATCCGTGAGTGCGCGGCCGCCTTGTTGAAGTTCGCCAAAGACCAAGGCGTGCCCGTTTTGCTCATCGGACACATCACGAAGGAGGGGAGTATCGCCGGCCCGAAGGTGTTGGAGCACATCGTCGACTGCGTGTTGCAGTTCGAAGGAGACCGCCATTATTTCTATCGCATCCTCCGCAGCATCAAAAACCGCTTCGGATCGACGGCCGAACTCGGTATTTACGAAATGAACGCCACCGGTTTGCGCCCCGTCGACAACCCTTCGGAGTTGCTCCTCACGCAGCACGACGAACCTCTCTCGGGCGTGGCGATTTGTGCGGCGCTCGAGGGCGTGCGTCCCTTCCTGATCGAGACACAAGCCTTGGTTTCGACCGCCGCCTACGGCACGCCGCAGCGATCGGCCACCGGTTTCGACCTGCGTCGCCTGAATATGTTGCTCGCCGTGCTCGAAAAGCGCGTGGGCTTCAAGTTGGGGGCGAAAGACGTCTTCCTCAACATCGCCGGCGGCCTGCGAGTGACCGATCCCGCCATTGATTTGAGCGTCATCGCGGCGGTGTTGTCGAGCAATGTCGACACGCCCATCGAGCGCGATGTGGCCATGGCGGGCGAATGTGGCTTGAGCGGCGAGATTCGTCCCGTCACGCGCATCGATCGCCGCATTGCCGAGGCCATGAAACTGGGCTTCCGCCGTTTCCTCCTCCCGGCGCAGAACATGAAGTCGTTCGATGCCTCCCGATTCAAGGGTATCGAACTCGTCCCCGTCTCGCGGGTCGAGGCCGCCCTGCGCGAGTTGTTCGGATAGGGCGTGCCCTTTCTTTTTTTGCGCGTGACAAAATAAAATCGGAGGTGATTGCTTTGTGGGCAGTCACCTCCGATTTTTCATTGTCGGTTAGGGATTTTAGCTGACCGGCGTGTCCGGTCTTTCAGTGGTTGTAAGGTATCGTTGGATCTCGCTCCTCTTCTGTTTCCGCTGCCGGGGGTGTATTGCGCCCGGCTGCGGACTTTCCGGCATCTCCCGAAGAAACGATTTCTTTGAAGTCGAGATGGTCAATGATTGCGCCGGTGGTCCAGAGAATAAAGAGGCGATGAGGGTTCAGATCCAGCATAATGCGCCGACCGTTGCCCATGTCAAAGATCGTATATTGCTTGTTCTTTCTCAGGGGCTTGCCTTTTTGCCCGAATGTTTGGGACAAGACGTTGAAAAAGTCCGATAGATTGTCTTCCATTTTGCCGGTGTTGTAGAAAGTCAGCGCACAGGCTCTGAGTTTTGCGTCGTTCCACACGTATTTTGTGCCGCTGCCGTCTTTTTCCGCTCGGCTGATCATACGGTCGAATAGGAGGGTCACATGTCCCTCCACACCGGCGAACCGCTTTTCGTAGACAAGTTCTTGGCTCGAGTGGTACCAAGACGGATCGGAGGCAGGGGTAAGGCTGTCGGCGCGCCCAACCAATCTCTTGTAACCCACCTTTTGAAGGACCGAAACGCCAGTGTTGCCCGCTTCAAGTCCGTCGACACCGCCGGTGCGGATGCCGAATCCGTCGATCAACATGGCAAAAGCAATGGCATTGCTCTCTATGTTGTCATCGCCGCTGTTCGTTTCGACCTCCACCATATTGGGCAAGTTGTTGAGCACTTGGCCTTTGCGGTCGATGAGGGCAAAGGTGTTGTCGTGTTGCTGGACGAGGGTGTGCTCGCCGTCGAAGTCGGAAAACGGATAGATGACGGCATAGTTCGCCGTGCTCAGAGCTTGGTTTCGCAAGTCGATGAGTTTGTCTTGCGTGTGGTCTGCATCTTTGTCCACGGTGGCGATGAGCTGTTGGTCGCCGTCGAACCGCAGTTCGTTATATTGAGGGCGGATGAGAACTTCGCCCTTGAAGTTCATCACGCCCCAAAGTTCGTTGCTGAGGAAGGTGAAGTTTTCGCCGCGTAGTTCGCCGATGCGCTCGATGCGCTCGTCACCTTTGAAAAGGCACTGTCCGGTTTTGTCCAAAACACTCCACAGGAGGCGGTGGTTGACCTCTTCGGAGAGGAGAATCTTGTCGCCGAGCAGCTGAATGTCGTGGTACTTGCGGGCAGGAATTTGAGCCAGCACTTTTTCGTCGGTGTCGAGTACGCAGAACGTCACTTTTTTGAGATCGCCTTGTTCGACGGCTTGGCTATATTGCGAGGAGACGGCGAGAAAAATGCCGTTGCCCGCCACCAACATGGCGTAGTTGGGCGGGATCACACAGTTGCCGTCGAGGTCTACGGCGCCGCAAAGATAGTCAACCGTTTGGAATAGGGCATACCCGTGCTCGAAGGTCGACACTTTGCCGATGATTTTGTTCTGAATCTTGTCGAGTAGCCGAACGGTGTTGCCGTCCGTGTCGATGATCTTGACGGCCTGCCCGGGTTCGGCCACGAGGGCGCGCCCTTTGTAGAAGTGGCCGGCGGTGAGGTATTCGCCTCCGATTTTTCGGGGTTCGGCTTCGGCGGTGTACATTTCGAGAAGCCCTTTGTCGTTGTACACGAAAAAGCGATCGTCGTACGCAACAGTGGGGGCGTTTGCGAATTTTGCGCTGAACAACACCTTGCCGTCCGTCGCCATCATCCCCCATTTCCCGTCGGCCGTTTCGCGAAACGGCAGGTACTGCACTTGTTCCTCTTCTGTAGGCGCAGAACAGGAACTCAAAGCCGATAGGATGAGGACAATGCAGGCAAGTCCGAATTGAAAGAGCGGTTTCATGGTGAAAGGGTAGGAAAGGGGAAACGAAAATGTGGGTTGAGCCGAAAAGACGGTGCAGCCTTTTGAGCAAGCGGCGTCTCGTTCGATGGCTCTATTTGCAAAAATAAGGAGATGGTTTGAGGTAAACAAATAATGGAGGTGATTTCTCGGAAAAGGGCGCTCTGAATCAGCGATTTTGTCGCCGAGTTGTCGGCCGGCATGGCGGAGCCGTTCATTTTTTCAGTGGAGTTTTTGAGAAAAACGGGGGAGTTTCGAGCAAAAGCCCCCAACTTTCAGTGAAAAGTTGGGGGCTTTTTGAGCGGAGATGCGCTGCCCTGCGATGAAAGGGGCGCGGCGGGCGCCGTTGCGGGGCGGTTTTCGATCAGCGGATGAAGAGGAGTTCGCGATATTTGGGGAGCGTCCACATTTCGTCCTCGACGATGAGCTCGAGTTTGTCGATGTGGTAGCGAATGTCGCGCAGGAAAGGCTCGACCTCGTCGTGATAGGCCACGGAGATGGCGCGGATGTCGGTGAGGCGGTTCACTTCCTTGCGCTTCTCGACCATGGCTTCGACGGCGTTGACGATGAAATCGGTGTGGTGGTTGATTTTTTCGATGAGCGTGACGTTGTAGGCACTGAGTTGTGCGGCTTTGTCGGCCGGAAAGGCCGAGATGATCTTGCTCACGTTGTCAACGAGCACGCTTTGGTACTTGGTGGCGACGGGAATGATGTGGTTCATGCACAGATCGCCGAGCACGCGGCTTTCGATTTGGATCTTTTTGTAGTAGATCTCGCGCTTGATCTCGTTGCGGGCGGCGAGTTCGTTGCGCGTCATGACGTGCATGCTCTCGAACATGCGCACCGAGGCTTCGTCAGTGTAGCGATCGTAGACCACCGGGCAGCTGGTTTCGCAGTCGAGTCCACGGCGGGCGGCTTCGACCTTCCACTCTTCGCTGTAGCCGTTGCCGTCGAAATGGATGGGGCGGCAGGTGCGGATGTCGTCGCGCAGCACATTGAGCAGCGCTTCTTGGGTCGTTTTACCTTGGGCGATGAGGGCATCGACGCGCACCTTGAAGTCGGTGAGGGCTTCGGCCACGGCGGTGTTGAGCACGATGAGGGCGCTGGCGCAGTTGGCCGACGAACCGGCGGCGCGGAACTCGAAGCGGTTGCCGGTGAAGGCGAAGGGCGAGGTGCGGTTGCGGTCGGTGTTGTCGATGAGCAACTCGGGAATCTGTGGAATGTCGAGCTTCACGCCTTGTTTGCCCGCCATGGGCGCGAGGGCGCTGTCGGTTTGCGCCACGCGGTCGAGGAGTTCGCTGATCTGCGTGCCGAGGAAGGAGGAGATGATGGCCGGAGGGGCTTCGTGTCCGCCGAGGCGGTGGGAGTTGCCGGCGCTCATGATGCTGGCTTTCAGCAGGCCGTTGTGGCGATAGACGCCCATGAGCGTGGCGACCACGAAGGTGAGGAAGCGAAGGGTGTCGCTTTCGGAGCGACCGGGGGCGTGAAGAATGACGCCGCTGTCGGTGCAGAGCGACCAGTTGCAGTGTTTGCCGCTGCCGTTGATGCCGGCGAAGGGTTTCTCGTGGAGCAGGCAGCGGAAGCCGTGCTTGCGGGCGATTTTGCGCATGAGCGAGACGAGCAACATGTTGTGGTCGACGGCCAAGTTGCACTCTTCGTAGATGGGGGCGAGCTCAAACTGATTGGGGGCGACTTCGTTGTGGCGCGTCTTGCAGGGGATACCGAGACGGAGGGCTTGAATCTCGAGATCGCGCATGAATTCGGCCACGCGCTCGGGGATGGCGCCGAAATAGTGGTCTTCCATCTGCTGATTCTTGGCACTGTCGTGCCCCATGAGGGTGCGTCCGGTGAGCAAGAGGTCGGGGCGCGCGGCGTAGAGGCCTTCGTCGACGAGGAAGTACTCTTGTTCCCAACCGAGGTTGGTGTGCACGCGCACGGGTTGGTCGTAGAAATAGGTGCAAACGGCCTCGGCGGCGCGGTTCACTGCGGCGATCGACTTCTTGAGCGGGGCTTTGTAGTCGAGGGCTTCGCCGGTGAAGCTGATGAAGACGGTGGGAATCATCAGCGTGTCGTCGATGATGAAAACGGGGCTGGCGGGATCCCACGCAGAGTAGCCGCGGGCTTCGAAGGTGGAGCGGATGCCGCCGTTGGGGAACGAGGAGGCGTCGGGCTCTTGTTGCACAAGGAGTTTGCCGGCGAAGTCTTCGATCATGCCGCCCTTGCCGTCGTGCTCCACGAAGGCGTCGTGCTTCTCGGCCGTGCCTTCGGTGAGCGGTTGGAACCAGTGGGTATAATGCGTGACGCCCATCTCGATTGCCCACTGCTTCATGCCTTGTGCGATGGCATTGGCGGTGTGCATATCAAGAGGGCGTCCGGTGTCGAGGGTTTCGGCGTAGCGCCGATAGACTTCGAGCGGAAGATACTTGCGCATCTTCTCTTGGTTGAAAACGTAGGTGGCATAATACGCCGAAGGACGTTCGGCCGGTGCGGTCACGGGGACGGGGCGTTTTTTGAAAGCCTCTTCCACGACTTTGAAACGGAGTGTGCTCATGTGTTGATGCCGGGGTGTGTCGCGCAAACGAGGGCGACACGCTTTTGGGGGTTGGGGGGAAATGAATAGAAGTTGGCCGTAGACCGCGGCAAAGTTACAAAAAAACACCGCCTCTTTTTGTAGAGTCGGTGTACTTTGTGCGGATTTTTCACCGGGTGAGGGGCGAACTGCTGTATAAATTGTGCAGCGGCGGGTGGCAATGGGGGAAAACGGAAGTTTTCACTCCGCTGCTTGAGCGCTTTCACTCCACCGTGCGGGCGTTTATGCGCCACGCTGTGCGGAGTTCGCACGCTTGTGTGGGGACTTTACACCATATAAATATAGTCTTTACTCCACCACGCGGCCGTCGGCGAGGCGAATGCAACGATCGGTCTGGGCGGCAAATTGCTCGTCGTGCGTCACGATGACGAAAGTTTGCCCCAATTCCTCACGCAAACGGAAGAAGAGGGCTTGAAGTTCGGAGCGGTTGTGCGTATCGAGCGAACCGGTGGGCTCATCGGCGAAGACGATGTCGGGACGGTTGGTGAGGGCGCGCGCGGCGGCCACACGTTGCTGCTCGCCGCCCGAGAGTTCGGCGGGTTTGTGCTCGGCACGTGCCGAAAGCCCCATAAATTCGAGCAACTCGGCGGCGCGTGCCGTGGCGGCGCGCTTGCTTTCGCCGGCAATGAGGGCGGGAAGCATCACGTTCTCGAGGGCGGTGAACTCGGGCAAGAGTTGGTGGAACTGAAAGATGAAGCCAATGTGGCGATTGCGGAAGCGCGAGAGCGCGGTGTCGGAGAGGCGCGTCACATCGGTGTCGCCGAGCGTGATTGTTCCCGCATCGGGGCGCAACAAGGTGCCCATCACTTGGAGCAAGGTGGTTTTTCCGGCGCCGGAAGCGCCGACGATGCTCACCATTTCGCCGCGGGCGATGTCGGTGTCGATGCCTTTCAGCACTTCGAGCGTGCCGAATGATTTATGGATGTCGCGAATGGAGAGAATGGACATGGGGAGGGAGTTTTTAGGCGTGGAGGAGTGGGGGAAGGTGGGCGAGGTGTCGCCGAGCGTGGCCGCTTTTCGGTTTGAAGGTCGGCACGCTTGGCCGCGAGTGAACCGACTTTCGGTTTGAAGGTCGGGGAGGGTGAGGGCATTGCGCTCGCTCTTCGAGTTAAAGATTGGCACGCTTGCGCTGCGAGTGCCCGACTTTCGACTTAAAGGTCGGGGAGGGTGAGGGCATTGCGGCCATCGCCCGACGAAGAGGCGGCACCGGAGCGCGCAGGGACGATGAGCATCCAACTGCGGGCGGAGAAATAGCGCTCGAGTTGCCCCGGAATTGCGTCAAGACGGCGGTGATAGGAGGGCATACCGCGGCGGGCGAGCACAAACACGGCCATGTGGTCGGGACGGGTGCGGGCAGCCACGGCGGCGAGGCCGTCGGTGGGCGACAACTCGTGGTAGTCGGCCGAAAGGCTGCGGCGATCGGCTTGCCAAATGCCTTCGACGGCGCGCAAAGTGCTCGATTCGCCGTAGACGGAAAGCCGACAGGCGGTTTGTTCGGCCAAGGTGGCGATGCGCCGACACCAATGTTTCAGTCCCGGATCGAACTCTCCGCGTCGCGGCACGATGATGTGCAAGCGCCGCAGGGAATGAATGGGCACCAACGGCCGATAAATCAGAATTTGTTGTGCGGCCGACGCGATCAAGTCGGTGGCAAACTTACCGTAGAAGGTTTCGCTGATGTGCTTTTTGCTGTGGAGTCCGATGAGAATGTCGGTGGCTTCGTGTTCGCCGGCGGTGTGTGTGATGCCTGTCACGGCGTTGACCGATCGGCGGCAGTGCGTTTGCATGCGCACCCCCACAGCGGCGGCCATCTTGGCGGCGTAGTCCAGTCCGCGGCGCGCTTCTATGCGGCGTTCGGCGTCGTCATCGAGCACGACTGTCACGGCGGTGAGTTGCGCCGTTGCGCTCGGTGTGCGCAACATCAGCGCCATGTTCGTCAGCGGGATGAGCATGTTCGGATAGCTCAGCGCGACAATGATCGAATCCTTGTCGGCCGATGCGTCTTCTTGCGCGGCTTCGCCCGAAAGCACGATCTTGCGCGCCGCGCGATCCGTGAGGGTTGAGGCCACAATGCACGAACCGAGAATCAAAAACATGGAGGCGTTGATGATGTCGTCGCCCAGCAGATGCGAACCGTCGGGGAGTATGATCTCATAGCCCACAAGGGCGATGGCCAACGTGGCGGCGGCGCGCGCAGTGGAGAGACCTGACACGAGTTGCGCCTCGCCGGCGCTGAAGCCCATGAGGCGAATGCTGTGGGCGGCGAGGATTTTGCCCGCCGCGCCCGTGACGATCATCACGCCGGCGGTGACAAATATACTATAGTCCGAAGCCATCGCCTGGACATTGATGATCATGCCCACGCCGATGAGGAAATACGGCACAAAGAGGGCGTTGCCCACGAAATCGATGTGGTTCATCAGCGGTCCGGCGGGAGGAATCTCGCGGTTGAGCGCCAGTCCGACCAAGAAAGCCCCCAAGATGCCTTCCATACCCACCCATTCCATCAAGCCGGCACCAAGGAAAACGAGCGTCAACACGAAGATGTATTGCACCACATTGTCGTCGAAGCGGCGGAAAAAGCGCCGACAAATCCACGGGAACACCACGACGATGCCCACACTCAGCGCCAACAAGCGCGCACCGAGCAGCAGGAAGTTGAAGCCCTCGCCGTCGGGTTTGTAGGCGCCGCCCACAATGGCGAGCACCAAGAGCGTGAGAATGTTCGTAATGATGGTGGCGCCCACCGCAATGCCCACAGAGCGGTGCTTAGACAAGCCCCATCTCATCACCACCGGGTAGGTTAGCAGCGTATGGGCGGCATACATCGACGCCACCAAGACGCCCGCCGGCAGACTCATGCCCAGCGCCCACACGTTTACCCCCAGTCCGAGGGCAAAAGGCAGGGCGAACGAGATGAGACCGAACAAGAGCGCCACATAACGGTGGCGCATTACGTCCGTAAGGTTCATGCCGAGCGACGCCATGAACATAATATAATAGAGACCGACCTTACCGAAGATCTCAAAACTGGCGTCGCGGTTGAGCAGGTGCACACCGTGCGGTCCGATCACCACGCCGACCACGATCAACCCCACAATAGAAGGAATACGAAGGCGTTCGAGGAGCATGGGCGTGAAGAGAATCACGCCCAACACCACGAAGAATATCCACGTCGGATCGGTGATGGGAAGCGGAATAAACGACATGTGCGCAAGATAAATGCCCGAAATCGGGACGTTCGAGCGGCAAAGTAACAAAAAAAATGGCATACCGCGCGCGAAATACGGGATTTATCGATACTTTTGCAGCCATCTATTCACTCATTCTTCCGACGAGGCAGCCGGTGCGCCCCACTTGCGCCGCTTCTCGTCGGCGAAATCTTTATGACAAACCTATGAACGTAGCCATTGTAGGCGCCAGCGGTGCCGTAGGCCAAGAGTTTCTCCGCGTACTGGCCGAACGCAAGTTTCCCATCGACGAACTTCGCCTCTTCGGTTCGAAACGTAGCGCCGGCAAAGTCTATCGTTTCGGCGATCGCGACGTGACGGTGCGCGAACTCCGCCACGACACCGACGACTTCCGCGACATCGACATCGCCTTCACCAGCGCCGGCGCCGGCGTCTCGCGCGACTTCGCCCAAGACATCACCCGCTACGGCGCCGTGATGATCGACAACACCAGCGCTTTCCGCATGGATGAGGACGTGCCCCTCGTCGTTCCCGAATGCAACGCCACGGATGCACTCAATCGTCCGCGCGGCATCATCGCCAACCCCAACTGTACCACTATCATGATGGTCGTGGCGCTCCAAGCCATCGAGCGTTTGAGCCACATTCGCCGCGTCCACGTCGCCAGTTATCAGGCCGCTTCGGGCGCAGGCCAGGCCGCCATGGACGAACTCGAGGCGCAGCACCGCGCACTCGCCGCCGGCGAAACGCCCCACGTCGAGAAGTTCACCTATCAGCTCGCCTATAACGTCATTCCGCAGATCGACGTCTTCACCGACAACGGATACACGAAGGAAGAGATGAAGATGTACAACGAAACGCGCAAGATCATGCACTCCGACATCGCCGTGAGCGCCACTTGTGTGCGCGTTCCGGTGATGCGCAGCCACTCCGAAGCCATTTGGGTGGAGACCGAGCGCCCGCTCACGGTCGAAGAAGTGAGCCGTGCCATTTCTGAGGGCGAAGGCCTCACCCTCGACGACAA
Organism: uncultured Prevotellaceae bacterium; assembly: GCA_963517315.1. Classification (GTDB taxonomy): domain Bacteria; phylum Bacteroidota; class Bacteroidia; order Bacteroidales; family Bacteroidaceae; genus Alloprevotella. Next base: position 65,183 of record CAUQEF010000001.1, read on the forward strand.
TCCCGCCGAGCGTCGCTACCCCATGCCTCTCTTCTTGGCCGGTTGCGACGATGTTTACGTCGGCCGCATCCGCAAAGATCTCGCCAACTCCAACGGAATGACCTTCTGGTTGGTGAGCGACCAGATCAAAAAGGGTGCTGCGCTCAACGCCGTGCAGATAGCCGAGTGGCTCATTGCCAACAACGGTCTGAAAGCCTAAGCCCCGCCGCGTGCCGTCGCTCGATGGCGGTGCCGCCCACCGCAATGCGCCGCAACAGCGCGCCGATCCCTATTCAAAAACGGCCAAACCGCCGACCGACACCCTGTGTGTCCGTCGGCGGTTTGGCCGTTTTTGTGCATCGGTTCGCCCCATCGAGGGGCAAACTTCATGAGGTTTTGCTTTGAAAAGGGGTATAAAAGAGGAGCTTTAGGCTTCTTCTTTCGGTAGCTCCGAGAGTTTGTCGCCGGCAATGAGCACCTTCTTCCCGTAGAATCCTCTTTCGTTTGCTCCATATTGGCATAGGTAAAAACCATTCTCGGAGAGCTCCATAATGGTCACGACGGCTTTCAGTTTTTCGCAGTAGAGTTTTTCGCCGGGCTGGTAGATGCGTTCTCCTTTAGCGAGACTATATTCACCCAAGCGGTGGATGCATTTGAGGTCTTCGTACTCCTTACGCAAAAAATGCAGGTCGTCGGCCATGCGCACGAAGAGATACAAAAGGATGAGTTGTACGAGGACGGCAAGGATGCCGAAGATAACGAGTAAACCTTCCATAATACTGTTTTTTTGATGAAGACGATTCACCGAACCCGTGCGGAAAGCCGGCAACGGTGTTGTGATTTTGTTTCGCAAATATAGTCGATTATTTTCAATTTGTGTGTGCGTTGTGGCAGTTTTTTGCTATTCGGTGTGAAATTTAGCCTTGTTGTGTGCGGACGAAGTGCAGTTACCCATCGAGATCGCTGCGCGCGGCAAGGAGGTTGCGGGCTGCGAGCATGGCGAATGCGGGCGGGAGTGGGCCGCACCGCGGCGAAACGCCCGAAGATGAGGCGCTTGTTGTCGCCTTTGTGCCGCAACGGGATTTCGTCTGCTCGCCCGGTTCAGCACGCTCCGCGACTTTCCGAAAAAAGTCCGCTGCTTTTGAAAGAAAGTCCCCTTGTTTTTCCGAAAAGTCGTGGACTTTTGGCCACGATTTGCCGACGAAAGCCGAAAAATAGCCCCCAATCGCGTCAAAAATGCAATATTTCGGCAAATCACTTGACGGATATTGAAAATAACGCTAACTTTGCCATGCGGCGATTCGTAGTCGGTCGCACACAACTCTACAAAACTTCTCCATTCCATCCTATATGAAAAGTTTCTATCTCTTCCTTTTGGTGGTTAGTCTGAGTTTCGTCGGTTTTTCGGCGAAAAGCACTGCCCAAAACACCCAAAGCAGCCCGATAGGTAGCATCGTTACCGATCGAGACCTGCCTGATTTCATCGTGTTGCGCGATGGCATGAGCGCCAGATGTCGCGTCATCACCTACTTGGCGGGCTATCCCGTCAAAGTGCTTTTGGCCGATGCCAAAGTGCGCGTGTATCGCCCCGAAGAGGTGCTGCGTGTGGAGCGCGGCAAGCGCGCGGTGGCTCCCGCCCGCACCACGACGGAAAGCCTGCCCGCACTCCCGGTTGTGGAACGCCCCGTCAGCCAGCCCGAAGTGAAGCCGGCCGCACCCGTTGTGGCCAAGGTCGACACGGCCGTTGTCGAACCGGCACCCGTTGCACCCGCAGCCAACGCCACTTATGACGTGGTGGTGCTCAAAAGCGGTCGCGTCCTCAAATGCAAAGTGCTGGAATCTGGCGAAAGTGGGGTGCAAATCGAAATGCCCGACGGAACCATCTACTACTATCGCTCTGCTGATGTGGCGCGCGTGGATCGTCGTTCCGCCGCGAAGCCCAAAGATGCGCCCCGCGACATGATTGTGCTCAAAAACGGACAGAAAGTGCCGGGCACCGTGCTCGAACGCCGTCTCGATGCACCGATCAAATTGCGCAGTGTGCACGGACAGATCTTCATGTACAGATGGGAAGATGTGGAACGCATCTTGATCGACAAAAATAATAAGTCCGACGAGCCGGCCGAAACCACCGATACGCGCAAAATGCGTCTTGGTTTCACCGCCGAACTCGGATTGGGCTACGGGTTGGAACAAAACCGTCAGCTCGTGGGCGAAATGAACCCCGAATTTGCGCTCACCGTCGGTGCGCGTGTGGGGCGCATCATCTATTTGGGCGTCGGTGCCACAGTGCAGCGCTACGACCGCACGGAGATTATGCCCATCACCCCCATGGTGCTCGGCCGTATCGACTATCCGCTCCGCGGCAAGTTCACTCCCTTCGCCGACGTGCGTTGGGGATACAGCGTGAACACGGTGACCAATAAGAAAAACTACCCCGAAATGGCCGCCTTCTTCGGTGGACAAATCGGTGTTCGCTACGGCAAGTTCACCTTTGGCGTGGGCGCGGCCTATCACCAAGTGAAAAAGTCCATTCGCCCCAACGCCGGCAAGGTGGCTCCCGACGGATCGTACGGCAAGCGTGTGATTCCCGCCACCGGATGGAAGAACCAACCCGAATTTACCCTGCGTCTGGGCTATCAATTCTAAAACGCTCCCGACGCTTCATCTAATTATAGCCCAAAGACAATGAAAAAGATATTCGGTATCGCCCTCTGCTTGGCACTTGCAGCAGGTGGCGCCCACGCGCAGCAAGTGAATCAAAGCGGCGCTACTCCGGCGAAGGCCGTCCTCACCGATACGGAACTGACCGACGTGGTGCTCTTCACCAACGGTCGTGCAGAAAAAGGGGTGGTGCTCGACGTGAGCTCGGGACAACCCGTGCGCATCATCCAAGCCGATGGCGTGGTGCACGCTTATTCGGCCATGTTGGTGGATCGCATTATTCGCGGTTGCAGTGTCGAAATCATGCACACGGCTGCTCCTAAGGAGGTGCCCGTAGAGAACTCGCTGCCCGACACCGACATGGAAGAAGGAGAGGACTACGAAGATCCGCTTCTCTCAAATCCCGCGGCACGTCCCATCCCTATTCGCCGCACCAAGAAGGCGGCAGCAGCCGGAACTGCACAGGCACGTCCCGCAGCGCGCCGTCCGCTCCGCGTGCTTCAGCCCGCGCCTTATCGTCGCCCTGTGCTGCAACCCGCACCTCGCGTGCACACGCCGCGTTTGCGTCCGGCACGCGTGGGTAAGCGTCGTTAAGGGCGAGCGTATTGTCTTTATGACATCGCGTTTTATGGAACAATCAGCGTTTTGCACGGGAGCATTTCTTGTGCAAAGCGTTGATTTACTTTTGAATATGCGGCGATATAGATAATATCTATGTTAAAGTAGAGCGCGTCTGTTGTTCTTCGCCCGGAAAGCTACTACCTTTGCAACATCCAAATGAGAGAGCCGGCAACCGACACCACTCGTTGCAAGCTCTTTCGCCTATAGATGACTCCTTTAATAAAAGAACCCCATTAAACATAGCAAAACAATGAACACACTCAACTACACCCTCCTCGATGCACAAAAGGTGCAACCCGTCGTTTCCGCACTTCGTCAGCTCCTCGCCGACGTGCAGGTGTATTACACTAACCTCCGCAACTTCCACTGGAACATCCAGGGCACGAACTTCTACAATCTCCACGTTGAGTTCGAACGTCTCTATGACGGCATCGCAACGAAGGCCGATGACATCGCAGAGCGCATCCTCCAACTCGGCGAAACGCCCGAACACCGCTACAGCGAATACCTGAAGGTTTCGCAGGTAAAGGAGTCGGAAGTGACCCACTGCGGCAACTGCGCCCTCACGCAGGTGCTCGAAACCGAAAAGCAGCTCATCGCCCAGGAGCGCGTGGTGTTGGCTGCCGCTCAGGAAGCCGGCGACGAGACGACGGTGGCCATGGTCAGCGACTGGCTCCGCGAACAGGAGAAGCTCGTCTGGATGCTCGTGGCTACGCTCAAAGAAGAGTGCAGCAAATAAGCCTCAAATAGTTTGTCCGACAGGCGTTTTCTCCCTGCAGGAAGATTACAACTACGCATCGCTTCTTAGTTGACCTCTCGCGGCGCGGCGAAAATGCTTTCGCTGACGAACTACGCATATTGTAATGTCCTGATAGATTGTGTTCGCTCGCATTTGTTCCGTAAGGAATAGATGCGGGCGACACTTTTTTTGTGTCCGGACGGGACAAGGCGATAAATGTAGCCGCAGGTTTGGTCATCACGGCGAGAATGTATATCTTTACGCCAAGAAGCCGTTTTGGTTTTCCCTTTTTGTATTCTTATCTTCCAAACATTCAATCGATATGGCACTTGAAAAAACACTCGTTCTCCTCAAACCTTGCACCGTTCAGCGCGCCTTGATGGGCGAAGTGCTGTCGCGCTTTGAGAAAAAAGGGCTCCGCGTGTGCGGACTCAAGATGATGCAGTTGGACGACGCGGTGTTGTCCGAACACTATGCCCATTTGTCGGGCAAAGAGTTCTTCCAACGTGTGAAGGACAGTATGATGGTGTGCCCCGTTGTGGCCGTTGCCCTCGAAGGGGTGGGGGCTGTGGAAGCCGTGCGCACCATTACCGGCCCGACCACGGGACGCAAAGCACCGGCAGGCACGATTCGCGGCGATTTCAGCATGTCGTTCCAAGAGAACATCGTGCACGCCAGCGACAGCCTTGAGGCTGCGGAGGTGGAACTGAAGCGTTTCTTCCGCGACGAGGAGCTGTTTGACTACCGCCTGTCAGTGTTCGATTCGCTCTATGCCAACGACGAATTTTAAGTCGTGCCACCGCGTGTGATGCGCGACGCAAACGAAAACAATCCCCGCCTGTCTCGAAGGACAAGGCGGGGATTGTCTATATATAAATAAGGAGTGGCTCCCAATCAGCGCAGCGGAATGCGAGGAGCAACGGGGCGAGTGGGCGCGCCGTTGGGCAGATAGGTGAGCTTCGGGTTGATGAACGCGGTGTAGAGTCCCAAGTAGGTGTCGAGCGAGAGCTTCTTCGAACCGGCGCGTCCCACGGCGTAGCTGTTCCACTGCTGTTGCAAGCTGATGGTTTCGTGCTGGCGGAACACGAGTTCGCCGTTGTCGCCGATGGCGAGGCGGAGGGTTTCGCGCGTGCCGATGATGCTGTTGAGATGTCCGGGGCGGAAATCGTTGGCAGCGAGCAGCGAGACGAGATAGGTGCTGGGCTGCGGCGGATTTTTCACTTCGCGCAGCACTTTACCGTTGTTCATGAACAGGCCTTTGCCGGGTTTGAACTCACACTCCCAGTTGAGGTTGCCGTCGATGGAGAACACGGCTTGCGTGTCGGAGACTTTCGAGATGGTCACCACGTTGGTGGTGTCGATCATGTGGGTCTTGCTGCTGTCGAGGGTGGAAGCGTGTTGACGATAGGTGCCTACGATGTCGGAGAGCGAGGCTTGCGTGATGCGCACGGAGTCGGTGAGACCGTGGGCGCGCGAGAGCAACCAGCCCACGCGGGGACGACCGGTGGTGTTGGCCGTTATCTTGTAAGTGACGTTGCCGTCGGCGGTGTGGTTCACGGTGATCCAACCGGCCGACGAGCGAATGTCGAGCGGCACGTTGAATTGCACGTGGAACGAGCGTTCGAGCGCTTGGTCGTCGCTTTCGACCATGGCAGAAGTGGGCAGACGGAAGACGAGACCCTCTTGGTGGATGTTGACGGTGGCCGAGTCGCCGGCATTGTCTTTGACCACGAGGAGGGTGTTGCGCGACTGTTCGCCGGTGTTCACGCCGGTCTTCACGAGCACTTGCCCGTTTTCGACACGCACCTCTGCCCATTTGTCTTGGGCATAGGCGGTGGCGGCGGGACGGGCGAGGGTGACGGTGCGCTGACCGCCGTCGACGGGGAAATTGGTGTCGGCAGACACGACTTCGAGGGTGCGCTGTCGCACGGTGTTGGCGTCGTCACTGCAAGCCGTGAGGAGCGCGCCGACACCGGCGAGGAGGGCGATGAGAAAATGCTTATGCATAATGAGAAGTCTTGGAATGAGAATTATTTGACGCGACGGAGATATTCCATGTCGAGCATGATGATGGGAATGATAGGCTTGCCGTTTTCGTCGGTGTTCTGGTGGAGTTCGTCTTTGTAGCCGATACCGAGCATACCGGTTGCCTTGGTCTTTTCGAAAGGCGTGCCTTTGGCGGTGGCATGTTCGAGTTCGGGATCCCATTCGAAGGTGAAGGGCACATCGACCTTGCCGAGCAATTTATTGCCGTCGGTGCCTACGAGATAGATTACGTAGTTGGTCTTTGTGGGGTCTTCGATACTCTGAGCAGGAAGGCTGATCGTACCGGTCGTACGGTTGTAGATGACGAAGATTTCATACTCCACGCGGTTGAATTCGAGCACTGCTCTGAGGGCTTGCGGGTTGCGTCCGCTGCGTTCGTTGTAGATCGTCAAATAAGTGGGGCGTCGTCCGAGCTCACGCAAGGCGAGGTGCTTGACACTCCACTTGCCAATCCAGAAACTTTGGGGCTTGTAGGTTTCGGGAATGCGGAAGGAGATGGTCATGTCGCGGTCAACGAAGGTGCGCGCCGAGTCGTTCCACGTGAAGTCGCCGTACACCTGTCCCTTGTAGGTGAGGGGCTTGGCCAAGATGAAACCTTTGGGGGTGAAGACGAGGGGCGAGGAGAGTTGCACGTTGCCGTTGATGTCGAGATGGCGGTTGTCCAGATCGAAAGCGGCACCGCGAATGGTGTCCTTGCCTTGACAGAGATAGATGCTGTCGGTGATCATCTTCTCGCGCATCTTGATAGCGCCCATGATCACGGAGTCTTGCTTCAACCCGATGGGGTTGCGCGTGAGCATCATGTCGTTGCCCCATTTCTTACCGCGGAGGCGAATGGTGTCGGCCGAGGTGGAGAGAATAGAAAACTCGTAGTCGCCCTGACGACCTTCGGGGAAGCTGGCCATACCGCCCGCCAAACTGTGGATAGGCTCGAGGTAGGTGTTGAAAGTGAGGACGGGGCCCTGATCTTTCACCACATCGTAGTCGGCGGTGTGGAAGATTGCGCTGTCGGAAGCGTCGGAAGCCATGGTGGCCTTGCCGTTGCGGAAGGTAACCATCATAGAAACGCCGGGACCGGAGTAGGAACGGCCGAGGAAATAGTTGAATTTCCAACCGTTGGGCGAGGCTTCGAGCGCGGCACGGTCGAGTTTGACCACTTGGTCGATGCGTTCGGCCGCGGGGAGGCCGAAAAGTTCTTTTTCTTCGTTGGCGCAACTCGCTGCACCGAGGGCGGCGAGGGCGATGAAGAGGGTATGAAGGATGCGCATGGGAAGTTTTTACTTGAGGTGTTGGAGATCGAGATGACGCACGTTGTCGCCGCGGCCGAGAACGGAGGCGCGCAGCCGATCAAGGTCGACGTTCCATGAGGAAAGCATGTAGTCCTTGATGATTTCGAGCTTCTGGGTGATGATCGGTTCGCCCGTTGTGCCGGCTTCTTGAAGAATGTCGTTCCACTGTTTGGGAGTGAGCGTGACGTAGAAGGCGAGGGTTTCGGCAAAGTCCTCAAAACCGTCGGACATGGCGTAGGCGGAGACAAAACCGGCGCGGCGCGCATCGCGAGGGCGCTGGTGCGACCAGTTGCTACCCACGTAGTCTGACTTGGAAATGAGGTTGTAGGCCGTGTTGTAGGGCTTCTTCTGATTGAGAATGTGCGTGAACTCGTGGTGCATGGTGTGGAAGTAGAATTCCGTCATGGCCGAGTAGTTCGTCAACGTGAGGCTGTCGAGCGCATTGATGTTGTTGAGCGTCACTTTGTAGCCACCTTCTGCACTACCGAGCACCATGGTGCGCTGACGCGTGTAGCCCGGAATACCGACGGCCACAATGGTGCGCGGAACATTGGCTTTCACGAAGTTCACACCGGCCACTTCCGAGTAGGCATCGAACCAAAGGTATTTGGTAAGTATCGCCAATTTTGCCGTTTTCGCCGAGTCGGCGGGCACGAGGTGGTAGTTGTAGTCGGTTTCTGCGTCTTCGAGTCGGTATTTGAACTCAATATTATAAGGATTGGTGTAGTTTTTGAGCAACCAGTTGTCGAAGGCGTTGCGCCGGACGGGCGTTGTAGGGAAAATGCTGGCTCCTTTGGGAGTGTCGTCCGAGCAATTGCTGAGCCCCAAGCAGGAAAGGAGCAGCAGCGTGGCGAGAATTATCTTGTTCATCCGGATATTCATTTGGAAGTGGTGGTTTTGCGCGGGTTGGGAGCGAGTCCGGCCGAAATAACGTCCTGCGGAAGCTGAATGGCACGGCGGGGATCGCCGGCGGGCATGGAGTCGGTGACCGTCACATACTTGTCATTCGCATCGAAGTCGCGGCGGAAGATCGTGATGCCGTAGCGTTTCACGTCCTGCATGCGGAGACCTTCGTGCACCGTCATGATGCGGCGCAAATGCAAGATGCATTGCAACAGCGGTTCCTGCGTGGCGGTGTCGAGCGGCTCGCTGATGTGGAAAGCCTTGCGCACCGTTGCGCTGTCCGGGCGGTAGTATTTCTGCTTCTTGTAGAAGTCGGTGAGCTCCGTCGTGGTGAAGGTCTTCGGTTTGCGGGCGAAAGCCGTCATTTCCTTGTTGATGTCGGCAGTGGCTTGCTCATATTGTTTGAGACGAGCGTAGGCTTCGGCGCGAACCAAGAGCGTTTCGTCGGCATTGAACACTGCGTATTCCGAGTAGTAGCTACCGATACCGGCCTCACGGTCTTGATATTTGAAGTTGATCGGGAGCTTCTTGAGAATAATCTGCGGTTGTCCCGAGTTGCTACCCACGGTGTAGTTGAAAGCGGCCTCGCTTTCGCCCCAAGGGCCGGTGGAGTTGAACGTTTCCTTGTCCGAAACGCTGCGACCGTGGCAAAAACGACCGCCCACACCGTAAGGACCGCTGTAAAGTCCCCAAGCCGAAACGACCACTTGGAGCAAGAGATTCGTTTTCGCGCCCGAACGCACATATTCGTTCGGCATGGCTTCGCCGTTCAGTCCCTGTTTGTTCCAAACCGTCCAGTTGCGCAGCTGATTTTCGGGGTGCGATCCGAGCGCCTTCGTGGCGTGATCCACGGCTTTTTGCCACTCTTGTTTGTAAAGGTAGAAGCGAGCGGCGAAAGCGTGCGCGGCTTCGGGCGTGAAGTGGAACTTCGGCGTGGTGTAAGCGCTACCCACTTCGGCCAAACCTTCGGTGATGTCCTGATCGATGCGGGCATAGAGCTCGGCGAGTGTGCCGCGTTTGTAGGTCAAGCCGGGACGATCTTCGGGATTCTCGGGATAAGGCAGACCGAGGTGCGAAGCGGCCGTCGCGGGATCGTAGGCTTCGCAGAACACGTTGGCCAGCCAGAACATGGCATAGGCGCGGCAGAGCTTCGCCTCGCCGCTTTGTGCGCGGAAGGGGCTTTGATCCTTTTGTTTGCGGATGAAGCTCAGCACCTCATTGGCCGTGTTGACGGCGAGATAGTGAGCGTTCCAAATCATTTGGGGCGATTCGTTTTCGCCCACGTCGGTGATGTCGTCCCATTGGTAGGCCTCGCGCTGGAAGCGATCCACCTCACCCCAAGAGGGCGAGAGGTGGCGGTCCGTATTGTCCGAATACATCTCGAGCAAGTAGGCCGGATGCACCTTCGGGTAGGCCGAGGTGAGGAGCTGCGCCAGATGATCGGGCGTGCGAAGCTCCATGCGCTTGTCGGGATACTTGTCCAGATAGTCGTTGCACGAAGTCAGCGTGCCGGAGGTGCCCAGCGCGGCGGCACCCAGAAGGAGAGAAGCTATATAATGTTTCATACGAGCTGTCGAATTTGATCAGATTCCGAATTTGAGGGTGAGGGTAAACTGCTTGGGCATGGGCGAAGCCACACCGCCGGCGTTGAGGAATTCGGGGTCTTGTCCGTGGAGCTTCTTGTCCGAATAGAGCAAGAAGAGGTTGGTGGCCTGAAGTTTGACGGAAACGTCGCGGATGCCCTTGTTCTTAAAGAGCGATGCGGGCAGATCGTAGGAAAGCGAAATCTCCTTGAGGCGGATGAAGTCAGACTTGGCTGTGCGCACCGACGAGAAGTTGTAGGCATTGTAGGCATAGCGCAGTTGGCGGTTTTGCGTGAACTGGCGTTTGCTCAAGATGCCCGGCACATTGGTCGTCTTCTCGTCGCCGGGAGCCATCCAGCGGTTGAGGAACGTCTGCGTCATGGAAGTCATGTCGGTGTAGCGCGTGCGGAATTTCGGATCGAGGCGCACCACGCCGCCAAACGAGTAGGTCAAGAACACATTCAGGTGGAAACCTTTGTAAGAGAACACGTTGCCGAGCGAACCCACGAACTTCGGATCCGTCGGTCCCTCATATTTGAGGTAGCCGGTGCGGTTGCGTTCTTGGAAGTTGAGGTCGTCGGTGGTCACTTCGCCCTTCTCGTTGCGGAAGAGGGGGATACCGGCGTCGTTCAAGCCGAGGAAAGGCACTGAGAAGAGCGCGCGGGCGGGATAACCCTTCATGGCGAAACCGTTGCCCGACACGAGATCGATCACACGACCGTTGTTGAAGAGTTTCGTGATCTCGGTGTTCGTGTAAGAGAAGACAAAGCTCGTCGACCACGTGAAGTCCTTTTGCTTGATGTTGTTCGAGGTGAGGCTAAATTCCACACCGTTCGATTTCATCTCGGCCACGTTGCCCCAGTTCACGATCTGTCCGCTCATGCCCTGCGTCACCATCGGTCCGATTTCGTCGTAGTTGTTGCGCGTGTACACGTCGATCGTGGCATTGATGCGGTTGTTCCACAGGCCGGCGTCGATACCGATGTTGAATTCGTTCTTCTTCTCGTAAGTGAGGAGCGAGTTGCCCAATTCGGTGATGGCCAATCCCGATTCTTGGTCGGTGGCAAAGAGGCGGTAGGGCGTAGAGTTGCGGAAGATGGTCGTCGACGAAACGCGCGAAGGATCGGGAGGCGTACCCGTCAGACTATACGAGCCGCGGAGCGTGAGATGCGAGAGGGGAGCGAGCTTTTCGAACCAGCGCTCCTCGTGCATGTTCCAAGCACCCGAAAGGTTCCAGGTCGACATCCAGCGGGCGTCGGTGTTGCGGCCCAGTTGGTTCGAGCCCTCGTAACGGTAGGTGCCGTTCACCACATAGCGACCGCGGTAAGAGTAGGTGGCGTTGCCGTAGAAGGCCACCGTGCGCCAGTTGGAGTTCACCAGCTGGTAGTAGTCGTTGCCTTCTTCGATCGACTTTTTGAAGTGCTGGTAAGGATAGAAAGGCGCTTCGCCGCTGCCGTATTGAAGTCCCCAGCCCTCGAAGCGTGTGCGTGAGCGGTCGATGTCCGTCGTTTCCATACCGCCGAAGAGGTTTACCGTGTGGCGGTTGTCGAAGGTGCGGTTGAAGTTGGCCGTCGCACGGAAGTGATAGTCACTCATGCGGTTGTCCGTCTTGTGTATGATACCGCCTTTCGGGAGCACCGTGTAGGGCAGTTCCGTGGGGTTGTCCGGATCGCGATAGAGGAACTTGTTGGCGTCGCGGATAATACCGTTGGGCATGGCACGATAGGCCAGCGCCTGATTGGAATTGTCCTTAATATTGTGTTGCTGCGAAGTCGCCGCGTGCTTGAAAGCACCCAGCGCCGTGAGTTCAAGACCGCGGATGGGCTTATATTTCAGTTCAAATTGGAACTTGGCGTCCAGCACACCGAGGTCAATGTAGTTGTTGTTCAGTTCGTTGAAGATGTTGAACGGCGCATAGTTGGCCACATAGTAAGCCTTCGGGTCGAGCACACGCGAGGTGTTCACCGCATAGGAGTAGGGGTTGATGTCGAAGTCGCGTTTCACCGCGCCGTTCACCACGTCCACGTCTTGTCCCAGCGAACCGGGGGCGCGCTGGTCGCGGTAAGAGGCACCGCCGATGAGGTTCAACGTGAGGTTGTCGAGAATGTGGTGCGTGAGGTTGAGGTTCACCGTGTAGCGCTTCACGTCGCTCTGTTTGTACCAACCCGGATCGAGCAGCGCACTGAGCGAAGCGTAGTAGCTCGATTTGGCCGTACCGCCGCTCAAACTCACCGAGTGGTTCTGCATGATGGCCGGCGAGAAGAGCTCTTTGAACCAATTCGTGTTGCGGAATTCCGCTTGTTGCAGGTAGGCGTTTTCGGCCTCCTGCGTGTGGGGCAGCAAGAACTGGCCGCGCGCCGCGTCGAAGGTGTTTTGCAGTTCAAACATCTTACCGTACACGCCGTAGTCGCTGCCGTTGAGCACATCCGAGTAGTTGAGCCATCCCTTGTCGCGGAGTTCGCGGTAGATGCCCATCTGCTGTTGCGAGTTGAGGATGTCGAAGTTGCGATAGGAGGGCACGAGGCGGGTGGTGAACTCGCCCGTGTAGTTGAGGAACGCCTGTCCTTGGCGACCCTTCTTGGTGGTCACGACAATCACACCCGCCATGGCGCGAGCACCGTAGATCGAGGTGGCCGAACCGTCTTTGAGCACTTGGAAGCTCTCGATGTCGTCGGCGTTCAGGCCGGCGATGGCCGAACTGATGAGCGTTTCGGGGTTACCGGAGGCGAGATCGTCGGCGCCGATGTTCGACACGTCTTCCATGATCACGCCGTCCACCACCCAGAGGGGCTTCGAGGCGCCGTAGATCGACGTCGCACCACGCACACGAATCTTCGGAGCGGCACCGAACGTACCACTCACATTCTGCACCGACACACCGGCCGACTGCCCTTCGAGCGAGCGGCTGATGTCGGCCACACCGGCGAGGCGCGATTTGCTGATGTCGATCTTGTCGGTCGCCCCCGTAAAGAGGCGACGGTCGGTCTTCGTCATACCCGTGGTCACCACAACCTCGCCGAGGCTCTGGTTGTCTTTGAGCACGATGCGCATGTTTTCGCCGCCTTTGACGGTGGTCGTCTCCATGCCGATGTACGACACGGTGATGCGCGTGTCTTTGCCTTTGATGGTGAGGGCAAATTTACCGTTGTCGTCGGTCACGGTGAGTTGCTTGCGACCGGTGGTGGCGATGTGGGCGCCGGCGATGGGCTGGTTGTCCGAAGCCGAGAGCACAACGCCCGAAACTTTGGTCTGCGCCAGCGCGGCGGTGACACAAAGCATCAGACCCAACAAGAGGGTGGTCAGTTTTTTCTCCATAAATCTTCTTGATTCGATGTGAGTGAGTGGTGTATAAATTCATTGATCCCTTCGCGGAGAGAAACACGAAAGGGAGACAGACAAAAGTGGCGGAAAAAGAGGGGAAGTGCGCGCCGAGCGCGCCGGCGTGCCACTGATTTGACACAAAAAAACCGACCCTCTGCGTTGCGTGCCGCGCGCTGCGCGAGAGAGTGACGGTGGAAAACTTTCGGCAAAGGTACATATAAAATTCGGGAATCCATTCATTTTGAGCAGCTTATTTTGGAATTGCGAGGCAGATGCCGGCGCTTTTTAATGAGCACTTGACAAATGAAAGCTTCGAGTGCGCGTTTCGCCCGCTTTTCGCCCGATCGGACTGTTGTTTGTATAGCCGTTTGGACTCGTCGTTGGGGTGTTTTGAATGAAAAAATGTGTTTTTATGTCTCGCATGCGCTTGTTTTTCGGGCGCGGCGAGCAGAAGAGAAAGGGAGTAGGCGAGCAGCTGCCGGGCGGCCGCGACGGCCGAAAAAAAGTCGTGGACTTTTGCCGAAAACACCACAACTTTTGACCAATTCTTCCCTACTTTTTCGCCGAAGTCGTGGAATTTCGTATTTTTGCGCGCATCATGCGCCGCACCCTCGGCGCCATGGGGCGGCAAGCGCCCCGTTTTTTCTCATCGCATCTCCTTTTTCAACTCATGACTCCCACTCCCGACCTCGATGCCCAAGTGCGCGACATCAAGCGCCTGCTGCGTGCCGCCATGGACGGCGTGCTCAGCCACGCCATGCGCCAAAGCGGTGTGAACTATCGCGTCAACTTCGGTGTCGAAACCTTCCGTTTGGTCGAAATGGCCGCCGATCTTCCGCACTCCGTGCGCCTGTCCACCGCGCTCTATGCCGACGACATTCGCGAACTCCGCCTGCTGGCCTTCCTTGTCGTGCCTCCCGACGAGGTCGACGAGGAACTGGCGCTCCACTACGTCGACGGTCTACGCTATGTGGAGGAGGCACAGATGCTCGTGCTCCACTTGCTGGCCGATCGCCCCTTCGCCTCGCAGTTGTCCTTCCGTCTGCTGGCCGCCGAAGCCCCCTTGGCGCGCTTGGTGGCGTGGCTCTTGCTCGGCCGCCTCTTCATGGGCGGACTGATGCCCACGCAGCGCGACGCCGACGAGATTCTCGACCACGCCGCCACCGAATTGTCCGACACGGCGGGCGAAATCGGGGTGCGCAAGGCCGCGTTGAACGCCCTTTATAAGTTCATGGCACTCGGCCCCACCGAGGAAGCGCGCGGCGAACGCCTCTTGCGCTCCGTGGGGCTTTGATGTTCCCGCGCAGCCGGCACGTCTTGTCGCCCCGTCCGGTCTTTTTGCCTCGCCGTGCGCCGCTTGGGTGGACTGGCTCCTGCTTTTTCTCCGACCGACACGAAAAAACCGCGCCGCGAATCGCTGAGATTCGCGGCGCGGTGGCTTTTTCAGTCTGCCGCACGTGGGCGGCGATGCGGTGGGAGGGCGGCGCTTAGAGTTGCAGCACGTAGCGCATCACGAGGAGTGCCGACACGATGTAGAGCGTGGGGCTGACGTGGCGCCAGCGTCCGCTGAACGTCTTGACGAGCGTGTAGGAGATGAGACCCAGCGACATGCCTTCGGCGATGTTGTAGGTGAGAATCATCATGATCACGGTGACGAAAGCGGGCAGTGCCTCGGAGATGTCGTGGAAGTCGACGTCCTTAATGGAGCTGAGCATGAGTACGCCCACCAAGACGAGGGCGCCGGTGGTGGCGGCCGACGGAATGAGGAGGAGAGGGGGGCAAAGAAGAGGGCCACGGCGAAGAGCAGACCGGTGGAGAGGGCGGTCATGCCGGTGCGGCCGCCTTCGGCGATGCCGGCGCTACTTTCGACGAAGGTGGTGACGGTCGAGGTGCCGAGCACGGCGCCCACCGCAGTGCCGACGGCGTCGGCCATGAGCGCTTGCTTCATGTTTTTCACGTTGCCCTCGGCGTCCATCATCTCGGTGTTGGCGGCGGCGCCGATGAGCGTGCCGATGGTGTTGAAGATGTCCATGAACACGAGCGCGAAGATGGTGAGTGCCATGTCGGGGGTGAGGAGCGACTGGAAGTCGAACTGCAAGAACGTGGGGGCGATGGACTTGGGCATCGACAGGGGAGCGAAGTGCTCGGGGATGATGGTCACGCCCATGGGGATACCGATGAGGGTGCAGGCGGCGATGCTGTAGAAGAGCGCACCGCGCACACGGAGTTTCATCAATACGCCGCTGAGCACTACGCCGAGCACGGCGAGCGACGACACGGGGGTGAAGGCGCCGAGCGAAACGAGGGTGGCGGGATTGGCTACGATGATGCCTGAGTTCTTCAAACCGATGAAGGCGATGAAAAAGCCGATGCCCGCCGAGATGGCGAAGCGGAGCGTCGTCGGGATGCAGTGCACGATCTGCTCGCGCACGTTGAAGGCGGTGAGCAAGATGAAGATCACGCCTTCGACAAAGACGGCGGCGAGCGCCGTCTGCCAGCTGTAGCCCATACCGGCCACGAGGGTGAAGGCAAAGAAGGCGTTGATGCCCATGCCGGGGGCTTGGGCGAAGGGCAACTTGGCGAGGAAGGCGATGAGCACCGTGCCGAGGGCCGAAGCGAGGGCGGTGGCGGTGAACACGGCGCCTTTGTCCATGCCGGTCGACGAGAGAATGTCGGGGTTGACGGCGAGGATGTAGCTCATGGTCAGGAAGGTGGTGAGACCGGCCATGAGTTCGGTGCGGAGATTGTGCTGCTTGGGATCAAAGCCGAGGAGGCGATAGAGCGTTTGCATGAGTTGGGGGAAATGTGTTGGGGGGATGAATGAGGGGAGAAGGGAGGTTCGCGCCGGTGCTCCGCCGGCATCGTGGCCGAGAGGGGGCGAACAAGCGCGAACAGGAGGGGAGGGCTTGTCAAAGCGCCTCGGAAAGGAGGCGGCACACCGCTGCGCGGGGCGAAGCGGTGTGCCGGCCGATTAGAAATTCCACTTCAAAGCCAGGGTGGGGTTGACGATGGTCTTTTCGGGCGCGGCAAAGTTGTGGCTGATTTCCACTTCCGTGCCCACACTGAGGCGGAAGTCGGGGTTCACGCCGTGCAGTTTGTTGAGATTGAGCCAGAGTTGCGGCTCGGTGAGGAAGATGACGTTGTTTTTGCCGTCGACAAAGCTGCGGTCGCCCCACAGATCGGCGAAACCGCAGAACGAAAGCGCGCCGCCGGCGAAGTGGCGATACCACGTGCCGGTGAGTTGCCACGAATTGGGCTTCGATTGCTTGGCCAAGTACTTGTACATGGGCGTGAAGGTGAAGCCGGCTTGGAAGTCGGTGGCGTTCCACGCGTAGGTGAGACCGAGGAGGTAGGCGTTGTTGTAGCTGAACTTGTTGCTCAAGCCGCCGTCGAACTCAACGTGGGCGGCGAAGGGCGTCTTGCCGAGCGAAAATTCGCGCGAGATTTCCCAATAAGCCGATTCCACGCCCTGATCGGCATAGTTCATGTCGACAAAGAAGAATGTGTTACCCCAACGGTCGGGACGAAACATCTCGACGGTGGTGGTCCAGTGGGGACGATTGGCCTGGTCCTTGTCGTAGAGTTGACGGCCGAAGTCGTAGTGCAACTGGATGTTCTGAGCTTGTGCGGGACGCGCGAAGGGCGCGAGGAGCACGAGGAGGAGAAGCACGAGTGTGGTGCGCATGGGGAAATAAAAAAATAGAGTGATGAATGAATGTCGATGGGAAGTGGTCAGCCCGTGCACGAGGGGGTGCAACCCGCGGGGGCGACCGGCGGAGCGGATTTAGGCTTCGGGTTGCGCCTTGTCGTCGGCGGCCGGAGAGGTGACGGTGGGGATGCGGTCTTCGGCGCGCTCGGGGAGGAGGAGGTTGAGCACGACGGCCACGACGGCCGAAAGACCGATGCCGGCGAGCGAGAAGTTGCCGAAGTTCAAGACGGCGCCGCCGATGCCGGTGGTGAGCGTCACGGAGATGATGACCACATTGCGCGAAGAGGAGAGGTTGATGCGGCTGTGGAGCAGGCTGGAGATGCCGGCGCCGGCGATCGTGCCGAAGAGCAGGAGCATGATGCCGCCGAGGATGGCCTCGTCGATGCTGCGCAACAGGGCACTCACCTTGCCCACCAGCGAGAAGACGATACCGGTGAGGGCGGCGATGCGGAACACGAGGGGATCGGTGATGCGCGTGAGCGACATGGCGCCCGTCACTTCGGAGTAGGTGGTGACGGGAGGTGCACCGATGAGCGAGGCGAAGAGGCAGGCCGCGCCGTCGCCGAGCATGGTGCGGTGCAGGCCGGGCGATTTGACGAAGTTCTCGCCCGTGACGTTGTTCACCACGTAGACGTCGCCGATGTGTTCGATGACCGGCGCGATGGCCACGGGGATCATGAAGAGAATGGGTGCCCACGAGAATTTCTCGGGCAGGATGAAGTGGGGCAGTCCGAACCAAGGCGCGGCGGCCACTTGCGTGAAATCAACTTGGAAAAAGAGGAGATCGGCCACGTAACCCACGATGATGCCGAGAAAAATGGGGATGAGTTTGAGCATACCGCGGGCATAGAGGGTGACGATCACGGCGGTGACGAGCGAAACGGCGGCCAAAATCCAGTTGGAAGAGGCCATCTTCACCGCCGCGCCGGAGAGCGACAGCCCGATGAGCATGATGATGGGGCCAATCACGACGGGCGGAAACAGGCGGTCGATGAAGCGCAGACCGAACAAGCGGATGAGCAGCGACATGAGGGCGTAGACTGCGGCCACACCCACGCAGCCGAAGAGGGCGCCGCCGAGGCCGTACAGCTCGGTGGCCTTGACGATGGGTGCAATAAAGGCAAAGCTGCTACCGAGAAAGATAGGAACTTTGCCTTTGGTGATGAGGTGAAAAAGAAGTGTGCCGACACCGGCCGAAAAAAGCGCCGTGGAGGGATCGAGACCCACGAGCAGGGGAACGAGCACGGTGGCACCGAAGGCCACAAAAAGGTACTGCACGCCGGCCAAACCTTTGCGTGCGGGACTGAGAGTAGTGGGGGTGGAGGACATGAATTGGGGGTGGTTTTTGTATTCGGATGCAAAAATAGTGGTTTCGTTTCAAACTTAAAACACAACGACTGCGCAGAACTTGTGGAAATGTGCCGTAAAATGCGAGAAACACGGGGAGAAATGTGAGGCGGTTGTGAATTTGAAATCCGAAGTTGACGAAAATATGGACTTTTTCGGTGGGTTTGCGGCGAGGGTTGTGCGGCTTTTGCGTGCCGCGGCACTGATTGTTTTTTCGCATCGGGCTTTGCGCGAGAGGCGTTGTGAAGGAAGGGAAGACAGAAAGTGAGGGACACGGTGGAATTTCGCGCAAGGTTATATTATATATTAGGTCGTTTCGCTTTGCACTTTCTCGTTTTTCCACTACTTTTGCAGTGTTTTCTCTCTCCCCATTTATGAGGAGAGGAGAAGAAGAGGCTTGGGGCGGCCGAAAGCTACCGAAAAAACTACTTCCCACGGAATCAACAAACAAATTCATCAACAATTTAATTTCTTCAATCTCTTATGTGGTTAACTACTTCATCTATCGGAAGAAAAGTGATCATGTCGGTCACCGGACTGGCGCTCATCCTTTTCCTCACTTTCCACGGTTGTATGAATGTCGTTTCGCTCTTCTCGGCAAGCGGCTACAACCTGATCTGTGAGATGCTGGGTGCCAACTGGTATGCTGTGGCGGCTACGGCCGGACTCGGCACGCTGGTGCTCTTGCACTTCGTCTATGCCTTCATCCTCACCTTCCAAAACCGTCGTGCTCGCGGTAACAACCGCTACGCTGTGGTGGATCGCCCCGAAAAAGTGGAATGGGCGTCGCAAAACATGCTCGTGCTCGGTATCATCGTAGCACTCGGCATGGCGCTGCACCTCTACAACTTCTGGGCTAAAATGATGTTTGTCGAATTGGCACACGTGGGCGAGGAGTTCTACGCCACCGACGGCTATCATTGGATCCAATACACGTTCTCCAACCCCGTTTATGCCGTGCTTTACCTCGTGTGGCTCACCGCTCTTTGGTTCCACCTCACCCACGGTATGTGGAGTGCCTTCCACACCATCGGCGCCAGCGGCAAGACGTGGTTCCCCCGCGTTAAATGCATCAGCTATATCTATTCCACCGTGTTGATGGCCATGTACGCCGCCGTGGTGATTAAGTTCTGCGTTGAGGCTATGCTCAACGGTAGCCTGCACTTCGGCTGCTAAACTGCGGAACTTCTACCTCCTACACTCATTATATATATAAGCATCCATCATGGCTATTCTTAATTCACGCATCCCCGAAGGCCCCGTGGCCGAAAAGTGGACCAACTATAAAGCGCACCAGAAACTGGTGAACCCCAAAAACAAACGTAAGCTCGACATTATCGTCGTGGGTACGGGATTGGCCGGCGCCAGCGCCGCGGCTTCGCTCGGCGAAATGGGATTCAAGGTCAAGAACTTCTGCATCCAAGACTCGCCCCGCCGCGCGCACTCCATCGCGGCTCAGGGTGGTATCAACGCCGCCAAGAACTATCAGAACGACGGTGACTCGGTTTATCGCCTTTTCTACGACACGGTGAAGGGCGGTGACTACCGCGCTCGCGAAGCCAACGTCTATCGTCTCGCCGAAGTGTCGAATGCCATCATCGACCAGTGCGTGGCGCAAGGTGTTCCCTTCGCTCGCGAATACGGCGGCATGTTGGCCAACCGTTCGTTCGGTGGCGCACAGGTGAGCCGTACGTTCTACGCCAAAGGCCAGACCGGTCAGCAGCTTCTGCTCGGCGCTTATTCGTCGCTCATGCGCCAAGTGCATCTCGGCACCGTGGAACTCTACACCCGCTACGAGATGCTCGACCTCGTTATCATCGAAGGCCGTGCACGCGGTATCATTGCGCGCAATCTCATCACCGGTGAGCTCGAACGCTTCGCCGCTCACGCCGTGGTAATCGGTACCGGCGGTTACGGCAACGCATATTTCCTCTCTACCAACGCCATGGGCTGCAACGCATCGGCCGCCATCGCTTGTTACCGCAAGGGCGCCGTGTTTGCCAACCCCTCGTATGTGCAGATTCACCCCACGTGTATCCCCGTACACGGTGACAAACAGTCGAAACTCACCCTCATGTCCGAGTCGCTCCGCAACGACGGCCGCATTTGGGTGCCCAAAAAGCTCGAAGACGCCAAGGCGTGTCAGGAAGGACGTCTCCAAGGTAAGGACATTCCCGAGGAAGACCGCGACTACTACCTCGAACGCCGCTATCCCGCCTTCGGTAACCTCGTGCCCCGCGACGTGGCCAGCCGCGCTGCCAAGGAACGTTGCGACAAGGGCTACGGTGTGAACAGCACCGGCCTGGCTGTTTATCTCGACTTCTCGCAAGCCATCCGCGACTTCGGCCGCGACGAGATTGCTGCGCGCTACGGTAACCTCTTCGACATGTACGAAGAAATCACCGACGAGAGCCCCTACGAAACCCCCATGCAGATTTTCCCCGCCATCCACTACACGATGGGCGGTATCTGGGTGGACTACGAACTCATGACCACCGTCAATGGTCTTTTCGCCATCGGTGAATGTAACTTCTCCGATCACGGCGCCAACCGCCTCGGCGCTTCTGCCCTCATGCAGGGATTGGCCGACGGTTACTTCGTGTTGCCCTACACGATCCAGAACTATCTCGCCGACCAAATCACTGTTCCCCGCTTCTCGACGGAGCTTCCCGAATTCGAAGCCACCGAAAAGCATGTGCGCGAACGCATCGAACGCCTCTTTGCCATCAAGGGTAAGCGCTCGGTGGACAGCATCCACAAGGAACTCGGCCACATCATGTGGGAATACGTCGGCATGGGTCGCACCAAGGAAGGTCTCGAAAAGGCACTCACCCTCTTCAAGGAACTCCGCAAGACCTTCTTCACCGATCTTTTCATCCCCGGCACTCCCGAGGGCGTGAACGTGGAGCTCGAAAAGGCATTGCGTCTCGAAGACTTCATCCTCATGGGTGAACTTGTGGCCAACGATGCGCTTCACCGCGAGGAATCGTGCGGCGGTCACTTCCGCGAAGAGCACCAAACCGAAGAAGGCGAAGCAAAGCGCGACGATGAAAACTTCTTCTACGTGGGCTGCTGGGAATACCAAGGCGACGACGACAAAGCACCCGTCCTCTCCAAAGAACCCCTCGAGTACGAAATCATCAAGGTGCAAACGCGTAATTATAAGTCGTAATTAGTTCATTCTGAAGGGATCGATAGTTTAATTACACATGGCGTGTAAGTTCGATCCCGGTGCCATATCCATGAGATATGAGGCACCCTTTTAATGCACTAATCCAACTCACGTACACGAAAATGGCTAAGAATATATCTTTCACAGTAAAATATTGGAAGCAGAACGGGCCTAAGGACGCCGGACATTTCGAACAGCGCGAAATGAAGAACATTCCCGACGACACCTCCTTCCTCGAAATGCTCGACATCCTCAACGAGGAACTCATTAACGACGGAAAAGAGCCCTTCGTCTTCGACCACGACTGCCGAGAAGGCATCTGCGGCATGTGCTCCCTCTACATCAACGGTACGCCCCACGGCAAAACCGCACAGGGCGCCACCACCTGCCAACTCTACATGCGTCGTTTCAACGACGGCGACGTCATCACCGTAGAACCCTGGCGCTCCGCTGCCTTCCCCGTCATCAAGGACTGCATGGTCGACCGCACCGCCTTCGACAAAATCCAAGCCGCCGGCGGTTACACCTCCATCCGCACCGGACAAGCCCAGGACGCCAACGCCATACTCATCCCCAAACCCGAAGCCGACGAGGCCATGGACTGCGCCTCTTGCATCGGTTGCGGCGCTTGCGTGGCCGCTTGTAAGAACGGTAGCGCCATGCTCTTCGTGTCTTCCAAGGTATCGCAGCTCGCCCTCCTGCCCCAAGGTCGCACCGAAGCCGCACGTCGTGCGAAATTCATGGTGGCCAAGATGGACGAACTCGGATTTGGTAACTGCACCAACACTCGTGCTTGCGAAGCCGTCTGCCCCAAGAACGAATCGATCGCCAATATCGCCCGCTTGAACCGCGAATACATCTGCGCCAAGCTCGCCGATTAAATAAGGAATCGCCAAGTTCTCACGCAGAACGCCCGCGATCTCCGCAAAACCAACCCTCGCGTCGCACTCCCCCGTGGAGTGCGGCGCTTTTTTGGTAATTTTATCGGAGCCACACCTCCCACTTCCACCGTAGCGTCAGGATGATGTGATAAAAACGAGTATTACTGAGACTGTCCCGAAAACGTGTGTATTTCGGACATTCCTCCCGATTGGGAGGGAGAGCGTCTTGGGGGCATGTTTCGATAGGTAGGGATATGGCAAAGTTACGATGTTTCAGTAAGTCAAAGAGCATTTGCGCCGGAGGGTCGGGAAAAGTTCCTCGACTTTGCGCTATATAGACGCCGCAGAGCGGCGGGATGAAGGGAAAGTTGTGTTTTATCAAGCGCAAAAGTAAGAATTTAGTTTCGAACTGTCGAATATTTCGCGAGAAAAATATTTCGTTTTTTTGAGGACAGGGAGAGATTGAACAAAAACTTGTGGACTTTCTTGCGAAACGCCCCTTCTTTTTTCTTCTTCCTCCCCGCTTTTTTGAAAGTACGCCCGTTCTTTCGCCCACCGTGACATCCACTGTTTCCTCATCCGCACAGCCGTACGCGCGAACGGACACGCCCCTGCGCATCGCGCACTCAGCGAGTTCGAAATTCTTGCCTTCACCCTTCACCTTCACCCACAATCCGTTGATACAGTGTGTTTTGCGGGTGAAGGAAATGCCCTTTTTTTGCCTTCACCGGTGAAGGAAACGAGTATGAAACCTTCACCTGCAAGTCGCTGTTTCATAGATCTTTACAGTTGTATGGTGAAGAGGTGAAGGCAAAAAACGAAAAACAGCGGACGCGCGCGCTACGCGTGCGCGTTGGGAGGCAGGTGCACTTTCGAAAAAGGTCTTCCGGTAGCTGATGCATCACTCCAAATGCCGGATGAACCCGAAAAGCTCGCTGTGGCGCGTGGCATCGCACGTATTGTCGGAGTAAATCAAAGAGAAGACGACTTCCCTTGAAGAGGGGCGAATAAGGCTTGACAACACCTTCGATACGAAGCAGATCGCGATTCGGCGCATCGCATTTCAAATTTTCAATTGCACAAAACCCCTATTTCAGCCCCCTTCCAGTGTCAAAATCACCCCTTAAATGCTAAAATCGAAGCTTATACGCATTTTTTTGGCACTTTCGGTTTGCAATCCCGAGATGATGTAGTAACTTTGCAGCATAAAAGGCTTTTAACACCACTTTGTCGGTGCTTCGTAGCCATGCCCCCAAGCGAAATTCCGATATACCAGAGAACTATGGAGACTTTTTTTCAATCACACGCCTATCTCATAGAGCACACCAATGCCCCTATTCGGCGCGCGCTCATGGATTCGATCGACTGGAGCTACCGGCTGATCGGCATTCGCGGACCCCGCGGCGTAGGGCGCACACAATTCCTCCTCTCGTATGCCAAGGACAACTTCGACCCTCGCATGCGTCAATGTCTCTATGCCAACATGAACTCCTTCTATTTCCAAGGAAGGAAACTCGTTGACTTCGCCGGCGACTTTGTAAAAGCCGGCGGACAGGTGCTACTCCTCGACCAAGCCTTCAAACTGCCCAATTGGCGCGAGCAGATCATCGAGTGCTACGAGCAATTCCCCCTGCTCCGCATCATCTACTCCACCACCTCCGTGCGCGGAGGCGAGAACGACCATACCGAGCTCAACTCCCTCGCGCGACAATACTGGTTGCACGGATTCTCCTTCCGCGAATTTATCAACCTTCAGACCGGCGAGAACTTCCGCGCCTACACCCTCAAAGAACTCCTCGAGGATCACAAGAGCATCCTCAAAACCATCCTGCCCAAAGTGCGTCCTTGGGAATACTTCCAGCAGTATCTCCACCACGGCTACTACCCCTTCTTCCTCGAAGGGCGCAACTTCACCGAACAGCTCCTGCGCGCGATGAACACGATGATCGAAGTCGACATCCTCTTCATCAAGCAAATCGAATTGAAGTACCTCGAGCGCATCAAAAAGCTCCTCTATCTCCTCGCCGTCAGCGAAAACACCACTCCCAACGTGAGTCGTCTTGCCGAAGAGATCGGCACTTCGCGCGCCACGGTGATGAACTACCTCAAGTATCTCGAAGAAGCCCGTCTCGTCAACCTCGTTTACAAAGAAAACGAAGGCTTCCCCAAGAAACCTGCGGCCGTTCTCCTCCACAATCCGAACCTCATCTACTCCATCTACTCGCCTTCCATCTCCGAGCAGAACATCATGGAGACCTATTTCGTGAACTCCCTCTGGCGCCACCACACCGTCAACAAGGGACGCCGTGACGGACTCTACCGCATCAACGGCAATGTCGAAATTCATGTCTGCGACCGCAGCAAGCGTGTCAAGAGTGATCCCAACATCGTCCTCGCCCGCTACAACACCGAGGTGGGACGCGGCGACAACGAGATTCCCCTTTGGCTCTTCGGCTTCCTCTATTGAGCCGACCGCAGCCTTCGCTCCGTCGCGTGCCGAATGCGGCACGGCATCCACCCTTTTCACGAGAAACCCCGACTTTGTGCACTGCACAAAGTCGGGGTTTCTTTTTTCTATTATGGCCATTCGCCCCATTAGCGTGCTACATTGAGTGATGAGTGGAGTATAACCGATACTGTCCCCAAAGGTAATGTCCGAAAAAGTGTGTAAGACTCTCCTATAATAAAATAGAGGAGGGTCCGTGTCCAAATGATTTGAACACGAACCCTCTCGTTTGTCGAAGTTCGTATTGTCCTAGAAACGATAAGTTCCTGAGAGCGTTACGATGCGCCCATTACCTCTTACATATTCAGCATCACGAGCAATAAGCTGAGACTGAACAGTGTAATAGTTGTTGTTGAATAGGTTCTCAACGCCTATGCCGTAAGTCATCTTACCGAGGTTAAGTCCTGCGTTGAGGTTTACGAGTGTTACAGGCTCTACTCTTCCTTCGCCTTCGTCGTAAGTGCGTACCCCATTCTTGCCGGTTTTCATCTCAAAGCGGTGTCTACTACCTGTGTTGATGAGGTGCAGACGTAAGAATGTATTCTTGGTTGGACGATAGGTTAGAGAGGCTGTGAGCTTAGCAGGAGGGATGGATAGCCCACTCATATAGTGGTCCCAA
Organism: uncultured Prevotellaceae bacterium; assembly: GCA_963517315.1. Lineage (GTDB taxonomy): Bacteria > Bacteroidota > Bacteroidia > Bacteroidales > Bacteroidaceae > Alloprevotella. The sequence continues at coordinate 90,562 of CAUQEF010000001.1, forward strand.
GAGCCATTTTCTTGCTTTTGTCCCTCAAACCAAGTAAAGGCTGTTCCTAATTGGAGCTTTTTACTGAGCGTAGCATTAGCACTGAGTTCAAACCCGTAGACCTTCTGAGGCGAGCGGTCTACAACCCAAAATCCATTGCGAGAAATAAGGTCGCTTCCGAGAGCAGCATAAGTGTAGAAGGCAGCTCCTTGCAGTTCGAGGCCTGTATTTTCACCTATGAAGTTCTTAAAGTTTGAATAGAACCCCGCTTCGTAGTTGTGTGTGCGCACAGGTTCAGTCTCAATGTTGTTGAGTGCATCAGAAGTCTTGGCATCACGTACGGCACCACGTCCCAAATCGTAGATGGCGAAGCCTTCTGAATAAGCAATGAAGGGTTGGAATGCCTCGTATCTATTGTAAGATAAGCCTACATTGAAGCTCAGATTGTTGTACAGAAGGTTTTTACCCGTAACACGTATGGGAGCATCGGTAGACTTGTTCACAAGAACGTTATAAGTAGGAACCTTTACAGTAATGTTGTCATATCTCAATCCGCCCTTGATGTTTAGGCTATTGGCGAACGAAATTTTAGATTGAAGGAATACGGCAGGGTTATAAGCTGTCATCTCAGGAACCCAATAGCGACCGTCTACAAGAGGTTGGCTTGTGCGGTCGATAGTAAAGTCTACTCCATAAAGGAATTGAGATGCAATATTTTCGCTGAGAGGTATGCGAGAGAGGAACTGAGAGCGAAGACCCACTTGGTCAGAAACGATTGTAGCCTGTCCGCTCTTTCCTTCCCAACGAGAGTTTTTCTGAGGGTTAACAGTGCGATAGTCATAGACCACCTTGAGACTACGAGCTTGAAGAGAGGCTTCTAAGTTCGTGTACTTGAAAATGTCTCTACTTGTTAGTTTAAGGTATGCATTATGATTGTAGTCAACACCTTCAGGAATCGCTTCTTTGGGTTGCTCGCCACGTACACCGATGCGAGGACTTTCAAGGTACTTACCTCCCGAAGCGATGAGCAAGCTATTCTGTTTTGACTTGTATAGATTATACATTAGCTCAAGACTAGTCTTATCGCTGAAAGAGTAACCAAGCTTGACGAGGGCATTGTGCGCACGTGTATCTCCCAGGCCTTGTCTTGGCGATAGATATTGTCCGTCGGCATCTACGCTACTACCGGTCTGCGCGAGAGAGGCATTAACGAGGTAAGTGAACTTGCCTAAGTCGCCGTAAAGTTGCTGATTAACTCTGTAGCCGTGTGTATTGGGCGTGTTGTTGCTCAGGGCATGGTCAGAGACTGCTAGGCTTGTTTCACCTCCGATAGATTTGTGTGCAGCGTTCTTCTTCGTTACAATGTTGATGATACCGCCATTAGCGCCATTACCATAAATGGCTGTTGCGCCCTTGATGATTTCGACACGCTCTACAGCGGCTGGATCTATTGATCTAAGGTCACGACTTGATAGTCTGAGCGGTGTGGACTGGGGAATACCATCGATAAGTACAAGTACACTTCTACCTCGTAGGGTATTTGTTCGTTCGTTTACAACGTTACTCGCAGGAGCAGCACCCGGAACGAGATACCCAATGATAGAGGGCATATCCGGGAGGAAACGACTAATGTCTTCCAGTTCCTTTGATGTAATAATGTTGATACTTGTAGCGGAGTTCTGCTTGACTTCAGGAATACGAGTCGCTACGACAACGACCTCTGACAAATCGTCTTGTTCTTTTTTGGCCTCTTGACCACTAGCCAACATAGGGCTAAGTAGTGTTAGTCCGAGGACGAGCACTTGCTTTTTCATCATTTGTTAATTAGTAAGTTTTGTAGTTTGAGAGTAATACCACTACAAAGGCTATCTTTTAAGTCGGTAATCCTTCTTTAACCTGAGTAATGTGGCATAAAGAGTAACTTAATTCCGCAACACGATTATAAATTGAACTTTTTAAGTGTCTGAGCAACAAAAAGTTACTCAGGATTCCGCTATGTCATAATTTTTAATTGTCTTCGTATTGCAAAAAAACAAAAGAATCCGACAATAGCCATGGCGAAGATACAAATTTATTGCTGTCCGGTAAATTTCAAAACGGCAGAAAAATCCGGCCCGAAGCCCTTTAGAATAGGACTTCGGGCTTTCTTTTTCGAAAAGCAAGCTCCCTAATCAAATAATGATGGTTCCGGCGGTGGGGATTTGGCCCTTTCAGCGCAAATTACAGATTCAGCCTTATTTTTTTTGCCGTGTAAAACTTTTACCGGACAGCAATAATTGATTTATAGGAGAGGATAGACAGGGATTGTGGTGAGACGGCGAGCAAGAAGGGTGTTTGCTTTCGCTGATGAGATCGGGGAAGTTGAGATTGTGGGCTTTTTGCCAAAATGAGACTTCTTTTGGGAAAAACGAGTGGGGTTTTGCGCAAAAGTTGTGAGGATTTTACGAGCAGCGCAAGAGTGAGGGAAGAGACGGGACAGCGGGGGAGATCAAAGGGGCGGATTGGGAGCGCACCGGCAGGAACTATACAAAAAAATCCCCCACCGTCGAGCGGACGGTGGGGGAGTGTGTTGTGGACGTGCCCCTCGGGGAAACGAGGGACGCGGAGCGGGTTTAGCACTTGGCGCAGGCGGGGGGCAACTGCTTGAAGAAGTCGTTGCCCTTGTTGTCGACGAGGATGAAGGCGGGGAAGTCTTCGACCTCAATCTTCCAAACGGCTTCCATGCCGAGTTCGGGATATTCGACGCACTCGATGGACTTGATGTTGTTTTGTGCCAAGATGGCGGCGGGACCGCCGATGGAGCCGAGGTAGAAACCGCCGTGCGCCTTGCAGGCGTCGGTGACTTGCTGCGAGCGGTTGCCCTTGGCGAGCATGATCATGCTGCCGCCGTGGCTCTGGAAGAGATCGACGTAGGGGTCCATGCGGCCGGCTGTGGTGGGCCCCATGGAGCCGCAGGCCATGCCGGCGGGCGTTTTGGCGGGACCGGCGTAGTAGACGGGGTGATCCTTGAGATATTGGGGCATGTCTTCGCCGCGGTCGAGGCGTTCCTTGATCTTGGCGTGGGCGATGTCGCGGGCCACGATGATGGTGCCGTTGAGGGAGAGACGGGTCGATACGGGGTAAGCATCGAGTTGTGCGAGGATCTCGGGCATGGGGCGGTTGAGATCGACGCGCACCACTTCGCCTTCGCCGGCGTTGCGGAGGTGTTCGGGGATGAGGCGGCCGGGGTTGTCGTCGAGTTTCTCGATCCAGATGCCGTCGCGGTTGATTTTGCACTTGATATTGCGGTCGGCCGAGCAGCTCACGCCGAGACCCACCGGGCAGGAGGCGCCGTGGCGGGGAAGACGGACGACGCGGATGTCGTGGGCAAAGTATTTGCCGCCGAACTGTGCGCCGAGTCCGATGTGGCGCGTCTCTTCGAGCAAGCGGGCTTCGAGCTCTACGTCGCGGAAGGCACGGCCGGTTTCGTCACCGGTCGTGGGGAGCGAGTCGTAGTAGTGGGTGGAGGCGAGCTTGACGGTGAGCATGGTCTTCTCGGCACTCGTGCCGCCGATGACGATGGCGATGTGGTAGGGCGGACAAGCGGCGGTGCCGAGGGTTTTCATCTTGCCGACGAGGTAGGGCACGAGGGTGTCGGGGTTGAGGATGGCCTTGGTTTCCTGATAGAGGTAGCTCTTGTTGGCCGATCCGCCGCCCTTGGTGACGCAGAGGAAGTGGTATTCGTCACCTTCGGTGGCTTCGATGTCGATCTGTGCGGGGAGGTTGCAACGGGTGTTGACCTCGTCGTACATGTTGAGGGGGGCGTTTTGCGAATAGCGGAGGTTTTCCTCGGTGTAGGTGTCGTAGACGCCGCGCGAAATGGCGGCTTCGTCGCAGAAACCGGTCCACACTTGTTGGCCTTTCTCGCCGTGTACGATGGCGGTGCCGGTGTCTTGGCAGAGGGGGAGGCGACCTTTGGCGGCGACTTCGGCGTTGCGCAGGAAGGTGAGGGCCACGTAACGGTCGTTGTCGGAGGCTTCGGGATCGGAGAGGATGGAGGCCACCTGTTCGTTGTGCTCGCGGCGGAGGAGGAAGGAGACGTCGCGGAAGGCTTGGGCGATCATGCGGGTGATGCCTTCGGGTTCTACTTTGAGGACGGGGTGTCCTTCAAATTCGCCGGTGCTCACGTGGTCGCTCGTGAGGAGATAGTACTCGGTTTTGTCTTCGCCGAGTTGGAACATGGGGGCGTACTTGAATTCGGGGGCTTGTGCCATGGGGATAAAGTTGTTATGTCTGTGTTGTGCACGCGGTGTGCCGGGCGCGAGGCGGGGCATCGCGGCGTGCGGTTGGATGTGCGGTTGGCGCTCAGGGGGGGGGAGCCGGTGAGCGTGTGCGCGCTTTCGGAGCGCGGAAGGATCAGAGATCGCTAATGTTGCCGATGATTTCGCGCGGTTTCCCTGCACCCGCTCCGTCGGTGGCGGTGCGGTAGGTGAGCGTGCGGCGCACCCATGCCTTGACGGGACGTCCGCCCTTGGTGGCGGGGGTGAAGGTCTGTTTGCGCAGGAAGCCTTTGGCGGCGGCTTCGACTTCTACGTCTTTGCAGTCGCTGACGTTGATGACGGTGGTGTGTCCGTCGGTGCCGACGAGGAATTGGATGGTGATTTCGTGCGCCTTGGAGGGGTGACCGGCCGTTTCGTAGGGCTCGAAGCGCAAGGGGGCGACGGCGGCGGGGCGGCCGTCGAGCATGGGAGGGGTGTCGTAGTTGTTGGCCACGCTGCCGTAGAGATTTTTCAGGTCGGCGGGCAGGCTGAGGAGGCGGGCAAGGGGTGCGCCTTTGGCGGGAGCTTTGGCCTTGAGGGCTTCGGCGGTGAGGGCATCGACAGCGGTGCGCTCTTCGGGGAGAACGTAGAGGGTACTGTCGGCGGCAACGTAGTAGCCGTCGAGGAAGTCGGGCAGATCTGTGCCGAAATCGCCTACCATGCGGCCGGCGAAGTAGCTGCCGTCGGGGAAGATGTGGAGACCGACGCCGAGGCTGTCGATGACGTTGCGCGAGTTGACGAGGGTGCCGCCCTGTCCGCCGCGCGAAAGGATCTCGCGTTGGGTGGCAGGGCCGATGTAGATGCCGCCGCCTTCGATGGGTTGGACAACACGATTGACGAGTGCGGTGTCGCGCCCGTGAGGTGTGCCGGAAGCGGGGATGATGAGGCCGTCGATGAGGGTACTTTCGCCTCCGATGCGGCCGACGAAGTGACCGAGGGTGAGGGTGCCGTCGGCGCTGAGGCTTTGTACGAGGCGAGAGGAGTCGATGCGGATTTCAGGCTCTTGCTCGAAGAGGTCGCCGGAGGCGAGGGTTTTGCGATCGGCGCGAACGGCGAAGCCTTGCCACGAGCGAACGGCGCCTTGGGCGGTGGTGTAGGTGAGGAAGTTACCGGGCTGCGTCTCGCGGGGCGCGAGTTGGTAGGTATAGCCGTTTTTGGTGTGTGTGCTGCTGCCGCCGCACGAGCTGAGGATGAGGCCGAGGGCGAAAAGTAGGCCGAGGATGCGAGAAAACTTGTGCATGTTTTGAGGTTTAGATGGAGCAAAGGTAATGATTTGCCCTCAATGGACAAAGAAAAAACAGCCTCGCTTACCGCTGTAAACGAGACTGTTCGGAAACTATAAATACGAGAAATGCTCGAGGGAGGGGGAGACGGTAGCCAATCGCGGGGAAGTGCGTGGGACTGTCGCCGAGATTTCGCGAGCGGGTGGGCGACTTGTATTGCGCCGGAGGTTGTCGCGAAAGTGAAGTGGGGAGGCGCGGGGCGTTTACTTCGAGAGTTTCAGGCCGATGCGCATGCCTTGGTAATTGCCGAGGAGCGAAGAGACCATGGCGAGGTTGGAATTGCCCATTTTGCCGAGGAAGGAGGAGGCAGTGCCGAGGAGTCCCAAGAGTTTGTCGGACTCGAAGAGGAGGGCAATGCCGTTGCCGTTGCGCGCAACTTGGGGCTGGAGGTTGAGAAGACCGCCGACGAATTGGAGGCGCAGGGTTTTGGCCGAGGGGTCGAGGCTATAAGTTCCGCTCATGTTGCGGCCGTTGAGGGTCGCGGTGAAGGTCTTGTCGGCATTGAAGGTGAAGCGCGTCACGCCTTTGCTGATGCCGTAGCGTTTGAGTTGCTCGTCGATTTTGGCTTCGAGTGCGCTCGATGCGGCTACACCGCCGGCTTGTGCCAAGAAGTTTTGGCTTTCGAACACACAGCTGACGCCGTTGTAGGTCCAAGTGCCGACGAGGTCGCGCTCCGAGACGGTGCCGCCGTTGAGTAAGTTGCCGACGAGATTGGTGAGCATGTTGCCTCCGGTGTTGAGGGCGGAGAGGGTGTTGGCGGCGGGGCTTTGTGTACTGTTGAGTACGTCGCAGGAGGTGGCGAGCAACAGCGACGAGGCGAGAGCCACGGCTGTGATAAAGGACTTGTTCATGTCTATTTGTTGTTGCAAAAATAGAGAATTGGAATGTAAAATGCAAGTGCCCTTTCGCCGAATGCGTCATTTTGGCTGATGGATTCGACGAATTGACTTGTTTTCTCGACGAATGGTGAATTTCTCTCGGCGGGCGACGCCGTGGTGGCGCACTTGGCGCGGAGAAAGGGCTTGTGCGGGGCGAAGGTACAAAAAAAGCCGCGATCGGAAAGCACCGATCGCGGCAATGTGTAGGTTAAGCGTTGAGCTTTTGCTTGATTTCGATTTCGCGGTAGGTTTCGATGGTGTCACCTTCCTTGATGTCGTTGCATCCTTGGAGAGAGATACCGCACTCGAAGTTGGTGGTGACTTCCTTGACGTCGTCTTTGAAGCGCTTGAGAGCAGCGATGTCGCCGGAGAATACCACCACGCCATCGCGAATGAGGCGGGCTTTGTCGGAACGAGAGACTTTACCGTCGATGACATAGGCACCGGCGATGTAGCCGACCTTGGAAATGTGGAAGACTTGGCGCACTTCGACCATCGCGGTGATTTCTTCCTTGACGATAGGCTTGAGCATGCCTTCCATGGCTTCCTTGACTTCTTCGATGGCGTCGTAGATGATGGAGTAGAGACGGATGTCGACGCCTTCCTTCTCGGCGAGTTTGCGCGCACCGGCGGACGGACGCACTTGGAAACCGACGATGACGGCCTTGGAGGCGGCAGCGAGGGTGACGTCGTTCTCGGAGATCTGACCCACACCCTTGTGAATGACGTTGACGGCGATGGACTCGGTGGAGAGACGAATGAAGGAGTCGGAGAGGGCTTGCACAGAACCGTCCACGTCGCCCTTGACAACGATGTTGAGTTCTTGGTAGTCGCCGAGTTTCAAGCGGCGGCCGATCTCGTCGAGCGTGAGCATCTTGGAGGTGCGCAGGTTTTGTTCGCGCTGAAGTTGCAGACGCTTGTTGGCAATTTCGCGGGCTTCTTGCTCGGTCTCCATGACGTTGAACTGGTCGCCGGCTTGGGGTGCGCCGTCGAAGCCGAGAACGGTGGCGGCGTGTGCAGGGGGCACTTCCTGGACGCGAACGCCGCGCTCATTGAAGAGGGCTTTGACGCGTCCGGCGTGGGTACCGGCCACGATGACGTCGCCTTGACGGAGCGTGCCGTTGGAAACGAGGACGGTAGAGACGTAACCGCGACCCTTGTCGAGCGAACTTTCGATGACGGTGCCGACGGCACGACGCTTTGGGTTAGCTTTGAGTTCGAGGAGGTCGGCTTCGAGGAGTACTTTTTCAAGGAGTTCGAACACGCCTTCGCCCTTCTTGGCGGAGATGTCCTGCGATTGGTATTTACCGCCCCATTCTTCGACGAGGAAGTTCATCGAAGCGAGGGTGCTCTTGATGGCGTCGGGGTTGGCGCCGGGCTTATCGATCTTGTTGATGGCAAAGACGATGGGAACGCCGGCAGCCACGGCGTGATTGATGGCTTCCTTGGTCTGAGGCATCACATTATCATCGGCGGCAATGATGATAATGGCAATGTCGGTGACTTGTGCACCGCGAGCACGCATGGCGGTGAACGCTTCGTGACCCGGGGTGTCGAGGAAGGTGACGGAGCGGCCGTTTTTGAGGCGGACATTGTAGGCACCGATGTGCTGGGTGATGCCACCGGCCTCGCCGGCGATGACGTTGGCGTTGCGAATGTGGTCGAGCAACGAGGTTTTACCGTGGTCGACGTGACCCATGACGGTGACGATGGGAGCGCGGGGTTCGAGATCTTCGTCGCTGTCCACTTCTTCGATGATCGCTTCTTGCACTTCTGCGCTGACAAACTCGGTGCTGAAGCCAAATTCGTCGGCCACCATCTCAATGGTCTCTTGGTCGAGGCGCTGGTTGATGGAAACCATGATGCCGATGCTCATGCAGGTGCCGATGACTTGCGTAACGGGGACGTCCATCATCGTGGCGAGCTCGTTGGCGGTCACAAACTCGGTGAGTTTGAGCACGCGGCTCTCGGCATCGCGACGCATGAGGTCTTCTTCGTGACGCTCGCGGGCGGCTTCGCGCTTCTCCTTGCGGTATTTGGCGCCCTTGCCCTTGCCGGCACCCTTGGCTTGGAGGCGTGCGAGGGTTTCTTTTACCTGTTTTGCTACGTCTTCGTCGCTGACGGGCTGTGCGGGGGCGTTTTTCTTACCCTTCTTACCTTGTCCCTTGGCGGCGTTTTGGTTATTGCGGTTTTGGTTGTTGCGGTTCTGGCCACCTGCCGCAGTGTTGCCGCCGGCATTGTTCTTTTTGGCTTCGGCGCTCACGTCTACGCGTTCGTTGCCGATGCGTGCACGCTTCTTGGCGGCAGGGTTGCGCTTGTCGTTGCGCTCTTTGCGAAGCTCTTCTTTGCTCTTCTTCTTGGGGCGCGTGTTGGCGTTGATGGCATCGAGGTCGATTTTGCCGACCACCTTCGGCCCGGTGAGACGTGGTGCACCGCCGACGAAGCCATTTTCAGCCTCGGTTTCGTTGCCGTCTGCGGTGGGAGCTTCCGCTGTGGGGGCGGAAGCGGGCGTTTCGGCAGGTGCAGCTGCGGTTTCCGCAACGGGAGCTTGTGCTTCAGTCGCGGGTTGTGCTGCAGGAGCGGGCTTTTCGGCGTTCACCTCGGTGGCTACGCTTTCGACCGTGGCAGGCGCTGCCGGCGTTTCTTCGGCGGGGGCAGCGGTCTCGGCCGCTTTCTCTGTTTTGGAGGCGGCGGTAGACTTGCGTGAACCGCGTTTTTTGCCACCGGCGTTGTCTTCGAGTTCGATCTTGCCGACCACTTTCACTTGGGGCTTGAGGTCTTCGGGGACTTTGGCCTTGCTGTCGTTGTCGGCGGGCTGCTCTTGGGGCAAAGTCTCGGCCGCAGGCGCGGCGGATTCGGCAGGAGCAGCGGGAGTCTCGTCGTTTGTTTCGGGCTTATCGGCCTTCTCGTTGCGTTTCTCCTCGCGTCGGCTGGGGAAGAGCTTTTCGGCCTCGTCCTTTTGGGCTTTGTCGCTGGCAAACACCTTTTTGAGAATCTCGTATTGTGCGTCGTCGATCTTCGCATTGGGGTTGGCTTCGACGACGTGACCGTGCTCTTTGAGCGTGTCAACGGCTCTTTGGGTTGCGATGTTAAATTCTTTGGTAGCTTTGCTTAATCTCATTGTGTGTGGGTTGTGGCCGCGTGCTTGGCCGATGTGACGAAAGGGGAAGGCTGTGGGGGCCGAAGCCCTCGACATTAGCTTTCGCTGTCGTCAAACTCTGCGCGGAGCACGGAGAGGAGGTGGTCTACGGTGTCGTCTTCGAGGTCGGCCTTTTCGGCAATCATGTCGCGCGGCGCATTCAGCACTTCGCGTGCGGTGCGGAGGCCCATATTCTTCACGGCGTCGAGCACCCATTGGTCCACTTCGTCGGAGAACTCGTCGAGATAGATGTCGTCGATGGGTTGTTCGCCTTCGACTTCGCGGAAAACGTCGATGGTATAGCCGGTGAGCATCGAGGCGAGCTTGATATTCTGGCCACCTTTACCGATGGCGAGGCTCACTTGGTCGGGATTGAGGAAGACGTCGGCCTTTTTGAGTTCTTCGTTGATCTCAATGTTGTTGATGTGTGCCGGGTTGAGGGCGCGCTGGATGAACAACATGGTGTTGGAAGAGTAAGGAATGACGTCGATGTTTTCGTTGCGCAGCTCGCGAACGATGCCGTTGATGCGGCTTCCGCCCACACCCACGCACGAACCGACGGGATCAATGTTGGCGTCGAAGCTTTCGACGGCAATTTTCGCGCGTTCGCCCGGGATGCGTGCCACGGCGCGGAGCTGAATGATGCCGTCGGCGATTTCGGGAATCTCGCGTTCGAGCAAGCGGCGCAAGAACAGCGGGCTGGTGCGCGAAAGATAGATCTTCGGATTACCGTTGGTGTTGTCGACGCGGTCGATCACGGCGCTGATGTGGTCGCCCTTGTGGTAGAAGTCGCGAGGGATCTGCTGGTTCTTGGGCAGCAGCAGGTCGTTTTTCTCTTCGTCTACGAGCAGGGTTTCGTTTTTCCACGTTTGGTAAACTTCGGCCGTGATCAGTTCTCCCTCACGATCCTTATACTTATTATATATGGAGTCGTGTTCGAGCTCAAGGATCTTGCTGGCCAAGGTTTGGCGGAGGGTCAGGATGGCGCGGCGGCCGAAATCTTCAAATTCGATGTGCTCGCTGCAGTCTTCGCCCACTTCAAAGTCGGGTTCGATGCGGCGGGCTTCCGAGAGTGAGATTTGTTTGTTGGGATCTTCCACTTCGTCGTCGGCTACGATCTCGCGGCTGCGCGTGATCTCGAAGTCGCCTTTGTCGGGATTGACCACGACGGTGAAATTTTCGTCCGTGCCGAAGATTTTGGCGATGACGCTGCGGAAGCTCTCTTCGAGCACGCCGAGCAGGGTGGTGTCATCGATATTTTTAGTTTGGTTGAAGTCTCTGAAGGTCTCCAACAAACTGGGAGTTTCGGTTTGCTTTTTGGCCATGGTGAGTCGCTGTGATATATGCGAATGGGGTATATGCCGGCCTCGCGGTGCATGATACTGCAGCGTGCGCGACACTCAGCCCGATGTGCGGGCGAACGTCGCGCGCGGGCGGGCGCTGTTTTATTTGAAGTCTATGTAAAGTTTCGTCCACTTCACCGCGTCGAGCGCAAGGACGGTTTCCACTTCTTCCAAGTGGGGGCGTTTCTCGCCCGGTGCCTTCACTTTCACGGTTTGCGTCAGGGTGATGTGTCCGTTGTCGACGGCGGTGAGGCGGCCGATGAGCTTTTTGCCCTCGGCGGTGAGCACTTCCACGTCGTCACCGAGGTGAATCTCATATTGGCGCAGCACTTTGAAGGGCTGTCCCAAGCCGGCGCTGCCCACTTCGAGCTCGAAATCCGTCTCGTCGCGGTCCAATCCGTCTTCGATGTGGCGAGAGAGCGCCACGCAGTCTTCGATCCACACCCCTTCGGCGTGGTCGATTTCCACGATGATGCGGTCATCGGGCGTGATGACGAGGTCGGTTAGGAAATAGTCTTTGCCGACGAGCCAGTCGGCGATGAGTTGTTCTACGGCTGCTTTACTGATCATGTGTCAGTCGGTGTGAAATGGGTTGGGTGTGCCTCGACTTCGGCGAAGAAGCACGGAGAGGCACAACTAATTAAAAGAAGTGAGGAGCTTCGTTTGAGCCCCTCACGTCTGTTGAACGCTGCAAATATAGGCAATTTGCGGGGACTGTACAAATTTTTGAAGGAAAAAAGCCTTTTTAGGTCGGAGAATTGACGACCGTGTCCACTTTTTCTGCGTTTTGGGCGGACGTTTCGGGACGATCGCAAGGAGGCAAACGTCGGCAGTGTCTCGGAGTTGTCGAGCCATTTCGGGCAAAAGTGCGCGTCGGCCGCCGGCAATTCATTTCCGCGTGATGCGAATCACGTTGGCCTGGTTGTCAATCTCCACCTTGCCCAGTCGGCTGAGCACAGACTGCCCGAGGAGGAGCGGCGCATCCTGACTGTGGGTGACGGAGGCGCGCACGTTGTCGAGCGTCAAGCCGCCGAAGGTGACGGTGCGCAGGCGCACGGCCGTGCCCTCCACTACATCGCCCGAAGCCGTGAGGTAGGCGCGGCGGCCGATCACGTCGGTGGGCTTGAGATAGCCGTTTTTGAACATGAACTGCGCTTCGACCGACGAGAGCGACACGTCCGACGCCCCTGTGTCGAAGACAAAATGGAGGGGCAGCCCATTGATGGTGCAAGGCACCTGCGTGACGCCGCCGATGCGGGTGAAGGCGATTTCCGAAACGCCGCGCTTCGCACTCGTGGCACTCGTCTTGCCGGCTTGCTTCGCGGCGGGAGCGACCCGGCGGTCGAGCGCTCTGTCGGCCTTCGCGCCCTCCGTGGCGCCGGGGGCGAGGAGCTTGATCTCGGTCGCGAGATGCGCTTCCCACGCGTCGCGATATTTTTTGACCATCGCCTTGAAGTCCGCGTCGTCGCGCAGGCTGTCGAAGTCCGCGTCTTCTGCGAGGTGATCGTAGTCGATGTAGTTCCTGTTTTTCAGCGCCCGCTCCAAATAGGTGAGCGCCTGCGGCTTGTTGCCGCACAGTGCGTGAAGGCAGGCCGCATTGTAGGCGTTGTCCTCATCGCCGAGCGCCATGATCGAGTCCATGCGCGCAACGGCGGCTTTCGGGCGGCCGAGGAAGTAGAGGGCATAGGGCGAGACGAAGTAATCGTCGGGCGTTTTTTCGAGTTCCAACTCGCGGCGGAAATCTGCATCGGCACGCTCTTTCTTGCCCATCTTGAGGAACAACCGCGCGCGGAGGTCGTGAAGAAAGGCCGCTTCTTCGTTGATCGAGAGTGCCATGTCCATGGCTTCGAGCGCAGCCTCGAAGTCGTTGCGTTTGCGGTTGAGCGTGGCGCGCAGCATGTAGGCATTGGGATTTTCGGCATCGATGGCGAGGGCGCGTTCCACGGCTGAGTCGGCTTCGTCATAGCGTCCGCGGTCGATGAGCAGCCGCGCCGCTTGCAGCGGGTAGTCGATCTCGCTCGAGTCGTTTTCTTCGGCGTGGGCGTTCCACATCAGTGCCGCGTCGGTGAGCCCGAGCGACGAGAGGTCGGCGGCGATGGAGTAGGCCGCAAAGGGCGAGGGCTCAAGGGCATACTCCTCGAGACGATAGTTCACCGCACGGCCGTAGTGGTGTTGCGCGCGTTCCAAGGTGGAGAGGAGGAGCAACCATTTTCGTTCGTTCGGCTCCTTGTTGCGCAGCACTTTGAGGCGCGCCCGCAGCGGTGTGGCGGCCGAGTCGGCGAGGGTCGAGGCCACTTGAAAGGCTTTGCGGTCGATCTCCTCGTCCATGAGCGAGAAGGCGGTGGTGCAGTCTTCCACCGCGCGCGGATAGTTGCGGAGCAGCAGGTGCACCTCGGCGCGGAAGGAATAGCCTTGGCTGTAATCGGGAGCGAGTTGCACCACGCGGTCGAAGAGGGTGAGTGCGCGCGCATAGTCCTTGCGCGCCACCGCGTTGCGCCCCATGGCCATGTAAGGATAGGTGTTGCCGAGGTCGAGTTTTTGCAGTTGCTCGTAGTCTCGGTCGGCGAGGTCATAGTGCTTCATCTCGTAGTAGAGATCGCCGCGCTGTTGCAGGTAGTCGCCGTCGTCGGGCGCAAGGCGGATGGCAGTGGCGATGTCGGTGAGCGCCGCGGCGGTGTCGGCGAGGGCGATGTGCACGTAGGCGCGTTTGGAGTGCGCCAGTGCCCGCGTGGTCTTGTCCTTTTTTGGCAAATGCCGGAGCGCCAATTCGAGGGCGGAGAGGGCGTTGCCGTTCTCGTCGTTGTGGAGATAGATGGCGCCGATGAAGAAATGGGCGTAGCCGTTGCGCGGATTCTTTTCGAGTGCGGTCTTGAATTGGCGCAGCGCTTCGTCCGGGTCTTCGTCGTTTTGTAGCATTTCGATGCCGCGCTTCACGTTGTAGTCCTCGGCGTCCTTGCCCTGCTGTGCGGCGAGTGGCAGCGCGGCGGCGAGAAAGACGAACAGCCCGATGAACAAGCGGAGCAACGGACGGGGAGAGGAGTAGGTCATCGTGCGTTTATATTTAAGTGTTGAGGTCTTTTTGGGGATGGCGTAGAGCTTCTGCGGTGCTAAGCGATCATTTTCGTGACCTCACGAAAATGATTGTTGCACTTGGGGGCTGAGTTTTTTGGGTAGAAGGGTTCGCGCGGGAAGAGGCTGTCTTTTGTGGCGTGAGCAGTGCGAAACGCTGTGCGAGTGCCAATGAAATCATGGCGCAGTACCCTGCTGATCCTCATGGCTTTCTGCTTCTTTTTGAAACAAGGGCGCGGTTGTGTGTGAATTATTTGTCGCCGTAATGGCCTCGCATGGAGAGTACATACACACAGACGGTCTCTTCGTAGATAGAATAAATGAGTCGTGCCCCTTTGTCAATGCGTCTGCTCCACAAACCGGAGAAGTCGCCTTTGAGGGCTTCGGGCTTGCCGGTGCCGGTTTTGGGGTGCACTTTGAGTTCTTCGAGCAGTGCCACGATTTTCTTCAACACCTTTTTCTGTCCCGATCGTTTCCAATAGGCGAGATCTTCGATCGCTTCCGGGAGTAGTTGCAGATCGTAGGTCATAGATTGGCCAACTGCTTAATCTCTTCGATAGAAAAAGACTGCGCCAGTCCGGCCGCTTGTTGTTGCAGGCCGCGGCGAACAGCGGCGATGTTTTGTGGATGGTCAAACCATGTGTCGGCAGAGGGCGACACCTGTTCGGCAAAGGACGGCGCGTTGGCATCTTCTATCAGCAAACCTTCGATGTAGGTTTTGAGTGACATCCCGTTGCGGAGTGCCTTGGCGTAGAGCTTTTGCAGGGCCTCTTCGGGAAGTGTGATGTTCGGGGGCTGAAGTGTGGTGTTCATCTGGTTTTCTGGCTTGAGGTGAAGGGCGTTCTCGGATGCGGAGACCGGAAAAGGAGAACAGTCGGTTGTCAAACCGGTGGACAAAGGATTTTTCCTTTTGTCCGAAAGTGTGCGATGCCCTGCGGAAGGGCTGCGGGGCGATCACGCCGGTGTTTTGTGTAGATGCTGTCGAAAGAAAGTGCTTGTGCTGCCTCCTGTTTTTGGGGAAGTGGAGTGTCCGGATGAGACCTTCCTTTGTTCTCTTTTCGAGCGAGTGGAGTTGCCGCGCAGGGCTTGGCTTTTGGTCGGGTGGCCGGTGCGCGGCGCGACTTTTGGCCGCTTCGTTGGGCGGTGAAGGGCTCATGCTTTTAGCAAAAATACAAAGAATATGGATATGGCAAGGCGAAAGGCAGAAAAACTTTGTCTTTTTTGGGTGTTTTCCTATATAAATGAACGCGCGCGCGAAGAGAAGGGGTGAAAAACGTGCGGACGGGGGATGAAAAGTTGAGGCGTTTTTGGGAAAAGTGGGGGATTTTTGCAAGAAAGCCGTGGAGTTTTGAAAAAGGGGTGCGCTTCGGGGGTGAAAGTTAGGGGAAAATGGGGCGGCGGGAGAGGGTAAAAAAGGCTCGTTGGTGCAAAAAGCGTTATTTTCGTCGGCCAAAAGCCTATCGGGTGCGAAGTTTCGGAAATTCTCACTTTGCCTATCAGAAAAGAAATATTACCTTTGCCTTGCGGACGCTCGCGCCCACAGACGCGAGCCCCGGTGCACAGTCCGAGAGGACTATTCGTTTTTTCTATTTTTGTGACCGACCTCGCTCCACCCCCGTGTGCACAACGGGCAGCAGCGGTTTCCGGCATGGCACGCCGGCTTTGGCGGAACTCCCGCCCACAAGGACATCATAACATAACAATCATAACACCATAGTTTAGTATGGCTAAAAAATTCATTACTTGTGATGGCAACCAGGCTGCTGCCCACATCGCCTATATGTTCAGCGAAGTGGCGGCCATCTACCCCATCACGCCGTCGTCTACGATGGCCGAATACGTCGACGACTGGTCGGCGCAGGGCCGCAAGAACATGTTCGGCGAAACGGTCTTGGTACAGGAAATGCAAAGTGAGGGCGGTGCCGCCGGTGCCGTGCACGGTTCGCTCCAAGCCGGTGCGCTGACCACCACGTTCACCGCATCGCAGGGCTTGTTGCTCATGATTCCCAACATGTACAAGATCGCCGGTGAGTTGCTCCCCTGCGTGTTCCACGTGTCGGCGCGTACCATCGCCAGCCACGCGTTGAGCATCTTCGGCGACCACCAAGACGTGATGTCGGCGCGCCAAACCGGTTTCGCCATCCTCTCCGAGGGTTCGGTGCAGGAGGTGATGGACTTGGCGGGTGTCGCCCACTTGGCTTCGATCAAGACGCGCGTGCCCTTCATCAACTTCTTCGACGGTTTCCGCACCTCGCACGAGATTCAGAAAATTGAGCGCCTCGACATCGAGGATCTCAGCCCGCTGGTGGATCAGAAGGCGCTGAGCGAGTTCCGCGAACGCGCACTCACGCCCGAACGTCCCGTGGCGCGCGGTATGGCCGAGAACCCCGAAACCTTCTTCGCCCACCGCGAATCGTCCAACCCCTTCTATGAAGCCATTCCCGAAGCGGTGGAGGAATACATGAAGGAGATCAGCCGCATCACCGGCCGCGAATACGGTCTCTTCAACTACTACGGTGACCCCGAAGCCGACCGCGTGATCATTCTCATGGGTTCGGCCTCGGAAGCTGCCCGCGAAGCCATCGACCACCTGCGCGAACAGGGCGAAAAGGTGGGTATGGTGTGCGTGCACCTCTACCGTCCTTTCTCGGTGAAGCACCTGCTCGCCGCCGTGCCCGCCACGACCAAGCGCATCGCTGTGCTCGACCGCACGAAAGAGCCCGGCGCCAACGGCGAACCCCTCTATCTCGACGTGAAGGATGCCTTCTACGGTCGCGAAAATGCCCCCCTCATCGTGGGCGGTCGCTACGGTTTGGGCTCCAACGACACCACGCCCGCGCAGATCATCGGCGTGTATGAGAACCTCGCGCTCAACGAGCCGAAGGATCACTTCACCATCGGTATCGTCGACGACGTGACCTTCACCTCCCTCCCCAAGAAAGAGGAAATCAGCCTCGGCGGCGAAGGCATGTTCCAAGCCAAATTCTACGGCCTCGGCGCCGACGGTACGGTAGGTGCCAACAAAAACTCAATTAAGATCATCGGCGAGACGACCGACAAGTATTGTCAGGCTTACTTCTCGTATGACTCCAAGAAGTCGGGCGGTTTCACCTGCTCGCACTTGCGTTTCGGCGATCACCCCATCCGTTCCACCTATTTGGTGAACACTCCCAACTTTGTGGCCTGCCACGTGCAGAGCTATATGCACATGTATGACGTGCTGCGCGGCATTCAGCCCGGAGGAACCTTCCTGCTCAACACCGTTTGGGACGATGAAGCCCTCTCGCGCAACATGCCCAACAAGATCAAGCGCGTGTTGGCACAGAAGAACATCACGGTCTATGTGATCAACGCCACGAAGATTGCCGCCGAAATCGGTCTCGGCAACCGCACCAACACCATTTTGCAGAGCGCCTTCTTCCGCATCACGGGCGTAATTCCTGTCGAAAAGGCCGTTGAGGAGATGAAACACTTCATCGAAAAGACTTACGGCAAGAAGGGGCAGGACATCGTGGAGAAAAACTACGCCGCTGTCGATCGCGGTGGCGAGTACCACACCTTCGCCGTGGATCCCGCATGGGCTTCGCTCGAAGATGAGCAACCCGTCGACGACGGTTCGCCCGCTTATGTGAAGGAACTCGTGCACGTTATCAACGCTCAGGTGGGCAACGACCTCCCCGTCAGCGCCTTCAAGGGACTTGAAGACGGAACGTGGCAGCAAGGTACGGCCGCTTATGAGAAGCGCGGCGTCGCCACGTTCGTTCCCACTTGGGATTTGGAGAACTGTATCCAATGTAACAAGTGCGCCTACGTTTGCCCCCACGGCTGTATCCGTCCCTTCGTGCTCGACGCCGACGAAAAGGCCGGTTTCGACGCACCCACGCTCGAGATGAAGGCGCCCGTGCCCATGAAGGGTATGAACTTCCGCATCCAAGTGAGCGTACTCGACTGCACGGGTTGCGCCAACTGCGTGGATGTCTGCCCCGGTAAGCCCAAAACGGGTAAAGCCCTCGCCATGACGACGCTCGAAAAGGAACGTCATGAAGCCGACCACTGGAATTACCTCGTCAAGAACGTAAAGAGCAAGCATCACCTCGTGGACGTGAATGCGAACCCCAAGAATTCGCAGTTCGCTCCCACGCTCTTCGAATTCTCCGGCGCATGTGCCGGTTGCGGTGAGACGCCCTACGTGAAACTCGTCACCCAACTCTTCGGCGACCGCGAGATGGTGGCCAACGCCACCGGTTGCTCGTCGATTTACTCGGCTTCCATCCCCTCCACGCCCTACACCACGAACGAAGACGGCCACGGTCCCGCATGGTCCAACTCGTTGTTCGAGGACTTCTGCGAATACGGTCTCGGTATGGCCTTGGCCAACAAGAAGATGCGCGCCCGCGTTGCCGATATCCTCACGCGTTGTCTCACCGACGACCACGTGAGCGCCGAATTTAAGGAAGCTGCTCAGCAATGGCTCGACAATAAGGACAAAGCCGACGAGAGCAAGGCCGCATCTGCGCGTCTCAAGCCCCTCATCGAGGCCGGCAAGCAAGCAGGCTGCCCCGTTTGCGCACAACTCAGCGAGCTCAGCCACTTCCTCACCAAGCGTTCGCAGTGGATCATCGGCGGTGACGGTGCCGCTTACGACATCGGCTACGGCGGTCTCGACCACGTGATCGCCAGCGGCGAAGATGTGAACATCCTCGTCCTCGACACGGAGGTTTACTCCAACACCGGCGGTCAGTCGTCCAAGTCGACGCCCACCGGCGCCATGGCGAAGTTTGCCGCCAGCGGTAAGCGCATCCGAAAGAAGGACCTCGGTCTCATCGCCACGACCTACGGCTACGTTTACGTGGCGCAGATCGCCATGGGTGCCGACCACAACCAGACGCTCAAGGCCATCCGCGAGGCAGAAGCCTATCCCGGTCCTTCGCTCATCGTGGCCTATTCGCCCTGTATCGCCCACGGTCTGAAGGCCGGCATGGGCAAGTCGCACCACGAAGAGGAACTCGCCGTGAAGTGTGGCTACTGGCAGCTCTGGCGCTACAACCCCGAACTCGAAGATCAAGGCAAGAACCCCTTCATGCTCGACAGCAAGGCGCCGAAGTGGGAAGACTTCCAAGACTTCCTCACGGGCGAGGTGCGCTTCCAGGCACTCAAAAAGCAATTCCCCGAACAGGCCACCGAACTCTTCGAGGCTTGCGAGGAAAACGCCAAGCGCCGCTACCAAAGCTATGTGCGCATGAGCCAACAAAACTGGGCGAAGGAAGAGGCTTAAGCCTACTTCGCGATCCGTTCGCACAACTATAACGCGCGAGGGCGCTCCACAGTGATGTGGAGCGCCCTCTTTTTGTGCGATTTCGGCAGCGGGCGGTGGGCAGCCCTCGCCTATCGGTGGCGACAGGCGAAGTGCTTGGGAGAGGACGGCGCGGGCGGGGCACACCGAGGGGCGCGTCTGCAGAGACAAGGCTGCGATGTCCGCCTCGGTGGGCGGCGCAAACAAAAGCAAGCGCCGAGGGAGTAAAAAACTCCCCGGGCGCTTGAAAATACTTGGCTGCTTTTTGCGAAAAGTCGGCTTATTTTGCCGGTTTCTCCGCAGGTTTTTCGGTGGCGGCGGGCTTGCGCGAGAGCGAAGCCGGCTTCACTTCAAAGTCGGTCGTCGTGTTGTCGGTGTCCACAAAGCCCTTACCGTCAAATTTACGTTGGAGCGAAAGCCCCATCACTTTGAGGATTTCGTTGCTTGTGAGCTTGAAGGTCGAGAAATCGTCTTCCGCCACGCCGAGGAAGCCCTTGTCGAGCTTGGAAGGACGCATCTGGAAACGCTTGCGCGGGCAGATGGTCATGCAGTCGATCACCTTGTTGAAGGGAATTTCCACCACGAGGAAGTCACCGAAGTGCGTATTCGTCACATTGACGTAGTGCACCACCGTGTTGCCCTTGGCCTTCGGGCCGCCGGCTTCCGCACGCTTGACACCCTCCTTGAAGGCCGCGGGCGACCACGGCAGGCGCACCAGCGCAATGCCCACGGCTTCGGCGATGGTGCTGAAGGCGCGGCCGGAACTGATGGGCAGGAGATCAGGCACATTGGGGGTGTTGTCTTGCTCGCTCGTGGCGCCCCATTCGAAGTCGGCCTTGCTCAGGTCGAGGAGTTCTTGATAACCCTCGTAGCCTTTGATCGATTCACCCTCGGCCTCGATGCTTTTCACGAAAGCCTTGGCGTGGTCGATGGCGCGCTTGGCCACAACGATGGTCTGGCCGGGCTTGACGGGATGATCCGTGCCCTTGCCGGGGAAGTACATCACGCTGTTGCCGCCGTAGTATTGGCCGATGAAGTTATCGCCGGGGGCGAACTCCAAGATGACACGCGGGTCGACTTGGTTCGTCACCAAGGCGAGGCTGTCGAGATAGAGCGTCTTTTGGGTGGGATTGTAGATGGTGATGTACTGATCGTCGTAGTTGCGCGTGTAGGTACTGGGCATCTTGTAGGCCGAAAGGTCGCGTTTGATGGCATGACCGGCGTAGAACACCTCTTTAATAATGAGGTGGTCGACGGTGGATGCGGAGGTTTTGACGTTGGTGACGCCCGTTTCGCGGGCGCAGCTGCCGAGTGCCAAGACGATGGCAGCGAGAAGGAGGTGGAAAATCTTTTTCATTGTGATAAACATTGTGCTTGTTTGAGAGAAGGAGCGGAGCGGTGGCGTCGCCCCCTCGAGAAATGGGGGGCGGCTCGGCGAACGCGGCAGGCGGAGGAGCGAATGCCGAGCCGAGGGGAAAGAAAAGAGTAGGATCAGAGGAACCAGTTGCCGAATCCCGAACCGCCGCCGATGCCGTGCGTTTGCACATTCTGGGCGGCCTCGAGGGCTTCCTCAGGAGTCAGCCCGATTTCGCGACCGAGGAAGAAGTAGAGCGGGTCGTTGGGATCGACTTCCGTGGGGTCGGTGTCGAAGCTGCTGCAATAGACCTTGATGGGGATGTTGAAGCGGAACACTTCTTGCCATTGCGAGTCCTGTCCGTACTCCTTGGCCTCGTCGGGATTCCACGCCTCGGCGCAAATGCGGTCGCTGATGAAGCGATAGGTGGAGTGGCGCTGCAGGTATTCTTCGCGGGGGATGAGAGCCTTCTTGCCCTTGGGGCATTTCATCACGCGCACCGAGAGATAAAACTTGGGCAAGAGATAAGTGGGACGCGTGTAGCGGCCGGGTTCGCCGGTGACGTAGTCGGGTCGGCGCTTGATGAGGAGCGGCCAGAGTTCGTGCCCGCGGTCGGTCTCGTCGGCTTCGATGTCGAAGTTGAAGTGCCCTTTGAGTCCCACGCGGTCTTGGTCGTAGGGCGCGACGGCGTAGTCCACGGCCGATTTGTCGAGCGGCGGAAGCAGACGCTGGTTGAAGAGTTCGCGCGCACCGTCGCCCATCACGCCGTGCGTCCACGTGTCGCGGTAGGTGTATTCAAACACTTTCGGCGTGAGGTCGGCACGTTGTTTCCAAGTCGTGGCCGCCGCGAAGGTAGGCGAGGGCACGGGTGTGGGATCGATCGTGCCTTCTTTCGTGCCCTTCTGGTCGTCGGCCGGATTGTGCCAGGTGCCGCGCGTGTCGAGCACGGTGTAGGGCCGTCCCTTGTCGTCGAGGTCGCTCACGGTGAAGAAGATTTGATACTCGTCGGAGTGTTTCAAAATTTCGTCGTTCATGAGTTGCCCCTCTTTGTTGAAGAAGTAGAGGCACAAGCCCCAACGCTTGAGGCGGCCGCCAATGATGCGGATGTAGTCGGGGCCTTGTTTGCCGTCGGCGGCCTCGAGGTGCGTCACGGTCGAGGCGCGTTGGATCTCGACAGTGGGCCATGTGCCGGTGTTGTTGCGGATGATGGCAAACTCTTCTTGCTTCCACGGCGCGTTGCGGTAGACGAAGTTGCCGTGCATCTTGCCGTCGCCGTGCGAGTGGCCCTCTTTGAACATGACCAAACAGGTGGCCCAGTTATTGAACGCCCCGTCGGGGTCGGGGTTGGCCATGGCGGCCGTGGTTTTGATCTTGGCCAGACTGTCCACATAGTGGTCGGCGCCCGAGTGGGCGATGGGTTTGCTCTCGAGGGGGTTGTCTTCGTAGTTGACATGGACGTTGCCGAAAACAAAGTCGTCGCACGAGGTGGTGAGGCTGCCGAGTGCCAAGAGGCAGGCGGAGAGGAGGGTGATCTTATTCATTAGAATAGTACGGTGCTTTGTCTGAATCGTTGTACGGAGAAGAAACTTTCGGGCTGCGAGAGCATGCGCCAGAGCGCGCCGGCCGCGGCATGGGGATAGAAGCGGTGGATGTCGGCCACGCAGCGGGCTTCGCCGTCGCGGGTGTCGGCGATGACGCGCACGGGGAGGGGATAGTCGATGTCGAAGTTGTCCCAACCGGGCTGAATCTCATTGAACTCCCACACGTAGCCCTTGGCCATGTTGGCCACGTTGGTGTATTTGGCGGGCTTGGAGATGGCGGTGCTGCCGGCGCCGGCTTGTTGCACGCCGCGGTTGAGGATGTTGCAGATGCGCACTTGCAGGGGGAACTGCACATCCTTACGGCGGAAGCGCAAGATGCCTTTGAAACCCAAGCGATCGAGGGGCGAACCTTGGTCGAGGCTGCGCTCTTGGCGCAGGAGCGCGACGGTGTGGCTGTAGCGTTGGCGCGGGCTGTTGGTGTTGGGGTCGACAAAGTCATCGTTGTAGCTCTCGACAAAGAGTTTGCCCACTTCTTCCTCGACGGGATCGGTGTCGCGATACTCGTATTGGAAGAGTTCGGGTGCCAACTTGTTGAGTTTCGTGCCCTCGATGGTTTGGAAAAGTCGCATTTCGCCGTGCGGGGTGGTGATGCTTTGCAAGGCTTCGGGGCGACCGGTGGTCTCAATGGAGCGCCAAGCCAAATCGGGATCGTAAACCACGGCGTTTTCGCCCAGTGTGAAGTGAGGCGCGGCGTAGACGTTGCTCGACGAGAGTTTGGTGGCCGGCACGGGTTGGCCGTTCTTCTCGCGGAAGGTGTAGCGATCGAGGTAGCGCGGCGTGGCATCGAGCGTGCGCGGATAGGCCTGTTGCAGGCCTTTCTCGACGATGGGGGCTTTGCCCGCCGCCACGGTGGCGTGCTGGTCGAGGCTGCTGTGGCCGATGCCGAAGAAGTGCTGGTGCATCTGGAGCGCACTGCTGATTTCGTCGGGCACGTGGTTGCCGTTTTTGTCGGTCTTGTAGTAGTAGCTCGAGAACTGGTGGTTGATGAGCAGACCGTTCTGGTCGTAGTAGCGCAATTCGAGGCCGTAGACGATGCTGTCCGAAGCCACCACGTCGAAGTGGCTGCGGGCGGTGGTGACGGTCATCTGTCCGTCGTCGTCCTTGGCGATGTCGATTTCTTGCATCACGGGCAGCGACAGACTGTCGCCCGTGGCGTGGTAGGTGCGGTAGACGGCCAGTTCTTCTTCGCCGTTGGGCCCGACGCCGATGGTGCCGCCGGCATGACCCATGCGCAGAATGGCGTGAACGGCATAGATCTGGTCATGACCTTTCACGTCGCGCTCGATCGACGAGGGCGGCGCTTTGACGACCTTCTTGAAGAAGTCGTCCACTTGATTGTCCGAGCAGCTCAACAGCGAGGAGAGCGCCAGACAACCGGTGCAGAGGAGGGAGAGATAAGGATGTTTCATTGTGGAGAATCGTTGGTGAGGGCCGATAGGGGCGGCCGGTTTCCGTTGCGGCGCTTCGTGTGTGCGCCGCCCGACGACCGGGCAACGGCCGAAAGCGCGCGGCTTTTGAAAAAAAGTCCGCTGCTTTTTCGCGAAAACGCGGAACTTCTTTGCAAAAACGGGGGACTTTTTCCGCGACGACTGCGCGCGGCTGCTGCCGACGGCCGATGGGTCAGAACCGCACGAGGGTGCGCAGCGAGAAGTTGGCGCCGCGCTCGTGGGCGTAGTAGCGGAAGCGGTCGGTGTACTCCTTGTAGAGCGCATTGAGCACGTTGTCGCCGACGAGCATGAACTTCACTTCGCGCCCCCGGGGGAGCTTGATGGCGAAATCGGCCGTGCCGTTGAGCAGGAAATAGCCGTCGGGCGAGTCGGGCACGAGGTCTTTGTCGGGGTCGAAGCGCGTTTGCTTCGCCACATAGATGCCCGAGAGGGAGAGCGAGGCCACATATTGTTTGCGGCTGCCCAGGCTCTTGCTGTAAGTGGCCGACAGACCGTAGCGATCGGAGGGCATGAAGGGCAACCAGCCGCTGCGCGTGAGGTTGCGACCGAAGATCCATTCGGCTTTTGCCACGAGGGTGAGCGGCTCGACGGGCTTGTAGGTGGCTTCGATGTCGCCGCCGTAGAGGCGCACGTCGTCTTGGTCGTAGATGAACTTGGGGTACTTGCCGCTCGGATGGTTGTGAAAACGCTCTTTACCCGTGCCGATGTGGTCGTAGATGTAGCTGTCGATGCGCTGATAGAACACGCTCGGTTCGATGGAGAAGCGGGTGTTTCGCCACTTCGTGCCGAGCACCGCCTTGTAGCCGCGTTCGCTCTCCAAATGGCGGTTGCCCACCACCCAATAGGAGCCTTCTTGCAGCCCGATGGCGTAGAGCTCGTTGATGTCGGGCGGCCGCCACGACCAACCGACGTTGGCGCGGGCGTCCCACTGTTCGCTGATTTGGTAGTGGGCGGCGAGCGAGGAGGTGAAATTGCTGTAGAGCTTGAAGTCGTCGTAGTACGTGTAGTTGCTCAAACTCGTGTAGCCGTTGACCGACATCACGCGGAAGTCGTAGCGCAGGCCGAGGGCGGCTTGCAGGCGGCCGAAGGTGGCTTTGTGCAACGCGAAACCGCCCATGGAGAGCGCGGCGAAGTTGGGCACAAAGGCCGGCTGTTTCGTGCCGGGATAGTTGAAATTCTCCTGATAGGTGTTGGCCAGTCCGGCCTCAGTGGTCATGTTCCAGAGGTGCCATTGGGCGTTCCACGTGGCATCGAACTTGAACGTCTTGAGAATCAGGTCTTGCATCGGAATCCAACTCCACTGCTGTTTCTTGCGGTTCTCGAACTCCTGGCGCAGATTTTCCTGGAACGAGGCCACGAAGTCGAGCCGGTGGTCGTGGTTGATGCGCCATTTGAGTTCGCCCTTCACGGTGAAGTGCTGCGACTGCTGGAAGGGGGGCTGAATGTCGTAGGAGAAGGGGCGCAGGGTGGTGGGATCGGGACGCCCGGCCTCGAAGCGCTTCATGAGTTGGTCGAGGTCGGAGATCTTCGACCCGTAGTAGATGCCGCTGCGCTGGTAGTAGATGCTCGAAAGCAAGGTTGCCGTGATGTTATTGTCCTTGTAGCCGAGCATGGCCGAGAGGGCGATGTTGTTGTAGCCCGTGTTGTTCAGGATATAGTCGGCCGTGCGGTAATCACCTCCCTTGGTGTAGTTACCGTGCACGCGTGCGCCCCAGCGTTTGTAGCCCGCTTCGAGGGTGCCGCTTCCCGACACGCCGCGCGCATTGGTGTCGTAGCCCATGTTGGCCGAACCTTTCACGTGGAAACGCGTGCTGTCGTAGGGCAGGGGCGCGTCGTTGAGGAGCACCACACCGCCCATGGCGCCGAAACCGTAGCGGATGCACTCCGCGCCCTTCACCACTTCGACCATGCTCGAGCCGGTGTAGTCGACCTCGGGCGCGTGGTCGGCACCCCAACTTTGGCTTTCGAGGCGCACACCGTTGTTCATGAGCAGGATGCGACTCGAGTGCATGCCCTGAATCACGGGCTTGGCGATCGTGCCGCCCGTGCTGATGGAACTGACGCCGGGGATGGTTTCGAGGAGTTTGGCCAGCGACATGGCGCCGCCCTTCTCAATGTCGGCCGTTTTCACGGCGGCCGATTGCTGCAAGGCCGAGGTGTGTTTGCGTTGGGTGGTGACGATGGCGCTTTGCATCTCCTGACTGGCGTCTTTCAAGGCGAGGGCGATGCGCCCGTCGGCCGGCACGGCGAGTGTGCGCACGAGTTTGTGGCAACCGATGTAGGTGACTTCGACGCGCACGCGGCCGGGATTGTTTTTCAAACGGAGGGTGCATTGCCCTTTGTTGTCCGTCACACCGATCAACCCCTCGCAGCGCACGGCGGCGCCGATGAGGGTTTCGTGCGTGTCTTGGCGCGTGACGGTGAAACGCAGCACGGTCTGTGCCTTCGACGGCGCATCGGCGGGGGGAAGTTGCGCCGCGTTTTGTGTTGTTGTGCCGGAAGTTGCCGCATTCGTGCCGCCGTTCGGTTGGTCGGTGCGGTAAGTCGGCGCGGTGAGGCCGAGATTTGCAGTGAATGCGCCGCCGGTCGGCGAAAATGGGTCGGAAAGTGGAGAATGATGGGACGTCCCCGTTGGAGAAGCGCCGTTCGCCATCGCAGCGAGGGGAGCTCCCGCTGTCGCCAAGGCTACACTGAGCACCAATGGCGCAAGGCCATGGCGGAGCGGCGGGGAACTGGTGGTTTTCTTCATACGTGATTTTGCATTTCTTGCGCAAAGGAGTTCGCCCGTCGCGGGGTCTTCTCCGATTGCGTGTTGGCTCTTCGTTTTTGCACGTACTTTTCCACTCTTTTCTTCGCGACGCGTACAAAAAAGAGAGGAAGGCCGCGCTTTGCGAGTGCAAAGTTAGGACTTTCCTCTACGGTGTTCAATACCCAAATGTGGGTATTTTTAGTGTGCTTGTTGTATATATTTACATCTATGCGCGGTATTGTGGGGGTGTACGCAGGTTTTGTTAACGAATCGCGCTTTCTGTGGATATGAATCGCTGTTTAGGTTGGCCTCTTCACAGGCCATCGGCATAATACATGCGATATGGAGCAGCTATAGGGTGAAAACGCCTAACGCTCCCCTCAAAACTTCACCATCACGCCCATAGCCGGGAGCACGGTGCCGCGCATGCTTGGGATTTGGCGGAGGAGGTAGCGGTCATTGTCCGCAGGATCGGTCATCGGTTGGCCCTGCGGCGAGAGATTCGTGTAGATCGGCGCCATGGGATTGGCCGAGCGGTAGACGTTTTGCACGTCGAAGTAGAGGTTGAACGCCCATTGACGGAAGTAAAACTCTTTGTCCACGCGCAAATCGAGTTGGTGCGCCGCCGGCAAACGTAGGGAGTTGAAGCGAGCATAGTCCAAATAGGCCGAGTTGCGGAGCCGCCAAATGGATTTTTGTGCCGAGAGTTGCGCGTCGATCGGCGTGTAGGGCGCACCGCCCAGTCGGCGCCATCGTGCGGCAATGCTCCAGTTGTGCGGCAGTTTCCAGCCCGCCATCAGGTTGATGATGTGGCCGGTGTCCCACGAGGAGGGCTGATATTGGCCCGACAAATTGGTAAATTCGCTGCGGAAGAGCGTGATCGTGGCCGAAGCCGTCAAGCCCTGCGGCAAAGTGAGCCGCGCGACGGCCTCCGCTCCGTAGGCGCGTCCCGAACCCGACGAAACCACCGCTTCGTCGCCCAATACCGTGTAGGCGGCGCCCTTGCTGGCAAGGCTCATGCCCTCAAGAATGGAGATGGGGTAGTGGCGATAGGCCTTGTAGAAGCCTTCGACCGTGAGCGAAAGGCGTTCATTCGGTTGATAGTCCACACCCACCACGCCGTGGTAGGCGATGAGGTATTTGAGCGTCTCGCGGTTGGCGAAATCGCCCGCCGCCGTTTTGTAGCCCATGGTCGTGTAGGAGGGCCGTTGTGCGTAGCGTCCCACGTTGGCGCTCAACTTCGTTTGGGCATTGAGGGCATAGGTCAGCGAGAGGCGCGGGGCGATTTGCGTGAGGGGGTTGCGCATCGCCCGATTGTAGGTGTTGCCCATCAGGTTCACGCCGAAGGAAGCCTGCAAACGTTGCTGCCACCACGCTTTGGAAGCCTGCGCGAAGGCCGAATAGGCGAATAGGTGCAGGTGGCTTTCGTAGTGGTCGACCGTCGGCACGCCCGCTTCGATGCGATAGCGTTGCGTGTGGTTGAAGTAGTGCGCGTGTTGCACGCCGGCGCCGACGTTGAGTTTGAAAGGCAGTGTCCAAAAGGTGCGTTCGAAGCGCAACTTGTTTTCCGATTCTTGTGACCTGTAGTCAAAGAGTTTCGGCTGGCTTGCGTCGTTTCCGGGGTATTTGTGGCTGCCGTTGTCGAGGAAATTTCGGCTCAACACCCAGCGGTCGGTGTGCGTCGTGGCGGCCACTTTGTAGACAGCCCCCAAGGTGTAGTGCCATTGGTCGTAGACGGGCAGCACGTTCAGCAGAAAGCGCCGAATCTCCTGCGCATTGTCGTCCAACGCTGTGTTGAGGCGCATGTGGTCGATGGAGGCCAAACCGATGACGGTCAGGCTGCTATGCGTGCCGATGCGGTAATTGTATTTGAGTTGAAAGTCATTGTAGGTGGGCAAGAAGGGGAGGCCGAACCACTTGAAGAGCATTTTCAGATAGGACTGGCGCGCCGAAACGATGAACGACGAGCGCGCGTTGATCGGCCCGTCGAGGGTGACGGAAGCGTCGGAAGCCCCGAGCGAAAATTTCGTGTGCAGACGGTCGCGGCTTCCTTCTTTCATGCGAATGTCCATCACGGAACTCAGCGCGTTGGGGCGGTTGGCCGGAAAAGCCCCCGTGTAGAAGTCCACCGCGCTCATAAAGTCGGGGTTTAAGATGCCCACTGCGCCGCCGGCTGCGCCTTGTGTCGAGAAGTGGTTGATGACCGGCAGTTCGATGCCTTCCAGGTAAAAGACATTCTCCGCCGGCCCGCCGCCGCGAACGAGTAGGTCGTTGCGGTTCGCGTCTGTCGAAACCACGCCCGGCAGCGTCTGGATCAACTTCGACACGTCGCGGTTCATGCCCGCGCTCTTCTCGATTTGCTGTACTTCGAGCCGACTCACCGAGAGCGGACTCTCGGCGCGTTTCGCCTGCGTGTCGGATTTCACCACCGCTTCGGTGAGCGAAAATGCGCTTTCGCTCAACTCTACATCCACAAACGTGTTTTGGTTGCCCAAGACTTGGAACTCTTCCGTGCGCTTGTTCTCAAATCCCAAGAGTTGGACGGCGAGATGGTAGAAGCCGGGTGCCACATTTTTGAACACATAGTTGCCCACCGAATCCGTGACTGTCGCGCGTTTTGTGCCTTCCATGCGCACTACCGCGCCGATCAGCGCTTCGTTGTTGCGCGCATTCCACACCCGCCCCTTCACCGTGCCGCGTTGTGCCGCGAGGGGGAGGAGGTTTGTCAGCAGGAGTATGAGAAAGAGGAGTTTCAGTCGCATGGGGGGAGGGTGTGTGTTGGTTGTTTATATAGGAGTTCTGTGTTGAAATCGTCTGCTAATATACAAAAATCCCCTCGTACAGCGCTGTACGAGGGGATCATTTGGGGATTTTATAGTGTTAACGGCCGTGTCGCGGACAGCCGACAGCACTTTTATCGGGTGCAAATTTAGTTATATCTATCGAAATGACTAAATCCGCCCATTCGATTGCGTGGGGATGGGGAAGTTGCAGTGCTTGATAAACGGAAATTGTGCCAAGTTCGTGAGGCGTGCGCTGAGGGATGGCGCATTGCAAAAAAAATCGCAGTAAGTAAATTCTTTACCTACTGCGATTCTATTATTATTCCGCTATTTTCAAGCGAAAATCAATTTACTTCACTTCTTCGAAGTCAGCATCTTGGATATCTTCCTTGCCGTTTTGTTGCGCGCCGGCTTGGGCACCCTGTTGTGCACCCTGTGCGAAGTCTTGCGCGCCCGGTTGGGCAGCCTGCGCCTGGGCATAGAATTTCTCCATCGCCTTGTTGAGCGTTTCGGTGGCTGCATCGATGGCCGCCACGTCTTGCGACTTGTGCGCCTCCTTCAGCGTGTTGAGCGCCGACTCGATCTCGCCCTTCACATCAGCGGGAAGTTTGTCGCCGTTCTCCTTCAGGAGGTTCTCCGTTTGGAAGATCATGCTGTCCGCCTTGTTGATTTTCTCAATGCGTTCAGCCTCCGCCTTGTCGGCCGCCGCGTTGGCCTCAGCCTCCGCCTTCATGCGTTCGATTTCGTCCTTCGAGAGGTTGGAAGAAGCCTCGATGCGGATGCTCTGTTCCTTGCCCGTCGCCTTGTCCTTGGCGCTCACATTGAGGATACCGTTGGCGTCGATGTCGAACGTCACCTCAATTTGCGGCACACCGCGGCGTGCGGGAGCGATGCCGGCGAGGTTGAAGCGGCCGATGCTCTTGTTTTGTGCCGCCATGGGGCGCTCACCTTGGAGCACGTGGATGGTCACTTCGGGCTGGTTGTCTTCGGCCGTCGAGAACGTCTGGCTGCGCTTGCACGGAATGGTCGTGTTGGCTTCGACAAGCTTGGTCATCACACCGCCCATCGTCTCGATACCCATCGAAAGGGGCGTCACATCGAGCAGCACGATGTCGCTCACGCCGCTCTCCTTGTTGAGGATCGCGCCTTGGATCGCGGCACCCACGGCCACCACTTCGTCGGGGTTCACACCCTTCGAGGGCGCTTTGCCGAAGAAGTCTTCGACCAACTGCTGCACAGCGGGGATACGGCTCGAACCGCCCACGAGGATCACTTCGTCGATCTCGTTTTTCTCCACACCGGCGTCACGCAATGCGTTTTGGCAGGGCACAAGGCAAGCCTGGATGAGGCCGTGTGCCAACTGTTCGAATTTGGCGCGAGTCAACGTGCGCACTAAGTGCTTGGGCACGCCGCCCACGGGCATGATGTAGGGGAGGTTGATCTCCGTCGAAGCCGAGCTTGAGAGTTCGATCTTCGCCTTTTCGGCCGCTTCCTTCAGGCGCTGCATCGCCATCGCGTCGGTGGTGAGGTCGGCGCCTTCGTCGTTTTTGAATTCCTGTACGAGCCAGTCGATGATCACTTGGTCGAAGTCGTCACCGCCCAAGTGCGTGTCGCCGTTGGTCGAGAGTACTTCGAACACGCCGCCGCCAAATTCGAGGATCGAGATGTCGAACGTACCGCCGCCGAGGTCAAACACGGCGATTTTCATGTCCTTGTGCGCCTTGTCCACACCGTAAGCCAGCGCGGCCGCGGTGGGTTCGTTGACGATGCGCTTCACTTCCAGTCCGGCAATCTGACCGGCCTCTTTTGTGGCCTGACGTTGCGAGTCGGAGAAGTAAGCCGGCACCGTGATCACGGCTTCCGTCACTTCCTGACCGAGGTAGTCTTCGGCCGTCTTCTTCATTTTCTGAAGAATCATGGCCGAAATTTCCTGCGGCGTGTAGTTGCGGCCGTCCACGGCCACGCGGGGCTGTCCGCCCTCGTCCACTACGCTGTAGGGCATGCGATCCACTTCCTTCTGCACCTGAGCGAAGCTCTCACCCATGAAGCGCTTGATCGAATAGATCGTGCGGGTGGGGTTGGTGATGGCTTGGCGCTTGGCGGGATCGCCCACCTTGCGTTCGCCGCCTTCGACGAAGGCCACCACCGAAGGCGTGGTGCGCTTGCCTTCGCTGTTGGCGATGACAATAGGTTCGTTACCTTCAAATACAGATACGCACGAGTTCGTGGTTCCGAGGTCAATTCCGATAATCTTTCCCATAGTGGTATGTTGCTTTTTTGTTGTTGCTATATTAATAAGGAGTCTTGTGCGGCGCGTCGGGCGGACTTACGTTGCCGCGCTGCGTTCGGTGGCCTGCGCGCTCGGGGAGGCGTTGGCCTTGCGCCGTACGCTTTCTTTTTTGCAAGCCGTGTGCCAATGTCGCGAGGCTGACAAAACGGCAGAAAAAAGCCCCCTTCTGCCTGTGCGGGGCGGAAGAGGGCGACAAAATGTGGGGGTATCGGCCGAAAAACGCGCCTTAGCGCATCATTTTCCGTCCGCCGCGGATGACAAGGCCGTGGGGGACGGCGGTCGAGACGCGCCGACCGCTCAGATCGTAGGTCGTGTTGGCACGCGAGTGAGGAGCGGTGCGCGGCGCGGCGGCAACTGCGTCGGGAAGGGGCGCGGTGAGCGTGAAGCGCACGGCCGTCGGCGTGGAAGAGGGGGAACCTTTCGCCGCGCGGGCGTAGACCATCAGCGTGTAGGCGCCGGCAGTCGGCACGCGCAGGACGTAGCGATCGGCCGGCGTGGTGTCGGCAGCGGGATAGACGGCTGAAACGAGGCTGTCGCGGTCATTGCGCAGTTCGAGGCCGCCGAGCGTGAAGGCCGCGGTGGGCGTGCCGGCGGGGAAGTGCACGCCGAGCGTACCGCCGAGCGTGAAAGTGAGCGTGCGCGTGAGGAGGTGCACAGCGGAGTTGCCGTCGGCGGCCGGAACGAGGGCGGGCGGTAGGGCATCGGTGGCGACCCATTCGTGCGGCGCCCACGCATCGGGCAGTGTGTCGGCATAGATGGCGGCACTGTCCACGGCGGTGGCACCGGACGGGGCGGCCGTTGGGGCGAAGAGGGCTAAACTGAGGAGGGGGAGGGCGATCATGGTGGAAAAACGAGGAGTGAAGACGTGGGAGCACGGCGACTTTGGTGGTCGTGCGCCCAAAACTGCTACAAATATAGGGAATTTTCAGAAAGGACAAGGTGCGCGCCCGACAAAAAAGCGCTCCCCCCTGCGCGGTGCGCGGGGAGAGCGTGAAGAGAAGCGGACTGATGCGAGTGCAAAGCCCGATCAGCGCATTTGTTTCTTGCCGCCTTCAGAAAGGACAAGGCGCGCGAGCTACAAAAAAGCGCTCTCCCCGACGCGGTGCGTGGGGAGAGCGTGAAGAGAGGTGAGGCGATGCGTGTGCAAAGCCCGATCAGCGCATTTGTTTCTTGCCACCCGTGATGACGATGCCGTGGGGAGCGGCGGTCGACACGCGGCGACCCGTCAGATCGTAGGCCGGTGCTGCGGCGGAGGGGGCAAGTGTGGGCGCATTGACCGCCGTGGGATCGGCCACATTGAGGAGAATATCCGTGATCGAGCCGCGGTTCTTCAAAATCTCGTTGCCCGCTGCCGTGCTGCCCGCAGGATCGAGGTTGTCCCAGTCGATTTTCAGGCGAAGGCGGTAAGTGCCGTAGGTCGTGGGCAGGGCAAAGGCCGGAATCGTCATGCCCGGGTTGTTGTTACCCTGCGTGGTGAGGCCGTTTTCGCCCTTCGCCTGGCCTTTGTAGTAGGTGAAGGCCACCACTTCGGGCGAGTTGGGGCTCGAAGCGTCGAACTTGCCGTCGTTGTTCAGGTCGATATACACGTAAGCGTGCATCCAATTGCCTTTCCACTCGGGCGCAATCGTCACCGCCGAGCCGGCTCCCACCTTGACGGGGCGGTCGGTGAGGTCGGTGTAGGCCTTCGGGTGTTCGCCGAGCGTGAGCACTGTGGGTGTTTGTTGGGCGGGATCGGTGATCGTCACCTTGCGTACGGTGCGCTCGCCGCTTTGCGTCGCGTCGGCATCGAACGAAATTGCATAAGGCGGGGTGCTCACCTTCACACGTACGGTGGCGGTGTGTCCGCCCTCGGCCGTTACGGTCACCGTGGTCTCACCGTCTTTCACACCGCGCACCACGCCGTTGTCCACCGTGGCGATGGACGGATCGGCCACCGCCCATTGCACGGCGGTGTGGGTGGCATTGACGGGCGCAATGTCCCAAACGAGGGCTTTCTCGCGACCCGGTGCCACATTCACCTCGGGTCCCGTGAGCGTGATGCCCGTCACGGCCACCGCGGGTACAGAACTTTCGCGACCGTTGAAGACATAGACGCTCGAAGCCGGGAACGACAGCGTGAGCGGCGTGTCGATGTCGATGGGCGTGTCCTCGTTCAAGCCCGTGAGCGCGTCTTGTCGGCCGAAAGCCTTCGAGAGAATGAGGCTACCGTGCACATAGTCGGGGATTTCGAGCGCTTGGCGCAGCGTGGTGCGGAAGGTCGCAGCCGAAGCCGAGGGGTTGCGGAGCGCGAGGGTGGCCTTTTGGCCGTTCCACGACGCCCAACCGTACACTTCGGCGCGCGATCCCGTCCAGGGGTCGCCGCCCACCCAGTGCGCATCGGGCAGCACGTCGGCATTGTTCTTTTGCCAGCGGATGGCCTCCGCCAGATCGCCCCACAGGCGGCCGCCGCGGATCGAATTGGTCAGGGCGTAGTCGTTGTAGAGTTCCACCATGCCCGAACCGCAGGCGAAGGCGCAGCGCAATTCGCGCACGATGCCGTCGTAGTCCATGTTTTTCGACACCTGTCCGTGCGAGGAGAGGATGAAACCGTGGGTCATCAGCGTGTTGATGGGACACAGCGGCGAGTTCTTCACGAAGTTTTTGTGCACCAGCGCGTCGCGATAGGTGATCCAGCGTTCGCGGTCGCTGCCTTGGTTGCCCGCTTCGCCGTAGTCGCCCTCTTGTCGCCACACCGCGTCGGTGTATTGGAACCAGAAGGGCGAAGCCCACGTGCCGACGGTGGTGTTGAAGAAGATGTCGGGCTTGATGGTTTCGCGCACCATGCGTTCGGCGCGGATGATGCCCTCGGCGTTCTCCTCGCCCACCGTGCCCGCGTCGGGACCCACGGCCGAGAATTGCGCACTGATGCCGTCGAACTTGAAGAAGCGGAAATCATAGCCGCGACGGTTGCACAGGTCGGTGATGGAGCGCGTGAAGGTCTCGTAATACTTGGGGTTGGAGAGCTGCATGCCGCCCTTGCCGTTCCAGAAGGCGCGACGATAGTTGCCACTCTGCCCATAGCCGCCCACCGGGCCGAGCCATGCGCCGATGCCCGAGCCCATTTCGCGTGCCAAAGCGTCGGCTTTGCGGAAGCCGTCGGGGAAGTTGGGCGAGAACGTCCAATCGCCGTAGTGATCCCAGCCGTCGTCCCAAACAAAGGAGTTGACCGCCGTGCGATAGGGCTCGAAAAGATTCTTTTTCCACTGGCGCACCACCTCTTCGCACTGCCAATCGTGCATGTTGCCCGTATAGTTCGGGTCGTTGTTGCGGTCGATGTTGAGTTCGTACCACGAAATGTAGGCCGGCATGGCGCGCCAGGGCACGGCGCGCTCGCGTTCGCTGTAGGCGAGGAAGGAACGGCGCGCTTGGCCGGGAGCTACGAGTCCCACCACGGCGCTCACTTTCCAGTCGTCGCCGGCGCGGAGCGTGGTGTTGCGGCTCCATGTGCCGCGCAACTGCGTGGTGGCTTGCGAAGCCAGGTGGAGCGTGTCGCTCTGTGTGAGGGCGAGGCGGATATTGCCCGAAGAGTTGATGGCTTCGTCCTTGTCTTGCGCGTAGTAGACGAGGGTAAATTCGCCGCCGTAGGGCACATTGAAGCGATAGACGTTGCCTTCGGCCGCATTGCCCGTGTAGCCCTTGTGATAGTCGGAGGCCACCACGTTGCCCGTGGCGTCCACGAGTTCGAGCCCGCAGAGGTTCAGGCGCGTGTTGCCCGTGCGGTAGTTGAACTGCACAGCGAGCGTGCCGGTCGTGGTGAAGCGGAGCGGACGGCTGATGGATTTCACATTCGGCGCGTAGTAGCCCACCTCGTTGATGCGCGAGGGCACGCGAGCGGCCTGTGTCCATTCGGCCGCCGTCCACGCGTCGGTGAGCACATCGTCGGCACCGATTTGTGCGGCGCTCAGGGCGCGAACGGCACGGGGGCTCGAGGGAGCGGCCGGTGTGGCGTGGCTGTCGAGACGCGGGGCGCTGCCGGGTGCGAGATCGCGCACGATGACGGGCCGACCCACGCGGCCGGAGAAGGCGATCTCGCCGCGAGAGTCAATGGTTTCGGGCGCGGTGTCGACGAAATAGCGCAGGCGGTAGACACCCACCGCGGGCACGTTGAGCGTATAGACGTTGTGGCTGTGGGCGTTGCCCATGGTGCCGTAGTGATAGTCCGAGGCCACCACGCGGCCGTCGAGGTCGACGGCGTCGACGCCCACGAGGTTGAGTTTGTGGGGGCCGCCTTTGTAGGTGAAGGTGAGGGTTTGCGTGCCGGCCTGCTTGAAGGTGACGTAACCTTCGGCCACGGCCAGTTTGTCGGCGGAGTGTCCGGCCGAGAGGAGGGCGGTGGGCACTGCCGCAGCGGTGGGGGCAGCGAAGCCGTCGGTCGTCCACGCGTCGTGGGTGAAGGGGCGTTCGTCGCTTTCGCCCGCGCCCACGGTGTTGAGCCCCATGGGTGTTTCGAGGCCGGCGAAGAGCTTGTCGCTCAGCAGCACGGCACCGCGCGTGTTGCCCACCTTGCGCGGCGCACTGCCGGCGGCGTGCACGTCCACCTCATAGAGCATGGGCACGACGGCAAAGAGTTTCGTGTCGCTCGAGGCCGTGAGTTTCATTTCCGTGCGCAGGTAGTGACTGCCGTCGCGCAGCACGGCACGCCAAAGCACCGTGAGGTTGCCGTGCTTGAAGGTGGCTTCGAGGGCACGGCCGGGGAGTTTCTCCGCCCCCTTCGTGGCCGAGGGGTTGGCCGCGTAGTTGATCTCGCGCACGCCCTCGAGTTGCATTTCCGAGGCGCGCACCACCGTCTGTCCGTTGCCGGTGCGGATTTCAAACAGTTCGGTGCCGGCGTTCAGGTTGAGCTGCGGGCAACCGCCGAAGCGGAGGGTGCCGTCGGAGGCGACGAAGGTGGCGGTGAGCAGGTCGTTGCTCAGCACATAGTGGTCGGCCGTGCGCGCCAAACGCGCCGTGCCGGCTTGTTGTTCTTGCGGGAAGATGACTTGCTGCGCCAAGGTGGCGGCGGGGGTGCTCAGGCCGAGGGTCAAAAAGGCTGCACCGAGCAATCGCGTGGCGGAATGAAGGATCATAGGCGGGCGAGGTGGGGAAGTTTGCAGGCTGTGCGGCGAACGTATCACGGGGATGATCTATCCTGATGTTTTGCTACACAGAGGTGATAAAATGGGTTTTCGTTGCAAATATAGCGCGTTTTCTCTAGTATGAAAGCAATCAAAAGTAAAAAAAAGTGAACGCACGCGCATTTCTGCGCACATTCCCCCGGCTGATGTGAAATATTCCATCGCATCACGGCCGCCGTGCGCGACCTCGTCGGCGTGTCGGCGCGAAAAACGTGGGGCTTTTTTCGAGAACAAGGGGACTTTTTTCGGAAAGTGGGGAGGAAAAGGCGAAAAGCCGTGGGCTTTTCGCACCGGCTTTGGCCGAAGGGCGCAGGGTCTTGGGGAGATGGCGCTACGAGGCGGTGCACTGGCAGCGCACAGCGGCCGAAAAGCCGGGACGGGGTGCGAAGGTGTGGAGAAAAAGGCGTATCTTTGTGGCAGACTAACTGACTTTTTTCTCCAGCACAGAACGCTATTTTTATGATTCTCTACCTCTCTTTTTTGGCGTGTATAGCCCTGCGCATCTTGTGTAGCTTTCTCCTTTGGCGCTACCGTCGACAGATTTATGCGCGTTGGCCGGCGCTGGGGCGGATGGATGCGCGAGCGCGCCGCCGTATGCGCCGACTGTGGGGCTTCGTTCGCCGCAAAGCGCTGCGCGGCAGGGCATGAGCGGAGGCATGGCGGGCGTTTTCGCTCCCCCCTCCACGGTTTGTCCCCTCTTCGTCTGTCGTTCCACGGCGAGCCGGTGGTGTTTTTTGCCGCTCCGGCGCAGGACTTGCGCCGAATGGCGGCCGACGAAAGGGCGGGTGTCTACGAAGGCCACGCCCTCCGGGAGCTGACGGACGAAGGGTCGCGCTGAGCGTTCGGACTGCCCTATATAATAATGTGTATTGCCGCGCGAAGGCGTTTCCCTCTACGCATCATCCAATGAAAAGCCCCCACCGGTGACCCAATGGTCGGCGGTGGGGGCTTTGTTGTGGGCGTGCGTCGGCACGGAGGGCAGTGGTTTTTAGCCTTTGCCGCCGCGCTTACCGCCCTTTTTCTTGGAGTTGTGGGCGGCGCCGGTCGCTTTTTCGACGGCGGGTACGGCCTTTGCGCTCGTGGTGGTGGGCGCTTCGGCAGCGGATGTGGTTTTTTCGGCTGCGGCAACGCTCTTTTCGGTTGAAGCGGCGGGTGCGCCCGCAGCTTCTTCGCGAGCGAGGGCTTCTTTCTCGAGGCGACCGATGAGGTTCTTGAGCTTGTCGATCTCTTTGTCCTTCACGGCGAGTTCGTCGCCCTGGTTTTTGATCGTGGTGAGGAGGGCATTGAGCTCGTCGTTGTCGATTTCGAGAGGATAGAGGTTGTTGACGCGCGTGATGAAGTCGCCCAGGATGTTCATGTAGTTGGTGAACGCGTCGTAGGGCGAGGCGTAGATGCCGCGATAGCCGCCGTAGCTGTTGGCTTTCGTGGAGATGAAGCGCAGGTTGTTGGAGGCTTGGAGATAGTCCCAGTCTTGGCGCAGGCGCTTGTCGCCGCCGATGCGCACGCGGTCGGCCACGGAGTAGAGTTTGTCGAGGGCTTCCTGCTGCATGATGTTGCCCAACCAGGGCGAGAGGTCGCGCTCTTCGTCGACCCACGTGGTGGGATATTCCACCGGCAGCGGACCTACGCTCTCCAAACTGTCGCAGAGTTCGGAGGGGGTGGCGAAGGTGATGCCGTGTTTGCGCAACTGTTCGGGCAGCGCCTTGAAGAAATCGAGGATGTTGCTCGAAAGGGGTTGGAACATGCCGAGGGCACAGAGTTCCATGAAGAGGCAAACGACGGGTTGGTCGGCGGGTTGTTCGGCGATCCAGCGGGCGTAGGTCTCGGCATAGAGGGGGTATTCATTCCACGAGCGGTCGTTGAAACGATAGCTGATGTCTTCCGACAGACCGGGGTCGCGGAGCAGGAGTTTCAAGCGCGGATCGAGGGCGCAG
Organism: uncultured Prevotellaceae bacterium; assembly: GCA_963517315.1. Classification (GTDB taxonomy): domain Bacteria; phylum Bacteroidota; class Bacteroidia; order Bacteroidales; family Bacteroidaceae; genus Alloprevotella. Next base: position 129,156 of record CAUQEF010000001.1, read on the forward strand.
TGGTAGAGGTAGTGCGGACTCTTCCAGCCGAGGGTTTGTTTCGCGCCTTCGGCGAGCATGCCTTTGAAGCCCATTTCGGCGACGAGGGCGCCGATTTCGTCGGAATACATCAGGCAGGAGTTGCGCAGCACGCGGGGCTCGACACCGAAAAGGCTCTTAATTTTGCGCGAGAGGCGGCGCACTTCGTCCTTGAAGCACTCGGGCGACTTGATAGAAGAGAAGCCGTGGGAGTAGGGCTCGGCGAGAAATTCGACACAGCCCGTGCGATTGAGCTGATCGAGGAGCTCGAGCACTTCGGGGGAGTACTGTTCGAGGAGCTCGATGGCCGTGCCGGAGAGGGAGAAGGCGCATTTGAAGTAGCTGCCGTAGCGTTCGGCCATCTCGATGAGGGCGCGGAGCGCGGGGATGTAGCTGTTCTCGGCGGTTTCGGTGATGGAGCGCTCGTTTTCGTAGTCATCGTAGTAGTAATGGTCGGTGCCGATGTCGAAGAAACGGTAGCGCTTGAGGTGGATGTTTTGGTGTATTTCGAAATAGAGGCAGATGGATTTCATAAGGAGCCGGGTGTTTGGGTGGGGAGTTGGACTCGAGAGGGGGGCGAAGTGGGGGAGTCGGTGCGGCGGGTGGCCGTTTCGGGCGGAAAGCGGGGGCTTATTTTGCGCGAAAAGGCGGTAGTCGGCGCGACCGACGGGAGGGGGTGTTGCGACCGTCGCGACTTATCGGCGGAGGAGGCGGTCGTAGCATTCGCGAATGCGCAGGCCGACTTTCTCCCACGTGATGGCGTCGACTTCTTTGAGGCCTTCGACGCGGAGATACTCGTGGAGGTTGTCGTTGACACAGAGCGAATACATCGCGTCGGCCATGGCTTCGATGTCCCAATAGTCGGTTTTGATGCACTTGTCGAGGATTTCGGCGCAACCGCTCTGGTGGGAAATGATGGAAGGCACGCCGCATTGCATGGCTTCGAGGGGCGAAATGCCGAAGGGTTCGGACACGGAGGGCATGACGTAGACGTCGGAGTCGCGGAAGGTCTCGTAGACTTCGCGGCCTTTCATGAAGCCGGGGAAGTGGAAGCGGTCGGCGATGCCGCGACGTGCGGCGAGTTCGATCATCGCCTCCATCATGTCGCCCGATCCGGCGAAGCAAAAACGGATGTTGCGGGTGCGTTTGAGCACGAGGGCGGCGGCTTCGACGAAATACTCGGGGCCTTTCTGCATGGTGATGCGCCCGAGGAAGGTGACCACCTTCTCCTTTCGCTCGGCGGCCGGGCGACGTTGCGCCACGATCTCGCGGATGTCGTCGGGAAGGGGATAGACGGCGTTGTGCATGGCGATGACTTTCGCCGGATCCTGCCCGTAGTGGTCGATGACGGTGCGGCGCGTGAGTTCCGAAACGCACATGATGCAGTCGGCATGGTCCATGCCGTCGCGCTCAATGGCGTAGACGGTGGGATTGACGTTGCCGCGCGAGCGGTCGAAATCCGTGGCGTGGACGTGCACCACGAGGGGCTTTCCGCTCACTTGCTTGGCGTGTATGCCCGCGGGATAGGTGAGCCAGTCGTGGGCGTGGATGATATCGTAGTCCTGTTGGCGAGCGATGACGCCGGCCACGATGGAGTAGTTGTTGATTTCTTCCTGCAAGTTGTCGGGATAGCGCCCGGAAAATTCGATACAGCCGAGGTCGTCGGTGAGTCGGTAGGAGAAATCGGCGTAGATGTGGTCGCGCAGGGCGTAGTATTGTTCGGGCGTCATGCGGTCGCCGAGGCGTTGGCGCACATAGTCGTAGTCCACGTCGCGCCACACGATGGGCGTCTGGCTCAGCCCGATGATGTTCATGAAACTCTTGTCCTCATCGCCCCAAGGTTTGGGGATGCAGAAGGTGATGTCCATGTCGGGTTGCGCGGCCAGGCCGGCTGTCATGCCATAGGACGCAGTGCCGAGGCCGCCGAGGATGTGGGGGGGAAATTCCCAGCCAAACATGAGTACTTTCATGGGGAGTGTATAGGTATAGGGGTGGGAGAGGGGTGGGGATCAGTCGCGTTCGGCGGCTTCTTCTTCGAGGCGATGCTTCTCGAGTTGGCGGAAAGCGCGGAGGATGCTGCTCACATTCATGGCGAAGGAGATGGCGCCGCGGCCGGAGAAGGGAGGATTGCCGTCGAAGAGTTCGGGAATCGTGCCGACGCAGTGGTAGAAGAGTTCTTCTTCGAAGCCGATGAGCTGGCGCTCGATGTAGTTCACGCCGCTCATGCGGTAGACGCGCAGATAGGCCTCGAGATAGAAGCCTGTGAGCCACGGCCAGGCGGTGCCTTGGTGGTAGGCGCGGTCGCGATCTTCCTGACGTCCCACATAATAGGGCGTGTAACCTTGGCTTTTGGGCGAGAGGGAGCGGATGCCCTTGGGCGTTTTGAGTTCGCGGGTGCAGATGTCGAGCACGGCTTTGCGCTCGCGGAGCGTGAGGGGCGAGAAGTCGAGGGCGATGGCCAACAGTTGGTTGGGGCGAACGCTCCAATCGGCGTTGCCGCCGTCGACGTAGTCGAAGAGATAGCCGTGGGGATTGACGAAGGTGGAGCGGAAACTCTCCTCAAACTGCCGGCATTCGCCTTCGATGCACTCGGCCGTGACGAGGCTGTCGGTGCGCGCACTGTCGACCAAGAGCTGTTGGTAGAACTTCTTGGCATTATAATAGAGCGCGTTGAACTCGACGATGTAGCCCGAGCGCGGGATGATGGGGCGACCCCACGCGGTGGAGTTCATCCATGTGACGGCGCGGTCGCGACCGTTGGCATAGACCAGGCCGTTGGTGTGGACAAAGAGGTTGGGGTGGCGGCCTTCGAAGATGAAGGCCATGATGCGGTCGATGAGGGCGCCGTAGCGTTCGCGACAACGCTCACGACCCACGTATTTGGCGTATTGTTGCAGGCACCACATCGCCCACAGGAGGGTGTCGGGCTGTTCGGTTTCGTAGATTTGCACGCTCACCGGGCGGCCGCTCATGAAGTCGTCGAGCGCGCGGGCGGCGGTGTCCATGTATTTCTCGAACTGTTCCGTCTCGCCGATGGCCAGTGTCAGGCCGGGCATGGCGATGAAGGTGTCGCGGGCGCGGGGTTTGAACCACGGATAGCCGGCGATGATGTACTCTTCGCCGCCGAGTTGCTGGCGGAATTGGTGGGCGGCGTTCACCAGTGTGTGGTAGAAGGTGTCGCGCGAGTCGTGGGCGGCGATTTCGCCCTCGATGAGGGGTTTGAGCGTGGCGGGGTCGCGCGAATCGAGCGAGGCGGTGAACACAATGCTCTCGCCCCGCGCGATGGGCATCTCGAAATAGCCCGGCACGAGGAGGTCTTCCGGTTCGTCGTAGCCGCGTTCGCGCTCTTTGGGGTAGTCGAGGCCGCGATACCAGTCGGGGGTGTGGTGATAGGCGGCGCGGTCGCTGTCGAGCTGCATGACGAGGTCGGGATAGCCGTCATAGAGATTGAAGGCCACGCCGTTTTCGACCTCGCGGTAGTCGGTGCGTGCCGTGCCGTTCTCGTGGGTCCACCGGCGCACGGAGCGGAAGGCCAGGAAGGGGCGCAGGCGCAGCGTGGTGGGCGAGTGGGCTTCGAGCAGCGTGTAGCGAACGAAGAGCCGATCGCGCTCGTTGCGGAAGATGATTTCCTTCTTCAGTACCACACCGCCGATGCGGTAGATCCAAGTCGGCACTTTGTCCCACTCGAAGCTCTGGATGTATTTGTGGCCGCGCGGGCTGTAGTTCTCGCCCACGTATTTATGCAGGCCGAGGTTGAACTCCGCGCCGTGTTGCACGACGGTTTCGTCGAGCGAGGAGAGGAGCACGTGGTTCTCGTCGTCGAGGGCGGGCACGGGCACGACAAAGAGGCCGTGGTATTTGCGGATGTTGCACCCCGTGAGTGTGGACGAGCAGTAGGCGCCCGACTTGTTGGTGAGCAGGAATTCCTTCATCAGGGATTCTTGCAGGTTGGTCATTTGCGTTTTGTCGAAATGAAGGAAGGACATAGGCAGTGAGTTGGGGCGAATGGGTGAATGAGGGGAGCGTCGGCGGCGTGCTTCGATTGGCGAGCCGAGCCTTTGCATCGAAAGGCATGGAGGCCTAACTTTGTATGCGCTTATTTGTAAAGCCGACTTTTTATTTACGCTCCAAAGTTAGCATTTTTGCTGCATATAAAAAAGATATTCCTTAAAAAAATAGGGGGGCAAATGAAAAAAACGCCCCTTGTTTTGGGAAAAACAAGGGGCGTTTGTCCGGAAAGTCGTCTTCGGCGTGTGGAAACCACTGTGCCGTGGCCGTGTTTCACTTGACTTTGCGCAGCAGTTGGGCGGCGTTGGCATCGCCCTTGGCGGCAGCCTGCGAGAGGTAGCGGCGGGCTTGGGCGGGGTGGCCGAGCAACTGATGGGCGAGGCCGAGGAGTTTGAGCGCGTCGGGCGTGTCGGGGGTGAGGCGCTGCAGTTCTTCGGCGGCGGCGAGCGCTTCGTCGCCGGCCGAGAGGCGCACGCAGAGCAGGGCTTTGGCGGTGAGGGCTTCGATGCGCGTTTCGCGGTCGGCGGTGCGCGCCGCGGCCGTGGTGTAGTCGTCGACGGCGCGACGGTAGAGACGGGCTTGTTCGGCGAGGGCGGCTCGGCGCAGGAAGAAGGGGGCGGCGAGTTCGGCGGCGGGGACGAGGCGCTCATAGTCCACGAGGTCGAGCACGGCGCGGCGCTGATCGCCGAGGCGCTCGGCATAGACGGCGCGCCAAGCGAGGGGGGCGGCGGCTTCGGCCGTGAAGGGCGTGGGGGTGTGCGCCAGGGCGCTGTCGAGCAAGGCCACTACGGCGCTGTCGCCGGCGCCGGTGCGGCTGAGGGCTTGGGCGGCGAAGAAGAAGGAGCGCAGCGAGGCGGCCTCACTGCGGTTGACGCGCTCGAAGGCGGCGAAGGCTTCGCGGTTGCGCCCTTGACCGTAGAGGATGACGCCGCGCAGCAGTGACGAGGAGGGACGGGGCGCGAGACTGTCGGCGCGATCGAGGGCGCGGAGGGCTTCGGCGGTGCGCCAGTGGGGTGGGAGGTGCAGACTGTCGACGGCCAGGGCGTCGATGATGAGGCCGGCGCGCTCTTCGTGCACACGGCTGCGGCTGTCGGCGTCGGGGCTGATGCGCAGGGCACGGTCGAGGAGCGAATCGCAGCGCAGATAGTTGCGGCGGGCGGCATAGTAGCGCGCGGCGTCGAGGGTGGCTTCGCGGTGGTGGGGGTGGGCGGCGAGGAAGTCGGCCAGGGCGGTGCTCACCGTGACGCTGTCACGGCGCGAGCGGAGGAGCATGTAGAGATAGGTGTAGGCTTCGCTCTCGTCGGTGGGGAGCAGGAGGGGGATGCGCAGGTCGGAGAGGTCGGAGTTGAGGGCGGCCACTGCGCTGGGGCGGAGGGTGTCGGCGGCCGAGGCGGCGAGGGCGCAAAGACCGAGGGGCGTGCCGTTGGCGGGGGCTTTGCCGTAGTTGAACTGCGCAACGGCGGCCACGCGGGGGGTGGGTTCGGCGGTGAGGAGGGGGAGTCCGGCGAGCGCGGCGGCGTTGGCGGCCGAAAGGGTGTAGTAGTTGTGGCCGTGGAGGCTTTCGGTTTGCACCACGTTGGCCGTTTGCGCTGCGGGACGGCCGTCGGCGGCGAAGGGCACGAGGGTGAAGGCCGTGCCGACGGGGAACTGTTCGGTGGTGAGGGGGAGGTATTCGTCTTTGCGGCGCGCGAGATCGGTGGTGGCGCGCAGGAGATCGAGTTCGCCGTTGGCACCGGCAATGCGCAACACGCGGCCTTGGCGCGAACGGCTGTCGCTGACGAGGGCGCGGGCGGCACCGCGGAAGGGCGCGTAGGGGGCGATGAGCGTGCCGTCGGCATCGACGAAGAAACCTTGCGTCACGGCGAGGGTGTCGCCCGCGGAATTGAGGGTGACGATGCGGGCGAGTGCGCGCAGGGCGGCGGTGTTGGCAGCGCGGTCGGCATGGGCTGCGCCGGGACTGAGGAGGGCGGCGCAAAGGCCGAGGAGAAAGACGAAAAAGGAACGGGGCATGACGAGAAAATGACGTTTTATCATAAAGAAGTCGCGCGGTTAGGCGAAGCGGCGTGCGGTTGTTTTTCCGAAATCTTCCTTCTATAAAAAGGAAGGGGTACGGCGTGATGAGCAACGGGTACGCTTCGGCGGAGCTGCGTGCGGAAGTCGGCACAGTTGCCTCTATATATAATAAGGAGTGCGCGCCGGGCAGCCGAGGGGCGGGCTATGCACGACGAAGAACGGCTTGTCGCGCGGTGGCGAACCGCATCTTCGTGACGCGCGTCGGCTTATTGCGCGGTGGGGTCGAGGAGTTCGCGCGCGTTTGCGAGGGCGGCCGGCGTGATCTCCGTGCCCGAGAGCATGGTCGCCAGTTCGTTGATGCGCTCGTCGGCCGTGAGGCGGGTGAGGGTCGAAAGGGTTTCGCCGTCGCGTTGGTGTTTGGCCACGCGAAGGTGGTCGGTGCCGAGGGCGGCGATCTGAGGAAGGTGGGTGATGCAGAGCACTTGCACGCTGTGGCCCATGCGGCGCATGAGATGGCCCATGCGGCGCGCCATCGTTCCGCTGACTCCCGTGTCGATCTCGTCGAAAACGATCGAAGGTAGGTTGCGTCGGCCGGCCACTAAGGCTTTGAGGGCGAGCATCAAGCGGGCGATTTCACCGCCGGAGGCCGTTTCGGCGAGATCGCGCGGCGGCATGCCGGGATTGGCCGAGAAGAGGAAGGCGACGGTGTCGGTGCCGGTGGCGTCGGGTGCGGTGCGCGGACGGAAATCGAAGAGGAGTTGCGTGTGGGGCATGCCGAGTTGCGCGAGATCGGTGCGGAGGGTGGTGCAAATCTCTTCGCCGGCGCGCCGACGGCTGTCGGTGAGTTGCGCACCGACGCTGAGGGTCGTCTCGAGGGTGGCACTGAGTTGCGCTTGCGCTTCGGCAAGATGCTCTTCGGCGTGGTCGATGGCGTCGAGACGAGCGCGGAAATCGTCGGCCACACGGTGGAGTTCGGCGATGGTCTCGACGTTGTGTTTGCGCTGCAAGGCGTAGAGTTTCGAAAGGCGGCGGTTGGTGCGCTCGAGTCCCACGGGGTCGATCTCGATACTGTCGGCCAGTCGCTCCACATCGCTGAGGATGTCGTCGATTTCGATGCGCGCGCTCTCCAAACGGTCGGCGAGGGCTTCGGTTTCGGGGCGATGGCGGGCGGCATCGCGGAGGTCGCTTTCGGCTTGTCGCAGGCAGTCGAGCACGTCGAACTCATCATTGCTCAAGCGCGTGGCGGCATGGGCCAGGGCGCTCTGGATGTCTTCGGCGTGGGTGAGGGCTTCGCTGTCGGCTTCGAGGCGCGCTTGCTCGTCGACCTCGAAGGCCGAACCGTCGATTTGCTCGAGTTGGAAACTGATGTAGTCGCGATCTTGTCCGTCGCGCCCGCTCAGTTCTTGGAGTTCCTGCAAGCGGCGGCGCGCGGCGCGGTGGTCGGCGAGGGCTTGCGCGTAGGAGTGGCGCAAAGCGGCGTTGTCGGCCACGAGATCGAGGGTGTCGAGGAGGTAATTCTCGTGGGAGAGGAGGAGATTTTGGTGCTGCGAGTGGATGTCGATGAGGTGTTCGGCGAGTTGTCGCAGCACGTTGAGGGTGGCCGGTGTGTCGTTGACGAAGGCGCGGCTCTTGCCTGCGGCCGAAATCTCGCGGCGGATGAGGAGCGTGTGGCCGTCGGGTTCGATTTCGGCGGCTTCGAGGAGAGGCTCGATGGGGAGTCCGGCGGTGTCGAAGGTGCCTTCGACGATGCATTTGGCGTCGGCGCGGCGAAGCACTTTGGCATCGGCGCGATGACCCTGCAGGAGTCCGAGCGCGCCGAGGATGATGCTCTTACCGGCGCCGGTTTCGCCGGTGATGACGGTGAAATCCGCGCCGAGGTCGAGGTCGAGACTATCGATGAGGGCGTAGTTGCTGATGTGAAGGTGGGTGAGCACGGGACGAGAGTTGGTGGGTGGATGGACGGAAGGGCGCAGCGTCGGCGCAAAGGTGCGCGGACGGCGTTATTTGCCGTCGCGAATGCGATTCCAAGAGGGGTTTTTCGAGGGATTGATGCGCGAAAAGAGGTCGACGAGGAAGTCGCGATCTTGCGCGGTGGTGTGTCCGGCGAAGAGCCCCACGAGTTCGTCGGCCTTGCACTCGGTGAAGATTTGCGGCAGGGCGCTGAGTTTCTTGGTCTCGTGGGCTTGGGCGAGGAGGCGGAGGGCTTCGACGACGGCGACGCGCCCGCGCTCCGGATTTTCGACCATGTGGTCGAGGCCGTTGCGGTGGTAGGCGTAGATCATGCGGCGGAAAGGTTCCATGCCCGGGTCGAGCCAGTCGGTGATCAGGCCGTGGCGGTTGCGGTTGTCGTCGAAGGCTTTCCAGCCCTTGGCCGAAAGGCTGAGCGAGCGGGCGTTGTTCACCAAATCGCGGGCGCGTCCCAGCACATCGGTGCCGCCGAGGGGCGACATCGTGTCGAGGTCGATGCCGATAATCATATAGGCGTAGTAGGCCAAGAGGGCGGTGAGGTCGCGGTCGATGGCTTCGGGGCGAAACTCGAGTTTGTCGAACTCGGCGAAGCGAAAATTGGCCGAGGCATCGCGGGCGATGAAGACGGGACTCGTGTAGCTCGCGCCGTAGACCGGGCGCGAACTGCTCACGGTGAGCGTCGTTTCGAAGGTTTGTGCCGAGGGATCGTATTTGCGGACGTTGAAATAGAAGGTGCATTTGATGCGTTCGCGGCGGGCGAAGCGCAGGTCGGTGAACCGCTGTTCGTCGAGAAACTCGGTGACGGCGCGGCGCAGGGCTTCAAAGGTGGCTTCGTTGCCGGTGCCCTGCACATGGCGCGTGTCGAAGGTGACCGTCGCGTCGAGTTCGCCGGCACGCAACGTGGCGGGCAGGAGGGCGAGCAGGGCAAAGAGGAGGGCGGCGAGCGAACGACCGGCGCGCATCAGGAGCGAGAGGTGGGGAAGGTGTGGCATAGGTGGCGAATGAGGGTGTCGGCCACGGCACTTTTGGCCATGAGGGGCAGGGCTTGGGGTTCGCCCTCGGGAGCGATGAGCGTGACGCGGTTGGTGTCGGTGTTGAAACCCGCACCGGGGTCGGTCAAGCTGTTGAGGACAATGAGATCGAGGTGCTTGCGGCGGAGTTTGCCGCGGGCGTTGTCGAGGGCATGGTCGGTTTCGAGGGCGAAACCCACGAGCCACTGGTCGGCGCGCTTGCGCAGGCCGAGATCGGCGGCGATGTCGGGGTTGGGCACGAGGCGAAGGGTGAGCGGGCCGGTGGTTTCGCGCTTGATTTTGCGCTCGGCCGGCGCTTCGGGGGCGTAGTCGGCCACGGCGGCGCAGAGGATGGCGCCGGCACAGTCGGGAAACTCGCGCAGGGCGGCGGCGTGCATCTCGCGCGCGCTCTCCACGTCGATGCGCCGAATGTGAGGCGACTGCACCGTGAGGCCGACGGGGCCGGCGATGAGCACCACGTCGAAACCGGTGCGGGCGGCACTCTCGGCGAGGGCGAAGCCCATTTTGCCGCTCGAATAGTTGCTCACGAAACGAACGGGGTCGATGCGTTCGCGCGTGGGGCCGGCGGTGATGAGCAAACGCGGGCGGCGACCGTCAGTTGCGCTTACGAGGGGCGCGTCGGTGGGGAACTCGTCGGCCGAAGCGGTGGAGTCCGGATTGAGGGTTGCGGCGGGCAGGGCACTCTCGGCGGTGTTTTCGCTGCGAGGTGCGGTCGGGGCGGCCGATGCGGCGAAGTGGCGGGCGAGGTGCTCGACGATGACTTCGGGTTCTTGCATGCGCCCCTTGCCCGAGAGGGTGGAGGCGAGGAAACCGTCGGCGGCTTCGATGACGTGCACGCCGCGGCGGCGCAGCAGGTCGAGGTTCTCTTGCGTGGCCGTGTGGGCGTACATGTCGAGGTCCATGGCCGGGGCGACGAAGGTGGGGGCTTTCATCGAGAGGTAGGTGGTGAGCAGCATGTTGTCGGCGATGCCGTGCGCCATCTTGCCGAGCGTGGCGGCTGAGGCGGGGGCAATGACGAAGATGTCGGCCCAGAGACCGAGATCGACGTGACTGTGCCAACTGCCGTCGCGGCGGTCGAAAAATTCGCTCACCACGGCGCGCTGCGAAAGGGTGGCGAGGGTGAGGGGCGTGACGAACTCTTTGCCGGCGGGGGTGATGACCACTTGCACTTCGGCGCCTTGGCGCACGAGCAGGCGGACGAGGGTGCAGGCTTTGTAGGCGGCGATGCTGCCGGTGATGCCGAGCACGATGTGGCGGCCGGCGAGGGGCGAGGTGGGGGCGCTGGACATGGGACGAAGGGAGGCACGAACGGAGGACGCGCTTGGGGCTTGGCCTCGGCGTGAGGGAAAGCCGAGAGGAGATATAATAGGGAGTCGTGTGCGTCGCAGGGGGCTGTTGTGGATCAACTGCCTGCGGACGGGCACCGGCTGCGGGGGCGAAAATGCAACACGCCGGCCCTCGAACTCGAGAGTCCTGATGGCCGGCGTGGTGTGGGGGAAAAAGGAGATGGGGGAATGGAAAGGAGGCGCCGAACGGCGAGGCTTGGTTGCGCCGGCGGACAGCGCGGGGCGCGTTGTCGGCCCAATCGGGGCGAGACGCTTGGCGCCGTGTGGCGAGGCCTTCGGGCTTTGGAGGCGAAAAAACCGCGGTTTTTAGCGAAAAAGCGTGGGGCTTTTCATTAAAAGTGCGCTGCTTTTCGTCGAAAGTGCGCGCGTTTTGGAGCGCGAGAGCCTTCATTTCGCCGTGCGCGGTCTACCGCCGTGCGCGTTTTCTCATTCGTTGAGCATCATGGGCATGAGGAGCATGAGCACGTGCTCGTCGTTTTGCTGTTCGGCGGGCACAATGACGCCGGCGCGCGAGGGATCGGCGAGCTGCACGATGATTTCGTCGCCTTCGAGGTTGTTGAGCAGTTCCATGAGGAGCGTGCCTTTGAAACCGATGTTCATGGGCAGCCCTTCATATTGGCAGCTCACAGCTTCTTCGCCCGAACGACCGTAGTCGGCATCGCGGGTGGAGAGGATGATGCGGCCGGCCTCGATGTGGAGCTTCACAAGGGGGCTGCCGGCGTTGGAGAAAATGAGCACGCGGCGCAGGGCGGCAATCATCGCGGCGCGGTTGAGCGTGACGAGGTTGGGATTGTCCTTGGGGATGACGCTGTTGTAGTTGGGGAACTTGCCCTCGATCAGGCGGCAGGAGAGGTCGTAGCACTCCGAGGCGATGACGGCGTTGCGACCGTTGAAGCGGATGGTGACGTCGCCCACTTCTTTCTGCAGGATGTTGCGCACGATGTTGGCCGGCTTCTTGTGGAGGATGAACGAAGCGGGGGTGTCGGTGTTGATGTCGAGCAGACGGGTGCACGAAAGTTTGCGACCGTCGGAGGCCACCACGGCGAGGCCGTCGGTGTTGAAGTCGAAGAACACACCGTTCATCACGGGGCGGAGGGGATCGTCGGCGGCGGCGAAGAGAGCGCGGTTGATGCCCGAGAAAAGGCGGGAGGCATCGGCACCGAGGGTCGAGATTTCGCCTTCCAACTCGGGGGTGAGGGGATATTCCTGTGCGTTTTGTCCCACGAGGTTGTAGTGCCCGTTTTGATAGGTGACGGTGATGTCGAGGTTGTCGGGGTCGACGGTAAATTCGAGGGGCTGTTCGGGGATTTCCTTGATGGCGTCCTGAATGGTCTTGGCGTTGACGGTGAAGTCGATCACGCCATCGCTCTCGATCAGCTCGAGGGTGGTGTGAAGGGTGAGCTCGCTGTCCGAAGCGGTGAGCTCGAGTTGGTTGTTATGGACTTGGAAGAGGAAATTGTCCAGGATGGGCATGCTGTTTTTCGACGCGATGACGCGGCCGAGCGTCTGGAGGCGCTGCGAAAGAATGCTGCTGGAAATGGCGAACTTCATATCGTGGGGTAACTTATATACTGTGTCTGGTGGGTGCACGTGTGATTTTTCGCGGTGGGCGGGTTCCGTCGCGTCGTGCGATGCGCCGTGTGTCGCGGAAGCCGCGCGGCTGTTCTGTTTTTTAACCAACCTGCACACTGAAAAACACGCGGATAGGCGTGGTGCTGCGACAAAGTTAGGATATTATTTTGGAATTGGACGAAAAGTAGGCTGCTTTTTCACGCCGAGTGGGCAAATTGGGGGTATAGGGAGACGTACGTAGTGCGGAAGAAGGGCTTCTCGTGTACCCGTTTTGGCGTTTTTGGGTACATGATGGACTTGTCATGTACCCGATTTGGCGATTTCGGGTACATGATAGACTCTCATGTACCCGAAAACGGCCGTGTCTCGGAATAATTGCCTTATGGAGTGGGCGAAGCCGAGGCTTCTTTGGCGTTTAATTGGATTATTAGACCATCAATTATTGCTTGCAGGTCGAGAGCCTGGGCTTTATTAACGAGGTCTCGTTGTTGGTAATCGATATTTTTTTCAATAAAGAGTAAGTTATGCTTGAATTGTTCTCTCAACATATCCTTTCCAGCTCCCCTGGTTCTCGAAGCGGTGACTAAAATGTCGCAGTTGTTGTTTTGGGCATAGTCGATATTGTCGTGGATATGTTCCTTCCAATCTCCGGGAGTGGTGATGGATATGGTTTTGCCTTTATAGGTGAAAGTGTACTTGTCGTCCTCTCCTAAGTTCGTGGCTGGGTTATCGGGGTTGATGAGGTCGTTGAGCAGGTTCAGTGTTGTGGTCTTACCGATACCACCTTTTCCAAAGAGTGCAATGACTTTCATGGCGAATGGATGATTTAATGGTGAAAAACGAAAATGTTTTTCCGTTATGTTATTGATTGTCAGTAGTGTGAGGGAGTGTTTGGGGGCTTTTCGCCGGGTGTCGACAAGTTTTGTGGCTTAGCGTGAATGATTTCTCCCTCCTCGCTCACTGGGCGAGGACTTTGCGGCCGGCGCGGAGGTAGATGTGGCCGGGACGGGGGCGCAGGACGCGACGACCGGTGAGATCGTAGAGAACGGTGTCGGCCGGGAGGGGCGTGGTGATGCGGCGCAGGGCGGAAGGAGCGGAATAAGTGAAGCGCACAACGTAGGTGGTGGGGGCTTCTGCGGGCGCGGTGGGGGTGAGCGTCAGGCGCGCCACGGCGTGGCCGTAGGCGTTGGGCTCAAAATGCCCTTCCAACTCGAGGGGGAGGCGCGCTTTCTCGGCGGTGAGGCGCGCATTGCGCGTTTCGTGGTCGCCGCGTTCGGCGAGAAAAGAGCATTCGTTCATCAGACCGCACCATTTGAGAGAGAAATCCGAGATGTTCTCCACCTTAGCCGAGAAGTCGAGGGGCGCGCTGAGCGCGTCGTCCGTGCTGACGGTATAGGTGTGAATATCAGGGTATTTAAGTTCTACTACCGTGTAGGGTTTGGGGTCGGCGGGATCATCGGAGGGGTATTCTGTACGCTCCTCGACGACGGCAATGCGCACCGTGTCGGCGGGCGAAAGCACCTTGTCGGCGTGGCGCAACACGAGGCGCGCGTTGAGGGGCAGCGTGCCGAGCAGGAGGGCGAAAAGGAGGAAAAGTGAAGCGCTCATGCGCGGCGTGTGGGTGGCCGAACGGCCGAAAGAACGGAAAATGTTGAGAATCATGATAGATGTTTTGCGAATGAATTTGACAATATGGGTGGCAGTCAGCGGACTTCTACGCGCGATGCGGCCGCGGCACGTACTTCTCCCGAACGACCGTGGGTGAGGAAGGCAATGAGCGTGAGGCGGCGGAAGTTAATGCGCGTGGTGGTAGCGAAACGTGCTGACAAACCGAAACCGACAGGAAGAGTAATTTCGCCGTGGATGCGGCCGGTGAGGGCATCGGCCACGGCTTCGGGGCTGCCGGGGGCGGCGGCTGTTGCGGCGACGGTGCGTAGGGGGTGCGAGGCGGCGGCGAGCGGGTGCGGCGTGTCGGAAAGGGACTGCGCAGTGGCCACTCGGGGGCGCACCATGGCCGGCGCGGTGCTGCCGGCACGTGGGGCGGGCAGGCGGATGGCACCGTCGCGGGTGAGGTTGAGGCGCAGGACGTGGCGGTGGAGATAGCGCGCGTCTTCGGTGCCGTCGGCGAGGATCTGGGGGGCGGCGATGCTGTCTTCCACGAGCCACAGGTGGAGGTAGGTGTCGGAATCGGGCGTGCCGTCGGGGCGGGTGAGGTGGCGCGGCTGAAGCGAGTAGGTGAGGGTGCGCTCGGGGAGTTTCACTTTCGCATCGGCGGTGAGCGACTGCTGTGCGGGGAGGTCGGCCTCGAGGGTGAGGCGGTCGGCAAGGGCGGTGTTCCATGCGGCGGGACGGAGGAGCGCGCCGCGACCCACGCGGTCGACGGTGCCCATCGGCCATGAACTTACGCCGGCACTGTCGGTGAGGCGGCGGCTGTCGTCGTTGGCCAAGCCTACGGGCGAGCTTTTGCTTTGGAGCGAGAGGGGGCCGCCGTGCACGGCGACGGGGATGATGCGTGCACCTGCGGCACCGGCGGTGAGGGAGCGCACGAGGTCGGAGGCGGCGGGGCAGTTGCTGCAGCGCTGGCCGGTGAAGTCGACGAGGAGGACGTTGCGACGCGGCACGATGCGTTGCGGATCTTCACGCCAGCGGTCGGGGCGCTCGACGATGTCGCACGAGAGGTAGAGCACGAGGGTGAAGAGCGGGAGGAGAAAGCGAAGGAGCTTGTGCATGGGTAGATTTAGTAAACGGGTGGGTTCGTAAACGAGTAAACGGGTAGACGAGTAAACGGGCGAAGCGGTCGAGTGACTCACGCGTCTACATGTTTACGCTTGTCTACTCGTCCACTTTCCTTACATTCAGCGAATGACCTTGCGCGTCACGACGGCACCCGGGGTGACGATGCGCAAGAGGAGCACGTGCGGTGCAGAGGCGGCGGAGGGAAGGTCGGCGGGCGAGAGCACGAGTTCGCTCCCTTGGCGCGGCCGTTGGAGGGTGCGGGTGAGGAGCGTGCGACCGTCGAGCGAAGAGAGCGTGACGGTGGCCTGCGGTTCGTCGGCGTTGAAGAGAATGCGCCACGCGTCGGCCGAGAGGTCGAGCGAAACGGGCGCTTCACTGCGCGACGGCCGCGCGATGCCCGTCGTCTTGGCGTGTTCCAAGGCGAGTTTGAGTCCCTTGAAGGCATCGATGCGGCCGTAGCCGTAGAGCGGTGTCCACTCCGCATTGTGCATCGCCGAGGGGCGGCGCGAAGAGCGGCGGATGATGTCCTTGATCTCGTCCGGCGTGAGGGTGGGACTGGCCTGCAACCACAGCGCCACGCAGCCCGCCACGAAGGGAGAAGCCATCGAAGTGCCCTGCATTGCGCCGTAATAGTAGGTGCGGTCGCCGCGGCGCAGCACATCGGCCACGAAGGTGGTTTTTGATTCGGGGTTGAAGCCCGGGGCGAGGGCATTGAGCGCGCTGCACACGATGCTGCCGGGGGCGAGCACCGTGGGGCGGAGGCGGAGGGTGTCGAGGCCGGGGCCGTTGGAAGAGAAATAGCTGCGCAGACCGATGACGTCGAGGCCGTTGAGCACCACGTTCGGGCGGTTGCCGCGGGCATTGGGGTGGAGGGCGTCGGGATAGTCCTTGCGCGAGGTGTAGCTGCCCACGGCGATGGCCGCCGGGATGGTGGCCGCCCCTTCGCCCACGAGGTAGTCGGCGGTGGGGGCGAGGTGTTCGGCCGCGTGGCCGGGCACGGCGGTGGAGGAGAAAGCACCCTGATGGCGTTCGCACCAAAGGTGGAAGTCGCGCTCGTGCTTTTCCGAACCGGGGAGGGTGACGGCCAGCACGACTTCGGCCGCGGGGTCGTTCACGTCGACGCGAATGCGGTTCATGTGCAGCACGATGCTCCAATGCTCTTTGAGATTGTTGCGGTTCGCCCCCGAACGAATGTCGGCACAGCGTTGCCAGAAGGCGGCGTCGTAGGCGATGAGTCGGCCCTGCGTCAGGACGTAGGGGCGCACTTTGAAGCGCACGGTGCGGTCGGGCGTTTGTCCCCAAAGGGCGAGTTCGGCATTGGGGTAGACGCCGTCTTCGCCTTTCTTGTTGCGGGTGAAGCGCACGTAGCGCGTTTCGCCGGGGCGGAGGGTGGCACCGATGTGGAGGTTGTCGACGCCCTCGTTGCCCATGGCGGCGACGATGATGCCTCCCGGGCCGGTGAGGGCGGAGAGGGTGCGATCGTAGGCGGTGGTGCCGTCGTGCGGCCCAATCTGCGAACCGAAGCTGAGATTGGCCACCCACGGCATTCGGCGACGCTCGGCAAAACCGCGGAGGAAGCGCACGTCTTCGATCACCTCTGCCCCTTCGAAGGTGGAGGGGATGAGCACGAGCGAAGCACCGGGGGCGACACCGCGGAGGCGGTTGCCCACTTCGCTGCCGGCGGCGATGGCCGCCACGTGGGTGCCGTGGCCGCCGCCTTGGAGGTCGACGCGGTCGGTGGCATCGGCTATGGTGGTGCTGTCGACGGGGAGCGAAGCGTCGGCGCCGGGGCGGTAGCCGCTGCGATCCCAGAGGGCGAGGATGCGGCTGCGCCCTTCGCTGTCGAGGAAGGCGGGATGGCGGTATTCAAAACTGCGGTCGATGATGCCGATGATCACACCGCGCCCGTCGAAGGGCGTGTCGAGTCCCGTGCCGGTCTGCACGCGGTCGACGTCGGCCGAGCGCCGCGCCGCGTCGAGCAGCGGGGCGTAGGTGCGGCGCGGGGCAATGCTGAGCACGCGGGCATCGGCGGCCAAGCGGCGCAGAGTGGCGGCGTCGGCACTGAGCGCCACGAGGTGCTCGCCGAGGGGCGTGGCGAGGGCGGCTGTGTAGTCGGCGGCGAGGCCTTGGGCATCGCGGGTCTCGATGAGCACGTGGGCGAGGGCTTGGCTTTCGGCGGCGTGGCCGCGCAGGGCGTGGGGGCGATCTTCGAGGAGGAGCGTGTGGAGCGCGGGGTCGACTTTGTCGAGGTCGAGGCGCTCGGCAGCGTGGTTCGCGCTTGCGGTGAAGCGGTTCGCGGGGCGGGCGGCGACAGCGTCGGTGGGACTGCCGGCGCTGAGAAAGAAACTGAATAGGAGGGCGGAGAGCATGGTGGAAGGTTTTTGTTCAGTAAACTCGTTTACTTCGTCTACGGGTTTGTGGGTAAACGGGTGTACGGGTAAACTTGTAAACGAGTGAATTTGTCTATGCGTTTACTCGTTTACTTCGTCTACGGGTGTACAGGTAAACTTGTAAACGGGTTAATTTGTCTACGCGTTTACTCGTTTACTTCGTCTACGGGGGTATGGGTAAACGGGTGCACGGGTAAACAGGTAAACGTGTGATGATGTGGTTAGCGTAACTCTCGCGTTTACTTGTCTACTCGTTTACTTCGTCTACTCATCTACTTGTTTACTCTTTTCTACCCTCGGGGAGAGTGCCGAGTTGGGTGTAGGTGACGACGGTCGAAATGCCGCCGGAGGTCAGCGTGACGTGCGCCTTGCGGGGAGCGACGGTGGTGTTCCGATCCACCTCCAAGTGCACTGTGTGACGACCCGCGGCGGGGCGGGTGTGTTTGGCCGGCACTCGCAGCCACGTGGCGTCGGAGGTGAGCGAGTGGGTGGTGGAATCCTTGTCGTAGAGCGTGAACCTCAGCAGCGCATCGTGGTCGTTGTGCGTGAGGGTGTGGGCAAAGTGCGCTCGGTTGAACTTGTTGTCATACTCCGCCCGGGGGTAGTCGATGTGGAGGTGAGTATATTGGTAGAAGTAGAGCTCGTAGTCTTTGAGGAGCGGGAAGGCCGAGTGGAGTTTGAGGATGCCGGTGAGGGTGCTGTCGGTGGTGTTGGTGGCGAAGCGCAGCACGACGGGCGTGGTGTGCAGTTGCGTGTTGCCCTCGGGCAGTTGCAAGGCGGTGGTGGAGAGATGGAGGCGCGAGGTGTCGCGGAGATGGCGGAAGGTGAGTTCGAGGCGCCAGCTGTCGGTGCTTTGCACGGTGAGGGTGTCGGTCGTTTGGTCGGCATAGAGGTGGACACTGTTGTTGCGCTGCGCGACGAGGTTGAGGCGGTGAACATCGCTCTCGCGGTCGACGTTGCAGGCGGGCAGACCGACCAGGGCGGTGAGCACGAGGAGGAGGGAGAGGAGGGAGTGGTGCATGGGGTGAAATTGGGGGGAGAGTGGTGTTATTATATAATATATAATGAGTTTCGATTCGGGTGGGCGGTGTGCCTACGAGCCGGCGAGGCGTCGGCACGAGGGCGCGAGGGACTGCGTGAACCGGCGGGTGCGAGGGCGCAGGCAACTTTTCGGGGCGGGAAAAAGTGGGGCGCTTTTTGGAAAAAGGCGCGGAGTGTCGGAAAAAAGTGGGCGGGTTTTGCGCAAAAGCGGCCGAGTTTGTCGCCGCGTGCGGCGCGCAGTGAGCCAACCGGTAAGCGCGCGGAGCCGCCGCGTGGGGCGAAACTCCTTGCGCTTACGGGTTCACTCGTGAAAGAGAGTCAGACTTCCCGCCGCGGGGCGGGGGAGATCATGAGGCGCGGGGCGGTGCGGCGGCCGAAGGGCTTGCTGCGCAGAGGCAGCGCGCGGAGGGGCGGTGCTGCATGCCGTGGCGCCTCGACAGTGCCGAACGAAAGGGGGGAATTATTTCGCGCGGGCGTTTTGGGTGTAGGTGATGTGGGTGGTGATGCCGCCGGAGGTGAGCACCAAGTGGGCGGTGCGGGGCGTGGGATCGGGGTTTTCGAGATAGGTGATCTTCACGTTGTGGGCGCCGGCGGCGGGTTTTGCCGATTCGGCGGGCACGACGAGCCAGTCGGCGTCGGAGGTGAGGGAGTGCTTCTCGGTGTCGGTGTCATAGAGACGGAAGGCGCACTGGGTGGTGCCGGCCTTGGCGTTGAGCACTTCGACAAAAACGGGCAAGGGGTCGCCGCCGCCGTTGTCCTTGTTCGGCGCTTGGTCTTGCGCGAGGGGACGGGGGAAGACGGGCTGGGGACGACGGACATCGAGCCACGAGGTTTGTGTGGCGGGGAGGGTGATGCGGCGCACCTTGTCGGTCGTGGTGGTGACGTTGAGGCGTGCGCTGCGAATCTTGCCCGTGGTGTTGGGGGCGAAGGCGAGGGTGAGGCGCTGCGCAGCGATGTGGTTGGGGGGCACGGTGCCCGATTCAGGGGTGGCGGTGAGCCACTTGTCGATGCCCTTTGGGGTCTCGACGGAGAGTTTCCAGCTGTCGGTGGTTTGCAGGACGATGCTGTCGGTCGATTGGTCGGCAAACCAAATCTTGCCCGAGGAGAGGGCGGGGTAGAAGTTGAGACGGTGGAACTCGTTCTTGTTCTCGTTGTCGCAGGCGGTGAAGGCCATGAGGCAGCAGAGGAGGCCGCCAAGAAGTTTTTTGTACATGGTATGGGTTTTGTTAGAGGTGAAAAATGGACTTGTGCTTGACAAGTCGGATAGATTCGGCGGGCGGATGCTGCGGGAGGGGGAGAAGTTGCGAAATTTTGGGGTGTCGGGGTGGATTTGGTGCAGCAGCGTCGCCGAGGGTGGAGAAGTCTAGGGGAGGGGTGGGGCGCCGTGGACGGCGAGGGTTCGGGGTGCGCCCGGATGGGGGCGTCGGGCGAAGCGTCGGCCGCGCGGGGGCGTTTAGTACCAGTCGATGTTCGACGAGTAGGCCGAGCGCTTTTCGTAGCGGAGGGCGTCGGCGAGTTCGGAGGCCTTGGCGCGGATGGAGAAGTTGAAGGAGGAGTAGGGGTAGAGCACCACGTTGCACGTCATTTGGAAGCAATGAAGGTCGCGCGAGAGGGCGGCGGTGGTCATGGAGATGTGCCGGCGGTTGAAGTCGTAGCCGGAGGTGAAGTTGATGTTCCAGCCTTTGGAGAGGGTGATGTTGCCCGAGAAGTTGAGCGTCTGGGTGAAGGAGTAGGGGTAGCGCATGTTGGCGCGGCGGATGGGCTTGGAGCGGTCTTCGGCCATGGAGATGCCGTAGGAGAAGGTGAGATTCCACGGCAGGGCGAAGAGGAGATAGCCGTCGTCGTCGACTTGCGCCTTGGCCTTCTGTTCGGCTTTGGGCTTCTTCTTGCGGAGCATGGGGTCGATGTTGGCGTCTTCCTGCGGGTCGCCGTCGTTGAGGTTCTCGTCGTCGGGGTCGGCATTGGGATCGCGGGGACGGGCGGCGGGTTTGTCGTCGCGATCGGGGTGGAAGATCTTGTCCCACCCGCGGCCGGTGAGGAGACCGAAGAGGGTCATGAGCTTTTTGCCGTTGAGGGTGTAGGAGAGGTTTTGGCTCATGCCTTGGAAGCGGCCGAAGCGGCCGTAGCTCCACTCGGTGCGGTTGCCCACGACGACGTTGCCCTTGGAGTCGAACTCATAGGCGTAGGTGGCCCACTGGGCGGCGAGGGAGAAGGTGTAGTTCTTGGTGAGGCGCAGGCGGAGGTTGGTGCTGAGGTCGGACCAGGGGCGCACCTGCGCGGCGAGGTTGTAGGAGAGGGAGGCGGAGAGCTCGTCGATGAGCGAGATTTTGCGGTAGCCCGAGGTGTCGGCGTCAGATTTGACCTTCATCTCGAGGTTGTTCGACACGCTGAAGTGGAGGTTGCCCTGCTGCTTGGCGTTGGGGTAGCCGTAGGCGCCGATGGCGTAGGGCGAGTAGCTGACGGTCGATACGGTGCCGTCGGGTGCGGTGCGGACGTAGTGGGTGGTGAAGCCGCGGGCCTCGTCGGTGAAGTCGGGGGCGTAGGAGAAGCTCACGGAGGGCTTGAAGACGTGGCGAATGGCTTGGACGCGATCGCCGAAAAGGCTGCGGAGGGGTTTGTAGAAACCGTAGAGGGTGGTGTTGGCCGAGAGGGCTACGTTCCAGTCGAAGAGGTTGTAGAACCCGTAGACGGTGTCGGTGCGCTCACTGCCGGCGGCGGTGTCCCACGATTTGCGCTGGCGCGAGAAGTAGGTGCGGCCGTTGAGGTTGAAGGAGGGGGAGAGGTTGATGTATTTGAGGAGCTGGAAGGTGGCTTCGAGGGGAATGCGGTGCTGCATGCCGTTGCGCCACTTGAGCAGGGGGGTGTGGAAAAACTCGGACTCGGTGGAGGAGAGCGAATTGGTCATCTGTCCGGTGTAGGACAGGGAGAGTTTTTCGTACCACCGCTCTTTGCCGACGGCTTTGCGGCGACGCAGGGGTTGAAAGCGCGAGACGGAGAGGGAGACGTCGGGCAGGGAGACGGAGAGGGAGGCGTTGCGCATGTCTTGCGACACGTTGCCGGAGGCCGAAAGGGAGAGGCCGAGCGAGGGAACGCTGTGGTTGAAACTCACGGACGAGGCGCGGGTGCTCTGGGTGTAGGCCAGCGGGGTGTAGAGCGAGGTGAGATTGGAGCGTTCGTAGTTTTCGGTGGCGAAGTTGACGCGGGCGGAGAAGGAGGTGTTGGGGTTCGACTTCGGATCGGAACTGTGGCTCCACTGCACTTTGAGGGAGGTCTGTTTGGTGTAGTCGGGGAGGTTTTTGTCGCCGTTGACGGTGGTGAGGTAGGAGAGGAAGACGTTGCCGCGATAGGCGTAGCGTCGGGCGTAGTTGCTCTCGGCAGAGAGTCCCCACGAGCCGCGGGTGTAGATTTCGCCGAGGAGTTTGAGGTCGAAGCGGTCGGAGAGGGCGAAATAGTAGCCGCCGTCGCGCAGATAGAAGCCGCGGGCGGTCTCGTCCCCGTAGGTGGGCATGATGAGCCCAGAGGAGTATTTTTTGTTGACGGGGAAGAAGCCGTAGGGGATGGCGACGGGCAGGGGCACATCGGCCACGACGAGATAGGCCGGGCCGAAGAAGGTTTCCTTGCCGGGCGTGACTTTGGCGCGGGTGAGTTGGAGGCAGAAGTGGGGGTGCTCGGCGTCGCAGGTGGTGTATTGGGCGTTTTGGAGATAGAAGTTGCCGTCGCCGGTGCGCTTGGCGTCGACACTGCGCAGATAGCCGGTGCCTTGGGTGGTTTTGACGTCGTTGATGAAGCCTTTCTTGCTCTTGAAGTTGAAGGACATCTCGCGACTTTCGTAGTTTTCGCTCCCTTGGGTGTAGACGGGTTGGCCTTGGAGGTGGCCGGTGCTGTCGGGCACGCCGGTGGCGCGGACGAGCGAGGAGTCCATGTTGAGGGTGATGTAGTCGGCCTTGAGCCCCATGTTCTGATACTTCACGTCGGCCTGTCCGTAGAGGTACGCCAGTCCGCTCTCGGCGTCGTAGACGAGGCTGTCTTTGGCGGTGTATTCCACCGGGGCGTCGATGCCGGCTTTGCGCAGGCGGAGGGTGTCGGTGGGAGTGCGGGCAGTGGTGTCGCGACGCAGGCTGTCGCCGATGAGCGGGCGGGCACCGGCGGTCACGGCAAGACTGTCGGCGGCGAAACGTGTGCCGAGGCTGTCGAGGGGGTGGGCTTTGCGCAGGCTGTCGCTGAGGGTGCGGAGGTCGTCGGCGTGGGCACGCAGACTGTCGGTGAGGGTGGTGGTGCGCAGGGTGTGGGCGGTGGGGGGCAGGCTGTCGACGGTGTCGGCAAAGAGGGGGCGTTGGGGTGCGCTGGGTGTGCCGTGCCCGGTGAGGAGCGCGGTGGTGTGGCAGGCCAGTGTGAGGAGGCCGAGGAGCAGTGCCGCGAAGGGGGCGGCAAGATGGCGGACGGCGGGACGGTGCAAGGTGGGTGTGGGGTTAGGGTGGGGGGATATTCGTAGACGGAGTGGACGGGTGTACGGCGTAGACGGGTGATTTTCGTAAACGGAGTGGACGCGTAGACAATGTAAACACGTGGAACGGTCGGTGCGGACGGAGCGTTTCGTGGACGAAATGGGGATATTCGTAAACGAAGTGGACGGGTGTACGGCGTAGACGGGTGATTTTCGTAAACGGAGTGGACGCGTAGACAATGTAAACACGTGGAACGGTCGGTGCGGACGGAGCGTTTCGTGGACGAAATGGGGATATTCGTAAACGAAGTGGACGGGTGTACGGCGTAGACGGGTGATTTTCGTAAACGGAGTGGACGCGTAGACAATGTAAACACGTGGTGCAGTCGGCGAGGACGGGCGTTTCGCTCGGGTAACTCTCTTGTTTACCCGTCTACGAGTTTACTCGTTTACGAAACCCGTCTACGAGTTTACTCGTTTACGAAACCCGTCTACCCGTTTACTCTACCACGGCTTCGCCTTACTCAAACTGTGCTTGCCAACGGCGGAAAGTGTGCAGCCCCTCTTCGCCGTGTCGGCCGACGCGCTCGGCCACTTGCGCGGCGGTGAGGAAGCGCATGGGGTGGCTTTTGCTGTGGAAGAGGTCGGCATAGCAAATGATGCGCTCTTCCGGCGTTTCGGGGAGGAGATCGACGGCGGGGAGGGGCAGCCCGAGGGCGCGGATGTCGGCGGCGCGCAGCCCGGTGCCGGTGTGGCGTTCGCAGATGCGCGCTAAGGCTTCGTGACCCTCGGCGCGGAGAATGCGGGCGCCGAGCGAACCGTGCATCAGGTAGGGCGCGCTGCCGTGGCAGTGGATGCCGGGGGCGTGGGTGAGATAGATGCCGATGTCGTGGAGCATGGCGCCGGCTTCGACGAGGCGGAGATCGGCGTGCAGCTCGGGATGGCGGCGCGCAATGTCGAGGGCGCGGCGACACACCTGCCCGCTGTGGTGGAGCAGGAGGCGGCGTAGCGGGGTGTCGACGGGATAGTGGCGGAGGAGGAGGGCACGGTAGTTCACGGGCGGGGAGTGGTTTTGCGTTCGTCGCGCGGGGTGTTGGGCTTCGGCGTGGGGGCAGCCTTTCGTTCGTCGCGAGGAGCGGCGGTTTTGGGGGCAGGGGTTTTCGCCTCGTTGTCGGGGAGCGGTTCTTCGTAGCCGCCGTTGTCGTGCTCCTCTTCGGCGGGGATGGCTTGCTTGCGGCCGTCGGCGAAACCGGCGGCATATCCGCGGCGATAGGCGGCGGCATAGGTATGGCGGTCGGCGGCCGAGGGAAATTGCGACGACTCGTCGTAGGTGGCGCGCTCGTCATTGTTCATGCCGTCGGTGTTGCCGCTCAGGTAGCCGTCGTTGTAGCCCGCCACGGCGGGATCGCGCTCTTCGTCGCCGAGGGGATCTTCGGCGGGGGCGGTGGGTGTGCTTTCTTCGACGGGGGCGGCGGGGAGGTTCTCGGCGGTGTCGGGCACGGCCATGCGGCGCGTGTCGTTGTTGTCGGCCGGGGTGAGGGGCACGTCGGTGGAGCGTTTCAAATAAAAGATGAGGCCGCCGGCCACAAGCAGCAGGGCGATGAAGAGGAGGCTGCGAATGAGGGCTTGGCGACGGGGGGTGAGGGACATAACTTGAAGGGAATGTTGTGGATTCGTGAATGGAGGTATCGGGCGCCGGCGCGGCGGTGTTCAAGCACCGCGGGCGGCGAGGGGCGGGTCAGCGTTTGCGACCGGCGTCGATGCGCAGAAAGATGAAAAGCAGGAGGGTGAAACCCCAAAGCGACGAGCCGCCGTAGGAAAAGAACGGCAGCGGAATGCCGATGACGGGGGCGATGCCGAGCACCATGCCGATGTTGATGAACAGGTGGAAGAGCAGGATCGAAAGCACCGAGTAGCCGAACACCCGCCCGAAGGTCGACGTTTGTCGCTCGGCTAGTGCGATGAGCCGCCAGATGAGCAGCAGGAAGAGCACCAGCACGCCGGCCGCGCCCACGAAGCCTTCTTCTTCGCCCACGGTGCAGAAGATGAAGTCGGTGTCTTGTTCCGGCACGTAGTCGAGCTTGGTCTGCGTGCCGTTCATGAAGCCTTTGCCCAAGAGGCCGCCCGAGCCGATGGCGATCTTCGATTGCGTCACGTTGTACGAGGCGTCGCGGTCTTCCTCCACGCCGAGCAGCACGCGGATGCGGGTGCGCTGATAGTCCTTCATGGCGTTGTTGAGCACATAGTCCGAGGCGTAGAGAAAACCGATGCTCCCGATGGCGAAAAGCCCGATGAGGAAATAGGTGTTCACGCGGCGGCCGATCCACTGCATGCCCAGATAACCGAACATCGCGATGCAACCGACCAACTGCGCCCAGCTGATGTCGAAGGGGAGGAGGAGCGCCGAGACGCCGTAGGCCGCGAGATGCAGCACGGTGCCCCAAAGCAGGATGCGCCCGGCGTGTTCCGGTTCGCGCGGCACGTAGACCCGCAGCAGACCTGCCGTGAAGAGCCACACGAGCGCCAGCACCACCGATTCGCCCACGCTGGCCAAAGTGCCAGGCAGCACGGTTTCGCCCTGTCCGATGCCCACCACGAAGTAGGTCACCGCCGCGGCGCCGCAAAAGAGGATGCTCCCGGGCATGCCTTCGCGATAGAACATGAGGAAAAAGGCGAAGTAGACGAGCGCCGACCCCGTTTCTTTTTGCATCACGATGAGCGCGAGGGGCAAAAACACGATGCCCGCGGCACGAAGGAAGTTGTTGCGGCGGTTGAGCGTGAAGCCGTGTTGCCCGATCACCTTGGCGATCATCAGCGCCGTGGCGCATTTGGCAAACTCGGCCGGTTGTAGCGAAACGGGACCCAGCGAGATCCACGAGCGCGAACCCTTGATGTCGTGTGCAATGAAGGGCGTGATGAGCAGCAGCGCCATCATACCCCAATAGAAGAGGTCGGCCAGCATGTCGAAGTAGCGGTCGTCGAACATCAAGATCATGCCCCCCAACCCGATCGAGCAACAAATCCAGATGAGCTGCTTGCCGGCTCGCGTGTCGAAGGAGAAAAGATTTTGCAAGTCGAACGTGTGGCTGGCGCCGCACACGCTGAACCACCCGAAGGTGACGAGTGCCAGAAAGAGCAGGAGCACCCAACCGTCGGCACGAAAGGCCGGATTGAGTTGATTATCGCGCATGGCTGCCATAGTTGATGTGACGTTGGCGGAACGACTCGGCCTTCGCGGCTGAGGAGGGCGAGAGTTTTCCGTTGATATACTGTTCCATGATGAGAGAGCCCATGGGCATGGCAAAATCGGCGCCGAAACCACCGTTTTCCACATAGACGCAGACCGCGATCTTCGGGCGCGTCATCGGGGCGAAGCCCATAAAGGCCGAGTGGTCGTGGCCGCGGTTTTGCGCCGTGCCCGTTTTGCCGCACACCTCGCCGCCCGGAAATTCCGCCCCGCGGCAAGTGCCCGCCAGCACCGAGCGGCGCATCCCCGCCACGGCATATTCATACCAGCGGCGCGCCACCATCGTGCGGTGGGGGCGGGTGTAGGTGGTGTCGAGGCGTTCGCCCTGAATGTGGCGCGCCACATGCGGCACGAAGTAGTGTCCGCGGTTGGCCACCGTGGCCGCCAAGTTGGCAATTTGCAGCGGCGTGGCCGTCACCTCGCCCTGTCCGATGCTGATCGAGATCACCGTCAGCCCGTTCCAGGCCCGTTTGTAGGCCTTGTCATAGAACGCCGCGTTCGGAATCATGCCTCGGCGCTCGCCCGGCAGGTCGATGCCCAACTTGTAGCCGAAGCCCATGCTCACCATGTGGTCTTTCCAGTGCGTCATCGCGTTTTGCACGCTGCCGTATTTCCCGCGGTTGCTGAGCATGCGCAGCAGATTCCAGCAGAAGTAGGAGTTGCACGACGTGCCGATGGCGGGCACGAGATTGATGGGCGAGGCGTGGCCGTGACAGCCCACGTGCAGCCCCTTGTAGTTGAAGCCCCGGGCGCAGGGGAAGGTCACCCCCGGCGTGATCGAGCCTTCTTGCAGACCGAGCAGCGCCTGCGAGATCTTGAACGTCGAGCCCGGCGGATACGTGCCCGAGATGGCGCGGTTGAGCAGTGGGCGCCGTTCGTCGCGCATCATCAGGGTCATGGTGCGTCCGCGGTCGCGTCCCACCATCGAGCGCGGGTCGTAGGTCGGCGCCGAGGCCATCGCGATGATCTCGCCCGTCGCCGGTTCGATGGCCACGATCGCTCCGTATTTTCCTTCGAGGAGGCGTTCGGCCAGTTCCTGCGTGGCATAGTCGAGACCGAGCGTGAGGTTGCGTCCCGGTTGGGCTTCGGTGTCATACTTCCCGTCCATGTAGTGCCCCTTGGTGCGCCCGTGCACGTCGCGCAGCATGATGCGCATGCCCTTCTCGCCGCGCAGCACCTTCTCGTAGCTGCGTTCCACACCGAGCTTGCCGATGAAGTCGCCGCTCTTGTAGTAGCCGTCCGAGTCCACGTCGCGTTGGTTCACCTCCGCCACGTCGCCCAGCAGGTGCGCGGCGATGCCCGAGGCGTAGCGCCGCACCGAGCGCTTCTCGACCGAGAAACCGTTGAAGCGAAACAGCTTTTCGCGAAACTTTGAAAACTCGTGCGCCGGAATTTGGCTCATGAAGAGCTGCGGCGTGTTACGCGAATAGCCGAGATTCTTCTTCGGGTCTTTGATGTCCGCCATCCGTCGGATATATTCTTCGCGGGTGATGCCCATTGTGCGGCAGAAGTCGGCCGTGTCGATGCCGTGCTGGTCCTGCATCGTCACCAGAATGTTGTACGAGGGCTCGTTGTAGACGAGCAGTTTGCCGTTGCGGTCGGTGATCAGCCCGCGCGAGGGGTACAATAACTCTTTGCGAAACGCGTTCGAGTCCGCGCTCTTGCGGTAGTCGTCGCTCATGAGTTGGAGCGCCAACAGCCGCAGCACGAAGACCAGGACAATCAGCAGCGCGATGCCGCCGATCACATACTTGCGCTTCTCAAAACTATAATCTTTGGGCACAGGCGGGGAAGAAAAGAGGGAAGGAAATAAAAGAAATGAGGGGGGGCGGAGCGCGCCTCGGCAGGTGTCGGCCTATGTCGGGGCGACTCGGCGGGCAGTCCGCTCCTCGGCGCAAAGGCTCACGAAGCGGAGTGGACAGTCGCCGCCGCCATCGTCGCGGCGGTTCAGCGTGTCGAGGCTTCACCGGGGCTGAAAGCCAGCCGAATGCGCTCGAAGGTGGCGACGAAGATCAGTGTGAGCACGAAACTCCCGCCGATGTTCAGCCCCAAGGTCGCGGGGTGGAAAAAGGAAAAGCTCTCCAAAAGATGAAATCCCGACACCGTCACGAACGAGAGCGTGGCCGCAAACTTCAAAAAGCCGTTCCACGTCATCGTCCGCGCCCCCGGCAGGAAGGCTTCTTCGAGCTTCTCGTCGGGCGCGAAGAATTGCAGCACGCCGGGCGTCAACAGCCCCGCGAAGGTCAGCGCGCCCGCCGCCACGCCGGGCGTGGTGCTCACCGCGTCGATGCAAATTCCCGTCACAAAGCCCGTCAGTACATACACCCACCGCGGCGTGCCGTGGCGGAGAATGAGGAGAATGAACACATAGGGCATCGGGGTGGCGTAGCCGAAGAGGTGGATGTGGTTGAACACCAGCGCTTGCGCGATGACCAACACGATGAACCAGAGGCTGCGGGCCAAGGAGGAGTGGAACATAGGGCTTGTAGTCGATTTCTTTTCGTTGACGGGAGCGGAGAGAGCGGGGCGGAAGCCCCCTTTCCTGCAAGGCGAACGGCGTCGGTGCGCAGCAACACGCGCTCCGACGCCGCCCTTCATAAAGATAAAACAAATCGCCTCGAAGCATCAGGTCGAGGTTAGACGCAAAATTCGGCAAATCTGCTCAATCCGCCAAATTTTCGCGTCGAAAATTGCGTGAACGCTCTCTAATACGCGCGAGCGCCGCGCGAAAGCATCCGTCACAACCGCCGCACCGAAAAACGAACGCCGTGGCGTTGCACCGAAAAAAAACGGCGCAGGAACGAATTCCGTGCGCCGAATAACAACATTATTGATAAACCTTCGGGAAAAACTCCCGAGTTCAAGGCAAAAGTGGGAAAAATCACTCAATCGGCCAAATTTTTCTGCCGAAAAACGCCGGATCGATCGCCTACTCGGGCGAGTCGCGCGCGACCGCGGCTCAACAGCTGCCGCACCGAGGGCGCAGCCAGCCCCATGGCCGAGGCGATCTCCGGCGCACTCCAGCCGTCGGCGTGCAGCAGCACCACGCTGCGCGTCTCCGTCGCCAACGCCGCCAACTCTCGCGACAGCGCGCCGTCCAGCACGCGGGCATAGCCGAAGGCCGAAGTCGCCTGTCGCGCACGCTGCCGCATCGCCGTCCACAGCCGTCCCGCCTTCGTGCGGTGAAAGCCCGGGCGGAGCTGTGCGCGGTGCCACCTTTCGAGGCAGTCGTCGTTGCCCGTCGTCCCTCCGCCCTTCGTCGCCGCACGGTCGGTGAGCACGGCGTTGTCGATGTGCGCGGTCGCGTCCCACAGTGTGGGCGGTGTTGTTTCGGCGGGCAGAGCGTCGGGCGCAAAGTCCGCCGTCGCGGCAGGGAGTGTGCCCGCCTCTCCTGCCGCGGTGCTGTCGTTGTCGCCGACGGGCGAGGCGGGGTCGAGATACAGGTCGCGGTGGCGCTGCGCGCGGCGGTTGAGGTTGGCCAGCGCATGGAGCGTCACGGTCGCTATCCACGGCCGCGGGTCGAAAGCCCCGTCGGTCGTTCGCGGGGCGAGGGCGAGCGCGGCCACGTCGTCGAGATGTTCGAGCAGGTGGAGCACCACGCTCTGAAAATTGTCGTCCGCCTCGCTCGCGGGATACGAGTGCCGGCGCACGATGCCGCGCACCATCTCGAGGTGCGGGGCGAGATATTGGTTATAATGGGTCATGGTGGTGTGTTTTTCGTCGTGAATGAGTGAAAAGTCGGGGGCGGGCCAACCGCTTGTGCGGTGCGCGGGCGGGGCGAAACGGCGGCGCAGCGGGTTGTTGTGCACGGCCGGCGGCATCGGGGCGCTCGCCTCGAGCCGCACCTTCGTGCCCGCGTCGGCGGGGCTACGCTTTGCTCTCCGCGCCGCCCGCTTCGTGTTCCCAAAAACGCGTTTTGAGCAGTTCGATGGCCGCCTTTTCGTCGCCGCCCGTGCGTTCCAGCGCCAAGGCGCGGAGGGGCAACGAAGCCTCGCGCGTGCAGCAATGTCCCGCCCGTGCCGCCAGTTCGTGGGCGCGCGCCGCGTCCTCGGCAAGCCGCTCATAGCGACAGCGCTCGTCGCGCCGCTCTTTCATGAACTGCGGCAGGTTTGACACGAGCGCATCCACCGTCAGCGCGCCGAACGCCACCTTGCCGTAGCGTCCCGCCCGCAGGCGGCAGAGGTAGAGCATCACTTCGGCCAAATTCAGTTCGCTGTACGTCGCTGCGATGGCTTCCGCCGCACCGCAGATCTGCTCGCTCGTCAGGCCGTCTGCACTGCCCCACAACCGCGCCGCGTAGTTCAGTTGCAGGCTCAGCCACGTCGTCACCGCCTTCGCGCCCAACTGCTCGCGGAAGCGCCGCAGTGTGAGCAGTTTCGGCGTGCAGTAGCACCAATGCGGCCGTTCGCCCATGGTCGGTTGGAGCGAGGGGTTGTAGGTCTCCAATATGCGGCGGCACCAGAAGCGGTGCGCTTGTTCCGCTGCCTCAGAAGTCCACCCGCCCGGCGTCGTAGGCGCTGAGGGCGAGGACACATTCGCGCAGCTCGGCGGCGCGGTTTCGGCGCGCTGCGGCAGCGGCGGACGAGGCGTTGCCGTCGGCGAGCGAAACAAGTCGGTGGGCACCGGCTCGCTCGTCGGCGGTTGAGGAGGCGATGGGGGAGTTTTTAGGGGGTTGGGGGAGTAGGGATTCGTCGTCATAGTCGTAGATTTGAAGGGAGGTGTGCAATTCGTTTTTTAGGGGCTCGAAATGGCGGCTTTCGTCCTTCGCGGGCGCGCCGTCGCTCTGCCGTTCGCTCGTTGTTTCGCGGGGCATTGTCGCCTCTTCCGCCGTTGTTGCGGAGAGCGCGCAAAGCGTGTCTGCCGGCGTCGGCGTGGTGGTTACCGTGAGGGCGGATGTCGTCGCCTCTTCCGTCGTTGTTGCAGAGCGCGCGCAGGGCGTGTCTGCCGGTGGCGGAGCGGTCGTTACGGTGAGGGCGGGCGGCAGTTCGGCACAGTGCGGCGCGGCGACGGAATCGGCCAACCACGTGTCGGCGGCATCGCCCATCAAGTCGCGCACCATCATGGCGAAGTCTGCCGTGCGCTCTCGTTGCACAGTGGTGTCCGTCGGCCGGTTGGTCGCCCCGCGGGTTGAGGCGTCGCCGGGGCAGTCTGCGCCGAAAGTCGACGGCCGTTGTGACGCACCGCCGCCGTAGGGCGAGGCACTGCCCGCTTGCGCACCGATCGACTGCGGCGCGGCGGTGTCGCAGGGGCTCTTTCCGAAGTTTTCGCCCCGTGCCAACCACAGTTGCACCAAGCTGCGCCAATCGGCCACGGCCACACCGCCCTGCAACACCCATCCGCGGGCTTGATAGTAGAGCACGAAGCGCCGCGCATCGAAGCCGCGATGCCCCGTGCTGAGGGCATATTCCGTCACTTCCTCGGCGTTCGGGGCGACGAAGGGCGACTGTGCCCGATAGCGCCACGGTCTGTGTCGCGGTGAGCGGCGGTTCTTGCCCGTCGTGCCGTTCGTCGGTGCGGGAGGGGTGGTTGCGCTCGAAGCGGCAGTGCCTCCTCCGTGTGCCGAAGGGCATGCTCCGTCCGTCGCCGTGCTCGTTTCGGTGGCGGTGGGGCCGGGTTTGTCGCCCGTCGTGTGCGCCGCTTCGCTCCTCGCGCTCGTTTCGGCGGCGGAGGAGTTGTTTTCCGTCGTGGCGCTCTCGTTTTTCTCGAAATGATCACCTTGTTCGCCGTTCCTCGCGTGCGCCGCTTCGCTTTCCGTGCTCGTTTCCGCCGTGATGCAGCATTGGGGTGAGACAGAGGCCGATTCTGCCGTGGCAGCGCTGCACTCGCCCGAAGTGGAGGGCTGTTTTGCTGTGGCGGAGCTGTGTTTTTCCTGCGCTGTGCGGCACTGTTGTTCGTCGGAATTGCGTTTTTCGGCAGGCTTCTCGGGCGTTTCCGTCGTGGCGTTCCCGTTCTTCGCAGAGTGTTCGCCCTCTTCGTCACTCATCGGGTGCGCCGCCGGGCTCATTGCGCTCGTTTTTGCAGCCTTGTTGCCCTCTTCCGCCGCGAAGCTGTCGTTTTTTGAATCGGGGATGTGTTTTTCCTGCGCTGCGTCGAGGGCATGTTTTGCTGCGGCGGGCATTTCGCTTTGCCGAAGGCTCAAAATGGCTTCCGCTTCCGCCTCCTCTCGCGTGGGCGTTGCGCCCCTCCCACTCCCTCGGGGGAGGGGGACTATAGGGGGAGAGGGTCTTTTATTTTTTTCTTTTCTTTCCGCAGTGTCGGCTGCGTTTTGCGGTGAGGGGCTTTCGTGCTCGCCGAGGGCTTCCGGGGTGTATTTTGCGTCCGTTGCGCAGTGAGTGCTTTCCGCCGTCGCGTTGTCGTCCGCATCGGTTTCGGTTGCGCTACCGGCCTCGGAGGCTTCGTCCGCGCCTTCGTCGTCGGCACAGCGGGCGGTGCGTTTGCTCACACGGCGCGGGCGCTCCTCGTCGCTGCGCCTCCATGGCCGGCGGCGGCTCACCAAGTCGGACATGTCTTGCAGCACCGAGGCGGTGAAAGTGTTCGCCTCGCGGTCGATGAGAAAGAGGTCGAAATCTTCCACCACGTGGCGCAGGCTCGTTTCGGACTCTTGAAACTCAAAGGCGAGCGCTTCGTAGTCGAGCGCCGTGGTGAAGTCGGGGCAGTCGCGCAGGTGCGAGAGCACCATCACGTAGAGACCGAAACCGGCACAACCCATCTTGCGGCGCAACTTGCCGCTGTTGCCGACACGGTAGGCGTTGGATTCGAGGGGAAAATAGGGGCTGAAAATGGGCATAGGGTCAGAATTTAAGGGTGAAAAGGAACGAGCGGTGTGTTTTTTGCGAAGTGGGAGGCTCGTTTGCCTGCAAAGGTAAAAACTTTTTCTCTTTCTGCAACTCGTTGCTGTTCTTTTTCTTGTGTTTACTTGCGTAGGTGTACGCTGTGTAGTTCTGTTTCTTGCGCAACTCGTTCGCCCGTGTTTCACTCTGTTTCTCTTTTTTGAACGCCTTCTTCTGCGTTTGCTTCATCGCTTCTTGCTTTACTTGTTTGTTTTTATGTCGCAACTTTCCGTTGTTTTCTCTCTCGTGATGATAAACTTCACTTGTTTTCGGGAGAATGAGCCGAGAAATGACAAATAGCTGCGGACTTTTTCTTCGCTTTTTTCGGGTTGGGAAGCGATTGATTTTGAGCGATGAAACATTTTTTTATGTCGTTTCCTCGCCGCTTGCCTGTCACAAATCGACCCTCTCGATTGTATTGGAAGATAGAGGCGATTGCTTCCCGACGCCCCACACTCGCAAACCGGTGTGCGAGTGAAGCGCCGAGCGAGTGCTCTTCCGTGACAGCGAGAGGACGTCACGATCGGCTCGACCTCCGGCTCGACGATCTGCCGCTCGGCGGTGCTGCTTTCTGGCGGAGGAGTTTCCCCGCCCTCGGCTCGGCCGCTCAACGCGGCGGAAGCGAAATCGCCCGTTTTTTTTCTCACCTTTTTATCTCAACCTTATGTTAACCTACCACATTGTTCGCCGCAAAAACATCAAGACCGGCACCCTGCTTTACTATCCCCAACTCGTTTCGCCCGTGGTGAACGACCACAACAAGATCATCGAGCGCATCGAGAAGAAATGTACCCTCGCTTCGGCCGACGTGAAGGCCGTGATCGATGCCCTCGAGGTGGAAATTATCGACTGCCTCCAGCAGGGACAGAGCGTGCGCCTCGGCGACCTCGGTTCGTTCCGCCCCTCGCTGCGCTGCGGCAAGGGAGTGACGAAACCCGAAGAGGTGAACGCCTCGCTCATCAAGCGGGTGCACATCGTCTTTCACCCCTCGGCACGCATTCGCCGCGCTCTTTCGGTCAAGGATCACGCGGTGAGCTTCCACTTCCGCGACAAGAAGAAGAAGGAGGGCAACGCGCCTTCGGGAACGAAGCCTGCTGCTCCCGGCGCTACGCCCGGCGGTACGGCCACTCCGGGTGGTACGCCTGTCCCCGCGGGTAATCCTTCGACGGGTGCGGCCTCGGGCACGACCGGCACGCCCGGCGGTACGGCCACTCCGGGTGGTACGCCCGTTCCCGTGGGTACTCCTTCGACGGGTGCGGCTGCCGGCACGGGTACTGCCGCCTCGGGGGCGGTCGCTCCCGGAGGTTTGCCCATCGCTCCCTCGGGTGGTATTTGACCGCCTGCGTCTCTCGCTCGCCCGATGACCTGATTGGCGACACCGATCGGTGGTTTTCGACCCGAATGCCTCGGGGAGTGCCGCCGATCGCTCGCCGGGCGAGTTTTTGCTTCTTTCTTCTCTTATTGTATACTGATTAATTGTGAATTACTCTATTTAGATAGATTGAAATTGAGATAAAGATAGATATTCTATTTATAAATAGGATGATAAGTAATTATATTTCTCTGATAGATAAATAGAATGTATAGTAATCTGCATTAAATCAGTAGTATAATATATATAGTTCGAGCAAAGATATAAATTGTATAAATAGAAATAACTGTTATACAGATGAATAGAAAAGAAAAACAAGAAATTGATATAATAGGTTTGGCTCTCTTTTGTGCTTTGTTGTCCGAATGGATGAGACAACCTAATGTGAAACCTAAATCTTTGTCTGATGACACACTACAAACTGCAAGAAATCACCGCTGTCGGTCTGCTCGTCGCCGGCGTTTCCTTCGCCCTGATGGGTTTGCTCCTGCCTCCGATGGGCTCTATTCACGACAGCGTCCTCTGGGTCTTCGCCCAGTGTCTGATCTACTCCGGCAGCGTGCTGGGCGTGGCCGGCTTTTTGAAATCGAAAACGAGGGAATGAACGAGTAAATAAGTAAACAAGTAGACGAGTAGACAAGTAGACGCGAGAGTCACTCGTTCGACTGCATCCTGCGTTCACTTGTTTACTTTCCTCGTTTCCTTTCCTTGTAGACAGGTCGACTTGTTTACGAGTAAACGCGTGATTCGCTAATTCGAGTGCTCCTCTCGTTTACCCGTCTACTCGTTTACGAGTAAACACGTGATTCGCTAATTCGAGTGTCCCTCTCGTCTACTTTTTTACTCGTCTACTTGTTTACCGGTTTACCCATTTGCTTTCCTTCGTAGACAAGTCGACTCGTTGACAAGTAAACGCGTGATTCGCTAATTCGAGTGCTCCTCTCGTCTACTTTTTTACTCGTCTACTTGTTTACCGGTTTACCCATTTGCTTTCCTTCGTAGACAAGTCGAC
>CAUQEF010000002.1:0-160099 GCA_963517315.1 uncultured Prevotellaceae bacterium
CTATACTTTCTTCTCCACTTATCTTTACCAAACCAAGGTGCCTTTCCTGCAACAGCCTTGAAGAATTCACTCTCAATATTGCGAGGAGTCTTCATATAAGGTTCAAGCTTCGTGAGATTGGTGCAATTTTCATGAGCATTTCGTATTTCCTCCAGAATAGCATTCTTAGCACTACGTGCATTCTGTTTCGCTTTGCGATACTCACTAACATCGTAACCCTGTGCTTCTAATTCATCTAATCGTTCATCTGGAACAGATTGCTTAAAATCGTCCAGTTGATTCTCAATAGATTGCTTAAAATTGTCCAGTTGATTCTTGAAAAATCCCATAGATAGTTTTAATTGATATTAATACCTAAAGTCCCCCACCCAAATAAATAGACGGGAAAATAACAGTTTGTCGAAATTTATCTGTAAATTGGTAACTGTTAAAGAGCTGAATTTAGAGACAAAACAACAAAACTATTATGAACGCAAAGATAAAAGAGAAAAGTGAGTTATCCAAACTTTTGAGTATTAAAACTCGAATAAGTGATGAACCAAATTTTGTCGCGTGTCCGTCGGGACATTACAGATTTTCCTCGAGTGGATGCCGCGCTTTCGACTACTTTGCGTGCTGTTCCATTCCGTCGTACGCTCAGTGAAGGTCGGGCGAGCACACGAGGCTTTTTCCGCCCGCTCCTTGCTTCGCTCCGCCGGCCGTTGCTCCTTGCAAGTTGCGGCCTTTCTTGATCGTTTGTGCGGCTGATTCTCCCCCTTGTCGGCGGTGGGTCAGTGCATCATGCGCCGGAAATGCACCATTTCATCGAATCGGCACAAAAAAACCGCTGCTTGAAGCGTGTTCAAGCAGCGGATATGGTTCAGCGGGAGCACCCACCTTTCGGCAGGCAACTCGCGTAGGATTTAGCGTTCGCGACGGGGGCGACGTTCGCCATCCTCACGACGGGGACGACGTGCGGGGCGTTCTTCGTAACCCTCGGGCTTTTCGGTGAGCACCTTGTGCGAGAGGCGGAACTTGCCCGTCTTCTGGTCGATTTCGAGGAGCTTCACTTGGATCTTGTCGCCTTCTTTGATGCCGGCTTCTTCAACCGTCTCGAGGCGTTCCCAAGAGATTTCGGAGATGTGGAGCAGACCTTCCTTCGAGGGCATGAACTCAACGAAGCAACCGTAGGGCATGATGCTCACTACCTTCGCGTCGTAGACTTCGCCCACCTCGGGGATGGCCACGATGGCGCGGATCTTCGCCACAGCGGCGTCGATGCTCGACTTGTTGGGCGCAGAAACTTGGATCTTGCCCACACCGTCCACTTCGTCGATGGTGATGGTCGCACCGGTTTCTTCCTGCATGCCCTGAATGATCTTACCTCCGGGGCCGATAACGGCACCGATGAATTCCTTCGGAATCTCGAAGGCTTCGATGCGGGGCACGTGGGGCTTGTAGTCTTCGCGAGGATGGTCGAGCGTCTTCATCATCTCGCCGAGGATGTGCTCACGGCCGGCCTTGGCTTGTGCAAGTGCCTTTTCGAGAATCTCGTAGGAAAGACCGTCGCACTTGATGTCCATCTGCGTGGCGGTGAGACCCTTGAGCGTACCGGTGGTTTTGAAGTCCATGTCGCCCAAGTGATCTTCGTCACCGAGGATGTCGGAGAGCACGGCGTATTTGTCTTCGCCGGGGTTCTTGATGAGACCCATGGCAATACCCGATACGGGTGCCTTGACGGGCACACCGGCATCCATCAGCGAGAGCGTACCGGCGCAAACCGTGGCCATCGACGACGAACCGTTGGATTCGAGGATATCGCTCACTACACGCACGGTGTAGGGGAAGTCGGCGGGGATCTGTCCCTTCAGACCGCGCCATGCCAAGTGGCCGTGACCGATCTCGCGACGGCCGACACCACGTTGTGCTCTGGCTTCGCCGGTGGAGAAGGGGGGGAAGTTGTAGTGAAGGAGGAAACGCATGTAGCTCTTGTCGAGGACATCGTCCACCATCTTCTCGTCGAGTTTCGTGCCAAGGGTGGTGGTGGTCAAGCTCTGCGTCTCACCGCGGGTGAAGATGGCCGAGCCGTGAGGGCCGGGGAGGGGATTCACTTCGCACCAGATGGGGCGAATGTCCGTGGTCTTACGACCGTCGAGGCGAACGCCTTCGTCGAGAATGCAACGACGCATGGCATCCTTCTCCACATCGTGGTAGTACGTGTCGATGAGGGTGTTCTTTTCGGCCATTTCGTCTTCGCTGAGCTCGGTGTGAGCGGCGGCATAGGCTTCTTTGAACGCTTCGCGCACGGCTTCGAAGGC
Source organism: uncultured Prevotellaceae bacterium (assembly GCA_963517315.1). Classification (GTDB taxonomy): domain Bacteria; phylum Bacteroidota; class Bacteroidia; order Bacteroidales; family Bacteroidaceae; genus Alloprevotella. The sequence goes on from CAUQEF010000002.1 coordinate 2,298, forward strand.
ATCGAAACGGGCGTGCTTTTCGAGGGCCGACTTCGTGATGTCGTAGCACTTTTGATAGCATTCGGCTTTCACCTGCTCGCGGAGGGCTTCGTCGTGGACTTCGTGGCAGTATTCGCGCTTCACGTCCTTGCCGAGTTCCTTCGAGAGTTCCTTTTGGAGACGGCACATGGGCTTGATGGCTTCGTGGGCGGCCTTGAGGGCTTCGAGGAGTGCGCTTTCGGGCACTTCGTCCATTTCGCCTTCCACCATCATGATGTTCTCTTCGGTGGCGCCCACCATGAGATCCATGTCGGCGTTCTTGAGTTGTTCGAAAGTGGGGTTGATCACGAAATTACCGTCGATGCGCGCCACGCGTACTTCGGAGATGGGGCCGTCGAAGGGGATGTCGGAGCAAGCCAAGGCAGCCGAAGCGGCGAAACCGGCGAGGGCGTCGGGCATGTCTACGCCGTCGGCGCTGAAGAGCGTAACGTTGACATACACCTCGGCGTGATAGTCAGAGGGAAAGAGGGGACGGAGGGCGCGGTCAACGAGACGCGAGGTCAGGATCTCGTAGTCTCCGGCGCGGCCTTCGCGCTTGGTGAAACCACCGGGGAAGCGTCCGACGGCAGAATACTTTTCTTTGTAATCACATTGCAGCGGCATGAAATCGGTGCCGGGTACAGCGTCTTTAGCACCGCAAACGGTAGCGAGAAGCATGGTGTTGTTCATGCGCAGCATCACTGCGCCGTCGGCCTGCTTCGCGAGCTTACCGGTCTCGATGCTGATGGTGCGTCCGTCGGGCAGCGAGACTGTTTTGGTAATAACGTTCATCTTATAACTTGTAATAGGGTAATGCGGAAAAAAGTTTGGGGTGACGGTGGTTCTCAAGGAGGACAACGCAAACAAAATGGCGATCCAACGACCGAAACAAATCGTTGTCGAAAGCGGACTTCACGTCAGGGCAAAAATACTAAATAAATTTGATAGTCAAGTACTTTCGCTTATGAATTTTCGAGGAGCCTGTGCAAGGCTTCTCGGTGGGAGGAGAGGGAAATTTGCTCTGACAAATCGCGAGAAAGAGGATACCAATCCACTGCACTCGCGTCGTCGTCGGCAAAAAGCGCGGTTTCATCGTCGACACTCACGGCGAAGAAACTATCGAGTGTGTGCACCGTCAGTTCGGAATAGACATAAAGATTGGGCAGACTGAAAAGAAATTTCGGCGCGTGGCCGTGGAGTCCGGTTTCTTCTTGCAGTTCTCGCAGACAAGTGGTTTCGAGTGATTCGCCGTGCTCGGCAAATCCGCCTGGAAAGCAGAGGGTGCCGGCCGCGGGGGCGAAAGCGCGGCGCACCAAGAGGAGTTCGCCCTGTGCATTGCGCACCACCGCGGCGGCCGATGCCGAGGCATTGGCATAGTAGGTGAAGTGGCAATCGGCGCAACGCTTCGATCGACTGTCGGCCACGGTAAATGCGGCGCTGCCGCAACGCGGACAATAGCGAAAGAGAGCCAAAGGATGCGATTTCATCGGTAGATCAGTGTGTAAATGCCCTCGGGATCGTAGATGGTGCGCGCCAAATCTTGTACTTCCTCGGCTGTCACCGCTTGGATGCCGGCCATGATTTTGGCGATGTCGCGTGGCGTGCCGGTATGGGCATATTGTTTGGCCATGGCCACGGCAAACGACTCGGAGTGGTCGCACGAAATGCCTATTTGTCCGCAGAGTTGGGCTTTCGCCACGCGAAGTGCAGCGGGCGAGAGGGGTTTGTCGCAGAGGCGTTGGAGTTCGCGCGCCACCAACTGTCGACAGCGTGCCACATCCTCGGTGTCGCAACCGAAATAAAGACTCCAGAAGCCCGTATCGGGGTAGGTGTTCAGATAGGTGTCGATGCTATACACCAAACCATGGCGTTCGCGCACGGCCATGTTCAGGCGCGAATTCATCGAGGGGCCGCCCACGATATTGTTGAGCAACGTCAGCGCGTAGCGTCGCGCATCGCCGGCCGAAAAGGTGGGAGCGCCCATCACCACATGCGCTTGGTGCGTGCCGCGGTTCACGCGGACGGTTGAGGGCGCGGTGAAACCGGCGAAGGGTTGCACCGCTTTCTTGAAAGTTGATCCTGCTGCAGTCGAATCTATCGGAACAATCGCGCCGGCAGCGTGGGCTTTCTCAAGGCGGTGGAGCAACTGCGGCCAATCCACTTTGCCGTAAAGATAGAACACCGCGTTGTCGGGACGATAGTGTTCGCCGGTGAAACGGAGTGCGTCGGCGGTGGTGTAGCTGCGCAGGCGATCTTTGTTGCCGAGAATATCTCTTCCGAGCGAAGTGTCGCCGAAGAGCAATTGTTCGAATTCATCGAAGATTAGTTCTGAGGGCGAATCCTTGTAACTGTCGATTTCATCGATGATGACCTCCACTTCTTTCTCGATCTCGTTTTGCGGATAGACGCTGTGGAAGACCATGTCCGTGAGAATGTCCACGGCGCGGTGCACATCGCGGCGGAGCACGGTGGCGCAATACACCGTTTCTTGTTTGCTGGTGAAAGCGTTGAGTTCGCCGCCCACGCGTTCTAAGTAGTCGTTGATCTGTCGCGATTTGCGTCGCTCCGTTCCCTTGAACGACATGTGCTCGATGAAATGAGCCATGCCCGAATCTGCCGGCGCCTCATGGCGCGTGCCGGCGCAAACCACGTAGCCGCAATAGACCACCTCCGATTCCGAAGGTTGAAAAATGATGCGAAGTCCGTTGTCGAGCGAGGCAGTGTACATAAGCGGAGAAATCTGTGAGAACAGCGAAGAGTGTTATTTGCGGAAATACTTGCCGACCACGGGCAGCGAGGCCAGGGGGAAGTCCATGCGCACGGTGAAAGCGAGGAAAACCACGATGCCGATCGAGTTGAAGGCGATGCGCAGGAGGTCGCTCGTGATGAAACCGCGCGAAATCGTCATCGCGGCGTAGAGTACGGCCGTGAGGGCGACGTAAGCGAAGATGCGCTTGAGCGGATAGGCGATGGGGTAGTATTTTTGTCCCGTGAAGTAGCTCAAAAGCATGGCGACCGTGTAACCGATCACGCCCGACCAGGCGCAGGCCATGTAGCCGAAGCGCGGAACGAACAACAAGTTGCAGGCAACGAGCACCAAACAGCCGGCACCCGAGAACCACGCGCCCCAAATGGTGCGATCGGTGAGCTTATACCAAAAGGAGAGATTGAAATACACGCCTTTGATGATTTCGCCCACCATGACAATGGCCACTGTTTTGAGGCCATCCCAATAGTCGCGCCCCATCATGTGCTTGAACAGGTCGATATAGGCGATCACCATGAGGAAAGCGAAGAGCGTGAAGATCAAGAAATACTTCATCGTCAGCGCATAAGTGGCGCGGTTGTCGGTGGATTCGCCTTTTTTCGCAGCTGCAAACACGAAAGGCTCGTAGGCATAGCGGAAAGCTTGGGTGATGAGCGCCATGATCATGGCCAGTTTTACCGCGCCGCCGTAGATGCCGAGTTGGACGATGCCTTCATGTCCCGGAACAAGTTTGGGGAACAGAATTTTGTCGATTGTTTGGTTGAGAATGCCTGCAATGCCGAGCACCAAGATGGGCCACGAATAGGAAAGCATGGGGCGAATGAGCGAACGGTCGACGCGCCATTTCACCCCGAAGAGTTCTTTCCAAAAACCGAAGGTGATCAATCCCGTGCAGATGAGATTGACGAGGAAAACGTGTCCCACTTCGATTTGCCAACCGTCGATGAAACGGGGGAAAACGACGAAGAAAAGGAGGTTGAGCAGAATGTTGAGGGCAATGAAGCTGAGTTTCAACACCGCGAACTTCACGGGTCGGCGCTGATAACGCAGATAGCAGAAGGGCACGGCCTGAAAGGCGTCGAGCGCCACGACGGCGGCCATCATCCAAACGTAGTCCGGATGATCGGGATAGCCCATTTGTGTCGAAAGGTAGGGGAGAAAGGCAAAAACAAAGGCTAAGAAGAGCAAACCCACGCTGCCCACAATCGTCAACACGGTGGTGTAGACTTTTTTCGGATCCTCCACATCGTTGCGGTTGATGAAACGGAACAAAGTGGTCTCCATACCGAAGGTGAGGATCACAAAAAGCAGCGCCGTGTAGGAATACATGTTCGTGATCACCCCGTTGCCGCCGCTTGCCGCTGCAAAAACGTGCGTATAAAGCGGGAAGAGCAGGTAGTTGAGAAAGCGTCCCACGATGGAACTCATGCCATAGATGGCCGTGTCCTTAGCCAGAGATTTCAGAGAAGCCATAGGTGTGATGAAGAGGAAGGAAACAGAGGGAAGAAAGAAGAGGCGCAATCATACACGCCTCGCGCCTTCCGCGTCACGGAAGGCAGAAATAAAAAAATGCGCCGATGGTCGGCGTCGAGGACGCAGCCAATCAGCGCATTTTGTTGGGTCACCGGGATTCGAACCCAGAATGACAGAACCAAAACCTGTAGTGTTACCATTACACCATGACCCAATTGCGAGTGCAAAAGTAGTGCATTTTGTGATAACTACCAAATGTTTTGGGCGAAAAAGTGGATTATTCTTTTTCGCGACGTACAAATTTCTTATTTTACCTCGATTTCATCGACAAAGAGGAAGGCGCGGTTTCCGGCGGCGCCGGTGTGCCATGTGGGAATTTGGTGTTCGGGCACGGCGTGTACCTTGACGAAACGCGTAGCGCAGCGAGGGAAGATGAGCGTATGGCGTACAATCCCGTTGGCGTTGGCTTCGGTGAGGGCGGGCAGGTCGCGTTCGGCCACCGTTGTCCAGTGTTTGCCGTCGTCCGACACAGCAACGTCGATGCGGCGCGCGTCGTAGATCCAACTTCCCTTTTCCACGCAGACGTTGAAGCCGACTTCTTCGATGGGCGTCTCTGTTCCGAGGTCGATCACGGCTTCCATGTCTTCGGTGTAGAAACCAATCCAACGTCCGGACTGGTGATTGGTGTTCGTGGCACGGAGACCGTCGACCAAAGTTTGTGCGCCCGCAAATTTATATTGTGCGTTGGCGCCCTGCAACAACTCAATCGGGCGCGCCGTGGCCTTGTTGAAATGGAAGTCTTCGCGCTCGGTGTGACTGCGGCTCACAATTTTACCGACCACGGTGGGTTCGGTGCGGAAAGCCACGGCACGGAATTTTGCCGGTTGGTTGATGACCAGCGGTCCTTCATAGAGTGCCGAATTCATCGTGGGCTCGCTGCCGTCGAGGGTGTAGCGAATGGCAGCATCGTTCACGGTGGAGAGCGTCACCTTCACACCATTACCGGGTACCAAGTCATAGTTCGCGCGGATGTCGTAGTAGTGCTTGGCGAAGTTGTAGTCTTGCTCATTATATAAGGAGAAGAGTTGGGGCAGGCGGCCGAGAAACTCCTGATAGTTGCGCACACCGCGCGGACGCCATTGGATTTCGGCCAAAGCGGCGGCACGAGGCAGTGCCATGTATTCCACACCGCGGAAGGTGGGGATGTATTCTGTCCAAATGTTGGCCTGCACACCGATGAAACGGCGGGCGGTGGCTTCGTCGGTGCCGTTGGGAACGGGTTCGTAGGCGTAAACGCGTTCGAGCGGCAGGTAACCGCCGATGGCCATCGGCTCGTCGGCCGTGTTCTTCGACTGGTAGTAGTCGAAATAGAGGTAGGAGTTGGGCGTCATGATGGCATCGTGTCCGCTCTTGGCCGCATCGATGCCACCTTTCTCTCCGCGCCACGACATCACCGTGGCACCCGGCGCGAGTCCACCTTCGAGAATTTCGTCCCAACCGATGATGCGACGACCTTTCTTCGCAAGATGTTCGCTTGTGTGACGGATCACATAGCTCTGCAAACGCTCTTCGGCCGTGTGACCGCCTTCGGCTTGTAGGTGCTTTTCGCCGATGAAGGCTTGACACTTCGGACATTGCTTCCAACGTTCCTTGGGGCATTCGTCGCCGCCGATGTGAACGTAGGTGGAGGGGAAGATCTTTGTCACCTCATCGAGCACGTTGTCGATGAATTCGTAGGTTTTCGGATTGCCGGCGCAAAGCACATCGTCCGCAATCCCCCAGTGTTGGCGCACTTGGTAAGGGCCTCCGGTGCAACCGAGTTCGGGATAGGCAGCCAAGGCGGCGACCATGTGACCGGGGAGGTCGATTTCGGGAATCACGGTGATGTGGCGTTCGGCAGCGTAGCGCACAATGTCGCGACACTCCTGCTGCGTGTAGAAACCACCGTGAGGGCGACCGTCGTATTTGCCCGTGTTGTGTCCGATCACCGTTTGGGCGCGCTGACTGCCCACCGTGGTGAGGCGAGGGTAGCGCTTAATTTCAATGCGCCAGCCCTGATCGTCGGTGAGGTGCCAGTGAAAACGGTTGATGTTGTGCAGGGCGAGCAGGTCGATGAAGCGTTTCACGCTGTCGACCGTCACGAAGTGGCGCGCCACGTCGAGTTCCATGCCGCGGTAGCCGAAGCGAGGCGCATCGCTCACGCGAGTCGCGGGAATGCTGACAGCTGTCTTTCCTTTTTCTGCGACGTCTAAATGCGGAAGGGCTTTGCGCAATGTCTGCACACCGTAGAATGCGCCCGCATCGTCGGCACCAGTGATGGTGATCTGCCGTGCGTCCACGTCGATGCGGTAGCCTTCAGCCCCTAAATCCTTTGCGTCGGAGAGGGTGCGCACCGAAAGCGTCGGAACGCCTTTCGCTTTTTTGAGCAAAGGGAGTTGAAAACCGGTGCGCTCGAAAAGATATTGTTGTAAGAAGCGAGCGTTGCGTTTTTCGCCCGCAGAGTGTCCGTCGAGGATCGCGGTGTTTTGATTGATCACAAAAGCCCCGGCGGTAGAATTGGGCGTAATTTCGCGCGGCAGCGGCACGACGTTGAAATCGGCCTTTTGTGCGGCGGCAGGCAAGAGAGCAAGCCACGCCAAGAGGAGAAGAAGTTTTCTATTCATATAAAGTGTTTGATGTTTCTTCGGAGAAGGCGCAAGTGTCGGTTGGGCGCAATCGGGCAAAACCTCACGGGGAGGGGGTGTCGGTTGCGGTGGAGGAATCACTGCATGCAGAGGAAGCGTTTGCTCCCCATTTGCTTTGGGCAATGTTCACCTGTTCGCGCAGGTAATCAATGAGTTCGGGCGAATCGACCACCTCAATATCGGAAGGCATGCTCAGCACGAAGCGGCCGATGCCCCGCATGGAACAAAAATCGGCTTCGAAGCGCCATTTGCCATTGTCCTCGGCCGTGATGTGCTTAGCGGCGCGGGGATATTCGTCGATGAGCACGCTGCGGCTCAAATAGCCCAAGCGCAGGCAAACCCGCGTGCGAGTGGAACCGGTGAAATGGAACAAATCGACGAAATCGGTCTCATGTTCGTCTCGGTGATTCCAGTTCAGATCAAGTAGTTCGACAGATTGCACACGCGCAAGGTTGAAAGTCTTGTTGTAGTGCGACTGGATCTCAAAACAGCGCACATCGCGGTTGCCCGGCAGGAAGAGATAAGGTTCGACTATGCGGTCGGCGATGGTGTTTCCGCTGGCCGAGAGATAAGATTTGAGCACCACGGTGCGTTCTTGGCGAATGGCTTCGAAAATTTGCCGAATGTTTTGCCCGATGCGTTGGTCGCTGTCGTCGAGCACCAGCACATGGTCGTTGCGCAAGCGGCGAATCTTGTCGCGCAGCAGGCGCACCGGTGTCGAAGTGTCGCTCACGCTTTCGAACACCCTGCCCAAAGTTTGAATTTCGTCGGGGCGGAAATGCAGATGCTCCGAGACGTGCACCAAAAACGGCGCGTCGGGCGACAGACGATAGGCATGTCCCGACTTCTCAAGCGTAAGCCCGAGGCGGGGAAACTTCTCTAACAGCCGATAGATGCGGCGCGTGTGCATGCCGGTGCGATCGGCCAACTGCTTCACCGTGAGGTAATGGCCGGCGGCCAAGGTCTCGATGAGATAGAGCTGAAGCGGCAATTGTTCGTGGTCTGTCATGTATGCAAAACTACAAATAAATAATGGGATGTGCTTTGTTCAGGTGTCAAAATAAGCGGTAGATGTTTTGTGTCTTCTTCACTTCTTTCGATGAAACCGATGATTTTTGTTGTGTGGCTTCGTTTCTTCGCTTATTTTGCACAGTTCCTGTTTGCCTCCCGAGGCGTTGTGGTGGACAAAGTCTCCACAGCTCAAAAAAACAAGGCTACTTTTCGGAGAAAGTGCCCTTGTTTTGCTGAAAAGTCGTGGACTTTTGCCCGAAAGCTCCCCACTTTTTCGTGCGCACAGTCCGGCGCGAGGGGAATATCGGTGCCTGTTGGCCGGTCATCGTGAACACCCCGAGAGAAATGCAAGCAAAAGACAATCCGCATTTCAGTCCTTGACGATAAATGCGTATCTTTGTCGAACTACAACTCAACTCTTCTTTAATCCATCTCAAGACCTCCCCTGCGGCGGTCGTTTTCCTCCTATGTCTTCTCAAACCGATTCCGTTTCTCGCTCGCCGAAGCGCGTCCGCCGTTGGCGGCGCTGGCACAAATGGGGCGGATTGTTCTTTTCTTGCTTCCTCATTCCTTTTTTAGTTTCGGGCATTCTGCTCAATCACCGCCGCGAACTGCGCGGTCTTGATGTCTCGCGCCGTTGGCTGCCCGCGGCTTACGCGCTGCACAACTGGAATCACGGCACTGTGCGCGGCACGCTGCGTTTGGGTGCCGACAGTGTGCTGCTCTACGGTGAAAACGGGCTTTTTCTCTCCGACGATCGTTGCCGACAGCTCCGAACGTGGAATGAAGGCCTGCAAGCGGGGGCGGAAAATCAAAGCTTTGTCGATGCCGTTCGCCTGCCCGACGGCAAAGTCTTCGCCGTGAGCACTTACACTGTCTATCTTCGACAATTCGGTGCTGCGCGCTGGCAGGAAAATACGCCCCATTTGCTCGGCGATGATCGCTTCGTTTCGGCCGCGGTGGCCGGCGATACGCTCGTGGTGCTCAGCCGTTCGGCGGTTTACACCGCCACCGCGCCTTATCGTCACTTCGTTCGCCACGAACTCCGCGCTCCCGCCGAAGGAGCGCCTGGACGCTTCACCATGCGCACCATCTGGCGATTGCACAGCGGAGAACTTTTCGGTGAAATGGGTCGTTTTGCCGTCGATGCGCTTGCGCTTGCGCTCTTGCTGCTCTGCATTACGGGGCTGATCATCACGTTCTTTCCGCGCATCACCCACCGCTTGCAAGTGAAGCGCCGTCGTGCTGCCAATCGCTTCACGCTGCAATCGCTGCGTTGGCACAACCGCATCGGGGTGAGCACGTTGGTTTTCGTCTTCGTGCTCACGCTTTCGGGCATGTTTCTGCGTCCGCCCTTGCTGATACTCGTGGCCGGTGGCAAACATGTACCCGTTCCGCACACGGTGGAGGACACGCCCAACGCGTGGTGGGACGAGTTGCGGATGGTGCGCCGCGACACAACGCGAGGCGAATGGTTGTTCTACACCGCCCACGGCTTCCACACGGTGCGGAGTCTCGCGGATGCGCCGCAACGTCTCCGCCGCGAACCGCCCACGGGCTTCATGGGGCCGAACGTGCTCCGACAAGTGGGGCGCGACGAGTGGATTGTGGGATCGTTTGCCGGCCTCTATCGATGGAATCGCGCCACGGGTGAGTGTTTCGATTTGATGCGCCGTTGCCGATATGTCCCGCCGACGCATGCCGGCATGCCCGATTTCACCTACTCGGTGTCCGGTTACAGCGATGATTTTGCCGGGCGCGCGGTGGTGTTCGACTACAATCGCGGCGCGGAATACCCCGGTTCCACCAAACACAGTGCGTCGCGTGGCGAAGGGCGCACCTCGGCCTCCACTCCCGCGCCGATGCCCCCGCAATCGGCCGTGATGGCACCCACCGAAGGGCGGATGTCACTTTGGCGTTGGGCACTCGAGGTGCACACCGGCCGCATCTACACCTTTTTGCCTACCATCATGATCCAACTTTTCATCTTCCTCTCCGGATTGTTCCTGCTTAGTGTGGTGATTTCGGGCTTTGTGGTGTATCGTCGTGTGTTCAAACGACATAAGTTGGTCAATCCGAAATAAATCTGTATCTTTGCTTCCAGTTATATATTGAAATCCGCATGGAAGAACAACAGCATAAAGCCGCGGGTTATTCCGCGTCGAATATCCAAGTACTCGAAGGTTTGGAGGCCGTTCGCAAGCGTCCGGCGATGTACATCGGCGACATCGGCGAGAAAGGTCTGCACCATTTGGTCTATGAAACGGTGGATAACTCCATCGACGAAGCCTTGGCCGGTTTCTGCACCCACATTGATGTGACGATTTGCAAGGACAATTCGATCGTTGTACAAGACAACGGACGCGGTATCCCCGTCGATATGCACGAAAAAGAGGGCGTGAGTGCCCTGCAAGTGGTGATGACGGTGCTCCACGCCGGCGGTAAGTTCGACAAAGGTTCTTATAAAGTGTCGGGCGGTCTGCACGGTGTCGGCGTTTCTTGCGTCAACGCGCTTTCCACGCACATGCTTTCGCAGGTGTTCCGCGATGGTAAAATCTATCAACAAGAATACGAACAGGGACATCCTCTCTACGCGGTGAAAGTGGTCGGCGAGACCGACCAACGCGGTACGCGCCAACAGTTCTGGCCCGACCCTGAAATTTTCACCTCCACGGAATATAAATATGACATTCTTGCCAATCGTCTCCGTGAACTGGCCTTCTTGAATGCCGGACTCACCATCACGCTCACCGATGAGCGAGAAGAAGACGAGCAAGGTAACCCGCGTCGCGAAGTATTCTACTCGGAAAGTGGGCTGCGCGAGTTCGTGCGCTATCAAGATGCCATGCGCAATCCGCTCATTCCCGATGTGATCTATATCAACACCGAGAAAGAAGGCATTCCGGTTGAGGTGGCGATTGTGTACAACACGAGCTATAGTGAGAACCTTCATTCGTATGTGAACAACATTAATACGATTGAAGGCGGTACGCACCTGGCGGGTTTCCGCGCTGCTGTGACGCGTGTGCTCAAAAAGTACGCAGAAGAAACGGCGCAGAAGCAGATTGAGAAAGCAAAGATCGAAATTACCGGCGAAGACTTCCGCGAAGGTCTCACGGCGGTGATCAGTGTCAAGGTGTCCGAACCACAGTTTGAGGGACAAACCAAGACGAAACTCGGCAATAGCGAGGTGATGGGTGCCGTTAACCAGGCAGTTGGCGAAGCACTCACCAACTATCTCGAAGAACATCCCAAGGAAGCGAAACTCATTGTAGATAAAGTGATTCTCGCCGCTACGGCTCGTGTCGCCGCTCGCAAGGCGCGTGAAACGGTTCAGCGCAAGAATCCGATGGCCGGCGGTGGACTGCCCGGTAAACTCGCCGACTGTTCGAGCCGCGTTCCCGAAGAGTGCGAACTTTTCCTCGTCGAGGGTGACTCGGCCGGCGGTTCTGCCAAACAAGGTCGCAGCCGCGCCACGCAAGCAATCCTACCTTTGCGCGGTAAAATCCTCAACGTCGAGAAAGCCATGTGGCACAAAGCGTTTGAAAGCGACGAGGTGAACAACATCATTCAGGCACTCGGCATCCGATTCGGTGTGCAAAAAGAAGGCGAGAGCGGCGAGGTGGATTCAAAAGAAGCCAACATCGACAAACTTCGCTACCACAAAATTGTGATCATGGCCGATGCCGATGTCGACGGACAGCACATTGCCACGCTCATCATGACGCTTTTCTATCGTTACTTCCCGCAAGTGATCCGAGAGAACCACTTATACATCGCCATGCCCCCGCTTTATCGTTGCCGCAAGGGTAAAGTCGAAGAGTATTGCTACAATGATCGCGAAAAGGACGAATTTATCGCCCAATACGGCGATCCCACGAAGGGAGAGAACTCCATTACGCTCCAGCGCTACAAAGGTCTCGGTGAAATGAACCCCACGCAGTTGTGGGACACCACGATGAATCCCGAAACGCGCATGTTGAAGCTCGTGACAATTGAGAACGCCGCCGAAGCCGACCACGTCTTCTCGATGTTGATGGGCGACGACGTGGAGCCGCGCCGCGACTTCATCGAGCGCAATGCCAAGTACGCCACCATCGATGCCTAATTTTCCGTGCAAAAAGAGCGCCGAAAAAAGGCCATCCGCCGGTTTATAGGCAAATAAGCCCCTAAAAAATCCCCCTTGCCTTTCCTTCGGGAAGTGCAAGGGGGATTTTTTGTACCCGTCGGCGGGAATATTTGCAAACAGCACGCGTGGTCAGTGAAGCCTGCGCAGTTTGCGGCAACCGCCTGATGGAATCAGTAAGAAATGCCGTTTTGTCGAACGGTGAACGAGAAGCGATGCTTCTCACACACGCCGGTGAATCGGATCGCCCGCGGAGAAGGCGTCGTGTTGCGCAGCGCCGTGATGTGAATCTGGCGTCCCAAATCCGTAACTTTCACCGCGATCCATCCGTTAGAGATGTTTTTCACGCCCGGAGTAGAGGTGGTGTCCACCGTCATGTCCACCTTAGTGTGCGTCGTAGCGTCCGGATTATCAGCTTCCACGAAGCTCCAGTCCTTCGTCATGCGATTTCCTTCCGTGGGGCGCACCGCAATATCTTTTTCACCGCCCTCCCAAGAGAAAACTACGATAGAAGGATCGGCTTGCGGGATGTTGTTGGAGTTATCGTCCTCCTTATTGCACGAAATCATTGAAACACTCGCGGCAAGCGTCATGGCGGCGAGCAAAAATTGAAACATCTTCTTCATGTGTGCGTATAGTAATTAGCGTGTAAGTGTGGAATGTTCCACTAATGCGGCAAAGATAGAAAAAGAATTTGAGAATATGAGCAAATGGTGTGATTTATCCCTGCGAAATACCTACATATGATGAGAGTAAAGGTGGAGTTTGCATCATTATGCAAGTATTTTGTTGAAAAACAGGATAAACCAAAGGTCTTGCCGCCATTGTTTTGCGAAAAAAGCGAGGAAAACAAATAGCCCAAGGCGTCAATTCCCGGGCGCATGGCACTTAAATACCCGCCCCCTCATCGAAATCTGTGCCCAGCGTCACCTTGCTCTGCAAAACGCGCGAGTGCGGCGGCACAGCGTGCGTCACCCACACGTTGCCGCCGATGATCGAGTCGTGCCCCACCGTGATGCGTCCCAGCACACTCGCATTGCTGTAGATCACCACACGGTCTTCGATGATCGGGTGGCGCGGGAGATTGAGCAGTGTGCCGTCTTCCGCCGTTTTGAAGTTGCGCGCGCCGAGCGTCACCCCTTGATAGAGGCGAACGCCGCGGCCGATGATACACGTCGCCCCGATCACCACCCCCGTGCCGTGGTCGATGGCAAATTCCGGGCCGATTTCTGCTCCGGGGTGGATGTCGATTCCCGTGCGGGCGTGGGCCAATTCGCTGATGATACGCGGCACAATCGGTACCCCCGCGCGATGCAAAACGTGCGCCATACGGTAGTGCACAATCGCCTGCACAGAAGGGTAGCACAAGATCACCTCGGTGTGACTCGCCGCCGCAGGGTCTCCATTATAAATGGCACGCACGTCGAGTCCGAGCGTGTTTCTCAGTGCCGGAATGGCCTGCATGAATTGCTGCGTGAGCGCTTTGGCGCAACACGTCTCGCCCACCACGCAGCGGGCGGCTTCAATTTGGCGATAGAGGATGCGCGAGAGTTGAGACAAGCATTCGAGGGTGGGGCGGGCGGTGAAAAAGCCCGGAAACACGAGATCGCGGAAGAGTGCCACGGCCTCTTCGATGCGCGCCGGTTGGATATCGTCGGCCTCACCTTGCGGAATATTGGGATCGGCCACGGCCAATTGCGCACTCAAGTGGGCAATTTCTTCGGGGGAAAGCGCAGTTTGCATGAACAGAGCGATGAAATACGTTGAGTTAAGTAGAATTACGAGCGCCGGAAGGTCGGTTGTGACTTGCACGAGGTATATTTGTCTTCGACGAACAGGGCGCGCACGACAAAGTTACACATTCTTTGCCGAATTGCCCCCGTCCCCCTCCATAAACCTCCCCTCATTTTCTCCTCCTATGTCAAAAATCTATCGTTCTCAATTAGAATTAGTGGGCGAAACGCCCCTTGTTGAAGTGCAACGTGTGGCCGCCCGCCATGCCCTCCGCGCCCGTTTATTGGTGAAACTCGAAAGTTACAACCCCGCCGGTTCGGTCAAAGATCGCACTGCGCTGGCCATGATCACCGCCGCTGAGCGCGACGGACTGCTGCGCCCCGGCAGCACCCTCGTCGAAGCCACGAGCGGCAACACCGGCGTGGGCTTGGCCTTTGCCGCCGCGGTGAAAGGTTACGAAGTCGTCATCGTCATGCCCGAAACCATGAGTGTGGAGCGTCGTCGCCTCGTGGCGGCCTACGGCGCTCGCCTCGAACTCACCCCCGGCGCCGAAGGGATGAAAGGCGCACTCGCCCGCGCCGAAACGCTGCGCGCCTCCATTCCCGGCGCCGTCACCCTCGGCCAGTTTGACAATCCCGCCAACCCCGCCGTGCACGCTGCCTCCACCGGCGAAGAAGTGTGGCGCGACACCGAAGGCGCTGTCGATGTCTTCGTGGCCGGCGTCGGCACAGGCGGAACGGTGAGCGGCGTGGGCAAAGCCCTCAAAGCCCATAACTCCGCGGTCGAGATTGTGGCCGTCGAGCCCGATGCCTCGCCCGTGCTGAGCGGCGGTGCGCCGGCGCCCCACAAGATTCAGGGCATCGGTGCCGGCTTCGTGCCCGCTACCTACGACGGCAGTGTGGTGGATCGCGTCGTTCGGGTGACCAACGAGGACGCCATCGCCGGTGCGCGCGAGTTGGCTGCCGTCGAAGGCATGCTTTGCGGCATCTCGTCGGGCGCGGCGTTCAGTGCCGCCTTGCGTTTGGCCGCCGATGAGGCCTATGCCGGCAAAACCATCGTCGCCCTCCTCCCCGACACGGGCGAACGCTATCTTTCCACGGGCGTTTTCGACTGATCGTGCCGCAGGAGCCGCGCATTGTGCGCAGCTTTTCGCAAAAAGTCCCCGTGTTTTCACACAAAGTCCCCTTGTTTCGCGCCAAACAAGGGGACTTTTTCCGCATGGTGCGCTGCTGTTGCCTGTCGCTGCTCGCGCGAATGTCCGGCCGACGCTATATTAATAAGGAGTCCGTCGAGCTTTCGGCAACTCTTGCGGCCGACAGCGGCGTTTCGTGGAGCGGCACCGGCGGTTCGCCCACCGGTGGAGTTGCGAGTGCGGCAACCTACGTGTCGCTCGCGCCCAAAGAACGCTAAATGCTTGTCTTTGTTCAAAGAAAAACGTACTTTTGTGCCAATCTACCCTCTAAAACAGTCACAACATGAAGAAATTGATATTTTCCTTGGCGTTCGCAGCGTTCGCGCTCGGCGCCGCCGCACAACAATATGTGGTGAAAGGTAAAGCCACCCCCGGTCAATCGGTGGTCTACTACCGCAATCTCCAGTCCAACAAGGTGGACTCTGTGAAGGTGGGCAAGGACGGCACGTTTACCCTGCAGGGCGATGCCCAAAAACAACCCTTCCTCCAGCTCTCCGAACAGCGCGATCTCAACCGCTCTTTGGTGGCGGTGCTCGACGGTTCGGTGATGGTCGATTTGCCCACCTCGACGGTGAGCGGAACGACGGAGAATGCCCTGCTCAACAACACGCAAACGGCCGTGGTGCAGAAGGTGCCCGGCATCATTGCTGTCGTTGAACAACTGAAAAAGCTCCACGGCGAAGGCAAAACCTCCACCTCCGAGTTCAAAGCCCTCGAAAGACAATACGATCAATCCGTGGCCGAGGTGGGCGAACTGGTGAAGAAGAGCCTGAAAGAGCATCCCGAAGCGGTGAGCAACGCGCCGCTGTTCTACCTCTACGGCAGTCTGCTCGACGAAGAGGACATTCAGGCACTCATCGCGAGCAAGGCCGCTTGCTTCTCCACGCCGCTCTTGCAGCCCCTCGTGGAGCAGTTCACTATGCGTGCCGAATCCATGAAGTTGCATCAGCCCGGCAGCTCGTTCAAGGATCTCGAACTCCAAACGCCGCAAGGAGCGACCAAGCGCCTCTCAGACTACTGCGGAAAAGGCAACTATGTGTTGGTAGATTTTTGGGCATCGTGGTGCGGTCCTTGCCGTGCGGAAATGCCGCGCGTGAAGGCGCTCTACGAGAAATATCACGCCAAGGGCTTTGAAATCGTGGGCATTTCGCTCGACAACGACAAGGCCGCTTGGACGGGAGCCATCCAGCGCATGAATCTCTCTTGGCCTCACCTCTCCGACCTCAAGGGCTGGCAGAGCACGGCCGCTGCCACTTATGGCATCAGCTCCATTCCCGCCACGTTGCTCATCGATCCGCAAGGCAAGATCGTAGCTTTCGGTTTGCGCGGCGATCAACTCGACGCGAAGGTGGCCGAACTTTATGCCAACGCCCCCGATGTGCAGACGGCGACGCCCGACGCCATGACCGGTGCCACCACGCAGGCGCATACAGCCGGCAAGGCGCGTCCCGGAAAGCGCGTGCGCAAATAAACATTTCTCGACCTTCCGCGGTCACATTCCGCTCCGTCGTCTTGCGGCGGAGTGAAGGGCTTGCGACGTGTCGACGCTTACACTCAACGGTGGCCGGAATTGCCGGCCACCTTGTTTCATCTTAGCAATCCCCCACATGAAACGCATCCTTTTTCTCCTTTTCTCCTTCGTGCTGCTCGCCGTGACGGCCGCACAAGCGCAGGTCAAGTTCAGTGTTTCCACCAAGCGCGTCAGTCCCACCGAGATTGATGTGGTGTTCACCGGCAACATGGCTTCCGGTTGGCACGTCTACGGCACCGACATCGCGCCCGGCGGCCCCACGGCGGCCACCTTCGGCACCGATGTGCTCAAAGGCGCCAAACTCAAGGGCGCACTGCGCGCGGGAGCGGGCTTGAAACGCAAGCAAGATCCCATTTTCGACATGCCCGTGTCCTACTTTGAGCACACGGCGCAGTTCACCCAGCGCATCGAACTCACCGACAAACAATATGAGGTGAAGGGTTACTTGCGCTACGGCGCTTGCAACGACGAAAACTGCTTGCCGCCCACCACGGTGGAGATGAGTGCGAAAGGAACGGACGGCCCGGAGAAAGCCGTTGCCGAGGCCGCACCCGCCGCGGCCGACAAAGCGGCCGACATGGAGGCTGAGGCCAAAGAACTCGTGCCGGCCATGATCGACACCACCGCCGCTGCCTTGTCCGAAAACGCCGCCGCCGCCGCACAAGCACAGGCCGCCGCACTCGACAGCGCCACTATTCGCCAACTCTGGACGCCCGTCACCGACAAGCTCCAAGCCCTCGGTGAGAGCCACGGCGCAGCCGGCAAAGGGCTGCTCCTGATTTTCGGCTTGGGCTTCCTCGGCGGACTCTTGGCGCTCGTCACGCCCTGCGTTTGGCCCATCATTCCGATGACGGTGAGCTTCTTCTTGAAGCGCAACAGTGACCGCGCCA
The DNA here is from genome assembly GCA_963517315.1 of uncultured Prevotellaceae bacterium. Taxonomy (GTDB): domain Bacteria; phylum Bacteroidota; class Bacteroidia; order Bacteroidales; family Bacteroidaceae; genus Alloprevotella. The sequence continues at coordinate 19,724 of CAUQEF010000002.1, forward strand.
AGGGCATCCGCGACGCATTGACTTACGGTGCCGCGATTATTGTCATCTATGTCTTGCTCGGACTGGTCATCACTACGCTTTTCGGTGCTTCGGCGCTCAACGGCCTGTCGACTGACGCCTTCTTCAACATCGCTTTCTTCTTGATGTTGGTGCTCTTCGGTGCTTCGTTCCTCGGCGGTTTCGAGATTCAGCTGCCCACCTCGTGGGGTAACGCGATCGATGCCAAGGCCTCGAACACAACGGGCTTGTTGAGCATTTTCCTCATGGCCTTCACCCTTGCGCTGGTCAGCTTCTCGTGCACCGGCCCCATCATCGGTTTCTTGCTGGTGGAGGTTTCGACCTCGGGCGGCGGCCAACTCGCGCCCACTGTGGGTATGTTCGGCTTTGCCGTGGCATTGGCGCTGCCTTTCACCCTCTTTGCGCTCTTCCCCGCCTTGCTCAAGAAGACGACGCGCGGCGGTTCGTGGATGAACAAGGTGAAGGTCACGCTCGGTTTCGTGGAATTGGCCTTCGCGCTGAAATTCTTCTCGGTGGCCGACCTCGCTTACGGTTGGAATCTCCTCGACCGCGAAGTGTTCTTGGCCTTGTGGATCGCGCTCTTCGCCCTGCTTGCGCTCTATCTCTTCGGTTTTGTGAAGTTCCCCCACGACGATGCAGACGAACGCGGCACTTCCGTTCCGGCTTTCTTTGTCGGCATCGCCTCTTTGGCCTTCGCCATCTACATGGTGCCCGGTTTGTGGGGCGCACCCGTCAAGGCGGTGAGCGCTTTCGCCCCGCCGATGAACACGCAAGACTTCAATCTCAATCCGCACACCACGGTGGAACCGAAATTCAAGGACTACGAAGCCGGAATGGCCTACGCCCGCAGTGTAGGCAAGCCGGTGCTCATCGACTTCACGGGCTTCGGTTGCGTGAACTGCCGCAAGATGGAGGCCGCCGTGTGGACCAACAACCAAGTGCGCAACCTCATTGATAAGGACTATGTGCTGATTTCGCTCTATGTGGACGACAAGACGCCGCTGCCCGAGACGATCGAGGTGCAAGAAAACGGCAAAACGACGAAACTCCGCACCGTCGGCGACCGTTGGAGCTACTTGCAACGCACAAAGTTCGGCGCCAACGCACAACCGTTCTACGTTTTGCTCGACGGCAACGGCGATCCGTTGACTGTCAGCCGCAGTTACGATGAAAATGTGGGAGCTTATCTGAACTTCCTGCAAACGGGATTGAAAAACTTTGCCAATCGCCGGTAAAAAAGCCCCACGTGCAAAATGAAATGAGTGCACCGAACAATTCGTTCGGCGCACTCATTATTTATATAGGGCACGTTGTCTCGAAAAATAGTTGTATCTTTGCTCCAAATCAGCAAATCATCACACATGAGTTTACAATGCGGCATCGTCGGCCTGCCTAATGTGGGCAAATCGACGCTATTCAATTGTCTGAGTAACGCGAAGGCACAGAGTGCCAACTTCCCTTTTTGCACCATCGAGCCGAATGTCGGCGTAATCACCGTGCCCGACGAACGCCTCTCGGCGTTGGCCGCGCTGGTGAAGACCACAAAAATCATTCCCACCACGGTCGAAATTGTCGACATTGCGGGGTTGGTGAAAGGCGCCTCGAAGGGTGAAGGACTCGGCAACCAGTTTCTCGGCAATATCCGCGAGACCGACGCCATTCTCCACGTGTTGCGCTGTTTCGACGACGGCAACGTGGTGCACGTCGACGGAAGTGTAGACCCGGTTCGCGACAAAGAGATTATCGACACGGAGTTGCAGCTCAAAGACCTCGAGACGGTTGAAAATCGCATCAAGCGTGTGGAGAAAATCGCGCAAGTGGGCAACGACAAGAACGCGAAGTTGGAATACACCGTGCTCACCGCCATCCGCGAAGCCCTCTTGGAAGGTAAGAATGCCCGCAGTGTCGTTTTCGAATCGAAGGACGAACAAGCGGCGGCGCGCAACCTTTTCCTCTTAACCTCCAAGCCGGTGCTCTATGTCTGCAATGTCGACGAAGAATCGGCCGTGTCGGGCAACGAACATGTGGAGCGTGTGCGCGAAGCCGTAGCGCCGGAAGGTGCAGAAATCCTGGTTGTGGCCGCACAAACCGAGGCCGACATCGCCGAACTTGAGACTTACGAAGAGCGACAAGAGTTCCTTAAAGACGTGGGCCTCGAGGAGAGCGGCGTCAACCGCTTGATCAAGGCCGCATACAAGCTCCTTGATCTGGAAACCTTCATCACTGCGGGCGAAGTTGAGGTGCACGCGTGGACCTACAAGCGCGGCTGGAAAGCCCCCCAGTGCGCCGGTGTGATTCACACGGACTTTGAGAAAGGTTTCATCCGTGCGCAAGTCATCAAGTACGAAGACTTCATCAAATACGGCAGCGAAAGCGCCGTACGCGAGGCCGGTTTGCTCCACATCGAAGGCAAAGAGTATGTGGTACAAGACGGTGATATCATGCACTTCCTCTTCAATGTCTAATTCTCGCACGTCGCGCTTCGCCGGCCGCTCCGTTTTAAGCTGCCGACGGTGCGCGATTTGCACAATCTCTCCCTCTTATGATCGTTTGGAATCCTGATTTGGTGGCTTTTCACATCGGTTCGCTCGTCATTCGCTGGTATTCGCTCTTCTGGACCCTCGGTTTGGCCGCCGCTTATGTGATGGTTTGGCGACTTTATCGCGAGCAGCGCATTCCGCAAGTCAAGTTCGATCCCCTTTTCATCTATTGTTTCTTGGGCATTCTCATCGGTGCGCGCCTCGGCCACTGCTTGCTCTACGAACCTGCCTACTTCTTGGCGCATCCCCTCGAGATGATTCTCCCCATGCGCCAAGACGGGATGGGTCATTGGCACTTTACGGGCTATGCAGGCTTGGCTTCGCACGGAGGTACGGCCGGCTTGATGTTGGCTCTCTGGCTTTACGTGCGCAGCACCAAGGTTCGGCTATTCCGCGTGCTGGATAACATCGCCATCGCCACTCCCGTCACCGCGGGCTGCATCCGTTTGGGCAATCTCATGAACTCCGAAATCATCGGTACCTACACCCACAGCGATTTCGGCTTCGTTTTCGCCCGTCTTGGGGAGACGCAGCCCAGACACCCCGCCCAACTCTACGAAGCCATCGCCTATTTCGTGCTGCTCGTCATCGGTTGGTTGCTTTATCGCAGTCATCGCGAAAAAGTCGGCACCGGCTTTTTCTTCGGCCTCTGTCTTACTTTCATCTTCGTCTTCCGTTTCGGCGTAGAGTTCTTCAAAGAGGTGCAAGAGCCCTGGGAACTCCACATGCAAGGTTTGATCGGCATCAACCAAGGCCAGTTGCTCTCCGTTCCCTTCATTCTCATCGGGCTTTACTGCATGTTCGGCGGAAAACTCCCCGCGTCTTGGTACGATCGCAGCGGAAAATACTACGAAGACGAAGCCGCTTAAGCCAAACACGGTACCTTTTTTTCACTCTCCACTTTTTTCGATCATTCATGAAACATCTTCTCTCTGTCTCCGCGGCAGCGATCGCACTCCTTGCGTTGAGTTCGTGCAGCGGCAAGCTCGGATCGCTCAGTGCCGACAACTTTACCGTCACCCCTTCGCCCCTTGAAGTGGTGGGCGACGTGGTTCCCGCAACCATCAACGGCCGTTTTCCCGAAAAGTACATGAAGAAAAAGGCCGTCGTCACCGTTGTGCCCGAATTGCGCTATGCCGGTACGAAAACCGTGGGACAAAGTGCCACCTTCCAAGGAGAAAACGTCGTGGGCAACGATCAAACCATCGCCTACAAGGTGGGGGGCAACTATGTGATGCGCACGAATTTCCCCTACACGCCGGCTATGGATCGCAGTGAACTCTACTTGACGTTCGATGCCCGCATCGGCAACAAGCGCGTCGCCATCCCCGAGGTGAAAGTCGCCGACGGCGTGCTCGCCACCTCGCAGTTGGTGTATCGCACCCTCGCTTCTGCCACCACCGCCACGGCCGCCGACGGCTATCAGCAGCAGATCAGTCGCCGACAGGACGCACAAATCAAATATCTCATCAATCAAGCCAAGGTGCGCACCAGCGAACTCAACCGCACCTCTGTGCAAGACTTCGTCAAAATGCTGCGCGAGATCAAGGCCGACCGCAAGAATCTGGCGCTCGACAACATCGAAGTGGCCGCCTACGCCTCGCCCGACGGATCGCTCGACTTCAACACGCAGTTGGCCGAGAGCCGCCGCAACACCGCCGAGCAGTATGTGCACGGACAGTTGAGCAAAAACAAACTCGGTGCGAACGTCGACACCAAATACACCGCCGAAGACTGGGAAGGCTTCAAAGAACTGGTGCAACAAAGCAACATTCAAGACAAAGAAGCCATCATCCGCGTCCTCTCCCTCTACCAAGATCCCGAAGAGCGCGAACAGCAGATTCGCAACATCTCCGTTGCGTTCACCGAACTGGCCGACGAAGTGCTCCCCGAGTTGCGTCGCGCGCGTTTGGCCATCAACTACCGCGTGGTCGGCCGCACCGACGATGAAATCCGCGAGCAGTATGCCAACGACGCCTCCCAACTTTCGGTAGAAGAGGTGCTGTATGCCGCCACGCTCACGAACAATCTCGACGAACGCAAGGCCATTTTTGAAAAGGCCGCTCGTCTCTATCCCAACGACAAGCGCGCCCACAACGGCTTGGCACAAATCGCCTATGCCAAGGGAGATCTGCAAACCGCCAAGGCCGAATTGGCGAAAGCCGGCGAACTGCCCGAGGCCAACGCCAACGCCGCGCTCATCGCCGTGCGCGAACATCGCCTCGAAGAGGCCGAAGCTCACCTCGGAAAGGCACTCACCGTAGCCAACTACAACGAAGTGCTCGGCGCTCTCCTCGTGGCGCGCGGCAACTTTGTGCAGGCCGCCCAAACACTCCGCGGCGCGAAAACCAATACCGCCGCTCTCGCGCAGATCCTCACCAAAGACTATGTCGCTGCCCGCCAAACCCTCATGGGCGTCCCCAACCGCGATGCCATGACGGCCTATCTCACCGCCCTCCTCGGTGCGCGCACCGGCGATGTCAAGGGCGCTGCGCAAGCACTGGCCGCCGCCTTCGCCGCCGACCGCTCGTTGGTCGGATTGGCACAGACCGATCTCGAATTGGCCAAGGTGCTCGCGGCGCACCCCGAGCTGGTGAAATGACTCGCTGCCGTCATTCGGCATCCTCTTCCCTTTTTTACGACAGGAACGCCGCATCCTCTGCGTTCTTGTCGTTTCTTTTTAGCCCCAAGTCACATGCATTCACGTTTTCTCCTCTCCTTCCTGCTCCCCCTCGGCCTCCTCGTTTCCTGCGGCCCCGACAAGCACACCGCCCGCCTCACCGGCACGATCCAAGGGGTGGATCAAGCTGCGATCATCGCCTATGCCTCGGCCGAAACCCCTGCCGATGGGGGCGGAACGGACAGCATCCGCCTGTCGCGCGGCGCATTCAGCTACGATCGCCCCGTGCGCGAACCGATGCTCCTCACTTTGGTCTATCCCAACTTCTCTACCCTCACGCTCGTCGCCGTTCCCGGTGAGGAAGTGCACCTGTCCGGCGAAGCCAATCGCCTCAAGGACGTCGAAATCTCAGGCGGCGAGGACAACGAACTCTTGCAGGCTTTCCGCGCCGGCAATCGTGGGCGTTCCGAAGCCGACATTCGCCGCAAAGGCGAAGCCTTCATCCGTTCGCACCCCAAGAGCTTGGCCGCCGTGGCCGTGTTTCTCGACCTCTTCGCCTCGGCCGAGCGTCCGCGCCGCCGCCCCGACGGCGAACTGCTCGACCTCTTGCTCAAAGCCCAACCGAACAATGCCCAATTGCAGTCCATTGCCGCCCACCTTCGTCCCGTGTTTGCGCTCGCCGAAGGGGCAAAGCTGCCGCCACTCTCGGAGCGTACGCTCACCGGCGGCACGCTCACGAGCGAAATGCTCAAAAATCGCTGCGCACTCATCGTCGTTTCGGCCTCGTGGGACAATGCCAACTTCCGCTGGGTGAGCACCCTGCAACGTCTGCGCCGTCGTTTCGGCCGGCGTCTCGTGGTGGTCAACGTGCTCATGGACAGCGACGAGGAGAAAGCGCGCAATCGCGCACAACGCGACTCGCTTGCCAATGCCATTTACGCGCCGGGCGAATACGAAAGTCCCCTCGTGCGCAAATTGGGTGTGCGCTATGTGCCCGGCACGCTCCTCGTCGATGCCGGCGGTAGGGTGGTGGCGCGCGACATTGATGCCGACCGTTTGGAGAAAGAAGTCGAAAAGGTGGTGCGCTGATCGCATTTCGTCCTGCACTTTGCGCCCGTTGGGCACGCTCCTTTTCGTCTTTACGATCTCAACCCTTCCGCTTCCGGCGGTTTGCAGCGCAAAGCCGTTTGCCGCCGCGCCGCTTTTGTCGGCTCGCTCTCTTCCCCGATCGGAAAAGAGCGAGCCGACTTTTTTTACCCCCTTGATTCGAGTCGTTTTCAGTCCTCTCTGCGCCGTCGGTGCACCTTTGTTGGGAAAAAGTTCCCGGCTTTTTCTCCAAACTCCTCTTGTTTCTTCAAAAAGTCCACTGTTTTTGGCGAAAAGTCCACCTGTTTTTGCCCGCCCTTCGGCAGGCGCAGAAAACATGTCGCCCCGAAAATCAACAAACTGAAAGACTTTCTGCTAAAAGCCAACATTTACTTGGTGCTTCCGACAAAAAAATATACTTTTGCGTATGAAGGCGAATTGTACGCACGCCGCGTCGCGTTCGCCGGTCCACTCCCGGCAAACGGCGGATGACTTCCGCCGATAGAACCTGCCGTCACTATATTTTTCCCCATGTCACAAACGACCATTCCCGACCCTGCGCTCCGCGGATTCTCGGCCTGCGGATGCGGGTGCTCCAAACATCAACTCAACACCTACGACTACAATAGCGACATTCCCGGCAACAATGAGTTCTCCGATCTCGTGGAGGTGCAATTCAAGAACACCCGCAAGGGATATTTTCGCAACGATAATCATCTCGACCTCCAAAAAGGCGACATCGTTGCTGTCGAAGCTTCGCCCGGCCACGACATCGGCACCGTCACGCTCACCGGATCGCTCGTGCCCTTGCAGATGAAAAAGGCACAGCCCAAGAACACGGGCGAAATCAAGCGTGTGTATCGCAAAGCCCGCCCCTCCGACATCGAAAAATGGCACGAAGCCCGCAGTCGTGAGAACGACACGATGATCGAGAGCCGACAGATCGCCAAATCGCTCGAGCTGGACATGAAAATCGGCGATGTCGAATATCAAGGCGACTGCAACAAAGCGATTTTCTACTACATTGCCGACGCTCGCGTGGACTTCCGCAAGCTCATTCGCGTGCTGGCCGACACCTTCCACGTGCGCGTTGAGATGCGACAGATCGGTGCGCGCCAAGAGGCGGGACGCATCGGCGGAATCGGCCCTTGCGGACGCGAATTGTGCTGCTCCACGTGGATGAAAAACTTCCAAACCGTGTCGACCGGCGCCGCCCGACAGCAAGACATTTCGCCCAATCCGCAGAAACTGGCCGGACAATGCGGTAAACTCAAATGCTGTTTGAACTACGAACTCGACGCCTACAACGAGGCGCACAAGACGTTGCCCGAACGCAACGTCACGCTCGAAACGATCGACGGCACGTACTATCATTTCAAAGCCGACATTCTCAGCGGACAAATCACCTATTCGACCGACAAGCGCATGGCGGCCAACTTAGTGACCATCAGTGCCGAACGGGCATTGGAGGTGATTGAGATGAACCGCGCGGGCGAGAAGCCCGAATTGCTCGACGACGGCGTGCAACCCACCGAAAAGAAGGTGGTCGATCTGGCTGAGCAAGACGATTTGACGCGCTTCGACAAGTCGAAAAAGCGCAAGAAACGCCGCGCACGTCCCGAAGGGGCTCGACAAGCGGCGGCGGAGGATGGAGCCGAAGCCCAAAACACCAACGTGCGCGGCACCCACGGCCGACGCGAACGCGCACCCCGCCGCAACGACGAGCGCAATCGCGAACGCAACGGCGCACGCCCCGACAGAAGAAACGGACGCGAGGCGGAAGCCCGCACCGAAAATGCGAAAACCAACGGACGACGCGACAATGCACAGCCCGCGCAGATCGGCAACTCCGACAATACCCCGACGGCATGAACCGTATGCTTTTTGTCCCTTCGCTGCTTCGTGCCCGCACTTGGCTACCGGCCGTTTTTCTGCTCGCCGGTTTGCTCTCGACGGCCTGCCGTGAGGCGGAAACTTACTTGCAATATGCGGCCGTCGACCTCCACGGTTGGTCGCGCGACACGGCTTATGTGTTCACCGTCGACAGTTTGCCCGGCGCGGGCGACTACCCGCTCTCGGTGATGCTCCGCAAATCATCGGTCGAGCCGTGCCCCTTCCGTTCTCTCACGCTGGTGGTGCACCAGCGCTGGACACTGGCCGTGCCGGACTCCGCCGCACAGGCGCGCACCGACGCCCGCCGACACTTCACGGCCATCGGACAACCGCGTCCGCCCCGCTGCTTGCGCGACAGTCTGCTCATGGTGCGCACCGATACGCTCGTCGCCGACTTCTCGACCGACGAAGGGCGATTGCGCGCCCGCGGTGTTTCGGTGCATCCTTATGACTATCCGCTCCTCACCCTCCGACTACCCGACGGCGCAAAAGGCCGGATCACCGTCCGTCACCTGATGCACCGCAACAATATCTCGGGTATCGAGTCGATTGGCATCCGTTTACAATAACCGGCTCAGACTTCGGCGCGCAAAGGGCGCACTTCGCTCCTCGCGCTGCTTTCAAAAACTGCAACATGCCCATGCGCTTGCTCTTCTTCCTTCTCCTTGGCCTCACCGCACTCCGCGGCGGGGCGCAGCAACGTGTGGTGCAATACAAGCCTTTCATCGACGAGCGCCCGTGGCACTACGGTTTCCAAATCGGACTCCACGACCAAGGGCTGAAACTCATCAACAACGGCTACATCAACACCGCCGACGGTGCACAATGGGTGGGCGAGAACGACAGACAAAACTTCGGTTTCTCGGTTGGTGTCTTGGGCGAATGGAGATTCACGCGCAATTTGGCGCTGCGCGTCACCCCCACGCTGCATTTCGGCTCGAAGCATTTGACCTTCCGCAACATGGCGACAAAACAAGAGCTGACGCAGGACATGAAAACGACCTATATCGCCGTACCTGCCCTCGTCAAAGTCGCCGCCCCGCGCTACAATAATTTTCGTCCCTATGTGGTGGGCGGGCTCGACATGATGTACGACCTCACCTCGTCGAAAGGCAGTTACATCCGCACGCGGCCGCTCCAAGCCTTCGCGGAAGTGGGTTTCGGCTGCGACTTTTATCTGCCTTTTTTCAAGCTGATTCCTGAAATCAAGTTCTGTTTCGGCTTGCACAACACGCTCCGCCGCGATCGCCCCGACCTGACCGATCCGACGCAGTTGGTTTTCACGCAAAGTTTGCAGCGCGCCACGCCCAACATGGTGGTGCTTACCTTCTACTTTGAATAAGTTCGACAAATCTCTCTCTAATCTTTTATAGTTTATCTCTCACAGTCCTATCATGAAGCAATTCACTTCCTGGCGAAACAGACGACTTTGGGTGGTATGGTCTCTCTGGTGTATGAGTGCCCTGCTTGCGCTCGCCCAACCGGCCGTAGACAAATACTACACCCTCACCTCTGCGACGCACAATCTCAACTTGAGCAACGGTGATTCGCCGGCCAACAACAGCAACTACGAAGGTGCTGCGCCTGATCCCACAGCTCCCTCACAAGTGTTCCAACTCCTCGACGCAGGCGACGGCACTTTTGTGATCTACAACAGCAACTACAAGAAAGCAATGGACTTGGCGCTCAACGGCCCCAGGAAACCTTTGCAATGGGATCTCAATAAAAACAACGCCAACCAGCGCCTTTTCCTCGAACCGGTGCAAGGAAAGAAGGACGTTTATCGCCTCGTCTCTGCTGCTCACAGCATGTATTTGCTCAGCATGAACGAGAAGGGCGACGTATATGTGGGCTACGGTACCGACGGCAACGAGCTGTTCCGCTTCACCGAAGTGAAGGATTGGAAAGAACACCGCGTGGGACAAGTCCAAACCGAGTGGCAAAACGAAACCGTCTTCGCCATTAACAAGGAAACCGGACGCGCCACGTTCATGCCTTACGCCAATTCGACCGCATTGAAGGCCGATGCGCGCTTCAAGAAGGCATGGCTCGATCCGAACTCCACAGAAGTGAAGTCGCTCAACGGCACTTGGAAGTTCAGCTACGCCCCCGATGCCGCCAAACGCGACACCGCTTTTGTCAAGAACGACTACAACACCGCAGCATGGGACAACATTGAAGTGCCCTCTTGCTGGGAAATGAAGGGATATGACAAGCCGGTTTACGTGAATGTGGACTACATTTTCGAAGACAACCCGCCCTATATCAAGTTGCGCAAGGAGTATCGCGGAAAGGTAGACCCCAATCCCGTGGGAAGCTACCGCCGCGAGTTCGATCTTCCCGCCAACTGGGACGGCAAGCGCGTGTTCCTCCACTTCGACGGCATCTATAGCGGCGCTTATGTGTGGGTCAACGGCAAATACATCGGCTACACGCAAGGAGCCAACAACGATGCCGAATTTGACGTCACCTCCGCCCTCCGCGCCGGCAAGAACAATGTCAGTGTGCAGGTGATTCGCTGGACGGACGGCTCTTATCTCGAAGGACAAGACATCTTCCACATGAGCGGTCTGCACCGTGATGTCTATTTGGTGGCCACTCCCCGCACCTTTGTGCGCGACCACTACATCACCGCCGACCTCAATGCGACAAAACGCTACAAGAGCGGATCGCTCAACGTCCAACTCGAACTCGACAACCGCGACAAAACTGCTGCTAACAAGCGCGTGGAAGTCACACTTCTCGACCCCGACGGCCAACAAGTGGCGCAAAGCGAGAAAACCGTTACCTTCACTGCCGGCGAAACCACCAAGAAAGTGGACGTGACCTTCGAGTCGCTGACGAATCTCCGCCTTTGGACGGCCGAAACTCCCGAACTCTACTCCGTGATCGTCGTGCAAAAAGACGCAAGCGGCAAGGAAGAAATGGCGTTCAACACGCAATATGGTTTCCGCAGCATCGAGATTCGCAACGGACAAGTGCTCATCAACGGCACACGCGTCTTCTTTAAGGGCGTGAACACCCAAGACACGCACCCCGAACTCGGACGCACCATCGACGTGCCCACGATGTTGAAGGACATTACCCTCATGAAGCAGGCCAATGTCAACACCGTTCGCACCTCGCACTACCCCCGTCAGGCCAAAATGAACGCCATGTTCGACTACTATGGCCTCTACGTTATGGACGAAGCTGACCTCGAATGTCACAAGAACTGGAACGACCACGGTAAAAACGGCGGCTACAACTCAGACATCATCTCCGGACAAGAGTCTTGGAAGCCCGCGATGGTCGATCGTGTTGTGCGCATGGTGCAGCGCGACCGCAACCACCCCTCGATCATCTTCTGGTCGCTCGGTAACGAATCGGGTGCAGGCGACAACTTCATCTCCGTTTATGACGCCGCGCGCAAGCTCGATCTCCGCCCCATTCACTACGAAGGTGCCACAAACGCCAACCGCCACTTTGCCGGCATCACCGATCTGTTCTCGAAAATGTACCCCGATGTGGGCTACGTGCAGCAATATGCTAACAACAACCCCGCCAGCCAGCCCTTCTTCATGTGCGAATACGACCACGCCATGGGCAACAGCGTGGGTTATCTCCGCGAATACTGGGACATCATCGAGAAGTCGAAACTCGGCATCGGCGGTTGCATTTGGGACTGGGTCGATCAAGGCATCTACAATCCCCAGAAACTCAAGCAAGGCATCAAACAACTGACCACCGGTTACGACTACCCCGGTCCTCACCAAGGTAACTTCGTCAACAACGGTGTGATCACTTCCGAACGCGAGTGGACTCCCAAACTCGACATCGTCAAGAAGGTGTACCAATACGTCACCTTCCGTCTCAACAACGGCAAGAACAACAAGAGTCTGATCGTTCGTAACAACTACGCCTTCAGAGATCTCTCCGATTTCACCCTCGATTTCGAAGTATTGAAGAACGGTGTCAGCGTAGAAAAGGGCAATATCGAACTCCCCACCCTTGCAGCTGCAACATTCCGCACCCTTCCTTTCAGCATGACCACGCAAGTGCCTGAAAACGGTGCCGACGACTACCACCTCAACGTCTATCTCCGTCTGAAAACAGACCAGGACTGGGCAAAAGCAGGCTATGTTCTCGCCGCCGAGCAGTTCGAACTCGCCAAGCGCACCGCCTTGCCCGCCCTTACGCCCAAGGCCGATGCGCCCGCTCTCAAGTTGAAGAAGACCGGTGGCCTTGCCACGATCTCCAACGATGTGGTTTCGATGACTTTCAACACGACCACTTCGCAACTCGTCGACTGGAAGTACAACGACCTCCCCGTCATCGCCTACGGCAAGGGTCCCGTTTCCGACAACTTCCGCTGGATCGAGAACGAAGCGCCCTACACCAGCAAGCCCTACAACACCCTTGAATGGCGCTATCGCGTAGCGGACAGCAACAACCAGAATGCAGTGCCCACGATCAAGACGACCGACCGCGGACGCACCTACACGGTGACCGCAACGCGCCAAGGCCTCGTGCCCAACACGCTCACCTATACCATCCACGCCGACGGTAATGTGGTGCTCAACGTCTCGCTCGATCCCACACAAGCGCAAAACAAGGGTCAACTTCGCCGCCTTGGCGTGAGCATGGGCTTCGACAGCCGCTACGCTCTCATGGACTACACCGCACGCGGTCCGCGCGAAAACTATTCCGACCGCTGCGAAGGTTCGTTCTTCGGCCGCTATGTGCAGCGCGTCGACAGCAATCTCACCACCTATGCCCGCACGCAAACTTGCGGTAACCGCATGGATCTCCGCGATCTCCGCTTGGTCGACGCAGAAGGCAACGGCGTGCACGTCGCCACAGAGGGACAGGTGGAATTCTCCGTCCTGCCCTACGACGATCACGACCTCATCAACGTGGAACACAACTGGGAACTCGCACCTTCGAAGTACAACACCGCGCACTTCGACTACTTCCAACAGGGTCTCGGCAGCGGTAGCTGCGGTCCCGCTTTGACTTTGGACAAATACAAGGTGCCCACCGACAAAGTGGTGAACTACACCCTCCGCTTCTCGGGCTTGGGAAAACTCTATACAGGTATTTCCAACCGCCCTTTCGTGCAAGAGCCGGTGCTGCGCGTCAACAGCGCGCCCGGCGCTGAAATCGCCACACTCAGCGGCGCACTTTCCGCTTACCGCTCGGCCGCAGTGCTCGATTTGAGCGGCGCGCGCCTCTTCGATCTTCCGCTCTCTGCAGCCCACACGGTGGAATTCTCTACCGCCGCACTCCCCAAAGGCACTTACCTCGTGCAGCTCGTGCGCAACGATGGCAAGCAAGAGGCCGTGAAGTGGATCAAACGCTAACCCTCGGCGGCGAAACGGCTTAGCGACCGCGCTCGGCAAGCTCCGACGCGCCACTGAGCACACACTTCGCCCGCTCCGCACTCCTATTTGCGCCGGCAGACGTTTCAATTACGTCTGCCGGCGCTTTTTTATGCCCTTGCGGCCCGTTCTTTCTACTCTCGCTCTCCCTCAGGCTCATCGATTTTCTCGATAGCCCTCGCTGCTTTGCGTCACAACGACAGCGGCTTAGCATCGGGAAATGGGCGCGGTAGAAAAATATCGCACCTCTTTCGTTGCGAAAGGGAGGCACCCGGCAAAAGAACAGTGCGAAGGGAATGTGGAGTCGTGAGTCGCGCCACTTCGTTTGTGGCGTGTTTTTTCCCTACGGTCACCTTTCCCCTCATTCGGTGGTCGTTGTGCCGATATACGCCCAAGCAAGCGGTGAAAAACGGGGGACTTTTGCCCGAAAGCAGTGGACTTTTACGCAAAAGTTGTGGGCTTTTCGGACAAACCCTTCGACTTCGTGGCTAATCGATGCGCCTTACAATGCAAACCGCCCCTCGTCGGGAAGGACGAGGGGCGGTGATGACAAAGAGTAAGTGGGGCAACGAAGGCGCGAAGTCATTAGTGTTTAGCGGCCTTCGGCGTGTCGAGCAAGGGAAGGAGAGCACCGTAGCCTTCGCGCTCCATCTCCGCTTTGGGGACGAAGCGGAGCGAGGCACTGTTGATGCAATAGCGCAGTCCGCCGGTGGCTTTCGGGCCGTCGTTGAAGACGTGGCCGAGGTGGGCGCCGCCGAGTTTGCTGCGCACCTCCGTGCGTTGCATGCCGTGGCTGTTGTCGGAGAGGTTGTCGAGCAGGTGCGGATCGATGGGCTTCGAGAAAGCCGGCCAGCCGCAACCCGATTCAAACTTGTCGGTAGAGAGGAAAAGGGGTTCGCCGGTGGTGATGTCGATATAGATGCCCGGGCGAAACTCCTTGTTGTAGGCGTTTTGGTACGGAGCTTCGGTGGCCGCTTTTTGCGTCACGGCATATTGGAGGTCATTGAGTCGGCTGCGCAATTCCTCGTCGGTGGCTTTCTTGTAAGTGCGCTTTTGCGGCGTGTCGGCGTTGGCCTTGCGCGCTTCCTCGAAGAGGGCACTCGGCACGTGGCAGTAGCCGCCGGGATGCACATCGAGATAGTCTTGGTGATAGTCCTCGGCGGCATAGAAGTTGCGGAGCGGTTCGACCTCGATGGCCACCGTTTTTCCGATGGCGGCGGCGAGCTTGGCTTTCTCGGCCACGAGCATCGGACGCAGGTCGGGATCGGTGTAGTAGATGCCGGTGCGATATTGCGGCCCCACGTCACCACCCTGACGGTTCACGCTGGTCGGGTCGACGGTACGGAAGAAGAGTTGCACGAGGAGCGTGAGGGGGAGGCGTTTGGGATCGTATTTCACCTCGACGGTCTCGGCAAACCCGGTGTTGTGGCCGCACACTTGTTCGTAGGTGGGGTTTTCCGTGTGGCCGTTGGCATAGCCCACGCGGGTGTCGAGCACGCCGTTGATTTGTTTGAAGAAATGCTCGGTGCCCCAGAAGCAGCCTCCGGCAAAGTAGAGAGTGGCAGTATCGTTCATTGTGGTTGGTGTTTGAGTGTTGTGCGGTGTGCGTGCGCAGGAAGTGAGGGCGAGCCCAAAGGCAAGCCCCAGCGCAGCGAGCGCAACGAGGAATTGTTGAGGAATGCGCATGGAGGGTTGAGTTTGAGAGAGAAAGGGCAGTGGTTGTTTCGGGGGTGGGTGGCAAAACTCCCCGTGCGCCTTTGGGAAGAGGTACATCGGGGAGTTCTGTGCGTGCTCACGCTGCCGAAACAGCGCTGCGAGAATTAAAAAGTATTCAAAAGGGGCGTAGACGTCGCGTCGTCTGTTCGCGCATTACGCCGCGGGGGTCTCCGCTTCGTCGGTTTCCTCGCCGCCGGTGCGCCATTGGCGCCATGCGGCAAAGAGGAAGCCCGCGATCAAGAGGGCGAAGGCCACGTAGGCGATGACTTCTGTGGTGCTCACCGAGGTGGGGCGGAACGAGAAGACGATTTCGTGACGACCGGCGGGAACGCGGAGGGCACGCAACACGTAGTTGACGCGAGCCACTTCCACCGGTTGGCCGTCGATGGTGGCCGTCCAACCGGGATAGTAGATTTCGGAGAACACCGCCACGCCGGCTTTGCTATTGTCGCTTGTGTAGCGCAGTTCGTTCGGCGCGTAGTGCTTGAGCTCAATGCGACCTTGTCCGTTGGTTGCGCCTTCGAGCTGCGATTTGAAGCGCACATCGGCCACGGCTTGGTGCTTCGTGTCCAGTTTTCCGAGGGTGCGGATTTCGGCATCGGCATTGTCGGCAAATTTCACCTCGTCGACAAACCACGCATTGCCGTTGGCGTGCGTGTTGCGCAGGGCGATGTTGCCGCCGCTGAGGATCACCCACTTCATGTTGAGCATGTTGAGCACGGGTGCCACCGAATCGGTGTTGAGGGTGGCGGCCACGTATGCGTTGAGTTGCTCCTGCGTGCGAATGCCGCGCGCCACGAGTTGTGTGCTGTCGGCTGCCGCTTGGGCATAAGCCTTTTGTGCGGCTTGGCCGAGGCGTTGGCACTCGTCGTCGAGGTAGAAGTTGATCAACTCTTGGTAGCGACGGAGTTTCGCGGCGTGATAGCCGCCGATCGACTTGTGCCAGTAGGCCGTTTGGTTCGAGGTTTCGTTGAACGGATTGCCGCCGGAGAGATTGAGCACGCGGAAGTTGGGATCCTTGTCCTGCAAAATGAGTTGATCGGCGGGCGATTTGGCAAAGTTGCCTTGCATCGCTTCGGGTTCTTTGAAACTATCGGTGTTCAAGTAGCGGCGATCGATGTTCCAGAGGTCGCCGAGCGTGAGCAAGAGGAGCACCCCCACCACGGCGGCCGAAGGAATGGCTTTCGGCCACTTGGCATAGGCGGCCACCAGCGCAAGGGCGATGAAAGAGAGGAAGAAAGCGCGCCAAGCGGTGGCCGAAAGGATGGCGGCGTGGAGCGAAAGGATGGCGCTCTTGTAGCCGTTGATGAAATCGGCGGGCACACCGAATTGCTGCAACTGGGTGAAGGCGTCGTGGTCGGTGGCCGAGAGCAGATTGGCTGCATCGGGCACGAGCGCATAGAACAGACTCACACCGACGGTGAGCGCGGCGGCCACACCGAGAGAGACTTTGCCGCGGCGCGTGCCGAAAATCTTTTCGG
Source organism: uncultured Prevotellaceae bacterium (assembly GCA_963517315.1). Taxonomy (GTDB): domain Bacteria; phylum Bacteroidota; class Bacteroidia; order Bacteroidales; family Bacteroidaceae; genus Alloprevotella. The sequence continues at coordinate 36,438 of CAUQEF010000002.1, forward strand.
GATGGCGAATCACTTCGGCCAAGGCGAGCATCGCCAAGACGGGCATGGTGAACTCCGCAATCACCAAGGCCGACGAAACGGTGCGGAACTTGGAATACATGGGCAGCACGTCGATGAAGAAGTCGGTTGCCGCCATGAAGTTGTGTCCCCAAGCGAAGAGGAAAGAGAGCAGGGTGGCCGCGGCGAGCGCCCACTTGAGCGGGCCGCGCACCAGACCGAGGCCGAGCACGAAGAGGAAGCAGATGATGGCACCCACATAGACGGGACCTACGGTGAAGGGTTGGTCACCCCAATACTGAACGATGCCCGGCACGTTGCCCGAGCCGGTGGCTTGCTGCAACTGCGTGGCGTATTGATAGAACTCGTTGTAGCCGTTCATCCGGTCGACGCCTTCGCGGTCGAGAATGCTGCTCGAGCCGCCGCCTTTGAAGTCGGGCATCAGGAGCGTGAGCGTCTCGTCGATGCCATAGCTCCACTGGGTGATGTAGTCGCGCGCCAATCCGTCGGTGCCTTCGGCCGAGGGAGCATCGGCGGCTTCGGCCTTTTTCGGAGAAGGCGTAGTCAGTTCGGTCTTGCCGCGCATCGACTCCTTCGAATATTGCCACGTGTGGTAGAGATTCGGCAGGTTGACCGCCGCCGCCAAGAGGCCACCCACCAAGAGGGCGCCGGTGGCTTTCGCCCAGCGGCCGAGGGTTTTACTGCGCAGGGCCTCAATGCCGTAGGCCACCGCCACAAAGAGCATGACAAACAGGAAGTAGTAAGTCATTTGCAGGTGGTTGGCGGCAATCTGCAAGGCGGCAAATAGCGCGGTGACCGTCGCGCCCCACAAGTATTTGCCGCGATAGGCCAGCACCAACCCCGCAATGGTGGGCGGAATGAAGCCGAGGGTGTTCACCTTCCAGAGGTGTCCGGCGGCGATGATGATGAGAAAATAACTCGAAAACGCCCATGCCGTCGCGCCGAAGGCCGAGAGCAGCGGTTTGAAACGCAGGGCGCGCATCAGCAGGTAGAAGCCGAAGAGGTAGAGGAAGAGGAAGCCGAGCGGGCCGGAGGTGCAAAGGCGCACGACGGTCTCGACCACGCTCATCACCTTCGTCGAACCGTAGGTCGGCGAAATCTGATAAGTGGGCATCCCCGAGAAGATACTGTTCGTCCAACGGGAGCGTTCGCCCGTGGCCTCATGATAAGCGGCTTGTTCCTGTCCCTGTCCCATACCGGCCACGGTGTCGTGACCGCCCAACACGAGACCTTCGCTGATGGGCGTGGCGAAATAGGCGAAACTCACCAGCAGAAAACACAGCACAACCACGAGGTCGGGCCATGAGCGGCGAAGAAATTGTTTCATCTGATTAGTTACATGATTATTAAGTGGCAAAGTTACACAATGTCGGCCGAAAAGCCGTATTTTTGTAGGCAAATCTCCATAAAAACTCCACGATGAAAATAGGAATCATCACGGCCATGCAAGTCGAGCATGACCAAATTGCCGCGCTGCTCACAGACTGCGCCGAACTTCCCGCTGTCACTTACGGTGCGCCCCCTGTGTTGACAGGACGTTTGGGCGACCACACGGTGGTGCTGGCCATGAGCGGCATCGGCAAGGTGAACGCGGCGCTCACGGCGGCGTCGCTGATCGCCGCCCATCGTCCCGAAGCGATGATCAGCACGGGATGTGCCGGCGGTCTCGCGCCCGAACCCGGTGTGATGGGCGTGGTGGCTGCCGCTTCCACCGTCTACCACGATGTGTGGTGCGGCGAGGGCAATGCCTATGGTCAGGTGCAAGGGCTGCCGGCTCGCTTCGATGCCGACGCACGTCTGCTGGCTGTGGCGCGCGCCTTGGCCGACGATCCCGCCGTCGAGACGCCCGTGTGCTGCGGACTGACGTGCACCGGCGATAAGTTCATCACCGATCCCGCGGAACTCAAGGCCGTGCTCGGCGCATTCCCCGAAGCGCTGGCCGTAGACATGGAGAGTGCGGCCATCGCCCACGCCTGTCACCTTCACAACGTGCCGTTTTTGAGTTTCCGTGTCATCAGCGACACCCCGGGCGCCGATGCTCATTGGGAACAATATCAAGACTTTTGGGGCACGATGGCCGACCGTTCGTTCGGCATCACGCGCACTTTCCTTTCGCGCATCCCCGCTACTTTTTGAAACGCCTTTTGCATGAAAAAAATACCCTCCTTCACCGTCAACCATCTCACGCTGCGCCGCGGGGTCTATGTGAGTCGTCAAGATCGGGTGGGCGACGAAATCGTCACCACCTTCGATGTGCGCATGAAAGCGCCCAACCGCGAACCGGCTTTGCACGTCAATGCCATTCACACCATGGAGCACCTCGCTGCGACCTTCCTGCGCAATCACCCCGTTTGGGCGGATCGCGTGATCTATTGGGGACCCATGGGTTGCCTGACGGGAAATTACTTGATATTGAAAGGCGATCTCACCTCGAGCGAGATCATTCCGCTGCTCATCGAGACCTATGAATTCATCGCAGCCTTCGAGGGAGAAGTGCCCGGCGCCACAGCGCGCGACTGCGGTAACTTTCGTTTGATGGATCTGCCCATGGCACAGTGGGAAGCCCGCAAGTATCTCGATGAGGTGCTGCACCATCTCACCCCTGATCGGTTGACTTATCCCGATTGAGGCGCGGCGGCACACGTGGTGCGTGAACTTTTCCACGTCGTCAGGCGCTTTCGAAAACCGCCTTCACTTCTCTGCCGGCGACTTCGCCCTATCGCGTACACGCGCGCACACGTATATATAAGGAGTATTGGAGTGGGCGTTTTCGGAAACGAAGGATGAAAACAAACGCTTCGGCTTTCGGGCGAAAGGCGTCGTGCCTTGCGTCGCGCTGCTCCGCTTTTTTGCGAAATGCCCTGTGGGTCGCGTTGCGCGTCCTCTTTTCAATAGAATGTCTTTCTCGTATTTATGCAAGTTCTTCTTTCGCCTGCCAAGAAGATGCACACGTCTGTGCCAACTTCTTCGTTTGCGGTCAGCACACCGCAGTTTTTATCTCAAGCCCTTGACATTGCCGCCCACATGAGTCGCCACGACGGCGAGGAACTGGCCACCATCTTGGGCACGACTCCGCGCATTGCCGCCAAAGCCGCCATGGATTTTGCCGCCTTGCTCGGCCAACCTACCACCGCGCCCGCTGCGCTCATCTATGCCGGCATGGCTTATCAGCATCTCTGCGCCGAAGCGTTCAGTGCCGAAGAGATGGACTACGCACAGACGCATTTGTGGATCACCTCTTTCCTGTATGGACTCAATCGTCCGCTCGACGCCATTGCGTCTTATCGTCTGGAAGGAACGGTGCCGGCGCCCGGTGTGGACGAACGCTCGCTTTTCGACTATTGGAAACCCTTACTCACCGATGTGCTCATCGAGAGCGTGCAGGCCGATGACGGGGTGTTGCTCTATTTGGCCAGCGGCGAGATGAAACGCCTGTTCGATTGGGCGCGCGTGGAGCGCACGGTGCAAGTGATCTCGCCGGAGTTTCGCGTGATGCAGGGCGACAAGCAAAAGACCATTGTGGTCTATGCTAAAATGATGCGCGGTGCTTTGGCACGCCACGTCCTCACGCAGCGCATTGTACGTCCTGAAGATTTGCGGGATTTCGAATATGAAGGATTCGCACCTTGGGGCGAAGAAAAAATCCCGCGTTTGTGGGTGTGCGGCGGCTGAATCAGTCGAAGAGGGCGCGCAAGACGTCCGGACTCTTCAGCTCAGGCATGGCGGCGAGGTGCAATCGATAGTAGTCGATGAGCACATCGAGAATGCGGTTGCGCTGCGCACGCGAGAAACGGAAGAGGTGCATGGTCGAAAAGTTCATGCGCAACAGATTGGCAAACACCTTTGCCTCCTCACCTTCCAAGATGTGCGTGTGCATGGGGCGCACGCCGGCAAATCGGCCGCCCACCAAATCGAAGTAGGGGAGTCCGGCCTGCGAGAGGTCGGGGGCGATGCCGAGAAAGCGCGTGAGGCGCATAAGAAATACCAAATGGAAATTGGCGTAGTCGCGCTCGGCGGTGTCGAGCCACTGCAAGGCCGCCGCCACGAAGTCGAAAACCTTTTCGTCGGCCTCCTCGCTGTGCACCACATGGAGGAGCATCTCGGCTAAGAAGAGTACCACGGCGGTTTTGGCCGGCATGGTGTGGAGTGTGAGCCGCGGTTGTGCCACGCGCGCCGAGAGTGGTTTGCCCAGTTGTCCCGTGCGCGGACGATTCCATTCCGTGTCGATGACAGCGAGCGGCGTAAATAGGGTGTGGCGTACGGCGGCGCGCGGCGAATGTGTGATGCGCACCATAAAAGAAACGCGCCCGTGTGTACGTGCGAGGGCTTCGACGATCAAACGGTCGTCGGCATAACGAAGCGTGCGGAGCACCAAAATTTGGTCTTGAATCAACATGTCGGCGAAAGTACGGCAAAAAATAGGCTTTACCCCGATTTTTACCCTGAAAAAGGGGGGGAATGAGGAAAATGGAGGGAAAATGCACTTTTCTCGAAAAAAAATGGCCGAACTGTTTGGTGGTTGAGAAAAATGTGCTACCTTTGCACTCGCAAACAAGGAACAACGGCACACCACAAGCGACGCTGTCAAACCTTAAGCAAAACGGTCCCTTCGTCTATCGGTTAGGACGTGAGATTTTCATTCTCAAAAGAGGAGTTCGACTCTCCTAGGGACTACAATCAATCGACTGTGGGGAGTTCGCAAGAATTCCCCGCTTTGTTTTAGAACATCCAGGTAACGTCTGAAGCAGCATCGTCGGGAGACGCCTATTTTCCTCCTGCTGAAGAGTGCCGGCAGTCAATTCTATATATTTCGAACTAACAAATTCCTATTCAAAATGGCAAATCACAAATCCTCTGTGAAAAGAATTCGTCAGACCGCCACTCGTCGCTTGCACAATCGCTACTATGCCAAGACGATGCGTAACGCAGTGCGTAAGCTCCGCGCCACGACTGACAAGGCTGCTGCTGTAGAACTTCTTCCCAAAGTGCAGAAGATGCTCGACAAGCTCGCTAAGACGAACGTCATTCACAAGAACAAGGCTTCGAACATCAAGTCGAGCATCATGCTCCATGTGAGCAAGCTCGCCTGATACGGCCGACAATCTCGATACAAACGGAGTCGCACCCTCGGGCGCTGACTCCGTTTTTTGTTTCTGTTCGGCCATGGTGCGGTTCGTTTCATCGGGTTGACGATGCCCGGTGTTACTCACCGGGAAGATCAATCATTGTTGTTCATTTCAATCCTTGCCTCATGAATCCTTCGTTGTTGACACGTTTTCGTTGTGCTTGCGCACTGCTTCTGTTTGTTGTTGCGCTCTGTTTTGGCACAGCTTGCGACAATGAAATCCCCTCTCCGCAACCCGAAGGGCTGCAGCCGGCGAGCGAACAGTGGCAACCGGCCGCAGCCGGACGTTACGAAGGGCGTGTGCGTTACAGTTGCGATTGTCGGGATGAGGCGCAGTTAGTACTGACAGCCGCTCCGACAGTGGCCGACACGCTGCGCATGCCGTCCGTTCGCCGCACGATTTATGTGGACAAACGCGAACTGTACGGCGCAGACTTCACGATGGGGCGCACGGTGCCCTTTCGTATTCGCGAATTTCGCATCGTGCGCAACTATCACGCGCTTGATTTGCATCACGATGACAGTCTCGAGTTTGTGTGCCGCGTGCAACCGCTCGGCGATTGACGTCCGATATTTTGCGCCGGTCGGCAGACTGCGCGCTTTCTCGTTTCGCTTCTATTCTTGTTTCTCTTTATGTTAGAAGATACTTTCGACATTCGCTCCGAACAGCAGACGCCTCCTACGACAGAGCGAGAGTTTGAAAACGCTTTGCGCCCGCTTTCGTTCGACGACTTCACCGGTCAAACGAAAGTGGTGGAAAATTTGCGCATTTTTGTCGAAGCGGCTCGTCGTCGCGGTGAGCCCCTTGATCATACCCTCCTGCACGGTCCTCCGGGATTGGGTAAGACGACGCTTTCCAATATCATTGCCAACGAATTGGGGGTGGGGTTTAAGCTCACTTCCGGCCCGGTGCTCGACAAACCCGGCGACTTGGCAGGCTTGCTCACTTCGTTAGAGCCGAACGATGTGCTGTTTATCGATGAAATACACCGCCTTTCGCCCGTGGTAGAGGAATATCTCTATTCGGCGATGGAGGACTATCGCATCGACATCATGATCGACAAAGGGCCTTCGGCGCGTTCCATACAAATCGACCTCAATCCTTTCACGCTTGTCGGTGCCACGACGCGCAGCGGCCTGCTCACGGCGCCGCTCCGCGCGCGTTTCGGCATCAACCTCCATTTGGAGTACTACGATTCTGCCACGCTTTGTGACATCGTGCAGCGCTCGGCGCATATCTTGAATGTGCCGATTGATCCGAAAGCGGCGGCCGAAGTGGCTGGACGCTCCCGCGGTACGCCGCGTATTGCCAATGCGCTTTTGCGCCGCGTGCGCGATTTTGCCGAAGTGAAAGGCGACGGGGCGATCGATGTGCCCATAGCGCGCATTGCGCTCGAGGCGTTGAATATCGATCGCTTCGGTCTTGACGAAATCGACAACAAAATTCTGACTACCATCATTGATAAATTCAAGGGAGGCCCGGTGGGAGTGACGACTATCGCCACGGCCATTGGCGAAGATGCCGGCACGGTGGAAGAGGTGTATGAACCGTTCTTGATCAAAGAAGGCTTCATTCGTCGCACCCCGCGGGGACGTGAGGTGACGGAACTGGCTTACACGCACCTCGGACGCACGCCTTACGGCACGGCTGCCGACGAACCCTCTTTGTTTTAAGTTTCCGAACCACAGTTTGTTATGATTACATTCAATGCGCTCTCTCTCCCGGTACCTCCGCTCGATGTTGCGCGTGAAACTGCTTGGATGCGCCGTGTCGTCGCGTCGCACGGTCGGCGTTTGGGCGAGGTGAACTACGTGTTTTGCAACGATGAGGAAATACTCGATGTGAACCGTCGCTACCTCCAGCACGATTACTACACCGACATCATTACTTTTGATTACAGCGCGGCCGATGTCCTCTCGGGTGATCTTTATATTTCGCTCGACACCGTCCGCTCGAATGCCGAACTTTTCGGCCGACCCTACGATGAAGAGCTGCACCGCGTACTCGTGCACGGCGTGTTGCATTTGGTAGGCATCAATGATAAAGCCCCCGGCGAACGCGAAATCATGGAAGCCGCCGAAAATGCGGCACTGGCCTTGCGTTGAAGCAAAAAATGCGCATGCCGTTTAGATAAATGCGCATTTTGTGGTGCGCAGGTTTGCGCGTTGACCGATGTTTCGGTTGATACTTCCCCCTTCGCCGTCGGTGTTTTGCGACACCGGCGGCGCGTTCTCTTATTATAAGATGAGTGGGAACGGAAAAAAGGACAGATTTATTTGGTGTATCGACGCTGCGAGCGTATTTTTGCACCCAAAATAAAATAGCTATGCAGAAGAACTTAGTGATCGTGGAGAGCCCCGCGAAGGCCAAGACCATCGAACGCTTTCTCGGCGACGACTTTAAGGTCATGTCCAGCTTCGGGCACATCCGCGATTTGGCGAAAAAAGATTTCGGTGTCGACCCGAAAACCTTCGCGCCGGTCTATATAATTCCCGACGATAAGAAAAAGGTAGTCAGCGATTTGCGTGCGCAAGCCAAGAAGAGCGAAACCGTGTGGCTGGCTTCCGATGAAGACCGCGAGGGAGAAGCTATCTCATGGCACCTTGCGGAAGTGCTCAAACTTGATCCGTCCACTGCGCGGCGCATCGTTTTTCATGAAATCACGAAACCTGCCATCCTTGACGCCATCGAGCATCCGCGCACCATCGATCTCAACTTGGTAGATGCGCAACAAGCGCGCCGCGTGCTCGATCGCTTGGTGGGTTTCCGTCTCTCGCCGGTGTTGTGGCACAAAGTGCGCGCCGGCCTTTCCGCCGGTCGCGTGCAGAGTGTGACGGTTCGTCTCATTGTGGAACGTGAACGCGAGATTGCGGCCTTCGAGAGCGAAAGCAGCTTCCGTGTCCTCGCTCGTTTTGCGGTGGACAGTGCCGACGGTCAAACCGCGCAACTTGATGCAGAGCTCAACCACCGATTTGCCACCGTCGAAGAAGCGCAAGCCTTCCTCGAACACTGCAAAAATGCACGTTTCACCATCGGCTCTATCGCCACGAAACCCTCCAAACGCACGCCGGCTCCTCCCTTTACGACCTCCACGCTGCAACAAGATGCTGCGCGAAAGATCGGATTTTCGGTTGGCACCACGATGCGGGTTGCGCAGAAACTTTACGAAGCCGGTTTGATTACCTACATGCGTACCGATTCGATGAACCTTTCCGACCTCTGTCTGAACACCGTCGGGCCGGTCATCACCGAATTGATGGGTGCAGACTATCATAAGCGCCGTCGTTATCACACGAATGCCAAGGGAGCACAAGAGGCACACGAAGCCATTCGTCCCACGGATATGCGTCGGAGCGAAATTAAGGGTACGGCGCAAGAAAAGCGACTGTACGATTTGATTTGGAAACGCACCGTCGCCTGCCAAATGGCCGATGCCCAATTGGAACGCACCACCGCGCTCATCGATATTGCCGGCAGCCAACATCATTTCGTTGCCACCGGCGAAGTTGTGAAGTTCGAAGGCTTCTTGCGTGTCTACCGCGAAAGCTTCGACGACAACGAAAATGAAACTTCCGAGAGTCTCGCGGCAGAAGGACTTTTGCCGCCGATGGTCGAAGGACAAGAACTCCACCGCCAAACCCTCACCGCACGTCAGCGTTACACCCTGCCTCCCGCCCGTTACAGCGAAGCCTCTCTTGTGCATAAGCTCGAAGAACTCGGCATCGGTCGTCCTTCCACTTACGCGCCCACCATTTCCACCATTCAGCAACGCGAATACGTGCGCCGTGGAGAGAGTGAAGGGAAGTCGCGCCCCGTGACACTCGTTACTCTCACCGGCAATGACATCACCACCGAGCAGAGCAGCGAGAATTATGGCAGCGACCGCGGAAAGCTCGTCCCCACGGACACCGGCATCGTTGTCAACGACTTCCTTATGGAGAAGTTTCCCGCCATCATGGATTACAACTTCACCGCCAACGTTGAGCATGATTTTGACCTTGTGGCCGAAGGAACTAAAGATTGGACTGAACTCATTCGCACCTTCTACGGTGATTTGGAACCCCAAGTCGAAACCGTCTTGGCCGAGCGCAGCGAAACCCGTGTCGGCGAGCGTTATCTCGGCGACGATCCCGCAAGCGGTCACCCCGTGAGTGTCAAAATCGGTCGTTTCGGGCCGATGGTACAAATCGGTAGCGGAGAAGGAGATGACAAACCCCGTTTTGCACGTCTCGCCCCCGACCAAAGCATCGCCACAATCACGCTCGAAGAAGCCCTTGAACTGTGCAAACTCCCCCGCGAACTGGGTGAATTTGAAGACCAGCCTGTCAAAGTTGGCGCCGGTCGTTTTGGACCTTATGTGCAGCACGGCAAAAAATACGTCTCCATCCCCAAAGACGAAGATCCCCTCACAATCACCCCCGAGCGCGCCGTCGAACTCATCCTCGCCAAGCGCGAAGCCGATGCCAAGAGCCATCTTCTCTCCTTCGCGGAAGAGCCCGAGCTAGAAGTGCTCGCCGGTCGTTTCGGACCTTACATTAAATATAAGGGCAAGAACTACAAAATCCCCAAGGAACGTGCCGAACACGCCGCCGAGCTGACCCTCGAAGAGTGTCGAGCACTCATCGAAGCCGGTTCGAAAACGTCTGGCAAAACCACCACGAAACGTCGCACCACAAAGAAAAAATAAGCCATGAAGTGCATCGCATTGATCGGCTACATGTGTGTCGGTAAAACCACCGTCGGCCGCGATCTCGCTCGTCGACTCGGACTGCGCTTCTACGACCTCGATTGGTACATCGAAGAGCGTTTCCACAAGCGCGTCTCTGCCATCTTTGCCGACGAGGGCGAAGCCCGCTTCCGCGACCTTGAGCGGCGCATGCTCCACGAAGTGGCCCAGTTCGAAGACATCGTACTCTCCTGTGGTGGTGGCACACCCGCGCATTTCGACAACATGGACTTTCTCAACAGCGTCGCCCATACCGTCTACCTTCGTGCCGATGCAGACACTATCTGTGCGCACCTCAGCGTCAGTAAGGGGCGTCGCCCATTGCTCGAGGGCAAGAGCCCGGAAGAACTGCGCGCCTTTGTCATCGCCCAGCTCGCCGAACGCAGCACATACTACGAGCGCGCCCGACATATTGTCGACGTGCATCCGCTCGACACGCACGAAAAGGTCGGCCGCCTCTCCCGGTGTATTATCGATGACCTCGGCATCGCCCTTGAGAGCAACGGCTGATCCCTCCTTTCCCCTCCTCCTACAAAAGAAAAGCTTTCGGCCTTTCCGCGCTCGGCATGCTACCTAAGCGAAGTGGCAATATGCCCACGGCACGAAAGCGACTATTCAACAAACCTATCTTTCCCTGCATATACGATCCTTACGATGAGAAAATGGCGTATTGAAGACTCCGAAGAACTGTACAATATCAAAGGCTGGGGCGTGAACTATTTCGGTATCAACGAAAGCGGTCACGCCTACGTATGTCCGCGTAAGAACAACGTCCGCATCGATCTCCGCGAGTTGGTCGACGAATTGGCCGAGCGCGACATCCCCGCCCCCGTTCTGCTCCGTTTCCCCGACATCCTCGACAATCGCATCGAAAAAACTGCCGATTGTTTTGAACGTGCCGAGAAGGAATACGACTACCGCGGCGAGCACTTCATTATCTATCCCATCAAGGTCAATCAGATGCGCCCCGTTGTGGAAGAAATCATCTCCCACGGCAAGAAGTACAACCTCGGTCTCGAGTGTGGTTCCAAGCCCGAACTGCACGCCGTGCTGGCCACCAACATGGACTCCGACTCCGTGATTGTCTGCAACGGGCATAAAGACCAAAACTTCATCGAGCTGGCGTTGCTCGCACAAAAGATGGGAAAGCGCGTTTTCCTCGTCATCGAGAAACTCCACGAGCTGGAGATCATCGCGCAGACCGCAGAGAAGATGGGCGTTCGTCCCAATCTCGGCATCCGCATCAAGCTCGCCAGCCGCTCTGTGGGCAAGTGGGAAGGCTCCGGCGGCGACGCCTCGAAATTCGGACTCAACAGTTCAGAATTGCTCCAAGCCCTCAACCTTCTCGAGGAGAAAGGACTCAGCGACTGCCTCCGCCTCATTCACTTCCACATCGGCAGCCAGATCCCCAAAATCCGACTCATCAGCATCGCCCTGCGCGAAATGGCACAATACTATGTGCAGCTTCGCAAGATGGGTTTCAATATTGAGTTCGTCGACTGCGGCGGTGGTCTCGGTGTCGACTACGACGGCACGCGTTCGTCCAACTCCGAAAGCTCCGTCAACTACAGTGTGCAGGAATACGTCAACGACATCGTTTACACGCTCGTCGAGGCAGCCAACAAGAACGACATTCCGCACCCCAACATCATCACCGAAGGCGGACGTTCCCTCACCGCCCACCACTCCGTGCTCATCCTCGAGGTGCTCGAAACCACCGAAGTGCCCCACATGGACGAGAACTTCCACCCCTCGGCCGACGACCACAAACTGGTGCACGATCTCACCGAGATTTGGGACAAACTCTCCACGCGTTCCATGCTTGAGGATTGGCACGATGCCGAAGACATTCGCGAAGAAGCCCTCGATCTCTTTCGCCACGGACTCATCGACCTCCGCACCCGCGCACAGATCGAAAGCCTCTATTGGAGCATCTGTTCCGAAGTGGCCGACCTCTCGCACCACCTCAAGCATGCCCCTGACGAATTGCGCAAGCTCGACAAAATGATGTCCGAGAAGTATTTTTGCAACTTCTCCCTCTTCCAGTCGCTTCCCGACCATTGGGCCATCGATCAGCTCTTCCCCATCATGCCGATCCAGCGCCTCGACGAGCGTCCCGACCGCAACGCCACCATTCAGGATATCTCCTGTGACAGCGACGGTAAGATCACCACCTACGTCAACCACAATCAGCAGACCAACTACATCCCCCTGCACACCTTCCGCATGGGCGATCGTTATTACATCGGCGTCTTCCTCGTCGGTGCCTACCAAGAGATCCTCGGCAACATGCACAACCTCTTCGGCGACACCAATGCGGTGCACATCACCGTCGATGCCGACGGCTATTCCATCGACAAAACGATCGACGGCGAAACCGTGGCCGATGTCCTCGAATACGTGCAGTATGACCCCAAGCGCCTCGTGCGTCGCCTCGAATCGTGGGTGACCAAAGCCGTCAACGAGCAGAAGATCACCGTCGAAGAAGGAAAGGAATTCATTTCCACCTATCGCGCCGGCCTCTACGGCTACACTTATCTTGAATAATACGCTCTGCCGCCAGCACCGTCCATGATCCGCATCCATCCTTCTTGGCACGAAGCCCTCGCTGCCGAGTTTGCAGCTCCCTATTTCTCCGCGCTCGCCGACTTTGTGCGCGCCGAGTATGCCGCCGGCACCTGCTATCCTCCCGCCCGCGAAATCTTTGCCGCCTTCGATCGTTGTCCTTTCCCTGAGGTCAAAGTCGTACTCCTCGGCCAAGATCCCTATCACGGTGTCGGGCAAGCCGAAGGCCTCTGTTTCTCCGTGCGCGACGGCGTGCCACCGCCCCCCTCGTTGCAAAACATCTTCAAAGAGTTGCACGACGATCTCGGCCTCCCCATCCCCACTTCCGGCAGTTTGCGCCGATGGGCCGATCAAGGCGTGCTCCTACTCAACGCCACCCTAACGGTGCGCGCCGGAGCCGCCGGTTCACATCAAGGACAGGGTTGGGAAACCTTCACCGATGCCGTCATTCGCACCCTCTCCGCCCGGCGCGAAGGGATCGTCTTCCTGCTTTGGGGCGCTTATGCCGGGCGCAAAGCCGCACTCATCGACAGCACGCGCCATTGTATTCTCACCGCCCCGCATCCCTCGCCCCTTTCGGCCTACCGCGGCTTCTTCGGTTCGCGTCCCTTCTCGCAGGCCAATGCCTACCTCGCCGCGCGTGGCGAAACGCCCATCAGCTGGTAATCCGTTGTTGGCGAGAGTGAAAACCGGCACGGTTCGGCGCACTGCTATTTTTCGACGTTCTTTATTTTTCTCTTCTCGCCTCGCGCGATGCTCCCCATGCTCCCCATTCTCCAAGTAGGCGACGTACTCTTGTCGCCCGATATTTTCACCGAACATTTTTGTTGCGATCTCGCCACCTGTGGCGGCGCCTGCTGCGTCGAAGGCGAAGCCGGCGCTCCCGTCACGGCCGAGGAGTGTCGCGAACTCGAGCGCGTGCTGCCCGCCGTGCGCATGCAGCTCAGTCCCCGTGCGCGCAAAGTGCTCGACAAACAGGGAGTGGCCTATCGCGACCGCGACGGCGACCTCGTCACCAGCATCGTCGGCGGCCGCGAATGTTGTTTCGCACGCTACGACGAAGACGGTCTTTGTCTTTGCGCCACCGATTGCGCGTTTCGCGAAGGGCGCATCGACTGGCCGAAACCCATCAGTTGCGCCCTCTATCCCATTCGCGAGCAACCCCTCTCCAACGGCACCGTCGCGCTCAACTACCACCGCTGGTCCGTCTGTGCCCCCGCCGTGGCCAAAGGCCGCGAGCTTCGCTTGCCCATCTATCGTTTCTTGCGCGAACCCCTCATCCGCCGTTTCGGTGCCGAGTGGTATGCCGAACTCGAAGCCCTCGCCGATCTTTTGCGCCGCGACGGCCTCCTCAATGAGTAAACCCCACCCGCAGAAAGGAAACGAAAAACACTCGTCACCTGCCCGTTGGATCCATCTCCCGCGGGCTTTTTTGTGTCCTGTCATTTGCCGTTCTCCTCCTTCAATTCAAGGCTTGGTCGGTCGTGAGAAAAGACCGAGAACCACGCGAAAAGCAAAATTTCGCTTTCACGAAAATCGCGTTTTTTGCCCGATATATATAGCAAAAAACAGTATTCGACTCCACCCCGCTGTGTTTTTACCTCAAAATTATCGTCTTGTCATTTCCATTGTGTATATTTGTCCACGGAATGTAATCTTATGACAGCAGTCGCGCGCGATGTAATGCTCGGGTGCGACCTTTGTCGATGAAGTTAACGATAGGGATGATTCTGCTTGCCGCAATCGGCCGAGAAGCGACGCGTTTCGCGCGCGGATTGTCGTGTCGTAAGCTGAGGATACCGAAAAATGGAAATAATTTCACAGATATAACTAACCTAATTTTTTAACAAGATGGAGAAAACAATTCCCCTTAGGATGAAGATCTACGGATTCCTATGCGCGTTGTTGCTCTGTTTGAGTTGGATGCCGGCATGGGGGCAAGTCGCCCCCCCGCTGGACGAGAAGGACTTTGTAGTCAAAGTGCAACCACCCAACTCAGAGTGCAACCTCCCCGGGCAACTCACAATTCGGTACAACGGCAGTGTAGCCACGTTCGTAACCATGAATTACGATTTTAAAATCGGGGAAGATGGAGAGTCAACGACTGTCGATGCACCTGCTGTTAGTGCCCCAGTGAAGCTGGAGTTACCGGTCAGTATGCCGGCGAATAGTAAGATCTTTATTTATGTAACAGCTGGAACTTCTTCCGATAATTCTTACACTTCGTTTGTGATTGAGGCCTCACCCCAAAAGTCCGGTGCAGTCGAACTACACTTAGTGTCGACTCCGGCCGGTAACGGGGCGGGAACGACCGGCGGTATTCAAGCCTCGCTTGTAGGCCCTGTCGGTTTTACCGAAGCGACCTTCTATCTCTACAAAAAGAACGATCTCAACACGGTGGTCGCCCAGCAGCGCACCACCCGTCCCTATGAAGGCGTTACCTTCTTTAATTTGCCCACCGGACAATATGTGGTGAAGGCTCACGCCATACCTAAGTGTACGCCAACGCCTGCACCCGCCAATTGGAAAACTGACCATTTTGAATTGGAGAGCGCTGTGTCGATCGATCCTTTTAATCTTATTACCACCGGCATTCCCGGACGAGGAACCTGTACAGGCGGTGTGAAGGTCGAATTGTCAAAAATCAGCGGTGTACAGCAAGTCGAATACCAAGTCGCTAAAAAAGCTGATCCCAATACGGTGATCAACACTGCCACGGTTGAGTATCCGAAGTTTACCCACACCTTTGTCGGTTTGCCTGTAGGAGACTACATCTTGAAAGCGACTGAAAAGACGCACAACAGCACAGCGTCGCGAGAGTTTACCGTAGAGAACGATAAGCCCGAGTTGAAGGTCGAGCCGGTGCATGGTTCCTTTAGACATATTGCCGAAGGAGAACTTAAAATCACCTTGCCAAACACCACTGCCGCTTGTCCGGTGAAATACACCATTACGCAGAAAGATGATGATCAAAAAGATCCTACGGTTCCCTTCAGCCCCGTGGTGAAAGAGAATGTAACCGAAGGGACGACGGTCATCACCGGCTTACCTTTTGGTAATTATGAAGTGACGGCTGAGTACGGTGGTGAAACGAAAAAAGCTGAAACCAATGTCCCTGGCGAAACTTTCGGTTGGGTGAATATGGATACCACGCCGGCAGATAAAATCTGTGAGCCTACCGGAAGCATGAAGTTTGATCTCACGGACTCCCGTTATTACGCCACCAAAACCCAAATCTTAAATAAGAGAACCGGTGCGCTGGTTCGCGAGTTTACGATCACCGCCAATCAGCAAAAGGTGGAAGTGAAGAATCTTTTCGCTGGCGACTATATTCTGCGAAGAATCTACGAGAAAAACAATGAGCAGGCCGACTGGGAATTCACAATCTCCGGTCCACAACTCGAAAGTAATCTTGTCGTAAATATCGATGGAGCGACCACTACACTTTGTGGAGATAAACCCATGGTGCGCGTTCCGGTGTATTTCTCCGGCGATGGGGGCATCGAGAACGCGCCCAATATGCAGGCTTTCTTGAATGGAGCCACTTTTGAGATCCGTCATTACAATCAAGATTCCGGTTGGGGAGAAATCATCGATAAGGTGGTGGCCACCGGTACGATGCCGAAACTCAAGGGCAACGAAGTGGCCTATATTGAAACCCCGGACTTCGGCAATAAGCTGATCGTGTACTCTCGTTGTGGCTATCCCATATTGGAGTATGGGAACACTTACTACGGATTCAATAAAGAGAAGGCGAAGCCCTATCGGTTCTCGCCGGTTCATACCTTCCGCGGTTGTGGCGGAACGGGAACAGATGTGGACTTGCGCGTACTTTCTCCCAATGACGAACCGATTCCCTTGATCACCTACAAGGTGAAGAAAAAGGGTACCGATGAAGTCCTGGTAGAATATGCCATGAAGGAAGGGGTGAAAACCGCCATTGTGGCCAACATGCAACCCGGCGATTACACCGTCGAATGGTATGCACAGTGTTCGCCTACGCAAGTGCATACGGACTTGCTGCATGTCGAAGACAAAGTACTGGAAAAAAAAGATGCAGGATATATTGGTATGGCTGATTGTGGTGACGATGGTTCAATCAATATCAAGTTCACCGAATTTGCTAATATCAACGCGTGGCGTCATGAGTTGTATCGAGCCAGCGACAACAAACTGATCCAAACCTACGGAACCGGTGCGACGAGCGAAGTTTCTTTTAGATATCTTGCCCCCGGAAAGTACATTGTGAAATCTACGCCCATCGTAGAGTGTGGCGAAATCACCCCCGGACGCTTTGAAGTCGAGGTGAAGAGAAACCCGGATCCCCCGACGTTCAATCGATTAAGTTTCGAATATGTTGAGAGAAAAACCAGTCCCTTTAAAAATGAAGGTAAAGCGCTCTATTCTGCTTCTTTCTATGCGAAAAAAGCCAAATGGCGAGTGCTCGATGTGGTGACCGGTGCCTTAATCAATGAAGGGGAAGCTCTGAACGACAATGTAAAATCGCCCAATTTTACATTAAAATTCAGCGTCGATAAGCTGCCCCATACGTACAAAATCGAAATCGAGAGTCCATGTGGTAAATATGAACGAATCGATACGATTCCGCTGCTCAACGAGCATGGTCTACCCGGTTTCGATATCAGCAACATTGTCTATCCACGAGGAAAGTGTGGCATCAAGGGATCGATTACGGTCAATTCGAAATTGAAAGCGGCCGGCTTGCCCGAAAAGGGAACAAAAATCATACTCCAAAAGTTGGATAACTATAATGTTGAGACAGTTGACCAGATTACCAATCCGACTTCGATTATAGCGACACACACCTTCTCGGGGCTGGAGCCCGCCCTCTATAGAGTGATCTATTACTACAACGGCATGAGTAGTCAGCAGACTGTTACTCTTCCGACAGATGTGGCGCCGAATGTATACGAAATGCAGGATAGATTCTATTATGGTGTCAACGATAAAGCGAAGATCAAAATTGCGGTTCAATATGCTGAACCCGGAACCCAGATGAAGTTGGTGGTCAGAGAGTCCCGATATGAGGGTGAGAAGCTTGTCGAAATAAAGCATCTTGAGAAAACCGTTCCGGCCGATCAACCCTACAGTTTTGAATTCAATCGCCCGAACGGAGAGTCTGGAGATAAATACTTAAATGTCGAAGCGACGATCCTCGATGGCTGTCATGCCGGCTTGAAGCTTGTGAAAACGGTTAACGTTCTTGATCAAAAGTTTGTCTTTGAAGTCGAACGCAATACGATGCTTTGTCCGAATGATGGTGAGATCACACTCCGTGTACCGGAAGCTTTCCAAGGCATGAGCCAAATCCATTATGAGATCACGAAGGAAGGCGATGATACCTATCAGGAAGTTGTTGAAACCAAGACACCTGCGATTCCAAAGAAGGTGATCGGTTTGCAAGAAGGCACCTATAAGATCAAAGCACGCGCCACCCTCCTCAAAGCGGGTGGAGATGCCGAAGTATTTGATGCCGAGCAGTCCATTTCTTTGTACACCAGCTATGGCCAACCGCTTTATGCCACGGCACGTCCAGACTACATGATTCCGACCGGTGCTGCCTGCCCCAACGGACGCATCGGATTGAACATTGAAAATGGAAGAGACAAGAACTATCGTGTGTACTTGAAGTCTACTCCCGATGAGGGTGAACTGAACCCAATGAGGGAAATCTTTACTGACCCGCAAGGGGATAAAGCAGGAAAGTTGTGGGGAGAAGGCTTGAAGCCGGGTAAATACTCGTTGGTGGTCAAAGACGGCTGTATGGAACGTGAAATTCCCGAAGCCGAAATTGTCGAACTGCCGAATACGCCGAAGATCACCCCGTACTTGAACTTCTTGCTGCTCGATGAACGGACGGACAAAATGCCGAACGAGACCAGAGACTCAGTGCAGTATTATCTCCGCTTTGATCCCTCGCTCTTCGAAGAAAAATTCCGCCCGATCGCTTATCGTGCTTTTGAAGTACAGGTGGTGGCAAAAGGTGCACAGCCGGATGACAAGCAGTGGAAGAGCGATTGGCGAGAAGAGCCTGATGGCAGATCTTACATTCAAAACTACGCTAAGCGTTTCAGCAACTGCGATGGCGCGGATGTGCTCATCCGCTTCAAAAACTGCCCTAGCTCTGTGACGCGTATACCGATGACGTTGCCTCTCCATAGAGCCTTCTCCGGCATATGGACACATCTGAAATGTAACACGGTGCAATGGACTTTCCTCAGCGGCGAAATCGGCCATCGCTATAAGATCAAGGTGACACGCAGAGAAGACGGTGTTGTGGTGCGTGAAAAAGAGGTCATCTTCAATTCGCATGAAGAGTACCTGCAGCGTGACCCCGAACTGGAATTCCCCTCTGACAAGAGCTACGTCATCGAGATGGAACCGCTGGACTACTGTGGTGATCCTCTTGAAAGTAGAGCACGCTATGTGAACGCCATCGAGCGCAAGTACAAGTATGAATTTGAAGAATGGGGCTATAGTGGATTCCTTTCGGATTGCGATGGTCGTAGATTTAGCTTCTATGGTTGGACTGACTGTAAGTTGCCGATGAAGTACTACGCTTACGAAATCGAGGGATTACAAGAAACCCTTGTCAGCGAGAGTGGAAACTACGTTCCTTACCGATGGGATAGTCCCTATAAGTTCAAAAAGGACAAGACCTACTCTATTCGTGTGGTGGAATACGGGCAGCCCGAGGACACCAAAATTGAATTGGTGAAGTTTACCCTCAAGTACAAGTTGCCGGTGAAGTATGAATTCCCCAAGGACAATAATTTAGAGTCAGGAAGTTTCTGTGGATCGATTTACAACGTCTATCAAAAGGTAAATGACTTAAATCGTTTTGGAGGTACTCTCAATGCAAAATGGACGGACAACGATCCGTATGTGCAGCCTCACAGGTATGTGACCATACCGCACATGACAGTCGTCGCAACACAAAAGGCGGCTCCGCATCGCAAGTTCGTTGCAACAAAAGTTTACCGTTATTATAATGGACTTCGCCTGACAGAATGGAAAGAGCTGTTGGCTGATGGTAGATACGCGAAAGAAGCTTTTGCCCCCGACGGTGAATACTCTTTGGTTGCCAAGACGGAGTGTGGCGACATCCCGATGGACGATGACTATATCGGACGTCCGACACTCGATTTGAAACCCTCGACAGTTGTATCGTCCTGTGATGGTAAGTTTACGGTTACCCCTAAGGGTGCACTGACTTACAGAGGCAGTACTGCCGGTGTGGAGATTGTCTCCTTCTATGTTGACGGGGATTCTTTCAACACCACGCGCAACTGGGGAGAATCCTTCGATACTTACCAACGTGAGTTTACATTGATCGTGAACATCAAATTGAAGAGTACGGGTCGCGTTTGTACTTTGCGTTGGCCGTTCTCAATGAGTAACTACGTACTCGGTTTCGACCAATCACAGAGCATGAGTCTCTTCTGTACCGATTCCGGAAAGGGTATTATCCACATGGCTTTGAAGGGCGGTCAACCTCCCTACACCTACAAGTTGATGACCCCCGATGAGGAAGAACTCGAAACGAAGACCGTTCCCGGTGCGGTAGACTTCGAACGTGGCCAACTCGGACAACGCTTCTTGATCAAGGCAACAGACAACTGTGGTCTGACCTGGATTCCCCAAGAGGTCCAAATCCAAGACCCCGCTGCGGTTTCTTCTTCGATGAGAGGTCGCGAACAGTTCTGCGAGGGAGACCAGGCCGTGATGAAAGCGCGTTCCTTCCCGAACGTGACTTACGAATGGACTCTTCCCAACGGTACTAAGGTGCCCGGTCAAGAGCTCACGTTCCTCGCGGATAAGAATAGCAGCGGTGTGTACACCGTCGATATTCACTTGACAACTTGCACAGTGACCCTCACAGGTAAATATCAAGTGGGTATTGCTACGCTTGAAGAGACATCCAACTTCCCGAAGAAGAAGCAAGCTTGCGCTGGTGAATCGCTATTGCTCGAAGCTGAAGCGGCAAAAGGAACGCTCAATGGGGAAAATGCCGAATCGGATGTTCGTTATGAATGGGAGATGACGCAAACTCCCAATGACGAGCAGACTTGGAGAAGCATTTATAATTATAATGGTAAAGATCTCCTCTTCACGCAAAATACACCGGGCGTCTATTACGTTCGTCGTATAGCCAAGATCGGTAGCTGTAAAGCGATTAGTTCTGTCTGCGAAATAACGCTCTCTCAAGGTGTCAGCGTCTCGATGACACCAGATGAGCAGGAGTTGACAATCGACCACAAGAATCCCTTCACGTTGACTGCAGGTATTGTTACGGGTAACACAGATCGCACTTACCAGTGGCAGCGCAGCCTCAATAGAAAAGACTGGGAAAATGTAGGTACGGAAGAGACCTACACTGAAGAGAATCGTTATGGTAATACAGTGTATTATCGTCGTAACATTTCCTCTAGGGGATGTTATTTCGAAGGACAGATCATCACGGTTCATTTCAAGAAGAGAAGAGGGGCTTACATCAACCCGCAGCTGCGCCAGCGTACTTATCAAGACTAAGTTCTTGCACACTCTTCTGTTGGCTCTCTTGCTCGAATGAACAGAGACTCAACAGCAGAAGTTGATCAAATGAAAAGAGTCCGTATCGAACGCAAGTTCTGATACGGACTCTTTGTTTTTTGTGCGCAGATGCGCAAATGCCGTGAGGAGAGGCGCGCCTTCGTTTCCGGTGGGGAAGGCCCGGGAAGGGCAGCGAACGCGATATGCCCTGTTTTCGCCCCGCTGCGCTCTTTTCTCCCGCTCGAACATGATAATGCTTGTTGACGGGTGAAAAATGTGCCCTGTGGCCTAATAGGTGCCGCTTTCTCAGCGCCGGGCAACCACCGCTCGCGATTTTCGTGCGTTCTTTGTTCCCCTCGTCTCGCGCGCTCGCTACTTTCGCCCCCTCCACGGTGTGGAAACAATGGGGACAAAATGAGAAAAAAACGCCTACTTTCTCCCGAAAGTTCCCGACTATTTTTCGGAACTTGCGGTGTGTATCGATATGCAAGTACGCCTGCCCGCCGCCTTGTACATTTCGCCATCCTCGCGCGTAGACG
Organism: uncultured Prevotellaceae bacterium; assembly: GCA_963517315.1. Taxonomy (GTDB): domain Bacteria; phylum Bacteroidota; class Bacteroidia; order Bacteroidales; family Bacteroidaceae; genus Alloprevotella. The sequence goes on from CAUQEF010000002.1 coordinate 57,965, forward strand.
TACGTGCGCGCGCATCCAACGTTTTTCCGTTTTTTGCCTTCACCCTTCACCTTTGGCTGCAATACGTTGTGACATTGGGGGTTAGAGGTGAAGGGTGAAGGCAAAAAACGGAAAATCGGTGGACGCGCGCACACGCGAGGGAAAGTGCGTGGTGGGCGCCGCGCCAATGCTCTTTTCGTCTGCCGGGGAGGGGAGGCAAAGCGCCCGCTTCGTGTGCGGGGCAACATGGAAGTGAGGGGAAAGCCGCCGTGAGGTAGGCACTGCCACGGTGGGCTTTTGCGGTGTGGGCAGTTTGTGGCCAATGGGCACAAGGAAAGGGAGGGCGCACAAAAGGGCAGGTGGGGCTTGTGGTGGACTTCCGCCGGCGCAGGGCGAGCTTCGCTACGTGGACAAAAAAACGGCGCCTCTCCGTGAAGGAGAAGCGCCGTCGGTTGTGTGGAATCAGCCCAGGGATTAGAGGTTGGGGTTGATCTTGTTCCATTCTGCCACGGGAGGCACGATGTTGAGCGTCACGAGCTCGTCGCGCATCTTGCAGAGGTGAGCGTAGCTGGCGTCGAGGGCCGCCACTTCCTCGGGCGTGCCGACGGGTTCCTTGTAGGAGCAGCCGTTGGCGTCGAGGGTGGTGTCCATGGCCATCATGATGTGCTGATACTTTTCGTTCTTCACATACGTGCCGGCGGGGTAGCGGAAGGGGTCGCCGCCCATGACGGAGCGAATCATTTCAACGGAGAGGTAAGAGGGGCTCTGGAAGGAGCTGCGGCCGCGGAGCTTGATGATGGCGGCGCCACCTTGCGTCACGTCCTTGCGCATTTGTGCCCATTCTTCCTCGGGGAATTCGGCCGTGCCGATGAGGTCAGAGAGTTTACGACCGGCAATTTCGACGGCGCTGCCGAAGACGGCCATTTGTTCGCCGTGACCGCCGTAGGTGGCGCAGCCCTTCACTTCGTTTTGCATCACGCCGAACTTCTTGGCGAGGGCGCTTTGCAGACGGGTGGAGTCGAGGGCGGCGAGGGTGGTGACCTGTCCGGGCTTCAAACCGGAGTAGAGGAGGGTGACGAGGCCGGTGAGGTCGGCGGGGTTGAAGATGATCACCACGTGCTTCACGTCGGGGCAGTACTGCTTGATGTTCTTACCGAGTTCTTCGGCGATTTTGCAGTTGCCGGCGAGGAGGTCTTCGCGGGTCATGCCTTCCTTGCGGGGCGCACCGCCGGAGGAGATGATGTATTTGGCATCTTTGAAGGCCTCGGCCACGTCGGTGGTGGCCGTGATCTTCGCGTCGTTGAAGCCGCACTGACGCATTTCTTCTGCTACGCCTTCGGGCGAGAACACATCGTAGAGGCAAATGTTGGAAGTGAGACCCATCATGAGGGCGCTCTGCACCATGTTGGAGCCGATCATGCCGGCGGCACCGACGATCACGAGTTTTTCGTTAGTCAAAAAAGCCATTTTCTTTGGGATTTATGTGAGTGAAATAAATGTTTTCCGGGCGGAGTGTGTCTTTGCGTCCGACACAGAGCAAAGGTAGTCATTCTCTTTCTAATTCGCCGCACGGCTGAGGGCTTTTTTTCATGGGGGTGAATGAAAAACAGGATGTGTTTTTTAGAATTTTGGTTCGCGTCTTTGCAGATGTCCACCGCTTTGTGTACTTTTGCGCCATATATTTGAGAATTGAACGGCATTTCTTTACATTCAAATACTTATCCCCCAGATGAACGCCAACGAACTGCTCGAAACGCTGAAAGCGCGTTTTCCCAACGAGCCGGAGTACCACCAAGCGGTGGAAGAAGTCCTCTCGACCCTCGAAGAGGAGTATAACAAACATCCCGAGTTTGACAAGGTCAACCTCATGGAGCGCTTGTGCATCCCGGAGCGCATCCACACCTTCCGCGTGACGTGGACCGACGACCGCGGCAATGTGCGCACCAACATGGGCTATCGCGTGCAACACAACAACGCCATCGGCCCCTACAAGGGCGGTATTCGTTTTCACAGCTCGGTGAACTTGGGCATTCTCAAGTTCTTGGCCTTCGAACAGACGTTCAAAAACGCATTGACCACGCTCCCGATGGGGGGCGCGAAGGGCGGTTCGGATTTTTCGCCCCGCGGCAAGAGCGCGGCGGAGGTGATGCGCTTCTGCCAAGCCTTCATGCTCGAGTTGCACCGCAACATCGGCGAGGACTGCGACGTGCCGGCCGGCGACATCGGTGTGGGCGGCCGCGAAGTGGGCTATATGTTCGGTGCGTATAAGAAATATACGCAGCAATTCACGGGCGTGCTCACCGGCAAAGGGCGTGAATTCGGCGGCAGCCTCATTCGTCCCGAAGCCACCGGCTACGGCAATGTCTATTTCTTGATGGAGATGCTCCGCACCCGGGGCACGGATCTGCAAGGCAAGACGGTGCTCATTTCGGGGGCGGGCAATGTGGCGCAATACACGGCCGAGAAGGTGCTGGAACTGGGGGGCAAGGTGCTCACGATGTCCGACAGTGATGGGTTCATCTACGATCCCGACGGCATCGACCGCGCGAAACTCGACTACATCATGGAGTTGAAGAACCTCTACCGCGGCCGCATTCGTGAGTATGCCGAGGAGTATCCCACGGCACAATACTTCGAGGGGCAAAAACCTTGGAGCATCAAGGCCGACATCGCCCTGCCTTCGGCGACGCAAAACGAGTTGAACGGCGAACACGCACAAATGCTGCTCGACAACGGCGTGATGGCGGTGAGCGAAGGGGCGAACATGCCCTGCACCCCCGAGGCGGTGCACCTCTTTCAGTCCGCGCGCATCCTCTATGCGCCCGGTAAGGCGGCGAACGCCGGCGGTGTTTCGGTGTCGGGCTTGGAGATGAGCCAGAACTCGGCGCGCCTCTCGTGGACGGCCGAGGAGGTGGACAGCCGTTTGCACCAAATCATGGAAAGCATTCACGCGGCTTGCGTGCAATATGGCACCGAGGCCGACGGTTATGTGAACTATGTGCGCGGCGCGAACGTGGCGGGCTTCATGAAAGTGGCCAAGGCGATGATGGCGCAAGGCGTGATTTGAGGCTGCACCGGCTTTTTGCTGTTCGGCAAAGCTGCAGATTCGGAGAAATAACCTATTATCGAAATGGAAATCTCCGCTCTTTGACTACTGCATGTGGTCAGAGAGCGTTTTTTTTTTGAGTTCACAACGAAAAACTCCAGGATTTACAAACATGTAGGACGATATAGAGCCTCACGATGTCACCATCAAATGAGACTTACACAATATGCAGAGACCTTTTAAAGGAGACTGGAGAAATCTCCAAATTAACAATGTTAAAATGGCGAATGATTTTGTTCGTTATTTCGAGATCTATTATTTTTGCAATGAACAAATATCAAATTATATGAAACACTCCTATCTATTTATGATTTCGCTGTTCTCTCTTGGAATGTTCTTCTCCGCTTGCTCTTCGCAGATTGAAAAAGGAGAACTTTCACAGGATAACAGCAGAAAGTACTCATTCTCAGAACTAAGAGAAATTAGTCTCTTGCATTCAGAGGGACTAAATACAATTTTCTCTCAATTAGGGCCTCTAAAAACGCGAAGCGCAAATGCCAGCGTCACCGCAGACAGTACTTTTTTTCGAAGCAAAATCGACAGCATGTCAATAAGCTTCATAGAAGAACAAATGAAGTCGATGATTCCTCGGATGCGTTCTACTAGCAATCTTCAAAAAGGAGAAGTTGCAAATTGGCAGCTTAGCCCATCCGCAAATTCTATTTTCGAAACCTATTTCGATGCATTGAAAACTTCTTCGGATCGTGCTGAGATGGAAAAATATATTCTATCTGTAACTCAATCCGATGATTTTCTCCTACTTGAAGAGAAAGAACAACAGCTCGTCGTATTCATGATGTATATTGGAATCGACTCTTATGAATATTGGTCAAATCCACAGAATTGGAATAAGTGGGCATCTCTAAGAGGAGATTTTACAAGTATCGTGCCTACGACAAGCACGCGAGGCATGGCCGGACCTGGGGCAAATGCATGGATGAGCGGAAAGCAAATTAATAATCCTAGATTCCAGCAAATCCTCAGATCTGATTGCGTCGGATGCCTGATGTCGTTGACTCGCGGTTTCAACGCTTGGAATTGGGCTATTGGGGGAATTTCGACTTCAGCAAAAGCAGGGTTCTAGAGTATTATGTGGAAGTTCGCTTTCATGTTCGTGCGAAACGTCATTGCGCTCGCAGGAACTATTTTGATTTTTCTCGTTGCATTTGAATTGCCGAAAGGACAATCTCTGTCTCTACTATGCAGTGCTTTTTTCTATGGAATAACGGTCGGTTTGGTAGCGACCATCGTAGAAGCCTACCGAAAGAGACGCAAATGAAAAAGCCCCTATCACGATAAAAAACGTGGTAGGGGATTTTTTTGCACGTTGTAGAGCCGGTAAGGGTACAACAAAGAAGAAGGATCAGCGCACGGCGATGCACTCGATCTCTACGCGCGCACCTTTCGGGAGCGTTTTCACCGCCATGGCGGAGCGGGCGGGGAAGGGGGCTTTGAAGAACGAGGCGTAGACCTCGTTCATGGCGGCGAAGTCTTCGATGTCGGCCAAGAAGATGGTGGTTTTCACCACATGGTCGAGCGTCAAACCGGCTTCGGACAGCACGTGGGTGAGATTGGTGAGCGAGCGGTGGGTGAGTTCTCGGATGCCGCCGGGTACAAACTCGCCGGTGGCGGGATCGACCGGTAGTTGTCCGCTGACGTAGACGGTGCCGTTCACTTCAATGGCCTGGGAGTAAGGGCCGATGGCGGCGGGCGCTTGCGGGGTGGAGAGGGCTTTTTTCATGAGGTCTGGGGAGTTTTGAGATGAAAATGCGATAATCGGCGTGAGCGTTTAGCCGAAGAAGAGATAGCAAATGGCGATGGCAGCCACAATGCCGGCCAAATCGGCGAGCAAGCCGGCGGCCACGGCGTGACGCGTGTGGCGAACGCCCACACTGCCGAAGTAGACGGCGAGAATGTAGAACGTGGTGTCGGTGCTGCCTTGGAAGATGCACGACAAGCGCCCCACGAACGAGTCGGCACCATGAGTGGTCATCGCGTCGACCATCATGCCGCGCGCGCCGGAGCCGGAAAGCGGTTTCATCAGCGCCGTGGGCAGTGCGCCCACCCATTGCGCGTCGAAACCGCAGCGCTGAACTGCCCAAGACACGCCGTCGATGAGGGCATCCATCGCGCCGCTGGCGCGAAACACGCCGATGGCTACGAGCATCGCCACAAGGTAGGGAATGATGCGCACGGCGGTGTCAAAACCGGACTTCGCTCCTTCGACAAAGGCATCGTAGACGTTGATCTTGCGGCGCAGTCCGGCGAGGATGAAGGCGGTGATGAGCGTGAACAAGAGGACGTTGGCGCTCGTCGTGCCGACGCGGTTCATCATTTCGGCGTCGAGGGAGGCGAAACCCCAAATGATGCCGGCAACGACCAGCGAAGCGCCGCCGAGCGTGAGCAGCAAAGTGCGGTTCAGGAGGTTGATGCGCTGAAAAAGTGCCGTGACCATCACACCGGCCAGTGTAGAAAAGAAGGTGGCCAGTAGGATGGGAATGAACACATCGGTGGGGTTGGCCGCCGCCTGTTGGGCGCGGTAGACCATAATCGACACGGGAATGAGCGTGAGTCCGCTGGTGTTGAGCACGAGGAACATGATCATCGCGTTGCTGGCGCGCTCTTTCTGCGGGTTCAACTCCTGCAAACCCTCCATCGCTTTGAGACCGAGGGGTGTGGCGGCGTTGTCGAGGCCGAGCATGTTGGCGGAGATGTTCATGAAGATGTTACCCACCACGGGGTGGCCTTCCGGAATCTCGGGAAAGAGGCGTTTGAACATCGGCCCGAGGAGTCGCGCCACGAACCGGATGACGCCGCCGCGTTCGCCGATCTTCATCACGCCCATCCAGAGCGAAAGGACGCCGGTGAGGCCGAGGGAGATTTCAAAGGCGGTCTTGGCCGTCTCGAAAGTGGAGTTCATGATGGCCGGGAAGACGTCGAAATCGCCCAAGAACAAGAGGCGAAAGGCGGCAATGACGAAGGCGATGAGAAAAAAGGCGATCCAAATATAATTGAGTACCACGGTGTGAAAACGGTTGGGGTGAGGAGGAAAAAGCGGTTGCGTGTGCGACGGCGAAAGGGCGGCGGCCGTCGGCCGGTGTGGTTAGGTTTCGGGTGAACCGGGCGCGGCGGGCAAGGTGAGTTGCGCGCCGTCGAAAAGAATGCGCCCCGCTTCGATGAACTGCTCGAGCAGTTGGCCGGCACGTTCGGCATCGAGTTGCGCCACGCGCCATTCGGCGACGGTGTGGGGGCGGCCGTCGGCGAGGAGGCGAAAGAGGTGGGCTTCGAGTTGCGCGTCGGGTGTGCAAGGGTCGAGTGCCGGGCGACAAACATCACAGCGTCCGCAATCGTGGGCGGCGGGGTCGTCGAAGTATTCGAGGAGCATGCGGCTGCGGCAGGTGTCGCGGTCGGTGCAGTAGCGCACCACGCCTTCGATGCGGCGCGTGTATTGGTCGAGCCGCGTCTCGTAGGCTTCCGCCCCGATGTTGAGGCGTTCGCCCAAGGTGCGGCGCGTGAGATAACGCACCGTCGACACGCTCTTGCGCGGGATGTAGTGCAGCAGCCGGGCGCGGTTCATGGCGATGAGTTTCTCATAGAGCGCCTCCTCGCTCAGTCCGCAGGCGGCGGCAAGGACGGATTCTTCAATAAAAACGTAGTCGGCAAATAGCCCGGTGTAGGTGCGAAAGAGGGCGGTGAGTACTTTGTCGCCCTCGGCCACACGATTGTGGAGGCGGTAGAGTTCTTCGCGCTTGACGATCATCATCAGGCGCGAGCGGCGCTCGTGTTTGTCGGTATAGAGGAGATAGCCTGCCCGCTCGAGGATGGTGAACGCGTTGACCACGGTGAGGGGGAAATGGCGGAAGCGGCGACAGAACTCGTCGAGGTCAAACTCAAAAGAATGTTCCTCGCCTTCGCCCTCGGGAATCTGGAGGTAGTAGGCCACATCGTCGTAGACGGCGCGAATCTTGTCCTTCGGCGGAAAGGTTTGCGCGATGCGCTGCGAGAGCAGTCGCACATCGCGTGGATGAGTCAAGAGGATGGCTTCGGCCGGTGCACCGTCGCGGCCGGCACGTCCCGCTTCTTGGAAATAGGCTTCGAGGGAATCGGGCGGATCGAGGTGCACGACGAGGCGAACGTCGGGCTTGTCGATGCCCATGCCGAAGGCATTGGTGGCGACCATCACGCGGGTGCGGTCGGTTTGCCACGCTTCCTGGCGTGCGTTCTTGTCTTCGGTGGGCAGTCCCGCATGGTAGTAGAGCGCGGGGATGCCGGCGCTTTGTAGGGCGAGGGCGGTGTCGCGTGTTCCGCCGCGTGAGCGGGTGTAGACGATGGCCGAACCTTCGGTGCGCTGAAGTAGGGCGATGAGGTCGCCGAGTTTGTCTTCGGATCGGCGCACGAGGTAGGTGAGGTTGGCGCGTTCGAAACTCATGCGGAAGACGCGCCGCTCGCGGAAACCCAGTTGGGTCTGGATGTCGTCGACCACGGTGGCCGTTGCCGTGGCGGTGAGTGCCAAGATGGGCACGGTGGGCAGGAGTGTGCGGATTTCGCGCACCTGCAGGTAGGAGGGGCGGAAGTCGTAGCCCCATTGGGAGATGCAATGCGCCTCGTCGACCGCGATGAAACTCACTTTCATGTAAGCGAGTTTGAAGCGGAAGAGCTCGGTGTGGATGCGTTCGGGCGAAAGGTAGAGAAATTGGTATTGGCCGAGGATGACGTTGTCGAGTTCGCGGTTGATTTCCTCTCGCGAAAGTCCTGAGTGAATGGCCGTGGCGCGGATGTTTCGCCGGCGGAGGTTCTCCACCTGGTCTTTCATCAGTGCAATGAGCGGCGTGATGACCAAGCACGTGCCCTCCATCATGAGTGCTGGCACTTGGAAGGTGATGCTTTTGCCACCGCCGGTGGGCATGAGGCCGAGGGTGTCGTGGCCGGCGAGGAGGCTGTCGATGATCTGGCGTTGGATGCCGCGAAAATCGTCGTAGCCCCATCCGGCTTTCAAGACGGCGAGCGGGTCGTTGCGGTCGGTCGGCGTCGTCGCGGTAGACTGTGTGGCGGGCAAGGCGACCGTGTCGGGCACAAAATCTCGGGGCGGCGCGAGGGGTTCGCCCAAGAGGGTTTGCAGCGCTTGCTCGGCGGCGTCGGGTTCGCCGGGCGGGGCGAAGTAGTGGTCGACGGTCTTACTCACAGGGGCGAATGTCTTCGATTTGCAATTGCACCTCGCCGCGTTTGTGGGAGTTTTCCTCCACGGCGTAACAGATGTCGAAGGCGCGGCGGGTTTTGATGTAGCGGGCCTGCGAACTTTGGCCGAAGGCGATGCCGTTCATCACGGCGTTCGATTGGTTGTCGACCAATTCGAGGCGAATGTGTTCCTGTCCGCGTCCCACCACTTTGGACGTGCCGTAGTCGTAGACGCGGTGTGTACAGAAGAGGGGGCGCTCGTTGCCGGGACCGAAGGGGGCAAATTTGCGCAACTGTTTGTAGAACTCGAAGTTGACATCGTTGAAATCGAGCACGGCCGTGATGTCGAGCGAGGGGTGCGTCTGTTCGTCAAGAATGTGTTCGGCGACGTAGGCTTCGAAGCGGCGCGAAAATTCGGGTACGTTCTCCACGTGCAGCGTGAGTCCCGCGGCATAGGTGTGGCCGCCGAAGTTTTCGAGCAGATCGGCGCAGCTTTGCACCGCTTTGTAGACGTCAAAACCGGTGACGGAGCGCGCAGAACCGGTGGCCATGTCGCCCGATCGGGTTAAAACCACGGCGGGGCGGTAGTATTGTTCGGTGACGCGCGAGGCCACAATGCCGATGATGCCCTTGTGCCACTCCTCGTTGTAGATGACAATGCCGCGACGTTCCTCGAGTCCCTTCATGGCGCTGACCTGTTCGGTGGCTTGTTCGGTCATCTTGCGGTCGAGATCTTTGCGCGCTTCGTTGTGGAGGTTGATCTGCGAAGCCTGTTCGAGGGCGGTGGAGTAGTCGTTTTCGACGAGCAGTTGCACCGCTTCTTTGCCGTTTTGCATGCGGCCGGAGGCATTGATGCGCGGGCCGATCTTGAAGATGATGTCGTTCATCGTCAGTTCGCGGTCGGCCAAACCGCACACCTCCACGATGGCTTGTAGTCCGATGGAGGGGTTGGAGTTGAGACGCCGCAGTCCGTGGCAGGCCAAGATGCGGTTTTCGCCCATGACGGGCACGATGTCTGAAGCGATCGACACGACACAGAGGTCGAGTAGTTCGTGCAAACGATTGAATTCGATACCGTTGTCGGCGGCAAAGGCTTGCATAAACTTAAATCCCACGCCACAACCTGAGAGGTGGGTGTAGGGGTAGTGGTTGTCGCGGCGCTTGGGATTGAGAATGGCGACGGCGGGGGGCAACACCTCGTCGGGAACATGGTGGTCGCAAATGATGAAATCGATGCCGCGCTCCTTGGCATAGGCGATTTCTTCGACGGCTTTGATGCCGCAGTCCAAGACGACGATGAGGCGCACGCCGGTTTCGGCGGCGTAGTCGATGCCGCGTTTCGACACCCCGTAGCCTTCTTCGTAGCGGTCGGGGATGTAGTAGTCGATGTTGTTGTAATAGTGACTGATGAACCGATAGACCAGTGCGACGGAGGTGACGCCGTCGACGTCATAGTCACCGTAGACCATGATGCGCTCCTTGCGTAGGATGGCACGGTTGAGGCGTTCCACGGCGGCCTGCATGTCGTTCATGAGGAACGGGTCGTGCAGGTCGGTGAGTTGCGGGCGGAAGAAGCGGCGTGCCGATGCGGCGGTGTAGATGCAGCGTTCGCGGAGCATGCGCCCGAAGACGGGGTGCATGCCCAGTTCGTCAGCCAGTCTTCGGCTTTCGGCTTCTTCGCCGGCGGGGGCGGGGACGTAGTTCCACTGGTAGATCATAATAGCGAGGGGCTTGGAGCGGTTGGGCGATAGGAGGTGGCGCTGTGGGGCGGTTGGCGGCATAGGCCACACGGCACGTTGGGTTGTGGATGCGCGAGGCGGTGCGCTCGACTCCCGGTGGGGAGGGGTGGCCGACATCTGCTGCACGTGATGTGCCGCACGGAACAGATGGACACGCTAAGGTACGCATAATTTTTGGGGGCGGCCGTTTCTTCTGTGTTGATTTTGGCAAAAATGCAGAGAAAATCGGTGTGTGCTGAATTTGTTGGGGGCTTTCTCGCGAAATAAGGGGACTTTTCGGAAAAACACGGGATGTTTTTCTCCGTTGCAGGGGATTTTTGAAAAGCGCGGCTGCAGAGCCGACGGGAAGCGGGCGAGCGGGTACGAAAAAACGGGATTTGCCTTCGCGAAAGAAGACAAATCCCGTTTGTGAATGAAGGGCGGCGACGCTGCCGTTGACGAACAGGGAATCGCCACCGGGATGGTTTAGGCCAAGAGAGCCTTCACCTTTTCGCTGATGGCGCGGCCGTCTGCGCGACCGGCGAGACGCTTGGAGGCAACGCCCATGACTTTGCCCATGTCCTTGGGTGAAGTGGCACCGACTTCGGCAATGATGTCGGTGAGGGCGGCGGTGAGTTCTTCGTCGGTGAGGGCTTTGGGCAGGTAGGTCTCGATGACGGCCACTTCGGCGAGTTCGCTCTCCGCGAGATCGGGGCGATTCTGCTCGGTGTAGAGGGCGGCGGTGTCGCGTCCCTGTTTGGCGAGCTTGGCGAGGATCTTTATGGCGGCTTCGTCGGTGAGTTCGCCGTTGCTGCCGGGAGCGGTCTTGGCTTCGATGAAGAATTTCTTGACGTTGCGGAGGGCTTGGGTGCGCACCTTGTCGTGCGCTTTCATGGCCGACATGATGTCGGTGCTGATCTGTTCGAAAAGCATAGTGGTAGTGATGTGAAGTTCGCTGTGCAGGCACGAGAGATCCGCTGCCGGCGGTACTTTTCTGAGAAAAGACTGCGGGGAGGACTCGATATTTGAGCTCGCACGAACGGTCGGGGTTATTCGTTGAGGTCAGCGTGGGGCGTTTCCTCTGTGCCGGTGTGGGGAGCGAGGGGCTCGGCGCTGTTGCTGTTTTGGCGGATGCGGCGCAGGTCGCTGTCGGTGCGGCGCACGGTGGGAATGGATTCGATGTCGGAGATGAGCACTTCGTTGTCGAGATCTTCGGGCTTGAGCAGGTAGAAACGTGTGTAGCGTGCGCGCTCGCCCTTTTCGCGCCCATAGTAGTTGCTGATGCGCTCGTTCTCGGCATTGATGCGCTCGGTTTCCTCTTCGGTGAGGGGGAAATGAATTTCCTCGGTGAGGTGTGCGGTGACGTTGCGGAAACCGGAGGCGAGGACAATGACGCGTATTTGGTCGTCGGTGAGGGTGGGATCGGTGGCCAGTCCGTACTTGAAGTCGACATTGGCGTTGATGTCCTTCATAAACTTGTCGATGTGCTCCATTTCATCGACCTTGAGTGTGTGTTCGGGGTCTTCGGGGCTGAAGACGGCGAGGCGCAGGGACTTGGAATCTTGGATGTCGCGGTCGTTGAGCAGGGGCGATTCGAGGGCGGCATCGATGGCTTTGCGCAAACGGTCTTCGCCCGTCGCCACACCGGTGGACATGACGGCCACGCCGCCGCCGCGGAGGCAGGTGTCGACGTCGCTGAAATCGAGGTTCACGCTGCCGCTGCCACCCATGTTGATGATTTCAACAATGGAGCGCACGGCGTCGGTGAGGGTGTCGTCGGCTTTTTTGAAGGCATCTTTCACCGTGAGATCGCGATAGATGTCGAAAAGGCGCTGATTGTTGACAATGAGCAGGGCGTCAACCTCCTTGCTGATGGATTCGACACCGTCGAGGGCCTTGTTGACTTGCAACTTCTGCTCGAAGAGGAAGGGAATAGTGACAATGCCGACGGTGAGAATACCTTTGGCCATGGCTTCGCGGGCGATGACCGGTGCCGCGCCGGTACCGGTGCCTCCTCCCATGCCGGCGGTGATGAACACCATGTTGAGGTCGTCTTCGAGGGCATTGCGAATGGCGTCGACATTTTCTTCGGCGAGTTCGCGGCCGCGTTCGGGACGCCCACCGGCACCGAGACCGGGACCGAGTTGCACGTGGGTGGGAACGAGGGAGGCGGCGAGGGCTTTGGCGTCGGTGTTGCAGACGAGGAAGCGAACACCCTCAACGTTCTCGCGATACATGTTGCTGACGGCATTGCCGCCGCCGCCGCCGACACCGATGACTTTGATGATGGCTACGGGTGCCTCGGGCTTATCGGTGGGGGTGAGCTCCACAAGGGGCGCAAAACGTTTCTTTTCGTTGGAGTTGGAGGCGTTATCAGACATGTTGGTGAGGTTATTCCGAATCGGAGGTGGATGTATGGGAGGTGGTGAGCGATCGGCGCACGATTTGCGCGTGTAGCTCTTGTGACCGACGGCCTGTGGGGGAGGATTCGACCATGCGAATGACTTCCGGGTTGTCGAGATCGTCGGGCTGGAAGATATAGACGGCGTGGCGACGATAGGGGAGCGGAGATTTTGCGGCCGCACCGTAGAACTCTGTCCTTCGTCGCTCGCGGATGGCTTCTTCTTTGGCGCGAATAAGGTCGCGAGCGGTGGTGGCGGCTTCGATGTGGGCGCGCATTCCGCCGATGTCATCGAGGGAGAAACCGCCGGCGAAGAGGGTGACGCTGACGTATTCTCCCAAGGTGTCGTCGGGAGCTAGCCCCCAGAAGGTGACAATCTCGTTGGAGAACGAGTCGAGGAAGCGATTGACTTCCGAAAGTTCGTCCATCGTGAGCTCTTCTTGCGTTTCCCCGTCGCCGGTAGCGGATTTGTCGCCGTATTGGAGGTAAAGGAGCACGCTCTTGGCGCGGTAAACATCGTAGTCGGCGACGAGGGGGGAGCGCAGGGCGTCTTCGATGGCGTGTGTGACGCGTCCCGGGCCGCGGGCATAACCTACCGAGTGGAAGCTCACGCCGCCTTGACTGAGAAATTCGCGCGTTTTGCGCAAATCGATGGCGATGGTCGGATGCTTATCCGAACTGAGGGAGGAAAGGGAGGCAACGGGTTCGGCCTGTGCCAGATCGGATTTCGCAAAGGCGGTGAGCAGAGTGAGTTCGGGGTGGGCAATGAGGAGCTGCTCATTGTTGATGACCAAGAGACTGTCGACCTCTTCGGCCAAGAGCTGTATGCCGTCGAGGGCGCGATCGATCGGTTCGTTGCCCTCGAAGAGAAATGGGGTGGTGACGACAGCTGCTGTGGTAATGCCGAGACTTCGTGCGATGCGTGCGACGACCGGTGTGCAACCGGTTCCGACTCCTCCGCCGAAACCGGCGAGCAGAAACAAAATCATGGTTTCGTCGGCCAGCGCGCGGATGATCTTGTCAGTGGAGGCAATGGCTTCGTCGCGTGCCAATGTTGGGTTGTCGCCGGTGCCTATACCGGAGTTCCCCAATTGCAGCCGGACGGGGATCGGGGTGTCGGCCAGTAGGGTGGCATCTGTGTCGCAAGCTATGTAGTCGACGCCCGTATAGCCTTTTTCGATGAGCACCTGTGCGGCTTTAATACCGCCTTGTCCGATGGCCATCACCTTGATATTCGACGGTTCGCGGAGATTGCCCAAGTCGACAACGAGTTCCGGACGATCGGAGATGACCATGTCGGGGATGGGCATCGGCTGTGCGTCGAGGTCTATCAATAGTTTGCGTTCTCGCTTGGGAACTGGCATATCGGGCGTGGAGAGTAAGTGAAGTTGGGCTCAGGTTCGGAGGAGGGTACGGGCGAAGGAGTGACCTTTTGCCGATTTCCGAGAGAAAGAATAGCGCGAGAGGAGTGACCGGGATTGAAAAGAGACTTGGAGTGAAGTGCCGGTGACGATTATTCGTCGTCGGTGACCATATTGTTCAGGAATTTTTTGAACGATTTGAAGAGCTCCTTTCCCTTATTCTTTTTGGGCTTCTCTTCTGTGTCAGGACTCACAGGTTCTTCCTCCTCTTGGGGATTGTGCGGATGTACCGGTTCCTCGGGAGTGGGTTGAGGGGTCGGAGTTTGTACGGTTATGTTTTCGTTTTCGTTTTTGAAGAGTTCCGGTTCTTGCTCCTCCTTTTGACGGGCACCGGCGTTGCAGTTGGTGTCGGCGTTGCGGACAACGGAAAGCACGACATTGTAGATGGCGTTCTCGTTGAAGAGCGGTTCGTTGCAACGAATGTTGAGCGCGTTCGGCAGTCGGTCGAAGTGCACGTTCCAGTTGGAGAAGTGCTGCGCAAAAGCAACGTTGATGTGTGGAAGCAGGGCGGCTCCTCCGGTCACGTAAAGGCCATTGACGAGGGTGTCGCTGTCATAGCCGGCATATTCGATCTGTGCCTTGATATTTTGTACGATCTCAGAAGTGCGGGCTTCGATGATGTCATACAGTTCCGAGAGGGGGCGCGCACGACCGCCGTCGCGAAGGTGGATGACTTCGCCGTTGTCTTCGTTGCGGGAAGACTCGGGATAGCCGTATGTGCGTTTGAACTCTTCGGCTTCGCTCTCCTCGCAGTTGAAAATACCCGCGATGTCGCGCGTGATGTTCAGACCGCCGAGGGGAAGAACGGCGAAATGACGAAGCAATTTACCGCGGTAGACAGCCACGGTGGTGGTTTCGCTCCCCATGTCCACGAAGACGCAACCTGTGCTGCGCTCCTGTTCACCGGTCATCACACCGGCCAAACGATCGGCTGCCATCGTGTGGCGCACAATCGGTAAACCGGCTTTGCGGAAGCACGATTCGATGGATTCAATAGCGACAGCGTTGCAGATAATATTGAGAAATTGTGCCCGAATGCGATCGGACATCACTCCCACCGGCTCGTTGGTGGAAAACGCACCCATGGTGTATTCGAGGGGGAGGGTGTCGATAAGGATTTGATCTTGGGGAATTTTATCGCGATTGTCCGCTTTGAGCGATTCGATCAACTCCTGTTGCACCGTGATGCGTTGGGGGAAGGAACGCTCTTCGAGGTGTGTCGTCGATCGCATGCCCTGACAGTTGAGGGCAACGTAGACTTGTTTGATGTTGCAGTTGAGCTGATTCTCCATGCGCTCACGAATGTTCTTGAGGCACTGCGTCATTTTGTCGACGTTGTACACGCGGCCTTTGCGAATGAAGTCTGCCGAAGAGACGGCCACATACGAGAGCACATTGACAGCTCCTTCGCTGTCTACGCGTCCGACCATACCGGTGACTTTCGTAGAGCCGATGGCGATGGCGGCATAAAAGGGACTGTTGGAATCTGAGAACATATAGGGGAGGATCTTTGAAAGCGTTATTTAATACCGATCACCTGATTTTCGTAGGCGACGGAGATTTCTCTATATTTGTGCCATCCGACTTTGGGAAGGACTTTTTCGTAAAATGCACGCAGATTGCGCAGTTTGCGATGCAGGTGTTCGGGTTGGCCTAAATGCACCAAGGGCTTTCCGACGCGCATGACCAGATCGATGTTGCCGCCGGGCGAAATGTTGATTTGTTCAATCTGACTGTTCCAAAAAACGTCTTCGCGCATGATGATGCCCAATTGCAAAAGGTGTTTTCGCACGTATAATTCATCCACTTTTCCGGTGATGATAGCCACGTCGGCTTCGTAACCTTTGGCCAACATGCGCACCCCTTTGTCGTCGACATAGTAGTCTTCGCCCTCTTCATTCATGATGCGTAGGAGCGGGAGGCGTTGTGCTACGTGAATGCGCACACAGTTGCCGGGTGTTTTCACACAAAGGACCTCGCTAATATAGGGATTTTTTTTGATTTGCTGTTTTAAGTCCAGCAAATTGATGTCTTTCATGCTTTTCCCCACCGGAAAGTAGCCCGTTTTGCGGAGCATTTTCTCCACCGCATCGCGTGTGATCAGCGTTGCTTGCGCACTGTCGGCAATCACGATGCTCACCTTGCGGCACGGCGTGTCGTCTTTTCGCCGCAGAAACGTGACTGCAGCGAAAATTAAGTAGGAGACTGCTGAAAATAGCAGCAAGAGTTTGAGTAGCGTGCGCATAGCGGGTTCACAGGAGGTGGAGAGGACGGACTACGAACGAAAATGGTTGGTCGTCATTTCGTGCCGCAGCCCGGAATGGTCGTCGCGGTGCCGCTCGTGGGCGTAAAATGCGAATGACCTCAGCGGGGCGAGAGTGTGTCAGGCTTCTATCCGGTATTTCGCCCGAAGGATATCTGCGATTTGGGGACAATAGGTGTCTGCATCGCCGGCACCGAGCACCACCAGCACGTCGAAGTCTTCTTCTTCGGCGATTTTCGGTAAATCTTGGAGATGCGCCATTCGGCGTTGCATATCGGGACGGAGTCTGTCGTAAATAAGTTGTGACGTCACCCCTTCTATGGGTTGCTCGCGGGCAGGATAGATGTCGAGCAAAATGACTTCGTCGAGCAAAGAGAGTGCTTCGGCGAAATCACCATAGAAATCGCGCGTGCGGGTGTAGAGATGAGGCTGGAAAATGGCCGAAATCTTACGGCCGTCGAAGACTTCGCGCAAGGACAAAATGCTTTGTTTGATTTCCGCGGGATGATGGGCGTAGTCACTGAGGAAAACGCAGCGGTCGCTCTTTATCTTGAAGTCGAAACGACGGTCGACACCGGCATAGGTGCGCATACCTTCACGGATCTCTTCGGCCGAAGCGCCGGCAATTTGCGCCAAAGCGCAGGCCGCAATACCGTTGTCGATGTTGATGCTCACCGGCACGCCGAGTTCAATGTCGCTGATGTTGCCCAAAGGCGACACCAAATCAAAGACAATGCGTCCGCCGCCGATGCGAATGTTCTCCGCATGGAAGTCGCCCTCGTTGCGCGCGTAGTCGTAACGGCGCACGCCGGGTTGCAAGCGCTCGGTGAAGCGCACGCCGCGGTGTGTGATGAGCGCTCCGCCCGGTTGAATGAGCGAGGTGTAGTGCGCAAAACTTTCGAGATAGGCTTCTTCCGTTCCGTAGATGTCCAAATGGTCGGCGTCGGCCGAGGTGATCACCGTGGCATAGGGACGCAGGTGGTGGAAAGAACGGTCGAACTCGTCCGCCTCGATGACAACGAAGTCGCTTTGGGGCGCGAGAATGTAGTTCGTACCATAGTTTTTCGTGATGCCGCCCAAGAAAGCGTTGCAATCCACTGCGCTCTCGTGCAACAAGTGCGCCGTGATGGCCGAAGTCGACGTCTTGCCGTGCGTTCCCGCCACGCAAAGCCCTTTCTTCGTCTTTGTGAGCGTGCCGAGCACTTGCGCGCGTTTTTGGATCTCGAATCCGCCGTCGCGAAACCACTGCAATTCGCGGTTGTCAGCAGGGATGGCCGGTGTATAAACCACAAGCGTGTTTTTCGGGTCACGACACGCCACGGGAATCAGTTCGGGATCGTCTTCAAAGTGGAGTGCGATCCCTTCCTCTCCGAGTGCGTCGGTCAAGTTCGAACGGGTACGATCGTAGCCGGCCACGAAGCAGCCGAGTTGTTTGAAATAGCGTTCGAGAGCGCTCATGCCGATGCCGCCGGCACCGAGGAAGAAAACGGAGGTATATTGCATTGCAATCAGTTGCGGAAATAAAAGTTTATAGGGCGCGTTGTCCTTCTTCGGCCAAGCGGATCACCTCGTCGGCAATGCGCGAAGCCGCGTCGGGATGTGCCAGTTGCAGCACGTTGCGCGAAAGTTGAGCCAGTTGCGTTTCGTTGCTCACCGTCTTCAAGGCCAGTGGCATCAGGAGCTCGTGAGCCTCGCAGTCTTTCACATAGAGCGCCGCTTCTTTGTTGACGAGTGCCAAGGCGTTGTGCGTCTGATGATCTTCGGCCACATTGGGCGACGGGACGAGAATCGACGGCTTGCCCAAAAGCGCCAATTCGCTGATGCTCGACGCACCGGCACGGCTGATCACGAGATCCGCGGCCGTGTAGGCCGCACTCATGTCCGTGACGAAGTCCGTCACCACCAGATTTTGTGGATGCCCTTCTGCCTTGAGGCGTTCGGCGATGGCCTCTTTGTAATAACTTCCCGTCTGCCAGAGCACCTGCACTTCCGGGTGCGCTTCGAGGAGCGATCGTGCACCGAGCAAACTCTCGTTGAGCGTCCGTGCGCCGAGGCTTCCGCCGATGACGAGAATCGTCTTTATGTCAGGGTGCAAACCGAGCGTCTTTCGCGCTTCTGCCGGTGAGAGGGTGGGGTGGAGCAGATACTGTCGCACCGGGTTGCCGGTCAGCAAAATGCGGTCTGCGGGAAAGAAACGATCCATCTTTTCGTACGCCACGCAGATGCGCTGCGCACGTTTTGCCAACAGCTTATTGGTGACGCCGGCATACGAGTTTTGTTCTTGCAGCAAAGTGGGAATGCCCATTTTGCCACACACGTTCAGGGTGGGGCCGCTGGCATATCCACCCACGCCCACCGCCACGTGAGGGCGAAATTCCTTAATGATACGTCGCGCCTTTCGCTGTGAGCGCCACAAGCGAATCAGGACGGCAAAGTTGCGCCACAAGCGTTTGCGGTCGAAACCGGCGACGGGCAAACCTTCGATGCGGTAGCCGGCTGCCGGGACGCGTTGCATCTCCATGCGCCCTTCTGCGCCCACGAAAAGAATTTCCGCCTCGGGGCGTTTGCTGCGCACCTCGTTGGCAATGGCGATGGCGGGAAAGATGTGTCCGCCCGTGCCGCCGCCGCTGATGATGACTCGGAGTGTCTTCATATCTACGTATGCATTTAATGTGGACAAAGACCTCTTGTCTAAGCCCACCGGCGATTATACGAGCAAAAATAATAATTTATTTCGGCTCGCTGCCGTATTTGTTGGGAAAGTTGCAAAAAAGGGTTCATCCGACATTTGGAGTGATGGGGTTCTAAAAAGAAGAAAACCGCTGAACAAATTGTATATTTGAATTAGCACCAACAAAGATGCAGCTATGAACAGCAGTTTTTTCTATATCATGCTTGGGGATTGTATCACCACAAGTGTCTGCGCAGCATGATTGCCGCATCACTCCAAATGTCGGATGGACCTCATTTTTTTATTATCACCTTGTCGTTCTAGAAAGTCGCAATTTTACTACTCTCCATACTTCTTCACTTAAGATCGTCATTCTCTATTTTACGAATAACAAAACTCTTACCTTCTTTATTTAAGGAGTACAATTCATCTAGGTGGACATGATATGTCATATCCACCTCCTCCATTTTAGCTATACCTAAGATGCTCCTTGCAAGAAGCTGTAATCCGATTTCATTACCCAAAATTTCAATCTCACCTCCTATAGGTGAGGTCTGAAAGGAAAGATAACAACCTGACTTGGGTGTAATATACGGGATCCCCTCTTCGTTATAGCGAACCGTTATGCTTCTTTTTTTCATCAATACTTCAATGCCTTTTAAGAGCGTCTTGGACACGAGGATTCTGTGCTACTTTTTTAGGAAGTTTTTCTTGTGCCTGTCCAACAGTCAACCCTGATATGTTTATATACTGTTCTTTTTTTGTTCCCCGATTGATTGTACGTTGTCAAACAAAAGAGCACATCTGCAAATGTAGTTATTTACTCTGATGTTTCATTGTCGAAAATTCTTTTGTTGATTGAATTTCGCTTTATTATTTCTCTTATCTTTTTGATTTTCTCCCCTTGTCCTAAATATACGTCTTTGGGTGTAAGATGATCTAATGATTCATGAAACCTTCTCCCATTATAATATTTGGTTCATCCGACATAGGGCGTGCTGCGGCAACGAGGGGAAGCACTTTTTTCTAAGGGCATCTGCCCCCAACTTCAGCCACAGCCCCAACGCGCGCGTACATGCGCGCGTCCGGCGTTTTTCGTTTTTTGCCTTCACCTCTTCACCTTTCGGCTGTATCTCACTGAAAATAAGCGTCTTGCGGGTGAAGGTTTCACTATTTGGCAAAACGGGTTATCTTCCTATTGCTCAATGACTTATGGGTGAAGGTAGCTGCCTTCACCTCAACGCACCCAACAGGGGGCGGCGTCACGACAAAAACGACGGAGCACAACACTCCGCTCCACGACGGCGCAGAGGGTGAAGGCAACACACCGAAAAGTGCACCCGCTTGCCTTCACCCGCAACGCGCTGTGATTCAAATGATTGTGGGGATTTTTAACATGTGTTCGGATGGTGAAGCCTTCACCTGTAAGATGTTTATTTTCAGCCGATTGTGTTCAAAAATGCACGCGGTGAAGGCAGAAAAACGAAAACTTGCTGTGTGCGCGTAACGCGCGCGCGTGAGAGCGACCGAGCCGTTGCGACGGCGCGGACGACGGCTGACTGAAAACGGACTCCTTTTCACCGAAAGCTCACAACATTGGCGAGAAAGTGGAGGGTTTTCTCCTTCCCTCCCCCTCGTACTTTCAACATTTAGCGGACAGCAATCACCTTACCTGAGGTGACATGCCCTGCACGATGGCTGCAGCACTCGAGATGTCGGATGAATACAAAAAGTCGGAAGAGGCCGAACGGCTTCTTCCGACTATATGGGAGGGACGCTTGGCGCGAACGACGGTCGCGCCGGGAGCGTCGTTGCTCAGCGAACGATGAGCAGATAGTAATTCTTCTTGCCTTTTTGCGCCAAGAGATATTTGCCGTCGAGGAGATCGTCGGCAGTGATTTCGCGGTCGAAGGCTTCGAGCTTCTCTTTGTTGAGGCTCACGCCGCCACCTTGGGTGAGTTTGCGCATTTCGCCTTTGGAAGCGAAGCATTGGGTGGTTTCGGCCAGCAGATCCACGGCCTTCGCGCCCACCACTTGGTCGCGGTTCACCTCAAACTTCTGTACGCCGTCGAAGACAGCGAGCAGGGTTTCTTCGTCGAGCTTGAGGAGGCTTTCTTTCGTGGCTTTGCCGAAGAGAATGTTAGTGGCTTCCACCGCCATTTCGTAGTCCGATTCGCCGTGTACGAGCACGGTCACTTCGCGACCGAGGCGTTTTTGCAGCACGCGGCGACCGGGATCTTGACGATGCTCTTCGATGAGGGCATCGATCTCTTCTTTGGGCAGGCTCGTGAAGATTTTGATGTAGCGTTCGGCCTCTTCGTCGCCTACGTTGAGCCAGAATTGGTAGAACGCGTAAGGCGTGGTGCGATGGCGGTCGAGCCACACGTTGCCCTGTTCCGTTTTGCCGAACTTCTTGCCGTCGGCCTTTGTGATGAGGGGGCAGGTGAGGGCGAAAGCCTCGTTCTCTCCGCCGAGTTTGCGGCGAATGAGTTCCGAACCGGTGGTGATGTTGCCCCATTGGTCGCTACCGCCCATCTGCAAGCGGCAACCTTTCGTTTCGTAGAGGTGCAAGAAGTCGTAGCCTTGCAGGAGCTGGTAAGTAAATTCGGTGAACGACATGCCTTCGGCAAATTCACCGTTGAGGCGACGCTTCACGCTGTCTTTTGCCATCATGTAGTTGACGGTGATGCATTTGCCGACTTCGCGGGCGAAATCGAGGAAGGAGAAATCCTTCATCCAGTCGTAGTTGTTCACCAGTTCGGCCGCGTTGGGTGCGTCGCTGTCGAAGTCGAGGAAGCGCGAGAGCTGCGCTTTGATGCAGTCCACGTTGTGGCGAAGTGTTTCCTCGTTGAGCAGATTGCGTTCGGCGCTCTTTCCCGAGGGGTCGCCGATCATACCGGTCGCACCCCCCACAAGCGCCAGGGGTTTGTGGCCCGATTGCTGCAAGTGGCGCAGCATCATCACGCCGCAGAGGTGGCCGATGTGCAAAGAGTCGGCCGTGGGGTCGATACCTACATAGGCCGTCACCATGCCCTTGTCAAAGAGTTCTTCGGTGCCCGGCATCATTTGGTGGATCATCCCACGCCATTTGAGTTCTTCTACGAAATTCATACGCTATGTTTGGAAGTGCTTTTTTATCAATTTATTCGTTACTGCAAAAGTACGACTTTTTCGTTGTCAAGACAAAAAACGGCGAAGCTTTCCCGCGGCAGTTGTGTGTGGAACTCCTCGTTCGGGTACAGGAAAGTCTTTGGTCTTTGATTCGCAACTCGGCGAAAATGAGGAGAATACGGACGAAAAAAACGCTCCCTTCGCCTACCGTGGGGCACACGGTGGGAAGGGAGCGCCGAAAGAAGAACGTCTGCACCGGCAGCGATTACTTTTTCTGTGCTTTCACGGGCGCGGCAGGTTGCAGCACCTCTGCTTTGTAGCCGAACTTGGCAAAGCCCTTTTGGAGATTGGCCACATTCGTCACATCGGCATCGAAAGTCACCGTCACCGTGTGATTTTCCACATCGGTCTTCATGTTCTTCACCCCTTTCTCGTAGGGGATGTTGCGTTTCACCTTGGCCTCGCAGTTCACGCAGGTCATTTGTTCCACCTTGAAGACCACTTTTTGCAGCTCCTTGGCTGCGGCGCCGAGCACCGAGCAGAGGAAGACGAAAAGAAAGAGTACTTTTTTCATATTGGGTAATTTATTCGTTTGAAAAAGAAGCGTTTTGAGTCGTCATCGCGCGATGGTGTAGCGGAATCCGACGTAGCCCATCGCGCCGTCGAGTGGGCCGTAGACCATGGTGGGGTCAAAGCGGTTGCCGCGTGGGTGGGCAAAGTCGATGACCGCGTCGGGCTGTCGATAGCCCGTGAGGTTTTCGCCGCCCACATAGACGCTGAAGCGTCGGAAATTGCGGGTGATTTGCGCCGACAGTTGGGGATAAGCGTTGAAAGTCGGTCGCCATGCCGCCGAACCGTCTGCCAGTTTGTAGTTGAGAGGCATTCGGCCGCCGCCGTTGAGTTGGAGCGTGAGATCAAATTGCCATTTGTCGAGTGGCGTGGAGTAGGTTGCCGTGACCAGCGCCTTGTAGCGACTCTGCAAAGGTTTCTCCATCAAGCGCCGGCTGCCGTCGGGTTGTCCGAAGGTGGTGCGCACTTTCGCATAGCGATAGGCCGCTGTGAGGTTGAAGCCCTCAAAGAGGGGGTAACTCGCCTGCACTTGCACCACGTGCGAGTCGCTCTTCCCGTTCAGCCCATGAATGCTGATCCGATGCGGGTCGGCATCGTAGTCCACCACCGCTTGTTTGTCGAAATTGGTGTAGTAATAGTCGGCACTCAGGTCGAGAACGTGTCCGCCGATGGGGAGTTTGTAGCCCACATTCACGCCATAGTTCCAAGCCTCTTCGCGCAGGTGATCGCGCTCGAAGTCTAAGGTTCTGCTGCCCGTGAGCAGGTAGTTCATTTCTTCGGGAATCCACGCCGTGCGATAGCCCTTTCCGGCATTGAGCCGGACGACGAAGTTGCGATGCGGCGAGAATTTGAGGTGCGCTCGCGGAGTGACAAACGTGCCGTAGAGGTTGCTGTGATCTAAGCGCACACCGCCCATGAGCGTCAGCGCACTGCCGAGCGTGTAGGTGTATTGTGCGTAACCGCCGGCCACTGTTTCGTGTGCCGAAGTGGGCAGTTGCGTCATCGTCGCCGGCGCAAAAGTGCCGTTTCCCACCGTGCGCCCGAAATGATCGTGGTTCAGACTCAACCCTGCCGAGAGGGTGTGAGTGCGCTGCCACTGTGTTTCGAAGAGCAGTGAAGCGTAGGCGTTGGTTTGTCGCGCGTTGAAAATTCGGTGGTCATAGTTGGCGTTTTGCAAGTGGCGCGAGCCGGAGAGGATGAGGGCGATGTTGGTGTTGTTCTCATCGTGAAACATCCACGCCGTTTTGTTTGTCGCTTCCACCCGTTTTGTGTCGATCGTCACGCGATAGGGGTCGTTCATTGCTTCGCCGTGATGCGCAAACTGTCCGCCCTCACGCGTTTCTTGCAGGCCGCGCAGATAGAATTGCGAGAGGAGATGATCACCGTTGTACGTCCAGCGATTCATGAGATTGAACTGCTCGGTCTTGGGGCGGTCGGCCAGTCCGTCGTGGTTCTCGTCGTGTGTGTGGAGCGTTTGGCTGTAATGCCCCAACACTGTCGTGCCCCAGCGTGCCGAAGGGAGCAAGGTGCTCTCCACATTCCCCTCGATGCGACCGTGCGCATCGGCATAGCCGTTGAGCAACAGCACATTTGGGTATTTCACCTGCGGTTTCTTGTATTCCACATTGATCTGTCCCGTCAGCGACTCGTAGCCATTTTTCACGCTCGACGCCCCTTTGCTCACTTGGATGCTCTCCATCCACGTGCCGGGTGTGTAGTTCAGTCCGAAAGGCTGAGCAAGGTTGCGCAGGGTGGGGACATTTTCGGCCAACAGCTGGACGTAGGTGCCGGCCAGTCCGAGGAGTTTAATTTGCCGCGCACCGGTCGCGGCGTCGTTGTAGTTCACATCCACCGAAGGGTTGTTCACGAAACTCTCGCCGAGGTTGCAGCAGGCGGCGCGCAGGAGTTCGTGTCCGGTGATGGTTTCGTTGTTTTGCGTCAGTCCGAAGGCGTGAAAGAGCCCTTTGCGTTTCGCTGTCACCGTTGTTGCTCCCAGTTCCACGGACGATGGAGCCGTTTTCGTCGTTCCGTTGGTGAGGGTGTCGCCCACTTCGCTGTTCGTACCCGTCGCCAGTCCGTCGGCCAAAGCCGGCGTTGCAGTCGCGGTGAAAAGGAGAAGCAGCAGTTGAGGAGTAGTGTGAGTCATGTTGTCAAGTGTTGGAGGAGCGCGCGTCGCGGTCGCTCGCGGATGAGAGGTTTGTGGTGCAAAGGTACGCGCTTCTTTGCCGAAGGAGGTTACAAAATTTCCGTTCTTTCTTACAGCATCCCCCTTTTTGTCCTCTGCCGTCCTTTGATTGCCTTTGCCGCTCCCTTATTTTCACGCTCTGCGCACCATGTATGACCTATATATAATAAGGAGTCCTTTCAATATAAATAAGGAGTGTTTTCAGCGCGGAGGTGTTTGCTCCCTCTTTTGCCAGCCTCTTTCGCCAAGCATCGGGGAATGTACGGCTAAAAAGCGATTTTTTCTCAATTTTGTTCGCATAAATCCCGTAATCTTCCGCATAACGATGGACGATTGTAAGAAAAAATGCAAGACTCGTGAACATTCGCCGCCGTATGCTTTGTCGACTTCGTTGTTTTATGCTAATTTTGCGGCGTGCTTGCCCGTGTGCAAGTCGCAGATCACGACATAAATTCACACACAACGTCATGAAGAAGGTAAAACTCATGCTGATCGGACTTTTCGCCGCTGTACTCCTGCCGAGTGCAGCGCAGCAAGTCCCCAAACTCCCCGCCGACGCCGCCATACGTCAGGGCAAACTCCCCAACGGACTGACCTACTACATTCGACACAACGCCGAACCCAAAGGTCAAGTCAATTTCTACATCGCCCAAAAGGTGGGTTCGGTGCAGGAAAACGATGATCAGCGCGGTCTCGCTCACTTTCTCGAGCACATGGCCTTCAACGGCTCGAAGCACTTCCCCAATGATGGGCAGCTCATCAAGTACTGCGAAAGCATCGGTGTGAAGTTCGGCCAAAACCTCAACGCCTACACCTCGACCGACGAAACCGTCTACAACATTGATAACGTGCCCGTCGCCGGCAACAACGTCGACTCCTGCCTCTACATCCTCGCCGACTGGTCGGGCGGTTTGCTCCTCCAAGAGAAGGAAATCAACAAAGAGCGCGGTGTCATTCACGAGGAGTGGCGCATGCGTTCCAGCGCCTCGATGCGCATTTTCGAGCGCCGTCTGCCCGAACTCTATCCCGGTAGCAAGTACGGCCATCGTCTGCCCATCGGTCTGATGTCGATCGTCGACAACTTCAAGCCCGATTTCCTCCGTGCCTATTATAAGAAGTGGTATCGTCCCGACCTGCAAGGCGTGGTGATCGTGGGCGACATCGACGCCGCACAGGTCGAGGCCAAGGTGAAACAAATTCTCGGTGCCGTGCCCATGCCTGCCAACGCCGCGCAGTATGAGACCTACCCCGTGCCCGACAATGCGCAAGCCATCTACGTCATCGACAAGGACAAGGAACAAACCACGGCTTCCATCTCGATCATGCTCAAGACTGACGTCATTCCCGAGGAATACCGCGGCACGATGTTCGGTCTGCTCCACGGCTACATGACCTCCGTCATGGCGCAAGCCCTCAACGGCCGCTTCGGCGAAATGAGTCAAAAGCAAGATTGCCCCTTCCTCATGGCCGGACTGGGTTATGACAACTACCTCCTCTCGAAGACCAAAGATGCCTTCTCGCTCTACATCTCGCCCAAGCCCGGTCGCGATGCCGAAGCCGTGACGGCCGTCATGAAAGAAGTGAATCGCTTCACGAAGTACGGCATCACCGGCAGCGAGTTGCTCCGTGCCCGCGAAAACTTCCTCAGCAACTACGAGACGCTCTACAACAACCGCGAGAAGCAAAAGAGCAGTTACTATGTGAATCGTTGCGTGCGCGACTTCCTCGACGGCACCGGCACCGCCGACATCGCCACCCTCTACAACAACTACAAGATGCTCGCCGGTCAGGTCAACAAGAAGGCCATCGACGAAGCCTTGTCTGAAATGAAATTCGCCAACGACTCCAACTTCGTCTTCCTCGCCATGTATCCCGACAAGGCCGACGTTAAAGTTCCTACTGTCGACGAGATGAAAGCCGCCGTGCAGGCCGGTCGCGACGCTCAAGTCGAAGCCTATGTCGACAATGTGAAGAGTGAACCGCTCGTGCCCGTGCTGCCCAAAGCCGGCAAGGTGACCAAGACCACCAAAGCGCCCTTCGGCTACACGCAGTGGACGCTCTCCAACGGCGCCCGCGTCTTCTTTAAGAAAACCGATTTCAACGACGCCGAGATTCTCCTCACCGCCGACAGCTGGGGCGGTAGCTACAAGTTCGCCGACAAAGACGTGCTCAACGGCAAACTCGTCGAAACCGTCATGAATTCCACCGGCTGGGGCAACTTCACCGCCACCGAACTGCAGAAGAAACTCGCCGGCAAGCAAGTTGATCTCAATGTCGGCCTCGGCAAGTACACCGATACCTTCGAAGGCTACGCCACGCCCAAGGATCTCCGCACCCTCTTCGAACTCCTCTATCTCTATTTCCAGAAGCCTGCGAACGATCCCGACGCCTTCCACAACGTCATGGCCACGCTTCGCACGCAATTGGAAAATGCCGACAAAAATCCGCAGAAAGCCTTTGGCGACTCCGTGCGCACCACGCTCTATGCGCCCAACCCTCGCACCGAGCCCCTCAAACTTGCCGATCTCGACAAGGTGAGCTACGACGAGGTGAAGCGCCTCTACACCGAACGCTTCGCTTCCGCCGGCGATTTCGATTTCTACTTCACCGGTGCGCTCAACGAAGACTCGCTCCGTACCTTCTGCGAGCAGTACATCGCTCCGCTCCCCGGCGTGAAGAAGCGCGAAACTTACACCGACCTCGGCATCCGTCCCCGCAAGGGCATGCTCATGAATCGTTTCGAGCGTGAACTCGAGAGTCCGCAGGCCATGCTCATTCAACTCTGGAACGGCGAACAGCCCTACACACTCAAGGACGCTGTGGCGGCCGATGCCTTCGGACAAGTCCTCACCAAGCGCTACCTCAAATCCATTCGCGAAGATCGCGGCATGGCCTATTCCGTGGGCGCCGACGCATCACTCAACTACGGTGTGCGCAACACCTATTCGCTCAAAGTCTTCGCCCCCTTCACCCCCGAAAAGTGCGACTCCGTGCTCCTGCTCATGAAGCAAGACTTGCACGAACTGGCCAAAAACGGTGTGCGCCCCGACGAACTCGAAGAAGTGAAGCGTTTCGAAATCAAGCAGTACGAAGAGCAACAACGCAACAACGGCTACTGGCAAGGTCTTATGCAGCAGAAAAACCGCTGGAACAAGGACGACCGTGCCGGTTATCTCGAAGCGATCAAATCGCTCACAAGTGCCGACGTACAGCGTTTCGCCAACAAAGTGCTGTTGCGCGATGGCAACTGCGCCACCATCATCATGCTCCCCAAGGGAACGAAGCAAGCGAAATAATCGCTCCACTTCCTCCTCCCTTATCACCAACGAAAATGTGCCGCCTCTCAACCGAGAGGCGGCACATTGTTTTTGTCTGTTCGTGGTTAGCGCCCGGCCGAAGCCGTGGGCACGTCGACGAAAGGGAGTTTCAAATGGCTTTTAGAACGTGGCGCGGAACATGAAGCGGATACCCCAACGCTGGGTGTCGCCGTAGATCGAGCCCGGTTCGTTCAGGTAAGTCAAGCGGCGCACATACTGCACGTGGATGATCTTGAAAATGTTGTGGATACCCACGATCGCCTCCACATAAGGCGTGTTTCGATCCATCACGCGGCTCTGTTGTTCATAACCCGCGGTCGTGAAGCGTGAGGGGAAGTAATAGAGATCCGTCGCCCCGGCGTTTTGCGCCAAATAGGGGTTGTTCTTGTCGGTGAGCGTGCCCCACAACGCGTTCACCCCCAGATATTCGCGCCATTTGAGTCGCTTCAAGAGCGGAATGCGGTTGAAGATCTTCCCGTTCAAGTCCCACGACACCATGGCCGAGATATAGCGGTCGTTCATAAACTCCATGTTCTTCACGAGGTTGAACATCGCATCCTCTTTCACATACGAGGTGTTCGCCCACGGCATGAGCAGAAGGGGGAACGGCACGCGGTTCCATTGCGCACCGGCCTTCACATGCGTCTCGAGTTTTCCCCACGACTTCACCCACCAGCGCTTGTAGATGCTCACTTCCGTGTTGTTGTACGAGTAGTCGCTCCACAGCCCTTTCGCGCCCATCGTGTGGCTGAGCGTAAAGATCGGCGCGTTGTGGTTGGCGCGCATGCGGCGCTGTTTCGTGTTGATGAAGGTCGCGCCCGGTTGATATTCGAGTAGGAGCGAAACGTCGCTCGTGTTCAGAAACGGCACGTTCACCGCCGCCGCATCCAGTCCTGCCGCCTGCAATTCGTCGAAAGTTGCCGGTCGGCCGAGTCCCAAAGCCGCTGTTGCCCCCACCGGTTGGTAGAAGAGCGCCGAGGTCGGTTCGTTGCGGTCGTGCTGCACCTGCGCTTTGAGGCGAAAACCGTTCGCCCACTCGCGTTCAAAGTGCAGTTTCAGGTTCCGGTTGTACATCATGTGGTTGACGTTCGTCCATTTCCATGCCAAGAATACATTGTCCTTGTCGGTCGGCAGGTAGAAGTCCGAGGGCGCAATCACGTCGTCACGATACGACAACACCAAGTTCGCCACCGGATACTCGCGCGGCAAGTATTTTTTCGGCACGAACGAGTAAGTCAATTCGCCCATGCCCTTCCAGCGGTGGTCTTTGAAGCCGTAGGCCATGTAACCCTTGGCAAAAAGGTGCTTGTTGAGGTGCGCCGTGGTCTGTGCCGAGAGGCGCAGGCGCAAGCCGTCCACGTCGTTGGTGGTGATCACCGTGTTCATCGGTCCTAAGTCCACCTTCGACGGCACACTCGGGTCGATCGACGTTTCGACAAAGTTTTCGATCAGCGCCTTCGCCACCCAAATCACGGGTTTCGCCCCCGGCAGGCTTTGCAGGTTCGTCACAAACGAGTTCATGCGCTTCTCCGTGTTGGTTAGGTGCTCCGGTCGGTATTTCGCCCAGAAAGCGTCCTCCTGCATCTGCGCATCGGCCAGCGTGCGCGTCGAGCCGGTGAACTTAAAAGCCGCATCGGGGATGGAATCAAAGGCAAAACCCGAGTAGGTCGTACTGCGTTTCACCTGAAACTCGTGCAGGTTCTTCGCCGCCTTGAGCAGCACCAGCATGTTGTCTTTCGTCAGCACCTGTTCGCCCGAAGGCAGTTCTTCGTAGGTCTGATCGATCTTCATCGACTGCACAAAGTTGATGCCCGTGTTCATTGGCACCCCCATTTTCACGCGCTTCACGCGATAGGTGCTGTCAGCCAGCACGTAGAGTTCGCCCGAGAAACCGAAATCCTGCGCATTGTTGGGTGTGAATTGCACCTCGATGCAGCGATCGCCGTCGATCATTGTGGTGTCGGTGAGAAAATAGCGGTAGAACGCAATGCCGTCGGTAGACGAGAGGGGAGAGATGAACTGATATTGCAACAAGCGGATGTTGTTGTCGTAGAGGTTCACGTCGGTGAACACGTCCTTCATCATCGCATTGAGCACATCGCCCGTGTTGATCAGGTCGTTGATGCCCTCGCTGCGTTGCCCGATCACAATGTTCTTGCGCGTTTGGTCGCTTTTGCGCCACAGCTGCTGCGTCACCGTCTCATCGACGGTGAGGGGCAAGATCAGTTTGCCCGTTTCGGGCGAAATCTCCACATGGTCTTTGAGGAAGGGCATCCGTTTGAGCTGTCCGTCCTCGAGCACCCGCGGCGTCACGTCGCTCACCGCGAAATTCAGTTTGCTGTATTGGTGCAGCGCGTAATAGTCGTGGAGTTTGAGGTCGCTGCCTTTCTTAGCGGCAATGACTTTGCGCATAAATTCCACCGCGGGATTGTTTTTGCGCGAATACTTGGTGCGTTTCGCCTTCACCGTGGCCTCACCGAATCCGAGATCGGCCGATTTGAGGACAATGATGAGGCTGTCGCCACCGGCCGTCGGTCGGACGGCGCGCGAAACGTAGCCCACCGATGAGGCGAAGAGTTGTCCTTGTCGGTAGGCCATGTTGAAGCGACCCTCGGCGTCGCTTTGTGTCGCCGTCTGCGTGCCTTTGTAGAAGAGGTTGACAAACGGGATGGGCGCGCCCGTTTCGGCGTCGACCACGCGCCCCACCACGCGCTGACCGAAGGCGAGGGTGGTGAGAACAAACCAGCCGAGCAGGAGAGTGAAAAGTTTTTTCATGACGAGGAAGATAAGTATATGCCCTGCCTTGCGCCGCACAAAGAGAGGAGCGCACGACAGCACAGGGCAAATATACGAAAACTATTTAGTTCGCATGCGTTTTCTTTATTCGCAAAAGTATCGAGCAAAGCTTTTCGCCTTCCGCTTTTTTCGTTTTGCGAACTGAATGTTTGTTTGTATAAAAAACGATGATGCCTGTATATACTCTTTTTCTGCGCTCTGATCAACTGGGATTTGATATTGAATCGTTTCGTTTGTCTGCAAAAGCGAAATTTATTAGTACATTTATCTTTCATCTTTGGTTTTGTCTTTCTGAATGTGAGTTGATGAAGTTTTTGTATATTCCGATGTTGCAAAAGGAAGAGTGGAAAGGAAATACGCCTCTCTTTTTTGAGTAATATTTGATTTCGTGCCGTTTGAAGTGATTATATTTGTCATCTCATCGAAGCAGGTAGAAATCTTCGGTCGATACTGTTTGATTTGACACTTTCTGACTGCATTACAGTAGCGTGATCAGTCTACGCTGCCTCCGATCGCGTCTTTTTTCGGCCGAGCCAAGCGCCACAGGATGCGCTTCGAGCAGCACGAAGTGAACCGTCTTCGGGAGCTTGTAGGGGAGTTGGGACACTGCTGCGTCCGTTATCGAGTACACTCCGCCCCTGCAAGAGGAGAGTTGAGATCTCTGTTTCTTCCCCCCAAAGGTGCATGGCACGATTGATCTTCATTCAAAGCGCAAATAAACTATCCAAGCAATACATTCCCTATGATGAAAATGACCTTTTCTTTGGCTTGCTCCCTCGTGTTGGGAGGAGTTGCCGTGCTGGGCGTAGCCTCTTGTGACAAGGACGACGAAACGCCGAGTCTGCCCGTAACGCCGACGGCCAAATCGGTGGACGGCCAATGGCAGTCGCCCCAAGCCACCCCCCATCCGATACTCAGCGATGAGAGTGTGACCCGAGTCAACGAAGATTACTTCAATGGCACACTTCCCGAAGACCCCACCTCGGTCATCGGTGGCTTCGTGACGCCCACCGGTCTCAAGGTAGAGGGAAAAGCAGTAGGCAATGAAACGCGTTTGGCGTGCACCGTAACCGGCCGCACCCTGTCGTTGGCCAATGTTACACCCCAAGATAGCACCTTCTACGAGGTCAATGCCGCCTACGGCTGGAAAAAGAAGGTGAAGTATGCCAAGTTCGAATATCCCAAGAGCGCCGTGGTGCGCGGGCTGAGCCGTGTGAAGGTCGAAGGCGTGGACGCTGCGGGCAATGCACACGATGTGTCTGCAAGCGCGTGGCTCGTCACGACCACCCCGCAAGAACTGATCGAGACCCATAAGGGAAGCAATCGTGTGCCGCGCCGTCTGCTCTTGCCCTTCATCAGCCCCGAAGGCTACAAGTGGATGGATGCCCGCTTCACCCTCGTCTTGCCCACCGAAGCCCTTAAGGACTATCCGACCGTGAAAGTCACTTTAGTGCGCAGCAACACCACAACTGTCGAATCGGTTTGGAAGCGTGGATAAGCTCCCACTTTCTTTTTCTCTCCCATCACCGTCGCTCTTTTCGAGCGGCGGTTTTTTGTTCATCCGACATGGGACTACTGAAGAGAAACCGCTATCAGTGAGACTAAAACTCAATGATAGCGGTTGATGTTTGTCGCCTGATGGGCTAAATCCATCAAGAGGGTGGGGCTGTAGAATGATTCCCCTGTGGAAGGGGAGCGCATGGTGGGCAAGAGCGATAAAAAACGGCCTGTTCTTCTTGTCTGTTTTCTCTTGTCCGAGGTCAAAGGCACGCCACGATGACTGCCTCGCTCCAAAACGTCGGAGAAACCGTTTTTTGGGTGTTTTCCTCGCGCGCGGGCGCGTCCGGCGTTTTTCGATTTTTGCCTTCACCGCTTCACCTTTTGGCCGCAAGTTGTTGAGATGTAGAGAGATAGGGGTGAAGGCTTCACCTCGTCTGCCTTCACCTCGGTGAAGCAAAAAATGCCCGCTGTGTTCACCCGTAACTTTCAGATAATCAGTTGTGTAGATCGAGAGGTGAAGGGTGAAGGCAGGAAATGACGATCGACTGAAGCGGGTGTGCGGCGGCGCGTGTCGCGTCGCACGCGGGGGAAGGGGATCGGAGAGTGGTGCGTTTTGAGCGAAAAGTGGGGAGGTTTTCGATGAAAGTCGCGAAGTTTTTGGGCGCCGTTGTGGAGCAGCTTGCAGCGGGTGTCGTCTGTGCGTCGGACGCTTCGTGCCGAGTGGGGTCGCTGTGGGCGAGCGGGGCTTGGTGTGCGTGCCGCGCAGGAGGCGACGGTCTGGAAATGACAAACCGAGAAATGAAGTTTTGGTGTTTTTTATGATTTTATTTTGCGCAGCGGTGAGTGCCTGAAAAACAGAGTATTGCGGTGTGAGCCATACTCCGCTCTTGGGCGATGGCGGGGTGATTTTTGAGTGCGGCTGTCACATTTCGCCCCCTTTGATTGTATTGGTAAGTGTACCCCCTCCCCGGGATGAGCGCGAGAGGTCGATGCGAGCCTCGCATCGTCTGTCGGCAACCGGCCGGCGCGCCGCGGCCTATAGGCATCGGCTGCTCATGCGAGACAGCGGTGGGAGGGACGTTTGTTTTTCACCTTAAATTTTCTCCTCATGATCAGTCTCTTTCGTCAGTTGTACCGCTGGTTCAAACAGCATTGGGTTTCGGCAACGCCCTCTGCGGTGAGTGGGCCCGTGCCCCCTGCCGCAACACCGCATCAGGCCGCCCGGGCGCAAGCCGAGGACGGCGACACTGTGCGCTCGCCCCTTCACGAGCAACTGCTCCGTCTGCTCGAGGAGCGGCATGAGTTTCGCTACAACCTGCTGGCCGAAGTGCCCGAATTTCGCGAGCGCGGATCGGCCGCCCCCTTCCGTCGCGTCACGCCCTTAGACCTCAACACCTTGTCGATCCACGCCATCGATGCACGCATTGGGGTATGGCAGCGCGATGTGCAGCGCATGCTGTACTCGGCGCTCATTCCGGCCTATCATCCCCTCACCCACTACATGGAGCAACTCCCCGCGTGGGATGGCCGCGACCGCCTGCGCCCCTTGGCCGAGCGCATCTCGGCGAGCGCGCTGTGGGTGCAGTGCTTCTCGGTGTGGCTGCGCGCGTTGGCGGCGCAGTGGATGGCGCACCCCACCGTGACGGCCAACGACTTGGTACCGCTCCTCGTGAGCCGCCGACAGGGATTGCGCAAAAGCACCTTTTGCCGCCTGCTCATGCCGCCCGAATTGAGCGACTACTATGCCGACAAGTTTGAACTCACCGCCACGGCCGCTCACGAGCCGCGCTTGGCGAAACTCGGGCTGATCAACCTCGACGAGTTCGACCGCTACACGCCGCGGCAAAATGCGACGCTCAAAAACCTTTTGCAACTCAAGTCGCTCTCCATGCGCCGCTCTTATCGGCAGGAGTTGATAGCGCTGCCGCGCGTGGCCTCATTCATCGCCACGAGCAATGTGAACGAGGTGCTGACCGACCCCACGGGTTCGCGCCGTTTCGTCTGTGTGGAGGTGAATGCGCCGATCGACTGCTCGCCCATCGACCACGCGCAACTCTTTGCGCAGTTGCGCAGCGAGGTGCTGTCGGGTGCGCCCTGCTATTTGGATCGGGTGACGACCGAAGCCTTGGAGCGCTCGAACGCGCCCTTCCGTGTTTTCTCGCCTTTGGCGGAGCGTTTCTCTCGCTTCTTCCGCCTGCCCACGACCGATGCGCCGGGCGAGTGGCACACGGTGACGGAATTGTACGACCGTTTTCGCCGCCGTTGTCCCGCGGCCGTGCGCGGTCTTTCGCTCCAAACTTTCGCCCGCGAGGTGCGCAGCTTGGGTTTCCCGGCCACCCACCGTCGGCGCGGCAATTGCTATCGCGTGGTGGAGGTGTAGCGGGTGTTTTGGCGCTCTTGTGTGGAATAAGTGTGCGAAAAGGACGAGAAAGAAGGGAATACTGCTGTGTGAGCATGAGTTTTTGTTTTCCGCGAACGAGAAAAAAGTGAAGATGCAGCTTCCTATCTCTCCTCATTTTGTCTATCTTTGCACCAAATCTTGAAGTATTATTCTTTTTTATCAAACCATTTTGTTATGCGTTTTTTTCAAGTGCTCGTTTTCTCGAGTTTGTGTTTGCTCGCCCTGTTCGGTGCTGTGAGCTGTGATAATATGTCGGGAGAGCCTGAAGCTGTACCTCGTTCGGTGACGATTGCCGCCGAAGGTGGAGTTGCCACTACGAAACTCAAGCGAATAGACGGAGGAAAATTGAAAAGTAAATGGACTTTCAAGTATGTCCATTTTGATTTGTATGGCGATGTGAGAGACGGTGCGGTGCAGGTCGACAAGCTGACAGATGGCCGTGTGAAGTATTCGGGCGCGTGGTATGCGTTTTATGTCTCAAAACGGAGAGATGAAATCCAGGTGGAGCTGAAGCCGAACCACACCAATAGCCGACGTAGTGTGACTTTCGTCGGTGAGCACCAAGATGGCTTTTTCATGAGTTTTAATTTCACCGCCTATCAAGATGCATCCCATCAATGGTTGAATTGAAGCCTGTTTCTCGTTCGTCCTACTATAAATAATGAAATGTTCGGTGTCGTCTCTTATTCAAAGGGGCGACACCGCTTGCGTTATGGACGGTAGGAGGGCGGGAAGAAGCGGAGGGGTAAACGATCTGCGTCGAATCGGCGATGATCCGGCGAAGTGCTGAAATCGAACCATGGCGAAGCACAGAAAAACGGTGCCGCTTCTCACGAGAGAGGCGGCACCGTTGTATTTAGATCGTTGCGCGGCGAAAGGTTATTTGCGCAGCGGTTTGAGATGGTCTTCGAAGTAGCGCGTGATGCGCTCGTGGAGGTGGATCATGTCGCGACCGGCCATGTTGTGACCTTGTCCGGGATAGACGAAGTAGTCGGGCTGTGTGCCGGCATCTTCGCTGGCGCGGAGGAAGGCGAGGGAGTGCTGGAGCACGCAGGTGGGGTCGTTGTAGCCAACGATGATTTGCAGGCGACCTTTGAGCTTCGCGGCGTGTTCCACCATGCTGGCTTCGGCGTAGCCCTCGGGATTGCTTTGGGGCGTTTCCATATAGCGCTCGCCGTACATGGCTTCGTAGTATTTCCAGTCGAGGACGGGGCCGCCGGCGACACCGACTTTGAAGACTTCGGGGTGGGAGAGCATGAGGTTCGTGGTCATGAATCCGCCGAAACTCCAACCGTGCACACCGATGCGGGTGGTGTCGACATAGGGGAGGGCGCTGAGGTGTTTGACGCCTTCCATTTGGTCGGCCATCTCAATGCGGCCGAGGTGGCGGTGGGTGCAGCTTTCGAACTCGAAACCGCGATCGCCCGATCCGCGATTGTCGAGAATGAAGAGGACGTAGTCGCGGTTGGCCATGTAGTACTCCCATGGGCGGGCTTGGTAGTTCCACGACTCCTTGACGTTGGTGGCGTGAGGGCCGCCGTAGACGTAGACGATGGCGGGGTACTGCTTGTTGGGGTCGAAGTTGACGGGCTTGACCAAGCGGTAGTAGAGGGGCGTTTTGCCGTCGGCGGCCGTGATGCTGCCGCTTTCGACGCGGGGCATGGTGAACTCTCGCCACGGATCGGCGGCTTCGAGGAGGCGAAGGGCTTCGTGGGGGCGCTCGGTGCTGCGCACGACGATGTTGCGGTAGGTGGTGGGCGACGACCAAGTGTCGCGGAGATAGCGCCCGCCGGGCGAGAGTTGGGCGCGGTGCACACCTACGCCGTTGTCGAGGAGGGTGCGACGACCGGTTTTGAGATCGACGGCATAGAGGTTCTCACGGATGTGGCCGCTCTCGTTGCTGCGGATGATGACGCTGTGGGTGCGGGTGTTGAAACCGAGGAGTTCGAGCACTTCAAATCGACCGGAGGTGAGCTGCTTGAGCATTTTGCCCTTGGTGTCGAAGAGGTAGAGGTGGTTGAAGCCGTCGCGCTCGCTTTGGTAGATGAACTTGTCTTTGTCCCACGGCAAGAACGAGAGCGGGTTTTGGGGTTCGACGAAACGCTCGTGGGTTTCGGTGTAGAGCACGCCGAGACGCGCACCGGTTTGGGTGTCGTAGGCGACGAGGTCGCAGCGTTTTTGCGAACGCGGCACTTCCATGATGTAGAGGCGGCTGCCGTCGGGGCTCCAACTGAGGTTGGTGAAATAGCGGTCGGTGGAATCGCCGAGATCGAGCCAGACGGTGCGGTCGTTGTCGGGGTTGAAGATGCCGACGGTGACCTTGTGGGAGGTCATACCGGCCATGGGGTATTTCTCGGGTGCGGGTTGGGCGATGCGCACGGCACTCGGTACGTCGATGTTGACGAGCGGATAGTCGGTGACCATGCTTTGATCCATGCGGTAGAAGGCGAGACGGTGGCCGTCGGGGCTCCAGAAGGTGCCTTTGTGGATGCCAAATTCGTCACGGTGCACGGAGGTGCCGTAGAGGAGTTCGCGGTTGCCGTCGGTCGACACGGCGTGTTGGCGACCGTCGGCGGTGGTGACGTAGAGGTTGTAGTCCTTGGTGTAGGCAAGGGCGCGACTTGTCGGGGCGAAGTCTTGGTGGCCGATGCCGCGCTCGAGGGGAATGGACCATTCGACGCGACGGTCTTTCCAATTATAGTGGAAGAGGGCGCGTGCGGTGCGGAGAGCGGCGACGGGTCGACCGGCTTCGGGGAAGCCGGCGGAGGTGAGGGAGCGCAACACGCCACACCGGGCGGTGTCGAGCGCTGTATTGACCTCAGCGAGGGTGAAAAGGCGCGTGCCTTTCGCATCGAAACGGCGACCGTCGGCGCCGCTGAGTTGCGACACTTCGGCGACGTCGGTGCGAAGGAGCGCATCCCCCCACCAAGCGGTGAAAACGCTCTTGGGTTGGAGGTTCCAATAGTTGGAACCGCCCCACATCAGGTCGTCGAGCGTGGGACGACGGAGATTCGTTTGCGTGGTTTGCGCCATGCCGGTGAGCGAAAGGAGCGAGAGAAGAAGAACGAAGATTTTTTTCATGCGTGCAACATACTCATGCGTGAACGAAAAGGAGAACGGGGAGCCGGCGGACGAGCATCAGTCGTCGCGCCGTGAGCGGTCGTAGCTTCCATTGTCGCGGCGGTCGTAACCTCCACGATCGTTATAGTTGCCACGCTTGTTGTAGCCTCCGCGATCGTTATATCCTCCGCGGCGATCGTTGTCGCGACGGTCATCGCGGCGACGGTCGGAGGGCTTGCCGTCGTAACGGTTTTGGCGGTCGCGGTTGTAGCCGCCGCCGTCACGGCGGTCGTTGTCGCGGCGACCTTTGAAACCGCCACGATCGTTGTAACCCTTGCGGTCACCGGCGCCTTTTCGGTCGCTGTAACCTCCTTTTCTGTCGTTAAATCCTCCGCGCTTGTTGAAACCTCCGCGGTCGTCGCGGCGTTCGAGCTTCTCGCCCCGTTCTTCGCGCTCCTTACGGTCTTTGGCGTGACGCACGCGTTCGAAGGTGTTGTGACGGGCGCGGAGATTGCGGTAGGTGGCGGCGAGTTCGGGATCGTCGGAGAAGTCGATGTTGCGGTCGTAGCGTTCGTCGGCGTCGTTGCGGCGGTCGTCATAACGACGATCACGATCCTCGAATCGACGTTCGCGGTCGTCGAATTTGGCTTTGCGGTCGCCGGCGGTGCGGTCGTTGAATCGGCGATCGCCACGTTCTTCGCCTGCTCCGCGTCCATCGCGCTCTTCGTCATCATCAAAACGCTTGCGCGAGAAGTCGCGCTTGCGGCCGTCGCGGAAACGTCCTTTCTCTCCCATGCGACGGAGTTCTTCGTCGGTTTTCACGACGTTGCCTTGCGCACGGAAGTTGTCGAGTTTGCCTTCAAAGGTGACGTATTTGCGGAGTTCACAGTCGAGCGAGCCGTTTTGGAGGGGCACTTTGAAGGAGGGGCGCAGGCGCATGGAGTCGAAGAGTTCTTCGCGCGAAGAGATGACCCATGCTTCTCCGCCTTGAAATTCGCGTTTGAGTTTTTCGCCCAGCGTGCGGTAGATGTCGGAGAGATCTTCGGGACGAAGACGCTCACCGTAAGGCGGGTTGGTGATGAGGAGCGCGGGCGATTCGGGTTGCGTGAAGTTGCGAATCTCGCGTTGTTCGACTGTGATGAGATCGGCCACACCGGCGGCTTTGGCGTTGGCCTGTGCGGCTTCGACGGCGCGGAGATTAATATCGGCGCCGATGATGCGGTGCTCGAAAGTGCGCTCGTTGCTGTCGTCGTCGAAGATCGAACTGAGCAATTCGGGATTAAAATCTTTCCAATTCTCAAATCCAAACTTGCGGCGGAACACACCGGGGTAGATGTTGCGCGCCATGAGGGCGGCTTCCACCAAAATGGTGCCCGATCCGCAGAAGGGGTCGATGAGGTCGCAGTCGAATTGCCAACCGCTCATCTTGATCAAGGCGGCGGCGAGCACTTCGTTGATGGGGGCATCGACCGTGGCGGTGCGGTAGCCGCGCAAGTGGAGGCTCTCGCCGCTCGAGTCGAGGGAGAGGGTGCAACTTTCTTCCGCTATATGAATATTGAGTCGCAGGTCGGGATTGGACACGCTGATGTTGGGGCGCTTTCCTTCGCGCTCCATAAAATAGTCGACAATGGCGTCTTTCACCTTGTAAGCGACGAATTTCGAGTTGCGAAATTCGGTGCTGTAGACGGTGGTGTCGACCACAAAAGAAGTGTCGAGGTCTAAAATGTCTTTCCACTCGATCTCTTTCACCGCTTTGTACACGTCGTCTGCGTTGCGAGCCCGAAAATGGGAAATAGGTTTGAGAACACGTACGGCGGTGCGGAGGCAGAAATTGGCGCGGTACATCATTTCTTGGTCGCCGCTGAAGGACACCATGCGACGGCCGATTTGTACGTCATTGGCGCCAAGCTCGATGAGCTCCTGTGCCAAGACTTCTTCCAGACCTTGGAAGGTCTTGGCTATGAGTTCGAAGGATTGTTGCATTAAAATAAGTCGAGATGGAAAGTAAATTGGGGCAAAGTTACTATTCGTCGGTCGAATGTCCAAGATTTGCGGTTGTTTTTTGGCGGGCAATCGACGAGTGAATTTATTTTGCCGTTTGGAGCTGTCCGTTTACGAGGTGTAGCACGTAGGTATGTCCTTTTTTAGTGGGAAACTCCACCTTCTGTTGTCCGTAGCGCACGCTGCAGTTTTCGCCGGCTTGCGAAGTAATGCGCGCTTCGTGGAGTTGTCCGT
The DNA here is from genome assembly GCA_963517315.1 of uncultured Prevotellaceae bacterium. Classification (GTDB taxonomy): domain Bacteria; phylum Bacteroidota; class Bacteroidia; order Bacteroidales; family Bacteroidaceae; genus Alloprevotella. The sequence goes on from CAUQEF010000002.1 coordinate 97,874, forward strand.
TGCGCCAGTCGAGGTCGACCACAAACGCACCGCGGGCACGCAGACCTTTCACGTTGCCGTTGCGCCACGCGTCGGGCAGCGAAGGCAGGAGGTGCAAACCACCGATGTGACTTTGGAGTAACATCTCCGCCACGCCCGCAGTACCGCCGAAGTTTCCGTCGATTTGGAACGGCGGGTGCATATCCCAGAGGTTGTCGGCCGTACCGTTTTTGAGCAAATTGGCAAAGAGTTTGTAGCTGCGGTTGCCGTCGTGCAAGCGCGCCCACTGGTTGAGTTTCCAGCCCATCGACCAACCCGTAGCCCCGTCGCCGCGATGGTCGAGCACCACGCGCGACGCCTCGGCAAGTCGCGGAGTGCTGATGGGCGAAATCGTCGTGCCGGGATGCAGTCCGAAAAGGTGGTTCACATGCCGGTGGTGGTCGTTCGGATCATCGATGTCTTTGCTCCATTCCTGCAACTGTCCGTAACGTCCGATTTGATAAGGAGCCAAATTCGCGAGCGTATTGTTCCACGTTGCCACCTCTGCGTTGTCCACGCCGAGAATCATCGCGGCCTGCACCGCCTCTTGCAGGTTTTCGCGAATCACCGCGTGGGTGAAAGTCGTCCCTTCGTCAATGGGCCCGTGTTCGGGCGAGGTCGAAGGTGCAGCCGTCAGCGTGCCGTCCGGCTTTTGCCAGAGATAGTCTTCCGAGAATTGCGCACACTCCTTCAGCACAGGATAGGCCACCTTGGCGAGGAACTGCTTGTCGCGCGTGAACTCGTAGTACTCCCACAGGTGCGTCGCCAACCAGTGTGCCGCCACGGGGTTGTAGTTCCACGACATGTCTTGGCTCACAAAGGGCGAGGTGAATCCGAAAGGATTGCCGCTGATGCCGGCCATCCAGCCGCGCGCGTTGAAATACTTGCGCGCCGTCACCGCGCCGGGTTTGCGCATGGAGAGAATGAACTCCGTGAGCGGTTCGGCACACTCGGCCAAGCCCGTCGTCAGCGCCGGCCAGTAGTTCATCTGCAGGTTGATGTTGTTGTGGTAGTCCACGCGCCACGGGCCGTCGACGTTGTTGTGCCACACCCCTTGCAGGTTCGCGGGGAGATTGCCCGGTCGCGACGAGGCGATGAGCAGATAACGGCCGAACTGAAAATAAAGCGCCTCGAGATCATGATCTGGTGCGCCGTTGCGGTAGGCCGCCAGTCGTCGATCGGTGGGGAGGTTGCGGAGCGAGTCGGGCGTGTCGCCGAGTTGTAAACTCACACGGTTGTAGAGTGCGGAGTAGTCTTTGTAGTGACGCGCAAAGAGCGTGGCGAAACTGCGTCGCGCCGCCGCTTTCATCCACTTCTCCGTTGTGCGTTCGGGATCCACACCCACATAGGCTTTCGGGTCGTCGAAGCGCGGATCGAGATTCATGCGGTAGTCCGTGTCGGCCGTGAGCAGGAAGGTCACCTCGTCTGCCCCCTTCACGGTGAAACGGCCGTCGGTGTTCGTCACCGTGCCGCCTTTCGCCACCGCGCGCAGCCGCACCACATAGCGCATGCCGTTGTTGTCCAACTGTGCGCGATAGACCAACCCATCTTTGCCCTCCGGCACGATTGTCCCTTCAGCGCAGGGATTCGGCGCATAGGAAAGGGTGAGGTCTTGGCGTCCGCGGCGGTCGGCGGTGAAGCGCACCGCCAGCACGTTGTCGGGGTAGGAGATAAACGCGCGACGGGCGTAGCGCGTGCCGTCTGCCGCGGCGAAACTCACCGTGGCGAAGGCCGAATCCACCGAAAGCGTGCGCTCATAGTCGCGGATCTTCGCCTCGTCGATGCCCGTGGCGATGTGGAGTTCGCCCATCGTGGTGAACGAGCCGAAACGAAAATCCTTCTCGCCTTGCGTTTCATAGGACGCTTTGCCGTTGAAGTTTTCGCGGGTGAGTCGCGCCGCCTCTTCGCCCTTGCCCTCGGTGAAGGCACGGCGAATGGCTTTGAGCACCGGGGCGCTCTCTTTGTTCACATCCCAGTAGTAGGCCGGTCCGCTCTTCACGCCGGGGCCTCCTCGCCACAGGCTTTTCTCGTTGAGCGTGAGGCGTTCGGTCGCCACCGATCCCATGAGGTTCGCCCCCAAATGGCCGTTGCCCAACGGCAGCGAACGGCGTTCCCATTCGGGGTCGGGGTTCACGGCGGCATCGCCCGCACTGACGGGTTTGCGCTCGCGGTTAAATCGTTCGGGGTGTCCGCCCCACCAACTTTCGGCGCCTTTGAACGAAGTAGGTTGGTCGAGACGAATGACGTGGCCTGCCGCGGATTGTGCGGCCGCCGTGCCGGCGCTCAGGAGCAGCGCAAGCGAGAGAGCAGAGCGGAGTAAGTGCATGGGAGGAACAGAGAAGAATGAGGCTTAGGCTTGGTTTTGTCGTTCGAAAGCCGCGCGAATTGCGTCGGCCGTGGCTTGCATCTCTTCAGCGGGGAGTTGCAGTTTGGGTTTGCGGAAATCCATGTCGCCCTCGTCGTTGAGGGGGATGAGATGCAAGTGGGCGTGCGGCACTTCGAGGCCGATGGCCGCCATACCGACCTTACGGCAGGGCAGGACTTCGCCGATGGCCAGCGCCACGCGCTTGGCGAAACGGTGGTAGGCGGCGAGCGTAGCGTCGTCGAGGTCAAAAACGTAGTCCACCTCGTGGCGCGGGATCACGAGTGTGTGACCTTTCGCCACGGGATTGATGTCGAGAAACGCGTAAAAGTCTTCGTTTTCCGCGCATTTATAGGAGGGAATTTCGCCGGCGGCGATTTTGCTGAAAATAGTCATGGGATAAAGGTGTTTGTGGGTGGAAACCGCTGCCCGAAGAGTAGGCACACGGCGTTTTCGCAAATGTACTAAAAACCTGCGAAACGCGAACACCCCGTCCCGAAAAAACGTCTTTGTGTGCGCCGCGCCCGCCGTCGACTCGCCCCGTCACCGCTCGGTGCGGCACGCGGTCGAGAGAGCGCGCCCACTCGAGCCGCGGCAAAACCTGCACGGACGCCCGTTGCAAAAAACGAGTGCGCTTTGTCGCAAAACTCCTCTGCTTCCGCCCAAAAGTGGAGCACTTTTCGTCGCTTCATCCCCACAGTTGTTTTTCGTTAGCCGCTTCCCCTTACGCGCGCGTGTGCGCACTCAGCGAGTTTTCTGCTTTTTGCCTTCACCGCTTCACCTTTTGTCTTCAATAGGTTGTGTATCAGTTTGTTGCGGGTGAAGGCTTCACCTTCTGATGAAATGTTGCAGTGGCTTGTCTATCAGCGGTTTAGGGGTGAAGGCTTTCCCTTCACCGAAAAAGCGAAACCGGAAACGCAAATGAAGAAAACATCGCCGCTCGATTTTCGCCGCTCGAGGAGGGTGAAGGAAAGGTGAAGGAAAAATGGGGTGAAGCCTTCACCCGTAACTCGATGAAATAGAATGTGATAGGTGGGTTTGGTGAAGAGGTGAAGGCAAAAGTCGAAAATCACTGGACGCGCGCACGCGCGAGAACGGAGCCGTCCCATGCGCGAAAGCCGATGCGATCGGAAGGCGTGGGAATGGTGGACGAATGAAAGAAAAATTCGTTCTTGTTATTCTATTGTTGTAGGTTTTTGTGGTTATGCTTTTCGTTTGTCTTGTTGTGGTGCATAATGAATTGCCAACTGTTCATTCTGTGTAGTAGTGTGCGCGTGAATTCCACAAAAAAGCAAATAATCGCAGCGCGTGTCGCTTTTTTCGCCCCTTTCATTTGGTCGCTCACAGGCTTTGCTCTACATTTGCTGCATCAACCTGCCGCCCCGCGGCACAGCAACGAAACGATTATGAAACGAATCTACTCTCTCCTTTGGGCGCTGCCCGTCCTGCTCGTGAGCACTTTGTTCCTCGCTTCCTGCGTGTACGATCCGTATTACGACGAAGGTCAAAATTATAATCCCTATTATCCCAACGGTGGCGACCGCGGTCGTGCGATGACCGTGAGTGGTGAGTGGCAAGGCGATTTCGGCATGTTCTATGCTGTGGTCAATCCCTTGACGGGACAAAGTGTGCAGTTCGATTCGCGCAACTCTTATGTGCTCTTCCAACCGAATTACTACGGAGCCGCTGCCGGATGGGGCAAGCAGATCGATTTCTACGAGTACGGCCCGCTCTCGCGCCGCTACCACCGTTTCTATTGGGAAATCCGCAACGGGGTGCTCTATCTCACCTATCCGTCTGACCACAACCTCGACGTGGCGATCTACGATTACTATCTGAGCAACAGCACATTCAGAGGGCGTGCCGGAAATTCCAATTTCCGTTTCAACTTGCGCAGTCTGATCTTCAGCGGTTGGAGTGCTTATACGGGCGATTTCTTCGACTATGACAATTCCGCTTGGAATTGGAATGCCTACGGTTATCGCGGTACGGCGGCCGACGATGCCTCCTCGGGGCAAACTCCGTTCGTGGTGACTTCCGGTCGTCGCGCTCAACCCTAACATTGTTGATGTTGTTTCATCATAACGCTCACTCCCGTCGTGTTTCCACACGGCGGGAGTGTTGTGTTGGGGCGGTACACGACGCGAGTTGCTCTTGCACTTCGGATCTGAACGTGCAAGCCATCTTCGATGTTTTCTCCGGTAAAAAGATGGCGAGCATACAAAAGAAAATCAGCAGTAGTTCCGGACAAAAACTAAAGTTTGAAACACCCCAAGCAGAGTTCTACAAAAGGATTGTCTAATTTTGCACTTGCCGTTTGACTCTACACTCAACTATTAAATATTGCATGAATGGCAGCAGAGACATTTACAGGGTCTGATTTGTCACGTAAACAAGGATTACAAGATGTCGCAAAAGCATTGGACGTTCACTCATATTATCCGTTACATTGAGGAACATGAACGAAATCCTTTACTCATAGAAAGGATGAAGTGGGAATTTATTCTCGAAGGAGAATACATAGTTGAGTTCGTAAAGCTATGTAAACATCTCGTCCTGGAACGAACGATAGACCCCAAGAAACATCAAGCCGCAGCGATTTGTTTGAGGTATTCTTCGCAATTGCTATTAAAAAAAAGGAGAGCTATAAGACGGCTTGGTGTAGAAAAAGAATACGTATCTGCAATCTTAAGACTGTACGGCATACATTACAGAGAGTATGGGGACAATGAGCATCGAGTCTTTTTTCTGGATACAGGTATAAATATATATTTCAGCAAGCACCATCAATCCTCTATTTATATCATACAAAGGTTTGAATTTTCCAATGAAGAGTATAGGTCTTTTATCCTCAAGGTTCTTCCGGTAAAAAAAAGCGAATGGTAGCTACTCCCGAGAATACTCATTGTATCATTGGCGCGCGAGAGCAAAGTGCCGCAACGGATAAAAAAGGCCGGCGCAATCATTGTTACAGAACCGGTATTCCGGCAAGGTACGACTAGTCAGGATATTGATAACAAAGAGACTTACCTGTGGTTTTAGGGATGAAGATACTTTGAACTACGGTTATTATGCCTTGAACGATTGCCCCATCACTCCCATGTCAGATGCCCCCATAGAATAGTCTATTTTTGCACTTCCCTATTGACTCGACACTCCCCACGTGTGCACATCGCGTGCGTACTTTTGCGTGGAGTAGGGTAGTGCGAGCAGATATTTTCCGCTAACTTTGCAACATCGTTTCCCGCTGCGCCGGCCGTTCGTGCGATCGCCGTCGTACTCGAGGACTTTTCCTCATCACACACCGCGAAAAAAACTCCCGTATGCCCATCTTTCATCTCAACTCCTTGTCCGATCCCGGCGTAGAGGTTTACAGTGCCTTGACCGAAGCGCAGTTACGCAGTAAAGTCGATCCCTCGCGGGGCGTGTTCATCGCCGAAAGTCCGAAGGTGATCCACGTGGCGCTCGATGCGGGTTACGAACCCCTCTCGCTGCTCTGCGAGGAGCGGCATCTCACGGGTGATGCGGCCGATGTGCTCAGCCGTTGCGGCGATATCCCCGTCTATACCGGTGCGCGCGAACTCTTGGCGCATCTCACGGGCTACACCCTCACGCGCGGTGTGCTCTGCGCCATGCGCCGCCGCCCCGAAACGTCGGTGGCCGAGGTTGTACGCGATGCGGCGCGCGTGTGTGTGATCGATGGGGTGACCGATGCCACCAACATCGGTGCGATCTTCCGTTCGGCGGCGGCCTTGGGCATGGATGCCGTGGTGCTTTCGCGCACGGCCTGCGACCCACTCAACCGCCGTGCGGTGCGCGTGTCGATGGGCAGCGTGTTTCTCGTGCCTTGGGCTTGGTCGTCCGATCCGGTGGCAGAGTTGCAGGCGTTGGGCTTCCGAACGGCGGCCATGGCGCTGACCGATCGGTCGATTTCGCTCGACGATCCGGTGCTGAAGGCCGAACCGCGCTTGGCTCTCGTGATGGGTACGGAAGGCGACGGCTTGGCCGACACGGTGATGGCGAGCACCGACTACACGGTGCGCATCCCCATGTATCACAACGTCGACTCGCTCAATGTGGCCGCAGCTTCAGCGGTGGCCTTTTGGGAGTTGCGGAAGAAGTGATTCCGCAGCGTGCGAATTGGATTCTGGATGTGTTTTTCTGCTCGTATCAACTTTCTTTGATGACAGTTGTCGTTGTTGTGCCGCTCGATCGTTTACTGAATCGTCACACATGATCGTAGGCACGATAGGCAATAGCACAAAGCCCTGCCATCGTCTTTGCGGACAGTGGCAGGGCTTTGAGCGTTAGGTCGTTATTTTGTAACGTGTGGGTGTTTACATCGTTATGTTGATGGTGATTTTTGCATTCTCTTTGCCGGTGTTTCCCGTCATTTTGACTTTCATCGCTCCGGGGATGGGTATACCGGTGGCGCGCTCGAATTGGTTCACCCCTTCCACCTGAAGATCAAACTTTACGTTTTCTTGCATGGAGTAAACCATCGTACCGGCGAAGCTCACGGTCATGGCATTGGCATCGAGCTTTTCGAGTTTGTATTTAAGTTTGACTTGCCCATTGCTCGTTTCCTTTTCCACCGTCCATGTGTCTCCTACGGCAACGGCGTGTTTGGGGAACCTCTTCATACCGTTGGTCATTTCTAAGCCGGGCTTGGTTTGCGCCATGAGAAATTTTGCTTTTTCTGTGCCGATTCCTTCGTAGAACGGGCCTTCGACGACGTTGCCTTGCTCATCAACTCGGGTAATGATGCGCATGGCGGTGATCGTTGCTTTCGTAGACTGCAGGGCTTGCTCCAATGCTTTGTTGGTATCGGCATCGATTGTTGTCATCGACAAGTCTTCTATCTGTGTCGAGAAGGTGGTGAGACCGTTCTGTTTTGAGGTGGGGGTGTTCTTTAATTTCGCCTTGTAAGTGAAGGTGGTGGGTTGGCATAAGAGATTCATTTCAATGACAGTGGTCATTGTATAGAATGTCGGTTGCCCGATCTTAGGTGAGAAGCGGTAGGTGACTTTCTCTTGTGCGAACGAGAGGAACACCCAACAGCAGACGAGGAAGGAGGTGATGAATCGTTTCATAGTGGTGTGGTTGATGAGGTAAATGAAATGAGTTGTTTCAGTTGTGGAGGCCTTTCACTCGCAAATATAGTGTTTCTACGGAAAAGAATTGAAAGAAACGTTTCTTTTTTTTGATAGTGGGAGATAAAAAGATCCCGCTCACGACGACTTGTCTTGAGCGGGATATTTTATCTACAGGTGAAGTTCGTGATCGGCGGGAAGCACCGACGGAAATTCACAGAGGTAAAGTAACCGAGTGGAAATTCGCTGAAGGCGTTTCGCACCACTTTATACAGAGATGTCGAGAATCTCGAGCTGAATGACACCGCGGGGCGTTTGTGCGTCGACCACGTCGCCGACCTTGTGGCCGAGGAGAGCTTGGGCGATGGGCGTGGTGCTCGAAATTTTACCGGCGCGGAGATCAGCTTCGCTTTCCGAAACGATGGTGTACTTCATCTTGGCGCCAACCTTCACGTTCTTCATCTCGACGGTGGAGAGAATCTGCACGATGTCGGTGCGGAGCTTCGAGGTGTCGATGATCTTGGCTGCGGCGATGGTGGCTTTGAGCTCGTTGATCTTATTTTCGAGAATGGCCTGTGCTTCTTTGGCTGCGTCGTATTCGGCGTTCTCGGAGAGGTCGCCTTTGTCGCGAGCTTCAGCGATGGCGGCCGAGGCGGCCGGGCGGTCGATTTGCTCCATACGGCGGAGCTGGGTCACGAGATTGTCGTAACCCTCTTGGGTCATGTATGCCATGGTGTTGATTTTCTTTTTTAGGAGTTGGTGAAGTTGGGGGCGGCATCAGTTGTCGCTGCCTTCTTGCTGTGTTGCACCGGTACTTTCGTTGTTGCTTCCCGGTTTGCGGCGGCGCGCGCCACCGCGACGGCGGCGGTTGTTGCGGCGTGCTGCAGGTTGAGCTTCTGCCGCCTCATTGTCCGGCGCTTCATCGGTCGTGTCCGGTGCATCGGCAAGTTCGCTGTGCGCACGTTCCACGGCACGGCGGTGGGCTTCTTCGCGCTGTTTGCGTTCGGCCTTTTCTGCGCGGTGGCTTTGTTCGGCAGGAGGCAACGTGATGTTGGTGTAGCCGGCTGCGTTTTGTGCCTTGTTCTGTCGGCGTGCGCGCTTCTTCTGTTGTTCGGTGCGCGGAGCGGGTGTTTCAGTTTCCGCAACCTCGCTTTCAGCTGTCGGTGCTTCGGTTGAGAGGCCTTCAAATAAGTCTGCCATGGGTTCGGCCACAACCTTTTCCGCATGGGTTTCTTCTCGGGAAGTGGGAGAAGGTGCTTCGTGGCTTTGGATAGCGGGCTGTTCAAGACTTGCGACCGTAGCGCGTTCAGCTGCATCGTGCGCAGGCTCTTGCGCCGAGAACACCACTTCTTCTGCCACTGTTTCGGCCGGAAGTTGCATCGGTTCGAAAACGGCTGTCTGTTCTGCAGGAGCAGGAGTTTCGACAGCGGCAGGAGTTGTCGTACCTTGCGCTTCGATTTGGTCAGACAAGGGCAAGATGTTGGGCGTGTCGGGCAACAGAGCGGCGGTTTCGCTCGTCGGGGCAGCCTGCGGTTGGGGTGCGACACTTTCTGGTTGATCCACAACAGGTGTGGCTGCTTGCGGAGCGGGCGCGACTTCGACAGTCACTTCGGCAATGGGTTCCACAGCTTGCGACATCTCAGCGGCGGGTGCTTCTTGCGCGACGGGAGAAGGCTCGTGCTGCGGCGCAGGAACTTCCACTTTCGGTTGTTCGACACGCTCAGGAGCAAGCGTGGCCTTGGGATGTGCGTCGGCCATTGGGGTTGGAGTGGGCTCGTTGCGCTTCTCCGTGCGCAGTTGATCCGCAGTAGACTGCTTCGTGCCGTTTTCTTCGTTGGCGCGCTCAGCTTGTTGGCGACGTTCCTCGCGTCCTTCGCGCTCTTTGCGACCTTCGGTGTTTTTGTTTCTACGCTCCTTGCGCTCGGCGGTGTGCTTGAGGGCTTCTTCGCCGTGCTCGTTGTTTGCCTCGTTGCGTTCATTGCGCTGTTCGCCACGGTTTTTGCCGTTTTTGCGTTCAGTGTTCTTCTCCTCGCGGTTGTCCTTCTGCCGCTCGTTGCGCTTGTTGTTGCGTTCGCTGCGTTGCTCACCGCGCTGGTCTTTGCGGTTGCGTTCGCCGCGCGATTGCTCTTTGCGACCGGAGTGGTTTTCGCTTTGCTCCCGGGCGATCTCGGCTTCAATTTCGTCGATTTTGGGAAGAACGAAAAATTCTTCGGCGCCCATGGCCGTGCGCTTCTCCTTGGCGCGGAATACACCATCGAGGAACTGCGGTTCGCGGCGGAGTTTGGTCAGCGCATCTTTGGCAGCAGCTTGGTGGCTCTCTTTCTTGGAATAGCCTTTGCCTTCGCCGGCATAAAGCCCTTCGATGACGATGGTGGTGAGGAAGGAGGGGCCGTTGGCTTTGTCGTGGTCGGCAGCGGTGTCTTTGAAGTCGAGGCGAATGCGGTTTTTCTGGCTCCACTCGAGGAGCTTGCTCTTGAAGTTCACTTCTTTGCTCGCTACGGACTCGAGATCGAGAACGGCGCCGATGATGCGTTTTTCGACGAAGCGGAAGGCGTAGTGGAAACCTCGGTCGAGGTAGATGGCGCCCATGAGCGCTTCGAAGGAGTTGCCGCCGAGGTAAGAGTTGTGGGTGCGGCTGTGGGTCTGGCTCTGAATGAGGCGATCGATGTGCAGCTCCTTGGCAAGACGGCCGAGGGATTCGCGCGATACAATCTTAGAGCGGGTGTTGGTGAGAAAACCTTCGCGCTTGTTGGGGAAGTGTCGGTAGACGATGTGGCTGACGACGGTTTCGAGGACGGCATCGCCGAGAAATTCGAGGCGCTCGTTGTTGAGCGGTTTGTTGCCGAGTTTCTTGGAACGATACTCTTGCGACTTGTGGGCGAATGCCGTGCGATAGAGATCGATGTTGTGCGGGCAGAAGCCCATGATGTCGTAGAGAGCGGAGCGAAACTCTCTGTCTTTGGAGAAGAAGAGTTTGGCTCGGTCAAATAGATTTTTCATAATAAGGTGGGGAGGACGGGCGAACGCATCGACACGAGGACGCGAAAAATAGTTTTGTACGCTTGGTCATTACGAGTGTAACAACCAAGCGTACAATTGCTATGTTTTCGTGTCTTCCCTCGTGGGGATGTGTTGCTTTCAGTCTTCTCAGGCTTGATACTTCTTGACGATGCAGCAGGCATTGTGTCCGCCGAAGCCGAAAGTATTGGAGAGCGCTGCACGTACGGTGCGTTGCTGAGCCTTGTTGAAGGTGAAGTTCATGTTGTAGTCGATGTTTTCGTCGCGGTCGTCCTCATCGTGGTTGATGGTGGGCGGAACGATGTCGTTCTGCACAGCCAGGCAGCAAACGATGGCTTCGACGGCACCGGCGGCTCCGAGGAGGTGACCGGTCATCGACTTGGTGGAAGAAATGTTGAGTTTGTAGGCGTGCTCACCGAACAGTTGCGTGATGGCTTTCGCCTCCGAAACGTCACCGACGGGGGTGGAAGTACCGTGCACGTTGATGTAGTCGATGTCTTCAGGCTGGAGACCGGCGTCTTCGAGGGCGCGCTGCATCACGAGCTTCGCGCCGAGACCTTCGGGATGCGAAGCGGTGAGGTGGTGCGCATCGGCGCTCATGCCGGCACCGGCGAGTTCGCAATAGATCTTCGCGCCGCGGGCTTTGGCGTGTTCGAGTTCTTCGAGCACGAGGATACCGGCACCTTCACCCATCACGAAACCATCGCGGCTCTTGCTGAAGGGACGGCTGGCGCGTTGGGGATCGTCGTTGCGGGTGGAGAGGGCGTGCATGGCGTTGAAACCTCCGAGTCCGCCGGGAGAAATGGCAGCTTCGGCACCACCGGTGATGATGGCGTTCGCCTTGCCGAGACGAATGAGGTTGAAGGCATCGGCAATGGCGTTGGTGGACGAAGCACAGGCCGAAGTGGTGGTGTAGTTGGGACCGTGGAATCCGTACATGATTGAAATCTGTCCGGAAGCGATGTCGGCGATCATCTTGGGGATGAAGAAGGGGCTGAAGCGCGGCCCTTTCTCTTCTTGAGTAAGGGCGTATTCGCTGATTTGTTCTTCGAAGGTGTGGATACCGCCGATGCCCACTCCGAGCACCACGCCGATGTTGTCCTTGTCGACTGTTTCGAGGTTCAGGCCGCTGTCTTCTACAGCTTGCATTGCCGCCACGACTGCATATTGTTCATAGAGATCCATTTTGCGGATCTCTTTGCGGTCAATGAAATCTGCTGCCTTGAAGTCTTTCACTTCGCAGGCAAAGTGCGTTTTGAACCGTGAAGCGTCGAAGCCTTGGATGGGTGCTGCGCCGCTAACGCCGTTAATGAGGCTGTTCCACGTGGCTTCGAGGGTGTTGCCAACGGGGGTGATGGCACCGAGACCGGTGACGACTACTCTTTTGAGTTCCATAGGGTGTGGGGATTAGTGGGAGATGCGTGAGAGGCTACGCTGAAATGTGCTAATGCACAAGGTGCCGCCGAGGGTACCGTAGCGCATTAGCACATTTGCGGAGAGACGACGTTGCGGTCGCCTCTTTGAGCGCAGGCAAGATTACTCGGCGTGTGCTTCGATGTAAGCAATAGCGTCGCCTACGGTAGAAAGCTTCTCAGATTCCTCTTCGGGGATCGTGATGCCGAATTCCTTTTCGAGATCCATCATGAGCTCTACAGTTTCGAGCGAGTCAGCACCGAGATCGTTGGTGAAGCTTGCTTCTTCGCGCACTTCGGCAGCGTCAACGCTGAGCTTTTCTACGATGATTGCCTTTACTTTTTCTGCAATTTCAGACATTGTTGTTGTTATTTTGATGATTAGAAATTAGTCATTTCTGAGGTTACGGCTGCAAAAGTAGTGGTATTTCTTCAAACGGGCAAAGTTTTTACCTATAAAATGCATCGTTTTTGCGCATTTGGGCGTATTGTGTGCATGTTCCAGCGCGCGAAATGCCACTTTTCGCCGCTTATTCTCGTGCGGTGCGGCAATTGTGCAGGCATGTCACCTTATGTGAAGTGATTGCAGTCTGCTAAATGTTGAAAATACGAAGGGGAGGTGAGGAGAACCCCCTCCACTTTCTCGCCAATGTTGTGAGCTTTCCGTGAAAAGGAGTCTGTTTTCTGTCAGCCGTTGTCCGCACCTTCGCAACTGCTCGGTCGCTCTCCCGCGCGCGTGTTACGCGTACACAGCGAGTTTTCGTTTTTCTGCCTTCACCGCGTGCTTTTTCTATCGCAATCAGCTGATAACAAATATCTTACAGGTGAAGGCTTCACCATGCGAATACGTGTTAAAAATCTCTGTAGTCGTTTGGTTCACAGCGTGTTGTGGCTGAAGGCAAGAGGGTGCGCGTTTCGGTGTGCTGCCTTCACCCTCTGCGCGGCCGAGGCGCGGGGCACTTTGCTCCGTCGTTTTTGTCGTGACGACGCCCCTGCGAAGGGTGTGTCGAGGTGAAGGCAGCTGCCTTCACCCCTAAGTTGTTGAGCAAGAGGAAGATAGTGCGTTTTGGCAAAAGGTGAAGCCTTCACCCGCAAGGCGCTTATTTTCAGTGAGATACGGCCGAAAAGTGAAGAGGTGAAGGCAAAAAAACGAAAAACGCCGGACGCGCGTACGTACGCGCGCGCGTTGGGGCGATGTGGTTAAAGTGGGGGCAGGTGCACTTTCGAAAAAGGTGCTTCTGATCGTTGCTGCATCATTGCAAATGGGGGATGAACCTTCAGGTTTCCGTGAAACGAGAAACTTCCGCTCTTAGGTGCCGGTAATGATTTTGCGAATATCGTTGAGCTTGTTGAGCGCCTCGACGGGCGTGAGGTTGTTGACGTCGAGATGAAGGATTTCGTCGCGAACGGCCTCGAGCACCGGGTCGTCGAGTTGAAAAAAGGACAATTGCGTCCCGTTGCTTCCGTAGCCGGCGAGGGGATTTTCTTCCGAGGGAGGGAGCACTTGTCGGTTGTCCGCATTATTGGTTTCCAGTTGATGGAGAATTGTTTCGGCGCGTTGTACAATGCCGGTTGGCATGCCCGCCAAGCGCGCCACATGGATACCGAAGGAGTGTTCCGAACCGCCGCGCGCCAGTTTGCGGAGAAAGACAATGCGGTGATCTACTTCGCGCACCGAGACATTGTAGTTCTTGATGCGCGCGAAGCGTTCCTCCATGTCGTTCAGCTCGTGATAGTGAGTGGCAAAGAGGGTGCGGGCGTGCAGCTTGGGGCGCTCGTGGAGATGCTCGACGATGCTCCAAGCGATGGAAATGCCGTCGTAGGTCGAGGTGCCGCGTCCCAATTCGTCGAAGAGCACCAAACTGCGCTGCGTGATGTTGTTCATGATGTTTGCCGCCTCGCTCATTTCGACCATGAAGGTACTTTCGCCCACCGAGATATTGTCCGATGCACCCACGCGGGTGAAGATCTTGTCGACGACCCCCACACGTGCCGAGTCGGCCGGAACGAACGAACCGATTTGCGCCATCAGTGTGATGAGCGCCGTTTGTCGCAGCAGCGCACTCTTACCCGCCATGTTCGGGCCGGTGATGATGATGATCTGTTGTTGTTCGGTATCGAGCAAGACATCGTTCGGCACATATTCTTCGCCCGGCGGCATGAGCGTCTCGATCACCGGGTGGCGTCCGGCCTTGATGTCGAGCACTTCGCTCTCGTCCACCACCGGACGCACGTAACGTTGCGCCATGGCCAAGCGGGAAAAGGAGTGATAGACGTCCAACTCGGCCAGTGCCTGCGCATCGCGTTGAAGCGCCACGATGTGTTCGGCAGCGGCTGCCACGAGTTCGCCGTAGAGACGCGTCTCGAGCACCAAAATTTTGTCTTCCGCGCCGAGAATTTTTTCCTCGTATTCCTTTAGTTCCTGCGTGATGTAGCGTTCCGCGTTGACGAGCGTCTGTTTGCGAATCCATTCCGGCGGTACGAACTCCTTGTAAGTATTGCGTACCTCCATGTAATAGCCGAACACGTTGTTGAACCCGATCTTCAAACTCTGAATGCCCGTTCGTGCGATTTCGCGTTCTTGGATTTGGAGCAGATAGTCCTTGCCGGAGGTTTGGATGTTGCGCAGTTCGTCGAGTTGAGCGTTCACGCCGTCGGCGATCACCTGGCCTTTGTTCACTGTCAGCGGCGGATCGTTGCGCAGTTCGCGCTCAATGCGTTGGCGCAGCGTGGTGCAGGCATCCAGCTGTTCGCCGATGTGGCGAATGCTCTCCTGTGCCGATTGCTTGCAAGCGTTTTTCAGTACGACAACCGTTTCCAAAGCACAGCGCAGTTGCTGCATCTCTCGCGGGTTGATGCGTCCCGTCGCCACCTTCGACACGATGCGTTCCAAGTCGCCCACCTTGCCAAGTTCCATTTCGCAGAGTTCGCGGAATTCTGGTCCGCGGAAAAAGTGTTCCACACTGTCCAGTCGTCGTTCGATTTCCTGCACCGAGCGCAGCGGAAAGAGCAACCACCGGCGCAGCAAGCGCGCTCCCATGGGCGAAAGCGTGCGGTCGAGCACTGCGAGCAGCGAAGTGCCGTCGCCGTGATTGGTCGAAATCAGTTCGAGGTTGCGAATCGTGAATTTGTCGAGGCGCACGTAGCGTTGCTCCTCGATGCGGGTGATGCGGGTGATGTGCTCAATATGGTGGTGCTGTGTCTGCTCGAGATAGGTAAGGATCGCTCCGGCTGCTGTGGTGGCTGTGTGGAGGTGATCGACGCCGAAGCCCTTGAGGTTCTGCACGTCGAAGTGCTTCAGCACCTTGGCGCGCGCCGATGTTTCGGAGAAAGCCCAATCCTCGAGTTCGAAGACGAAATAGCGTCCCGAAAACAATTGTTCGAATTTTCCCTTTTCGCCCCGTTCGATGAGCACCTCCTTCGGCGCAAATCCCGTCAGGAGTTTGTCGATGTATTCCGAGTCGCCTTCTGCCACAAGATATTCGCCCGTCGAGATGTCGAGTAGCGACAGCCCTACGTTGGCCGCGCCGAAATGCAGCGCCGCGAGGAAGTTGTTTTCGCGGCTCGACAGCACATTGTCACCCAAGACCACACCCGGCGTCACCAACTCCGTGATGCCGCGTTTCACCAGCTTCTTGGTGAGTTTCGGATCTTCGAGTTGATCGCAAATCGCCACGCGAAAGCCGGCGCGGATGAGTCGCGGCAGGTAGTTGTCGAGGGCGTGGTGCGGAAAACCCGCCATCTCCGTGGTGGCGTTCGCCCCTTTTTGGTTGCGTTTCGTCAGCGTGATGCCCAGCACTTGCGAGGCGATGACCGCATCCTCACAATAGGTTTCGTAAAAGTCGCCGCAGCGAAACAACAGAATCGCGTCGGGGTTCGACGCCTTCATGTCGTGAAACTGCCGCATCATCGGAGTGAGTTCTTCTTTGGCCATAGGGAAAAGTGCGTGGGGATATAAATAGATAAGGAGTAGGGCGTGTCGATCGCGCCACTTGCAAAGTTACGCATTCTTGTCGAAACGCAAAACCGCCCCGTCCTGCGAGAGGACGGGGCGGCGAATCAAAAAGTGAGACGTAAAGTCAGCTTATGGCTTATTTTACAACCACCTTCTTACCGTTCACGATGTAGAGACCGGCGGGGAGGTGCTTCGTATCCTTCACGCGTACACCGGAGAGCGTGTAAGTGGCGTTCACGAGTTGGCCGTTAGCCACAACGCGACCTACAGTGGTGATCGTACCGTTGGTTTCAAGATACTTGTCACCGGTTTCGGTCGTCACAGGCATCTTCGAGAAGTAACCCGAACCGGCAGCAACCGATTCACCTACTTCAGAGAGGAGCACCTTAGAGTGATCAGCGTTGAAGACACCGCTATCCTTGTTCACCTTGGTCGTTTCGAATACGGGAACGAGACCGTTGACAGGAGTAGCAGGCGTGCTCACGGGAGCGAGCGTAGCGATCGTCTGAGCCTTAGAGCTGAGGAGGATCACGCTTTCTTCGTCACCGGCTTCGGGGAAGAGGACGTAAGCCTGACCGGCTTCGAGTGTGCCGGTGTGCTTCTTGAGCTGGATCTTGTTGTTAGCATCCTGACCGATTACGGTGTAGAAGTTGTTTGCACCGGGATCAGCTGCGATGGGCAACGTGATGATCTGAGGAACACCCTTCTTGATGGGGAGTGAGAATTCAGCTTGGAGAGCGTCTTCAAGCTGAGCCTTAGCTTCCGTGAACGAGAAGGCCGAGTTGTCCTTACCGTTGGCTTCGTTCCAGAGAACGAGGTTCTTCGAACCGGGTTCGGCGTTCACATAGACGTGTTCCTTGCCCTGTACGTCAGCCGTGTCAGCCACGAGGTTGAAGCAACCGGGGGTCTTGGCATAGCGGAGTTCGAGGGTGTAGGGAGCCTTGCGGAGGCTCATCACGCGCGTACCCTTTTCTTCCTTCGGAGCGAGGTAGAGACCGGTGTAGAGGTTCTGGTAGGTGTAACCACCGGCAACCTTCGTCAGCTTCCAGTAAGCACCGAGGCGAGTTCCGAAGTCGGGCACATCCTTGTAGGTGTTGCCGTCCTTCATACGACCGTCGAGCTTGAGGTAGTTCTGCGTAGAGGGCGTGTTGGCCACTACGCTGTTTCCTTCAACACCGGCTTCAGACGACTTGCTGACGATGCGATAGATACCGTCGGCGGGAACGTTGAGCTTAGCGGCAAATGCCTTGTTGGCAGCATCGATCTGAGCGAGGAGGTTGTTCACCTGCTCAACAGAAGGTTGCTTCGTAGCCGTGATGGCCTTGAGGTTGTTTTCTACAGCTTCGATGGCAGTCTTGTAGGTAGCCTTCGAGCCGGTAGCGTAGTAACCCACTTCTCCGCTTTCTTCAGCAGCAGCTTCGAGTGCCTTCGCAGCAGCGAGTGCCTTCGTCACGCGAGTGGGATCGGGGTAGTTCTTGAGGAACTTGTCGTAGGCGGCGCGGAGAGCTTCGATCGAAGCCTTCGTAGCCTTCTGGGTGTTGAGTTCGCCCTTCAGCTTAGCGATAGCACCGGTGAGTGCGTCGCGGTCAGCTTGGGGAACAGCGTCGATGAGCGAGTTCTGTCCGTCGTAAGCGCCTTTGTAAACGCGGAATTCCGAACCGAAGAAGAACTTGTTGCCATTGGCTTCACCGTTGCCTACGGTCTTCGTCACTTCCATGCGGAAGTACTTGTAGTCACCCTTACCTGCGGGGAGCTTGAAGTAGGCCGTACCGGCGAAGTTGTCCTTCTTCACTGCCGTGCCGTTGTTGTCCCACGTTACGGTGTAAGGATAGCTGAAGGTAGAAACGGCGAGCGAATCCCAACCATTCTTCTTCCAAGCGTTGAAGTCAACGACCGTGTTGCCGTTTTCGTCCGTTACTGCTTGTCCGTCTTGGTCGAGCTTGTCAGCTTTACCGGCTGTGAGGGCAGCGTCAGACTTTGCACCCCAGATCGTGATCTTTTCGGGAGCACCGCCGTTGGCATTGCCGTGGTTACGCTTCACCCACTTGAGGAGCATTTCGCTCTCGGGCTTGTCGAGGATGAATTGGAGGAAGTGACTGCCCTTCCAAGCATCGCCATCACCGTGCCAGCTGGTGTGGAAGTAAGTTTCGGCGTTGCCGTCGAGGAGGACAGCGGGTTCGTGCTGTTCGCCCACACCTTCTTCCTTGTCGGCCATGAGGCTCGAAAGCTTCGTGCCGTCGGTGATCAGACCCTTGTTGGTAAGCTCGCCGCTGGTAGCTTCTTCGATGCGCTTACCGGCAGCATCAACACCCATGTAAGCAAAGCCCTTGTTGTAGGCGTTTTGCGCTTCAGCGATGAGCTTCTGTGCTTTTTCGTTGTTGATGTCTTGTTCGGCACTCTTGAGGAGATCTTGCACTTCTTGTTCGGTGATGGTGCGAGCCTTGAAGGTCGAACCGTCAGCCTGCCAGTCCCAAACTACGGTACCGTTGTGGTCACTGCCGGTGTGCACACCGCCGAAGTCCCAACGGTCGCCGCCATCGTAGCCCCAATACTTACCTTTACCGCGCCAGAGGTCGGGCGAGTAGAAGCAGAAGTAGCCGGGGTAGTTGCGGCTAGTTACGATGTTGTAAGAAGCCTCGGCAGCGTCGGTCATCTTGATACGAGCTGTGGGGTCAATACCGCCGCCGGAAGTGATGTTCTCAGCCGTACCTACGTAACGGTTGGTTGCCAAGTTTTGGAAGAAGAAATAACCGGACTTAGCGTCGTTCTTCGTTACCTTCCAGATGTACTTGAGGCTCTTGTAGTCGAGAGCGGCATCCTTCTTGTAAGTGATGTCGCCACCCTTGTAAGTCCAATGCAGTTGCTTGTCCTTGTCGTTCACTGCACCACCGTCGTAAAGTGCACCGTCATCATAGCCGGTACCCTGCGAGCGGTAAGAGGTGAGGATGTAGTAGCCGGGCTCGAGCACCTTACCCGAAGTGGTGAAGGCCGTGTAAGCCTTGGGCAGATCTACGATGAGCTGGTCGATTTCAGCATCGGTAGCAGCAGCACCGTTGTTGAGAATGTCGTTTGCCTTGGTGTAGAGCGCCAAGAAAGTATCGTACTTCGCCTGGTTGTATTCGCCGATGTTGTTGCCGCGGGGGAACTTTCCAGAGAATTCATCGAGGTTGAAGTTGGCACCGAGCGATTCGGCGATCACGGCTTGGAGATCTTCTTTGGCGCTCAGCTCATTGGCTGCATACACCAACCACGCATTGCGGTTGTAGTCCGTACCCTTGCCGGCATTGTCGGTGAGTCCGGTCTTGGGGCAAGTGAGGAGGAAGTTGTAGTCGCTGTACTTGTCGTCTTCCTTCTTTGCCTTGGGAGAAACGAGCACGAGGGCGTTGTCGGCCGATACGAACGTGAAGGTGCTCATATCCAGCTCATTGCCGTTAGCGCGGGCTTCTTCCACATAGGCGCGTACACCCTTGATGGTCTCAGTGGTGTCGACGCCGTCAGCTTTTTTGTGGGTCCACTCGTAGGAGTGTTCCGGATCCTTAGTTTCAGTAATTTGCTTCACTTCGATCTTCCAAGCACGATCCGTGGCGGAGGTGTAGAAGTTTTGGTTCGAAGGATCAGCGAGGTACTGATTTTCATTCAGGCCTTTGCGCTTGAGGTAGAAGGTGTTGCCTTCACCCGTTGCTTCAAAGACGAAAATGTTGTCGAGCGTCAGGCTGGTCGTCGTGGTGAACTTCTGTCCGGCGAGGAAGCAGTTACCGTTGGCCGCTTCGGCAAACGCAGGCTGAAGCACATACGTTTGTCCGGCCATGATGTTGGTCACTGCACCATCGTTGACATTAGCACCCCAATGGCGAGCCGACGCACTTGTTGCTCCGGCCACTAAGAGGGCGGTCAAAGCAAACAAATTGCAAACCTTTTTCATTGAAGATTTAACATTTAAGTTAGACATAGAGATAATTTAATCTGAGGCACAATGCACCTTCCATGTGCCTCCTCAACTAAAACAGAAGGGACACGGAAGACTATGTGCATGGTGTTCGTGCGACAAAGATAGAGAAAAAAAACTACACGAGGCAGATTTACTTCGGGAAAATCGATGTTACTTTTCAACTCTATCTTGCATTTTGCCGCTCTCTTCTCGGCGATTTTTAGAAAAAAGTCGATGAAATTCAGTGTTTTCGCATGGATATTAAGTGAAAGCTACATTCCCACTATAGTAGGTTTCGCTGACGGGAAGCGGAAAGAATGGCGGAGGTGAGCCTTGGGGAAGCAGGAACAACGAGATCGAAACTGCGCAGCACGATGCGAAAACAAGGGGAGAAAAAATGAAAAGTAGGCGACTTTTCCGATATCGTCCTCCACTTTTTACTACTTGTCGTCCTATACGCGACGACCGTAATCTTTGTTGCGTTCCACCTCTCGCGCTCGCGTGACGTAGCGCGCTCGCGCCCACTCAGTTGGTTTGCATTTTTGCCTTCACCTGTTCACGGTGCGCTGTAAGTGCTTGTTTTAGAGTAGGTTGTGGGTGAAGCCTTCACCCTTGTTTTTCCTTCACCGCGAAGAGATGAAAGTAGGTGGTGTTTTAAGGCGGAAAAAGGAAAAAACGGACGAGTGGAAATCTGCGAAAAGCAGAGCGAGCTCGAGGTGAAGGTGAAAGTGTGAAGCCTTCACCCTCATTGCATTGATTCATAGTTAGATAGAAGGGTGAGGTGAAGGGGTGAAGGAAAAAAACGAAAACTGCTGTGCGCGCATAATGCGCGCGCGAGGCGCTCGGATGCGGAAAGAAGTTCACCGCATTGATACGGCCGTGAGCACTTCGCAAATTGTGATGGTCGGCAAACGACGAGGGGCTATCGATGTGCAGCAGCTTGGGTGAGCGAATCGTGGCGCGTGCGGAGTTCGCGAACGGCCGTTTCGATCATGCTGTCTTTGGCCTGTGTTCGATCGTTGGCACCGAGGTGGACGCGCACATCCGGAGCGATGCCAAACTCAGTGTTCTCGCCGTTCACATCGAGTGTGGGACTGGCTGAGAAACGAATACTCCATCCCCCGGGAAGTTCAGAGCTGAAAGGCAGTCCCGAGCCGCCACCGGTGCGATCGCCCACCAAGATGACGCCCGGTAGGTTTTTCATATACATAGTGAAGGCGTTGGCAGCACTGTAGGTGCGGCGGTTGATGAGCACGGCTACGGGTTTTTGCCAGCGCAAACCGGCGAGGGGTTTCAATCGCACGGGTTTCGGCGTGGAGAAGGTGTTGTGTGCCGGGCCGGTCTTGTGTGACAGGTAGCCCACGGTGGCGGTGCGGTTGGTGAAAGCCGAGGCGAGGGTCTCGGCCGAGGTGAGCTGGCCGCCGCCGTTGCTGCGAACGTCGACGATCAGTGCATCGCAGAGGGCAAAGTAGCGCAAAATCTCGTGCACGTTGCCTGCGCCGATGGCTGTGTTGAACGAGCTGCACCGAATGTAGCCCACGTTGCCGGGCAAGACCTTGTATTGCAAGCCCGAAGCACTGCGGTGCTCGTCGGCTTTTCCGAGCACGGCGCGCATCAGCGAGTCGTCGAAGTTGGTGGTGTAGTCTTCATACCAGCGGGTGTAGCGAGCCGTGTTGAAGGGAGTCCAGAGGTTGACATGCCCATCGCGCAGTTCGCCGCAGAGATTGGCCAGCACTTGGAAGAGGGCTTGTTTCGACATCGAGTCAGAGATCTGCGGGGCGTAGCGGCGGTGCACCTCGTTCCAGTCCAGCCCATATTCTTTGTGTTTGTAGTCGAAAAAACAGTAGTGCTCGTCAATGATTTTCCACAGTGCCTCGAAGTCGCCGCGCGGGGTGGAGGGGAGTTCGTCGGCTTGCACGCAGGCAGTGAGTGCCGTGATCAGCAGCGGAAGGGCAAGGAGGAAGTGAAGGAGGTGTTTCATCGGGGAAGGAATTGAACCAAGCGCGAGTAGCCGATGACCAAGGTGTGGTTCCAAGCGTGGCGCTCGAGATGATGGACGGAGCTCTGTCGGATGTCGGCTTTGTAGCCCACGGTGATGAAGGAGCGACGCAGGGGGATGCTCAGGGTGGTGAGCAGGCGCAGTGAGGGGGCAGAGAAAGGAGTGGTGGGCATGACGTTGCGATCGGTGTTGCCGAGGGAGAAAATCTCGTAGTACGACTGTCCGTAGTTGGGGGTAAACATCAGCCCGACGAGGGGCACATCGACTTGGGAGTTCCATATCCAGCGGCATCCCAGCATCCGGAAGGAGTGGCGCAGGGTGGTGGAAAAAGCTACATCCAAAGCGGCGCGCGCTTGGGCGGGGTTATTGCCGTTGCGCTGGTTGTAGGTGCCACCGAGATGGAGGCCACCGAGTGCGCCCACATTCCATTGCCAAGCAGAACATACCGGGGTGAGCCGCCGCCGCCAACCGGCATCGAACTGTAGTTCCACATCCCACGCACTGCCGGTGCCCGAGGGGTTCGTTGCTTGTGTGCCGTTCAGATCGAAGAGGGTGACAAAGGTGTTGCGCCCCTCGCGACCGCGTTGGCGTTCGCCGATGCGGGTGAACGATAGGGTGGGGCCGCCGTAGTTGAGAGGCGAGAGGTAGCTGTCGTAGAGACTGTTGTAGCCCAGACCAAAGAGGTAGGTGCGTTCGACCCGCCCGGTGAGGGTGTCGGCATCGGCGGGCATTGGGTGGCGATCAGCGAGGGCGAAAAGCGGAAGGATAGCCCACCACACGAGGAGAAGAGCTTTGCGAGTCATGGGTGAAGTGTAGAGGAGATTCGTTGCCATAGGCGTCCATAGCAGTGAGGGCGTAATCGGCGTGGAGCAGCGCAGGCAGGGCGGGACGATAGGTGAAAGTCGTGCCCGTGAGGCGGAGCGCCACGGCGACCGGGCCGCTCGGGGTGAGGCGATAGAGATTGTAGTGCACGGGGGTGTCGTCGGCTACGGCGTTCCATGTCAAGTGCAGAGCAGAGCGGCTGCGGTGTTGTCGAAGCTGCGGTGCCGCGGGGGGGATGCTGTCGTGCCACGTCATAGCGGGCGGCAGCATGGGGCGCGCATAATTGTCGTGCACGAAATCGAGCAGGCCTTTCACGTTGTCGAGCAGGAACTGACTGCGGAAATAGGCTTCGCCAGCAAAACCTTCGGCATGGATGAAACGCAGTTGCCGGATGATTTGCAACAAGGACCAGTTGCGCTCTTCGGGGGCGAGTTGGTAAGCGCCGAGTCCGGGTACGACGGGGCGACCGTGGGCGTATTCTTTCCAGTTGACGGCGAAGGGGTAGAAGTGCTGTCCGTCGAAATACATCATGGGATAAAGGCCGTCCATCCAGCCGCGGCGCAACCACAGTTGGGCGTCTTGCGAAACGGCGTCGCGGGCATTCCATCCCTTGGAGGATTGAGCGGGGAGGTCGGCATACTTGCCGATGGGGGCGCAGGTGATTTTCACCCACGGACGAATGGCGCGCGCGGTTTCGCTGATGAGTTGCACGGTGCGGTTCACATTCTCCTGACGCCACTCGGCTTTGGGGAGATTGTTGCCGTAGCGAGCATAAGTGCGTCGGTCGTCAAAGGGAATGGAGGGTTCGGGATAGCGAATGTAGTCGAGGTGGATGCCGTCGACGTCATAGTTGCTGACGATTTCGCGAACGATCTCGGCCAGATATTCGGCGGTGCCGGGCACACCGGGGTCGAGGTGCCATTTGTCGCCGGCGCGGGTGCAGAGTTCGGGGTGTCGGGTGGGTAACGCCTGCCGTCCAAGGCGCTTGGTGTCGGGCAAGGTGTTGGCCGGATAGGTCACGAGATAGGCGTGCAGCTCCATGCCGCGGCGGTGGGCTTCGTCGATGGCGAAACGCAGTACATCGTAGGGCGGCGCTACACCGGGTGTGCCGGAGAAGGCGCCATCCCATGGCTCGATTTGAGAGGGGTAGGCCACGGTGGCGCGAAGGCGTGTCTGAAAGAGCACTGTGTTGATGCCGGCGGCTTGCAAGCCGTCGAAGATGCGGGAGAGGCGTGCGCGCTGGTCGCGGGCTTCCGCTTCGGTGCGGGCATAGTGGCGACCGGGCCAGTCGAGGCCGCTGTAAGTGCAGAGCCACACGGCACGAATGCCACGCGCGGGGGGAGTGACCGGCGCGGAGGAGCCGGCTGTGGAAATTTGGGCTGCGGCAAGGAGGGGAAAAAGGAGAAACAGCAAGGAGAGGAAATAGCGCATGGGCGGGATTTCTGAATTTCGGGCGGAGGCTTAGCGCAGCCGGTGGTAGAGGGGGAGGAGTTGTTCGGCGGCTTCGTCGCCGGCCGCGGCACGAATGCTGTCGAGCTGGTGACGGGCTGCCGCGCGTTGGCCGAGGTCGATGAGCAATTGCGCGCGGTGCACTTGCAAGTCGCGGTCGTTGGGGCGCAGACGCAGAAGCCGAGCGAGCCGCTCAAGGGCGGTAGCTTTGTCGCCTTCGCGTTCGGCGAGATCGGCTCCGACGGCCAGTGCCGTTTCATCGTCGGCGCCGTGAATCAGCGCCGTGCCGAGATGCAAAAGGGCTTCGTCGCGCTGTCCGCGTTCATAGAGATGGAGCGCGATGAGGCTGTGGGCGCGTGCATTGCGGCGATCGGTTTTCAGCACTTCGCGCAGGGCGGAGAGGGCTTGTTCGTCTTGGTGCAGCCGAGTGTAGGCTTCACTTTGAAGAAAGAGGAGGGTGTTGCGCTCGTCGGTGGAGAGGACGTTGGCGGCCGTTGTGAGGGTGTCCACCCATTGCACGAGGGCGCGATCTTGCCCACTGCCGGCAAGACATTGGGCGAGCGCGACACGCGCTTCGCTGTAGTCGGGACGCCGCGTGAGGAGGGCGCGCAATCTTTGTTCGGCATCGTGCCACTGGCGACGCGCCATAAGGATTTTGGCGATATTGAAGTGCAGAATTTCATTGCCTGCTGCGTCTGGGTCGTGCGTGAGCGCAGCTTCGAGGGCACGCTGGGCGACAGAAAGGGAGTCGTGGCGGAGTGCGGAGAAGGCTTTGGCGATCTCGCGACGATAGGCCGCGGTGTCGCGCGGGGAGATGGCGGGTGCGCTCGCTTCGAGCAAGTGGGGAGAGGATGCGGGCGCGGAAAAATGGTGTGCGCCGAGAAAACTACTTGCCGCGAAAAGGAATGGGAGTGTAAAGCGGAAGGGTGTCATAAGCGGTCGAGGTGCTCGATTTCTCTAAACACAGCATCAGCTTCGAATCCACGCGAGGCGGCGAAGCGAGCGAGTTTCTGCGCGGCAAGATAGCCGGCGCGGCGATCGGAAGGATCGAATTTGAGCGAACGGAGTTTGGCGGAGAGCAGTTCTCGGAGCGTTTGCCGATAGGTCTTTTCGTCGATTTGTTCTTCGAGAGCGATGGCGATGACTTGGCTGTCGATCCCTTTGAGACGCAGGGCGTTGCGGATTTTGAGCCGTCCCCAGCGGGCGAAGGCGGCCTTGTCGTGCACAAAGGCGTGGGCGTAACGCTGTTCGTCGATGAACTTTTCCAGTTCGAGTTGGTCGAGTACGCGGTCGATGAGGTCGGGTTCTATTTCGGCGGCGCGGAATTTCTTCTCCAAGTCGCCGCGACAAGTTTCGCGACGGGCACAATAGGCGCCGGCACGGCGATAGAGGGATTCGAAGTCGTGGGATTTCATCGTTTGATCAATGCGCGGATCACAAACCAAGCGTGGCGAGCGAGCGCGGTGAACAGACCATAATGGTGTGCCATGATGCGAAAACGCTCGCGGAGTGAGGCTTTGTGGTGGCGGGTGGTAAGGCCTTCGCTGAGATAGTCAGCGACTACCAAATGAGTGTTGTGCAACGTGAGTCCGCGTTGCTCGGCTTGCTGCATTAAGCGGATGCACCAATCGTAGTCGGCCGAAAAGCGATAGCCGAGGTTGTAAAGTTCGATGCGAGCGAGGTCGGTGCGGGCGAAAAACGCTTGGTGACACACGAGCATACCGTTGACGAAGTCGTGCATCCGGAGTTGTTCAGGTGGCGAGAGTCGGCGGGCACGCAAAAACTTACCGTTGTCGTCGACCAAATGGGTGTCGCCATAGAGCACGGCGGGGAGGGCGTTGCGGTCGGAAGATGTGGAGAGTTGTGCGGCGATGTCGGACAGAGTGGTCGACGTGTGAAACTTGTCGCCGGCATTGAGAAAGAGAATGTAGTCGCCGGTGGCCTGAAGTAGCGCTTTGTTCATCGCGTCGTAGAGTCCCTTGTCGGGTTCGGAGCGAAACACGAGGGTGCGCCCGTCTTCTATCCCTTCATAGAGCGCAAGGTATTGTTGCACCAATGGCGCGGTGTCGTCTTTCGAAGCGCCGTCGATAATAAGGTGCTCGATGTGCGGATAATCTTGAGTGACCACGCTCTGCAAGGTGCGCCTCAGCGTGGAGGAGGCGTTGTAACAAACGGTGGCGACGGTAAAACGAATCATAAGCGAGAGTTTGCGGGCGAATCGCGGTGAGCTGTTGCGTCGAGGGCTTGTTGATAAACGGAGAGATAGCGCTGACCGACGGCAGTGAAGGAATAATCGCGGAGCACTTTTTCACGAGCGGCTTGCGAAAGTTGTTCGGAATCGGCCAAATTGAGCAGATAATGCAGACCGTTGCTGAGATCTTCGGCATCTTTGGCGGCCGCCACATAACCGTTTTGCTTGTGATCGATCATTTCCGGAATGCCTCCGATGCGGAAACCCAAACAGGGAATACCGCAAGCGAGCGCTTCCATAATCGTATTGGGTAGATTCTCGGAAATGGAGGGAAGCACAAAGAGGTTCGCCGCGTTGTAAATCCGAACGATCGTTTCGACGTCGTAGGTGTAAGGCGTTGTGAATATGGGAACGTCGAAAGCCGAGCGGAACTCTTCAGCTTCGCCGCCGAGAATGAAGAGGGCGGTGTTGTGGCGGTGTTCCGGATAGCGTGAGAGATATTGACGAAATGCTTCCACCAAATAAGGCATACCCTTGTTGAGATTCGTGATGCGCTGGGCGACAAAGAGGACAATGCGCAGGGAAGAATCTGTGGGAAGTCCGAGTTGTGCGCGGGCAGCGGCGCGATCTTGCGGAGCGAAGACGGCGGTGTCGATTGGGTTGGGAATATTGACCACCGTTTGTTCGCGAGTGAGGGAGGCGCTGCGGGCTTCGTCGGCCAACCAGCGGCTGCACGCCACGAAGGTCAGGGTGCCGGCCGAATAGATCCGCTGTTTCTTCTTCCATATACGATGAGAGAGATCGCGCGGCGCACCTCCGTTGGGAAGATAAGGGCAGTTTCCGCATGATTGACGGAAGTTGATGCAAGACAAGGCCAAGTGACAGATGCCCGTGACAGGCCAGATGTCGTGCATGGTCCACACCACGGTTTTTCCATCGCGGAGAATGCGCTCCAACTCGTTGAGCGAGAGCAGCCCTTGGTTGATCCAATGCAAATGAATGACGTCGGCTCGGCGATAGACCGCTGTTTCCGTCACCTTCCCTCCGGTCACGGCCGTATCCAAAGCGAAAAGTTGCTTTCGACGGCCGTGCAAATGGAAGAAAATGCCCAATCTTTCTCGTAGAAAAGCCCATTTCATGCGCCACCGGTTCGGGAAAGTATGCACTTGTGGGGAAGTCGTTTGCCGATCGCGCACCAGCATTTCCGCCTCGACCCCGATATGGGTCAACGCGGCGTGCAGACGTGAGGCGGCAACAGCCGCTCCGCCGGTTCGTTCGCTGGTGTTGATGATCAAAACGCGCATAGAAAGTAGGATAGACCACAGACAAAAGTAGGAAGAAAGGCCGACATAGCCAAATTCGCAACGGGAGCAGACGGTGGCGTTATTTGTTCAGAAAGAGCAGTGAACAGGGTTCAGTGCCCACCGTGTAGCGATGCAGAAAAGCGCCTTCCGGGGTGTAAACACTCACGGTACCGGGTTCGGTGAAGCGGATTTTGGGATCAAGTGTGCCGCGCGACGCAATATATATATACTTCGTGTGCGGATCCACGACGAGGGTGGTCGGATCAAGGGGCGGTTGCACCTGTCCGAATTGAGAAGCGATGGGCGTACCCGAACGGGTGTCGCGCACTGCGTAGTGCACGGTCGTCTTTCCACTTGTCCAATCTGTGGTGGAGCGTACCAAATAAATGCGGTGCCCGTCGACGGCGGCGAGGTTGGCCGCCGCAAAAGAAGTGGCTTGATCGCCGTCGTCGATCTTCCAAATCTCCGCCGCGTGCGTGCCGTAATCGCCCTGACAAGCCACGAAAACGTGGTTGAAATCGTCTTTGTAGAGTTTGGTTGGGTTCATTCCGACACGAATTTCGCTGACGATCCCCAGCGTGTTCGGACGCACTTTCACGACCTTGAACCCATTTTTATATCCGTCTTTGTAATTATACCCGTCGCTGATCGCCACATAGATATGATTATTGTGTGCCAGTACGCCGGAAGGGTTAGGACCGACTGCGGTTTGGAGATCCACAGCGAGCGAAGCGGTGTCGATGCGTGAGAGAAAGCCGTCATTGTTCGTTACAAAAACATACTTCCCCTGTGCCGCCACACCTTCCGGCGCTTGTGTGGGAATGGATTTGAGTAAGCGGTGAGAAGTCGCATCCACCACCTGCACCAAATTGCTTCCATAGCACGGAATGTAGATTTTTGCCCCGTGCAAAATCGCCTCTTGCGGGGTGTCGCCGAGCAGTTTTTCGTTCTTTGCGAGGAAGACATTTGCGGCCACCGTTTGCTGTTTGGGGTCGATGAGCGAGTAGCCACCGGGCAACTTCGTGGTTTGGTTACCTTGGTGCAGCACCAGCACCTGTCCCGTAGTGGGCGCGGCCACATCCGGTTGACGGGGATCGACCTTTTCGTCATCGGTACAAGCGTTGAGAAAGAGCAGTCCCGTGAGGAGAAGCGATGCAGTACGGAACAGCGAAAGGCGTGAAGAGAAAAACATAAGCGGAGGTGTGAGAATAATACTACAATTATAAATCAAAAGTCGCGTTGAGCGTCCACGTTCTTCCCGGGAGCGGGTAGCCGCGGACGTATTCGCGTTGCGTGTCGGTGAGGTTCATCAGCGTGGCGCGCAAGGTTAGGGTGGAACTGCCGATGGCTTGTTTCCACCACACCGAAGCATTCCATTCGGCAAAGCCCGGCAGGCGCGAAATCGCGAGATGTTGAGGCGTCGACCACCGTTCTCCGGTGTAGGCGAGTGAGGTCGAAAGGCCGCCTGCGCCATGGATGGCTTCGACAGCGAAATACCCCTGATGAGTGGGGCGATAAGGGAGCGTCAAATTGTAACTGCGAGAACTGCTCTTCGACCGATCCACCGTTCGGCACAGCAGCCAGTTTCCCGTTGCCGCAATTGTTGTGCCCCCTTCCCGAGCGTAGCGTGCACTCGCCGTGAAGTCGATGCCGGTAGCCCGTACTTGGTCTAAATTCTCGGTGCGCCAAATGGCCGGTGTGATGGGGACGGCCACAATACCGTCGCTGATCCTGTCGACAAAGGCATCTGCCGAAGCTCCCACCTGCCAGCGTACCGTTTGGTGCGCCCCGATGAGGCCGAGGTTCAAGCGCAGTGCGCGCTCGTTGCGCAGTTGCGTGTTGCCGTAGCGGAAGTAATAATTTTCGGCGAATGTCGGTGGGCGAAAAGTTGACTGCGCCGTCGCGCGAAGGCTTACTCGGGTTGCCGAGGTGCGCCACAAGTCGGCGTGCGCCGTCCCTTGCAAACCGAAAGTCCCCATGTTGTTGGCAGTTCCCGAGTTGGTTGGGTCGGGATTGCGCGCAGTGTTGAAGAAGTCATGGCGCAAAAGACGAAACGTCGCCGATCCTCGTGCACGATGGTAGCGCAGCGAAAGGCCTTGCTGCACCATCGTTCGTTGCGCCGCGCGTTCGTTCTCTCCGGTTTGATGCAGCACCGAGCGCGTCACATCCATCACATAAGCCCATTGCCAATGAGACGACAAAGTGTGCGCCGTCCCGACCGAAATCCAACCTTCTTGTTGTCGGTAGCAGTCTGATCGTCCGCCGTTGGGATATTGTGGATCGCGCGTTTCGTAGAGTTTGTTTTTTGCACTCCATTGTGCCGCCGCCGTCCACTGCCAAGCGCCGCTTCGCCTCGACCACCGTCCGTGCAGTGCTGCCTCGTCGTCGTCCATGCGCTCCCCCTCATTCACTGCATAGAGCAGAACGGGACCGGGCAGTTGGCGTCGAGCAAAATTTCCCCTGAATCCTCCTTCGGCGTTTCCCCATTTCGCCGTGGAGGGCGCCGACCAGTGCACCGTCGGAGTCCATCGCCGGGTTTGTGCCGCGTGGCGTCGGCGAGATTCGCGCAGGAAGCCGTTATAGAAAACGAAAGGAAAATCGTTGTCCGCCTTTTCGCCGTCGAGGTGCAGCTGCAGTTGTCCTGCGGGCGTGGAGAAGGACGTGATTGCTCCCACGGCTCGATAGCCGAAGGCACCCACCGTCGACCAGACGCGTAGCGGCCGCCGCAGGGTGGTGAAGTGCAGGGTGCTCGCCCCCAAAGCACGCACCGGCACCAGGAGCTTGGGTGCTTCGCCCACATCGATCGTCACCGTGTTGAGGCGATGAAGGGAGAAAGGTGACACATCGATCGTGGCGTTCTCTGCGTCGCCCATCGGAAAACCGTCGACGAACACGGCAGTGTGCGCGGCGCCGAGTCCGCGAGTTCCCACAGTCGCCGAAGTACCGAATCCGCCCAATGAGCGCACCCATACGGCCGGCAGCAGGTGGAGCACGTCGACCACGTCACCCGCGGGCATCCGCCGCCACGTCTCACTGTTTTGCGAGAAACCGGCGATGCGCGCACGCTCCTGCTCGTTGCGAGGAGTCTGCACCTTCACTTCCGGAAGGAGACGCAGCGAATCGTTGTACGGTGTGGCGCCGAAGGCATCGCATGCCGCTACCGAAAGAGCGCCTTGTGCTGCGTGCCCGGACAGCGTCGAACCCGCAACGGCCACTGCGAGCGCTGCCGTTGCCGGCATCCGCTGCATACACCGTGGGAATATTTGTGGGAAAGAATTGTAGGTCAATACACGAAAGTTGCTAACTTTGTGGAGAACAAAATAGAGAATCTATGGAACTTCAATCCGCTCTTTCAGCGCTTCATGTCGCTATTGATCGCTCGGCCGTGGTTGCAGCTTTGCAAGACATCGCCGCCCACTTATTGCGTCGCGGCGTATTAGAAGTGAGCGGTGTGGAATGTCGACCACTCGAATTGGAAAGTTATTTCTTCCGCACCGGTCTTTTCGAAGACGCCTATGTGCACGAGAACGAACGCCAACGCAACCATTTCGGTGAACTCTATGTGCATCGCATTGGGCCGTTGGCCTCGTCGCACTACAAGATGGACAACCGCGTGTGCGTCGGGCTCAGTTTGTCGGACAGCACCGATTTCTATTACAGCGCCTTGATTCGCAGCGCCCGCTTCTCTGATGGAAGCGAAGTGTTCGGTCCCAACAATGTACTCACGGCGTGGGCGCGTCGCATCAACGAGCAGACACACACCTTGTCGCCCATCGTGCTGGATCAGCTGCGTCCCGGCGGACATGACCTCGCCCCCCTGTTTCCGCTCATGGAGGAGAAGGCGGCGTTGCATTTCATTCCGGCTTCCGAAGCCGACGACACCACGGCCCCGCTCATCTTCTCGCGTCGAGAGGGACTGGGCGACAAAGCCCCGGACTATCGCGATCTGCCGTTGCGCGGGGTGGTCGGTCCGTTGCATGCCGACCGAAAGTATAAAGGCAAAACCACACTTTTGCGTGATTATCTCGAGGCGCATGCCCTCACCGGCGAAGCGGCTTGCGAGGCGGCTCGTAGTTTGGCGGGCAGTGTCCCGTCGTGGGTCAAGTCGCTTTGACCGGGCGTATGGATCGCCACCGTGAATTTCCGCTGGCCTGACGAAGCGCGCACCATTATGTTTTTTACCCCGCCCACTGCATATCAGCGTTACAGTGGGCGGGGTAATTGTTATGCATTAAGTCGGGTGTCAGACGTAGAGGTCGTCGCGACCAAAGCGTACAAATTGATCTTCTTCTGCAGCTTGCTCATCATCTTTCCATAGCATGCGGTAAGCGATGACTTGTGCCGCGTAGGAAATGATCAAGGTGAAGTAGACGCCGATAAAGCAAAGCAATACACCCGAAAAAACGATGATCGCAGATAAAAATCCCAGTCCAAAGAGCTGCCAGTAGTGTCCTTTGGTCTTTTCCCAAGAGGCCTGCAGCGCTTCGCCGATACCGGCATCGGGGTGGTCGATGAGATAGAGCGGAGCGAAAAACCAGCGCACGGCAATGAATGCGCCCGGCAGAATAAAGAAGAGCTGTCCCAAAATGACGACCAATCCATAGATGAATTGGCAAACCACAAATTTGACGTACACCGACGCCGACAGCCCGTGGTTGAAACGATAACTTCCACCCTCTTCGCGAAGGATTTTAAGAATGGAAGCAAAGATGCTGACTCTAATCAGTACGTTGATCACGAGTAGCAAGAGTAAGAACAAGAGTAAGAATAGGATGGTAACACCGACTGGAGCCTCTCCGCTGAAGGACAGATTGAAAATTAGACTCAAGAAGTAACCAATAACGGAAGCCGCAAAAAGAATAGCGGCCATCGGGAGACCATAGGATTTTGCGAAATCAAAAGCCTTGCCGATGATTTCGCCCATGTTGAGGTTTGTCATGAATAGTTGTTAGAAATACTTGATTGCAAATATACGTATTTATAGAAAAAGAAACGCCCCGATAGCCGGTGATTTGGCGTTCGGAGCAAAAAAAAGGAAGTTCGTCAAGAACTTCTGCGTCAAAGTGCCGAGGGCACAGGTTGTAAAATGTGGGTCACTGCCGTACTCTACTTCCCCGTTTGGGAAGTGAGAGGTCGAAAGGATGGCCGCTTACTGCTCTGCCTTGAGCGCGCGGAGTTGGTTGTTGAGCGATTGGCACATTACGCCGTTGCCCATCGAACGATATCGAGCAATGCGATACTTCAGTTCTTCGATCATTGTTTTTTGCTTAGTCATGTTGTTGAGTTTTAGTTGAACATAGAGATGCGGTGCATCTCAATCGTTGTGTAGTTACGTCCGCGAGACATAGGGACCATCTTAGTTTATCTCTCTATGTCCTTGTCGTTGTCCCTTTGTCTCGTTTTCGTAGTGCAAAGGTAGAATCGAAACGGAGGGAATACAAGAAAAAAGAAGAGAAAATGCACTTTTCGGCTTTCGTGGTGGCGGCTTTGAAAATCGGACTTGACAAGCTTTCGATTGTGGCGCGAAAGACTGATGCACAACAACTCTTAGCCCCTGCCGGCAGCGGAATGAAGGAGGGAGAATGCGGCGGTTTTCTGTTGATATCTGAAGATGACAATTTGAAAATCTGCCCCATTCTTCGATGCCAGAAGTGGGAATGAGCACGACTACTGCGCCTCGACCCCGATACACGATAAATGTGAGTTATTAATGATCGTACGCGTATGCGCGCGCGTCAGGTGTTTTTTGTTTTTTGCCTTCACCTCTTCACTTATGTGTCGTAAGTGCTAGATAGTCAGTGCATTAAGGGTGAAGGCTTCACCCGCGTTGCCTTCACCGGTTTGAACTTCGAAAAATCGGTGGCAGAGAGCAGAGGTGAAGGCTGTGGAGGTGATTTGCCTTCACCGTAAGTGGTTTTTAATCAATGCAATATAACGGGAGGTGAAGGGTGAAGGTAAATTGTCGAAATTCGCTGAAGAGCGCGTATGCGCGTGTGAAGGGAGCGAAAATGCGGAAGCGTTGAAAGAAACTCCACAAGTGTTCACACAAACAAGGGATGTTTTTCGGAAATGTCCCCTTGTTTTTCTCATCGCTTCATCGCGCCGAGTGACAGATTCTCGATGCGTCGGAATCGTGTGCGGGATGTTGTCGCGCTGCGCGTGCTGTGCGTCTCGTTGCCCACGGCGAAGAACCGGTGTCGAGGACAAAAACGAAAAAATCCCCTTTCGACGATCGTCGAAAGGGGAGCATGCTGAAAAAAAAAGTGCGCCTGATAGGACTCGAACCTACACGTCTCGCGACACCAGATCCTAAGTCTGGCGCGTCTACCAATTTCGCCACAGGCGCATTTCGATTGCAAAAATACATCATGCGCCACGATTTCCAAAGAAAAGGGCGCACTTTTTTTGTTCAGTGGTGGCGAATTGGTATTTTTGCAATTCAAACCCTTTGTAGATATGAACTTTGTCCTTTCGTCCCGCCATTCAGCATTTTGCCTTGCATCCGCCCGCAGTTGGAGTGGCCTATGGTGGAGTGTGAGGCTGTGTATGCTGCTCTTGTTCTTCCCAGCGATGGCGCAGAGCAGCCCCCTCGAAGCGATGAAATCGGCAAAAATAGAACTTGTCCCGTCCGAAAATGCGGCATTGTTCAGCCATTTATCACCGCCGATGGCCGATCCGGCTGTGCCGACCGCGCATCCCACGATGGTGGTGATTGCCGCCGACGGCAAAGAGACGGAAGAAACGGGATATGACGGCAGTGCGCCGTTGCGCGTGCGCTTCGAAGCGCGCGCCGCCGACTACGGTTCGCGCACACCGCTCTACGAGTGGCAGTTTCGCCGCGACGGCAACACGACGCCCTTCCTCACCCGCTACGATGCCAACACTTCCTACGAATTCACCGAGAGCGGTACGTTCGTGGTGCAGCTGTTGATCTCCTTTGTGGAGGGCACCGACACGGTGACTTACACGCAGCCGGAGGCTTTTCGCATAGCGATTTCCGAGAGTAAACTGGAATTTCCCAATGCCTTCACGCCCAACGGTGACGGCATCAACGATGTGTTCAAAGCCAAGGAGGGTTACAAAAGCATTGTGCGTTTTCGCGCCTTGGTGTGCAACCGCTGGGGACGCAAAGTGCACGAGTGGCACGATCCCGCCGACGGATGGAACGGGCGCATCGGTTCGGCTGAGGCGCCCGACGGCGCCTATTACCTCAATGTCGAGGCGCGTGGCGCCGACGGCCGCAACTATCACATCAAGAAAACCATCAATCTCCTGCGCCGGTTCGAAGAAAATCGTTCCGGCAGTGCGCGTTGATACGACGACAACATGACAGAACAAGACAAAACTTTCCAACACGGTAAGATCGAGGTGCTCGGTGCCCGCGTGCACAACCTCAAGAATATCGACGTCGATATCCCACGCCACGCCCTCACTGTTGTCACCGGACTGAGTGGCAGCGGTAAGTCTTCGTTGGCCTTCGACACCATTTATGCCGAAGGTCAGCGCCGTTATATTGAAACTTTTTCGGCCTACGCCCGAAACTTTCTCGACAATCTCGAACGTCCCGATGTCGATAAGATCAGCGGTCTTTCGCCCGTGATCAGCATCGAACAGAAAACCACCAACAAAAATCCGCGTTCCACCGTCGGCACGGTGACGGAGATCTACGACTTCCTCCGTTTGCTCTATGCGCGTGCCGGCGATGCCTATTCTTATGCCAGCGGGGAGAAAATGGTGAAATACACCGAGGAACAAATCATCGGTCTGCTCCTCGATCATTATGCCGACCACCGCATCTACCTCCTCGCGCCCCTCGTTCAACAACGTAAGGGGCACTACAAAGAACTCTTTGAGAGTGTGCGCAAGAAGGGCTTCATCCATGTGCGGGTGGACGGTGAATTGCGGCCGTTGGAAGCCGGCATGCGCGTCGATCGCTACAAAAACCACGACATCGAAGTGGTGATCGACAAGCTCAAGGTGCAAGCCAAGGACGAAGAGCGACTCAAAAAGAGTGTACAGCAAGCCCTTTCGCAGGGCGACGGCCTGATGCTCGTGCTCGATGCCGACGATGAAACCGTGCGATATTACTCCAAACGCCTCATGTGTCCCGTGACGGGACTGGCCTACCGCGAACCGGCGCCGCATAATTTCTCGTTCAACTCCTCGCAAGGCGCTTGCCCAAAGTGCAAAGGCTTGGGCGTGGTGAATGTCATCGACCGCGAAAAGGTATGTCCCGATCCGAAACTCAGCATCAAGAAAGGGGCACTCGTTCCGCTCGGGAAATACACGAAAACGCTCATCTTTTGGGCGATCGAAACGGTACTCGAACAATATGGCTATTCGATCGACACACCCGTAGAGGAATTGTCGGACGAGGCACTCGATGCCGTCTTCAACGGTACGCCCGAATTGCTGCGCATCCCCGCGGCGCGCATGGGACGCAGCGACGATTATTACGCCGATTTCGGTGGCGTGGTGAAATACATTCGCCAAATGGCCGATGCCGAGATGACCGCCGCTTCGCAGCGCTGGGCAGAACAATTCAACACCACGGCCTGCTGTCCCGAATGCAAAGGGGCGCGACTCAACCGAGAGGCGTTATCTTACAAATTTGGCGATAAGAACATCGCCGAATTGGCCGCGATGGATGTGGCTGAATTGAAAGAATGGATCGATGGAATCGGCGAAAATCTCAGTGGGAAGCAACAAGCGATCGCCACCGAGATCTTGAAAGAAATTCGTTCGCGTCTCTCGTTCCTCCTCGATGTGGGGCTCGACTACCTCTCGCTCGACCGCACGGCGATGACCCTTTCGGGCGGCGAGAGCCAGCGCATCCGACTCGCCACGCAAATCGGTTCGCAGTTGGTGAATGTGCTCTATATTCTCGACGAACCCTCGATCGGTCTCCATCAACGCGACAATGTGCGCCTGATTCGCTCGCTCGAGCAGCTCCGCGACACCGGCAACACGGTGATTGTCGTGGAGCACGACAAAGACATGATGATGGCCGCCGACTATGTGGTGGACATCGGTCCCCGCGCCGGACGAAAGGGTGGGGAAGTGGTGTTTCAAGGCACGCCGGCGCAGATGCTCAAAAGCGAGACGCTCACCGCCGATTACCTGAACGGCACGCGCCGCATCGCCATTCCCGAACAACGGCGCGAAGGCAACGGCAAAGTCTTGCGCATTGTCGGTGCGAAAGGCAATAACCTGAAGAACGTCACCGTGGAGTTTCCCCTCGGCACGCTCATCGGCGTGACGGGTGTTTCGGGATCGGGAAAATCGACCCTCATCAACGATACGCTCTATCCCATCTTGTCGCAACACGTCTACCACTCTTTGCGCGAACCCCTCGAATATGAGCGTGTCGAAGGCTTGGAACATATAGATAAGGTGGTGGCCGTCGACCAAAGTCCGCTCGGTCGCACACCGCGTTCCAATCCGGCCACCTACACCGGTGTGTTCGACGATATTCGACAACTGTTCGTCAATCTGCCCGAAGCAAAAATCCGTGCTTACAAGCCTGGTCGCTTTTCGTTCAATGTGCGCGGCGGGCGTTGCGAGACGTGCAAGGGCAGCGGCTACAAAACCATCGAGATGAACTTCTTGCCCGATGTGTATGTACCCTGCGAAACCTGCTACGGAAAGCGCTACAACCGCGAAACGCTCGAAGTGCGATTCAAAGGGAAGAGCATTGCCGATGTGCTCGACATGACAATCAACCGCGCGGTGGAGTTTTTTGAGAACGTGCCCAATATCTTGCACAAAATCAAAGTGCTGCAAGATGTGGGTTTGGGGTATTTGAAACTCGGGCAATCCTGCACCACGCTTTCGGGTGGTGAGAGTCAGCGCGTGAAGTTAGCGACCGAATTGTCGAAGCGCGACACCGGCAGCACCGTTTACATCCTCGACGAACCCACCACCGGCCTGCATTTCGAGGATATTCGCGCGCTGATTGACGTACTCAACCGTTTGGTCGAGAAGGGCAACACGGTGATTGTCATCGAACACAACCTCGATGTGATCAAAGTGGCCGACTATCTCATCGATATGGGACCCGAAGGCGGTCGCGGCGGTGGAACGATGGTAGCCTGTGGCACGCCCGAAGCCGTAGTAAGTGCCGGAAAAGGCGACACGGCACGTTTCCTCAAAGACGAATTGCAGTAAGGACTTCTTCCCACACTCAGCGACGCGTCAAAACATTTGCGTAGCCCAATCATTGGGGCATTCTGTTGGATAAGGCGTTCAAAACTCTTCGATATTTCCGCGTTATTTGTGCGCTTGGAAGGGCATATTACGAGATAAACATCGATTTCATCGAACCCTATTTCGATGCAGGAGCATCTCCTCTTGCCTTTTCCACCCACAATAATAATAGAAACAAAATACCCTCTTTACTAATCCCTAAAATCCTTTCCCATGTTTGAAGGACAACCCAAAGGGCTATTCGCCCTCGCTCTCGCCAACACTGGTGAGCGTTTCGGCTACTACACCATGTTGGCCGTTTTCGTGCTGTTCCTCCAGGACAACTTCGGATGGAGTGCCGCCCTCGCCGGCTCGTACTATTCCACGTTCCTGATGTTCGTCTACTTCCTCCCCTTCATCGGAGGTATTCTTGCTGATAAATTCGGTTACGGCCGAATGGTCACCATCGGTATCTCGATCATGTTCTTGGGCTACCTCTTATTGTCCTTCCCCTTGGGCAACGGGACGATGGCGATGGTCGCCATCATCGGGGCGTTGGCGCTGATTTGTATGGGAACGGGACTGTTCAAAGGTAATCTCCAAGTGATGGTCGGCGACCTTTACAAGAGTCCCGAACTTTCCGCTAAGCGTGATGCTGCCTTCTCTATTTTCTACATGGCCATCAACATCGGCGCGCTCTTTGCCCCGAGTGCAGCTGTGAAGATCATGGAATATGCGCAAGGCATCGGTTTCTCGAAAGCCGACAGTTATCACTTCGCTTTCGCCGTGGCTTGCGTCTCGTTGGTCATCTCGATGATCATTTATTTCGTTTCGCGTTCCACCTTCCGTCATGTGGAAGGTAAGCAAGAAAAGGCCGATTCCACCGACAAAACTGCAGAACAAGAAGCTGCCGTGGAACTTTCGCCTGCCGACACCCGCGCTCGCATCGTAGCCCTCTGCCTCGTGTTCGCCGTTGTCATCTTCTTCTGGATGGCCTTCCACCAAAACGGTCTTACGCTGACCTACTTCGCCGCTGAATTCACGCAGAAAACGTCCACCGGCATTCCTTCCATGCTCTTTGACGTGCGCACTTTACTCCTTTGCATTGTGTCGATCTATGCCGCTTTCGCAGTAGTACAGAGCAAAACGACGAAAAACCGTGTTATCGCCACGGCAGTGGTACTCGTCTGCGCCGCTTTGTTGATTGTCCTCGGTCTGAACGTACCCGTAGAAACCAAGGTAGCTGCTCCCATCTTCCAGCAGTTCAACCCCTGCTTCGTAGTAGGTCTCACCCCCGTGAGTGTTGCCCTCTTCGGTTGGTTGGCTGCTCGCGGCAAAGAGCCCTCTGCTCCCCGCAAAATCGCCTATGGTATGATTGTTGCCGCCATCGGTTTCGGTGTGATGATCTTCGCCTCCCTCGGTATCGAGCCCCTCGAAGCGCAAGTGACGGAGAAGTTCAACATCGACGAAAGCATGAAGGCAAAAACCGAAGAGATCGACAAGGAAGCGCAAAAGTTCATCGATGCCCGCACCGCGAAGTTCAATGAAGCCAAGGAGAAAATCCAAGCTGAATTGAGTAAGCGTCAAAAGCAAGTAGACGATCAAGCGGCCGCAGAATTGGCCAAAGCCACTACGGTAAAAGACAAGAGCGAAATCAACAAGAGCGCAGCTATACTCAAAGCCAACAACAGCGGACAGTACGAGCAACTCACCGAAATCGCTCGTTTGTCGTATGACAATGAAGTGAATGGTATCAAGTCAGCCGCTACGCAACAAAAGATTCAAACGCAAACGGTGGCCAAGATGGCGAAAGCCGAAGTCGAAGGTCAGATCGAGCAAGGCGGACTCCTCGTTTCGCCCGGTTGGTTGATCCTCACTTACCTCGTCCTCACCTTCGCCGAGCTGCTCCTTTCTCCGATGGGTATCTCCTTCGTTTCTAAGGTGGCTCCTCCCAAGTACAAAGGTATGATGATGGGTGGCTGGTTTGTCGCCACCGCAGTGGGTAACTTCCTCACCGTTATCCCCGCCCTCCTCTGGTGCAAGGTACCTCTTTACGTTGTATGGACGACCCTCGCCGTGCTCTGCCTCGTTTCGTTCATCTTCATCTTCTCGCAGATGAAGCGTCTCGAAAAAGTAGGCTAATCTGCACTTCCCCAAAACAAAACAAGCCATCGCAATCTTTGCGATGGCTTGTTTCGTTTGTTACCATTCAAAACCGAATCCCAACTCGGTGAAATCGGCTTTTAATCGATGAGCCTTGATGCCCAAATGCACCGAAGCCCCTTTCAACATCGGGAGATGCCAGCGTGCACCCACACGTTCATAATAAGGCGTTTCATCGAAGGTTTGCATCTGTCCCGTACGACGGTGCAGATACCAGCCCAAATGCACATAAGCGCTGAATGCACCGTAATATGCTTCGTGTTTCACAGCCAATCCGCATGCCCATGGGCTGTATTTGTCGTTTTCCCCGTTCGGCGCTTCTCGGTTTTTGAGTGTTTGCACATACGGCATATAAAACAAATCCGCCCCCACGCCCGTCGCCCAGCGTCGAGCATAGCGGAACATCCTGTCCATCTGCACATTCGTCACCGCATAGCGTTGGAAATGCTCCGTGCGGTAGTCCGCTTCCGATGGATTCGTGCCGTATTGCGTTCTTATCCAGTCTTCAATCAAGGTGCGCATCGCCATACTCGCCCCGGCGCGCCAAAACCACCGACGAGCAAAGGGCGCTTTCGCCACAGAAGGTGGAAAATCACCGCTTTCATCGAGATCATATTGTACCGTCAGCGTCGGCAACACCGCGTTCAATCCCTTGTTCGGACGATAAGTCGCCCCATTGCTCACATGGCGAAAGGCCAAATCGCCGCGCACACTCCAATGTCGGTCTAAACGTTTCGCCCCGTAAAGCGAAGCCCCGAAATGAATGAGCCAATGTCCGCCCGTCAATTCGTTGTCGATGTTGTTCGCTTTCGCATACGGCCGCGTGCAGAAAGCCAAACCCTCTTCCAACGCATAGCCCATTTGCCAATTGCCGCTGCGCCACAACGGTCGACTGAACGACACCGCGAGCGCAATCACCTGCCCCGGCGAAGAACTGTAGTCCACCGGCACCGCCTGTCCCCAATCCGGCGAAGGCCGTTTGCGCATCTTCACGCCCGAGTAGTCGGTCAGTTGCAGATTGACGCTCCATTCCGGATAATTGTAGTCCGCCGCATAGCCGTCGGGTGCCGTTTCTGTACGCCGTCGCAGACCGAGGTGCAGTCCTCGGCTCGACGCACGCTCCATCCACGCCCGTTGATAGCGATCCATCGTCAGTACACTGCCGGCGAAAAGACCGCCTTCCACCGTCGTCGGACGGAAAAAAGTCGATTTCATCGAATCAGTTTCATTTGTTTGCGCCTGCGAAACGAGAGTCGCGCCGAGCACCCATGCGGACAAAACACAACCTCTGCCGATCCACCGTGGGGCGGAGCAAAAAGTCGGGAAGCTAAAGCAAGGTAATTTAAGCATAGGCGCAAAGATAACCAATTTACGGTGACTGCTTTCGGCATCGCCGAGAAAAACGTAACTTTGCCTACGATGAATATGCGTCTTTTTCTCTCCCTCTTCTTTCTTCCGTTGTCGCTCTTCAGTCAGTCTGCCGCAGCGCGACTCACTCCGCTCGAGCGTTCGTTGGAACAGCGCGGTTTGGTCGATGTGAGTGTGGCCGTTCCCGGTGTTTTCGTCAGTTTGATGTATGCCCGTCCCGACAATTTCGTCGGGCGTGTGCTCTACACCGATCTGCGCCGCGCCTATTTGTTGCCCGAAACCGCCCAGGCTTTGCACCGTGCCCAAATTGCCCTGCAACGCAAATATCCCGATTACGCGCTCAAAGTCTATGATGCCGCGCGACCCATGCGCATTCAG
This sequence comes from uncultured Prevotellaceae bacterium, assembly GCA_963517315.1. Classification (GTDB taxonomy): domain Bacteria; phylum Bacteroidota; class Bacteroidia; order Bacteroidales; family Bacteroidaceae; genus Alloprevotella. Next base: position 139,519 of record CAUQEF010000002.1, read on the forward strand.
CAGCGCATGTGGAACGCCGTCGCGGGCACTTCCAAAAGCATCTACGTCAGCAATCCCGCACGTGGAGGAGGATTGCACAACTATGGACTGGCCGTTGACCTCACCCTTTGTTGGGCGCATGATGTCCGAGATGCTTCCGGTCGTTTGCTCCACGCAGCCGGCGACACCACCGGCCTTTCCATGGGAACGCCCATCGACTACCTTGGTACCGCCGCCCATGTTCGCGAAGAAGCCCAGCTTGTGCGCCGCGGCATCCTCCGCCCCGAGCACGTCCGTCTGCGTCGCATCCTGCGCCAAGCCATGTCCGCCGGCGGTTTTCAGGTTCTGCCCACCGAATGGTGGCATTTCAATTTCAAAACCCGCGCACAAGCCCGTGCCTACTATACCCCCATCCCCTAAATGATCGATTGCGCAGAATATTACGATTTCATCGAAGCTCATACCGATGAACGGGTCGAAGATCTCGCCCTGCGTCTCGCCGCTTTCCCACCCGAAGTGCGCACCTTCATCCTGCGCCAAATAGAAGGCCGCCAACGCTTGCGGGCGAAAGTCCCCTCGTGGTGCGCCGTTCCTCGCATGCATTTTCCGCCGCGCCTCTCGCTTGAGCAGTGTAGCGGCGAAGTGGCGGCACGCTACAAAGCCGCGTTGATCGATCGTTGGATCGAAAAACTCGAAAAGCCCGTTCTCGTCGATCTCACCGGCGGTTTGGGTGTCGACTTCTCATTCATGGCTGCTCATTGCGCTGAGGCCATTTATGTAGAGCGCAATCCCGAATTGGTCGAACTCGCGGCCCACAACTTTCCCCTGCTCGGTCTCACGCACGCTCGCACTGTCCATGCCGATGCCTTGGACTACCTTTCGTCCCTTTCGCCCGTCGATATTCTCTTTCTCGATCCGGCTCGTCGCGATGAAATCGGCCGAAAAGTCGTGCGCATCGAGGCCTGCGAACCCGATGTCTGCGCCCTCTCCGAAGCCTTGCGCAGCCGTTGCCGCCACCTGTTGATCAAACTTTCGCCCATGCTCGACGTGCGCGATGCCCTCGATCGCATGCCCGGTATCGAAGCCGTACACATTGTGGCTGTCGACGGCGAATGCAAAGAAGTCCTCTTGTGTTGTCGCGGTTTGCTCCATGACGAACCCGGAGTGCTCGACCCGACAGAAGTTCCCATCACCTGTGTTGATCTGTCCGGCACCGATTGTCGCCCGCCGCACAGCTTTACGTTTACACTTTCGGCCGAATCCATCGCACCCTTGCGTCTTGCAGCTGCCCCGACCGGGTGGCTCTACGAACCTAATGCCGCCGTGCTCAAAGCCGGTGCCTACCGCACACTTGCGCAGCAATATGATGTCGATACCCTCCATCCCAACACCCACCTTTATGTAGGAGGCGGCGAAACGCCGCGTTGGGACTTCCCCGGCCGCGTGTTCCGCCTGCGCGAGGTCGTCGGTTTCTCCAAATCAGAGATGCGCCCCCTTGCTTCGCTCAAACAAGTGAATTTGGCCGTGCGCAATTTCCCCGCCACCGTGGCCGAATTGCGCAAACGCTTCAAATGGGGAGAAGGCGGCAACCTTTATCTCTTTGCCTGCACCTTGGCCGACGGAAAAAAAGCAATACTCGTGGCCGAGAAAATAAAAAGTGAGGTTGCAAATTGCTGATATACAGCGACGAAATAATTTTGTGGAGAAAAAAACGAATCGAGGTGTAACTTTTCGCCCCCTTTGTCCGTCTTACTTATAGAGGCATGAAAGAAATAGATTTCCAACACGACCTGCTTCCCCTTAAAAACAAACTTTATCGGGTAGCGCTGCGCATCACGCTCGACAGCCTCGAAGCCGAGGATGTGGTCGAAGACACCTTGGTGCGCGTGTGGGAACGTCGAGCCGACGTACCGCCCACCGTCAACTTGGAAAGCTATTGTTTGACGATCTGTCGCAATCTGGCCATCGACCGTTCCGAAAAGAAAGATGCCGGTCATCTTCCCTTGGAGGCCGCCTCGGTCGAAACGCCCCTCGACACCGACCATCCCGACGAAGAACTCGAGAAACAAGAACGCATTCTTTGGGTAAAGCGGGTGCTCAACAGCCTTCCCGAGAAGCAACGCACCGCCTTGCAGTTGCGCGAAATCGACGGCAGATCCTACGAAGAGGTGGCAGAAGTGATGCAAATCACCGAAGCCGATGTGAAAGTCACCCTTCACCGCGCACGCAAAGCCTTGAAAGTCGCGCTCGAAGTCGATTTGCATCGTTTCTGAAGCAGCGGTTCTTTCTCTTCCACTCTTACTAAGCATTCTCTCACATGGACTACGTATATATTGAACAACTGATTGATCGCTACTTTGAAGCAGCGACCACGATCGAAGAAGAGCGCATCCTCCGCGCCTTCTTCTCCCAAAGGGAAGTACCGCAACACTTGCGGCACTACACCCCCCTCTTTCTGATGGAAGCCGATGAAATCGCCGAAAATCCTCGTCTCGACGAAGCATTTGACCGCAAAATTATGGCACGTTTGGAAGCTGAGGGTATCGCCCCCGAAGTTCATGTGACCGCAGTCAAGATGACCTTTGCCGATCGCATTCGTCCTTTGTGGCGAGCAGCGGCAGCTGTGGCCATTGTGGTACTGGTAGGCACCGCGGCTTTCGAAGCCGTCGATCGTTCCGGCAATTCACCCGCCGGCGTCGCCCTCGAAAAGCAACAACAGATTGACTCCGCAGGATTGGAGACTTCACCCTATCGACAACTGCAAAACGGAATGAAGATGGCCGCAACCATCGACTCTGCACAAAACAACGTGCACCACTGAGGAAGATAAAACTACACATTGCTCTATTAAAACACCCCACTGATCCCCCTCGGTTTCAGTTCTCTCTCTCTTCCCCCTTGCCCTTTGGCAAACGAACACATCGGAAAGTGACCCGCTCGCTTTCCGATGTGTCGTTTTAGGGCACTACAATGCCGAGCTACTGAATGCAACCAGAGGAACTGTTTCCTTTTCAAGACTCTCTCTCCCGTCTTTGTCTCCCAAAAAGCATATACAAAAGTTTTCTTTGCATTTCTCGCGTGTGCGTACGTACGCGCGCGTCCGCTGTTTTTCGTTTTTTTGCCTTCACCCTTCACCCTGCTCCGGTAAGTAGGTGAGAATAAGTGCGTTGAGGGTGAAGAAAAGGGTGAACATTCACCCCAAATTGCCTTCACCCTGGGTTTACAGGGTGTTGATATTATATAAATCAAAAAGAAGAATATACGTTTTTGTGTGCGGGTGAACGAATTGTGTTCACCCGCAAGTGTTTGATTGATAGCTTGTTATTCGGTGTGGTGAAGGGTGAAGGCAAAAAACGAAATTCGTTGAGTGCGCGTACGCGCGCGTAGGGAGGCGGTTTGATCGGCTTTTTGCAGTTGTTCCTCCCTTCATTTCATTGCGTCGCAGCGTACTGAAGTTTTGAGGTCGAATGTCGAGCGAAAGTAGTCTGCTTTTGCATGAAAGTTGCGGTGTTTTCGACCAAAATGGAGGAGAATCAACAAATGCGGGTGGAGCGATGAACTTTTCGCCCCTTTTTGTTTGGAAAATACCATATTTTTTTTAGTTTTGCGAGCATAAGCCATCAGCCGTGAAACACCTATTGTTCGTGTTGTGCTGGCTGCCGCTCGGCTTGTGTGCGCAAGTGTTCGATGGCGGTAGTCCGCAACTCTCTTGGAACGACTTTGTCGAAGAATACTTAGAGATGCTCGACGACGAAAGCGAAGAAGCCAATGTTTTGACTCTTCGCGGTTACGCTGCGCTCGATGAAATCGAACCTTTTCTCGATCATCCCCTCAATTTGAATACGGCCACGGCCGAAGATTTCCGTGCTTTCGCCTTCCTGAGCGCAGCGCAGGTCGACTCACTGTTGAGCTATCGGCGCCGCTTGCGTGCCTTTGCTTCGCCCGGCGAATTGATGGGCGTGCGCGGTTTGGACTATCGCCGTAGGCGTTGGCTTTCGCTCTTTACATTTGTTGGCGACACCCTTGTCGCACGCCAAGATTGGCGAAAAAGGTGGTTCTCCGGCCGCCACAGCGTCGAAATGCGCACAGAGCTACCGCTCTACCGTCGCAAAGGTTTTCGACCTTCAAATCGCGAAGAGCTCCTTCGCAAGCGTTCGCAGTTCTTTCTCGGCCCCAATCTCGGCCCGGCACTGCGTTATCGCTACGCAGCGCACCGCGAATTGCAGTGGGGCTTGTCGTTCGAGAACGATGTGGGCGAACCCTTCGCCGCACACGGCAACCGCCCTTTCGATCATGCGGGCGCTTTTGTCACCTATCGAGCGCGAGATGGGAAGTGGAATTGGTTGGTGGGCGACTATCGTTTGGCACTCGGCGAAGGGCTGCTCTTCGGCCATGCTTTTTTCGCCCATCCGCTGTTGGAGTTGGAGCGAACCGGTGCACGGCAGAGTCGGTTCATGCCCAATTCACCGTCCAATGAGCACCAATTTTTACGCGGAGCGGCGGTGCGCAAAGTGTGGGGCGCTTGGAGTCTCATGGGGTTTGCCTCCCACGCGCTGTGGGACGCGCGTTTGCGGGGTGACTCCGCGGTGACGCTTTACAACTCCGCCCTGCATCGTTCACTCGATGAAATCGCGCATCGGCACACCTTGGGCGTGACGACCTTGGGAGCGCGCGGCGAATGGATTTCCGGCCGCTTCACTGCCGGAGCCACGGCCTATTTCGCCGGTTTTTCTCCCCCGGTGTTTCCGCGCGAACGGCACTACACCTTCGGTTACTTGCGCGGCGACCGCGCAGCGGGGGTAGCGTTGGACGGGAGTTATGCTCACGACGGCCGCGAGGTGAGAGGCGAATTGGCTCTTGATCGCAACGGTAACTTATCGGCCGTCGCTTTTGCGCGGTTTCATCGAAGTGATCTTTGGCAAACTGTTTTGTCGTTGCGAGCACTTTCTTCCGCCTACGTCGCGCCTTATGCGCGTATCGGACAAGACGGCAATCGCGCACAGAATGAAATCGGTGTTTTCGGCGCGGTGCGCTATGCCGGTTTTCGCAATAGTCAAATTCGCGGTTTCATCGATGCCTTTCGTCATCCGCGTCCCACCTTTCGTGCCGCCGCTCCCTCTGTCGGTATGGCGGCCGGCTTGGAGTGGGAACACCGCCGCGGGGCATGGGGACAATTGCTCCGCTATCGGGTGAAAAGCAAACAGCAAACCATTGCCGGCTTTGCGCCACACTTGGAGTTTTGTACGACGCATCGCCTGCGTGCCCGTTGGAGTTACGAACATTCGCGCTGGTCATGGCAGGCTAGCCTCGATGCGACGGCATTTCACCGCCAGACGCGTCCGCAGCCCAGATGGGGTGTGATGGCTTCGTTTCGTTCCAAAGTCGCGATTTCATCGATTTGGCAAGCGGCTTGCTTCGGTGCGGCCTTTTCTGCCCCCGATTTTTCCGCTCGCTTATTTGCCAACGAACCGCAGTTGCGCGGTCGCGGTGCTTTTCCGGCGTTCTATGGTAGAGGATTCGCCGGTGTGCTACTCTTGCAGTGTAAACCTTCCCGGCATTGGATCGGCGAATGTCGCTATGCCCTGATCTATCGCTCCGATCGCGCCTCCGTGGGCAGTGGTATGCAGCGCATCGAAGGGCATAGCCGGCACGATTTGGCATTGCAGTTGCGCTACGTCTTCTGAATCCGTTCACGGAAAGACTGATCCAATAGAAAATTCTAAACAATATCTACTGTATATCATGAAGAAAGTATTTCTTTTTTGCGCCGCTTTGCTGTTTGCCGGCGGTGCAATGGCTCAAAATGAGAGCAAGTGGCGTGAATTGGCGCGTCGCGACTATAAGCAATGTTTGGCCAAGGTCGATTCGTTGCAGCGGGTTTGGCCGCAAATGTCCGACGAAGATCGTCTTGCGGCCTTGTCTGCGCTTCGCACGGAGGGAGAGGCGGTGCTTCCCGCCCTCACGAATGAGCAAATCAGTGCTTTCTTGCACAGCTTGTCGAAAGCCGATCTGCGTTTGTCGAAGCCGCTCGGCGCCTATGCCGACGAACTTGCACATTTGGAAACGTCGCTTCTCAATGGCTTGGCGCGTCGCGAGCAATCTACCTATGCCACGGAGAAAAAAGACTGCCAAGTAGCAGCGAAAGTGAACGGTTTTTTGTTTCTTTCAGTAGACGGCCGCGATGAAACCGTTGATTTCTTCAATTCGCAGGGCGCATTGAATGTGGAGGCCGATCGTGATGAAGTCTATGATGTGAACCGCCGCACGTGGAGTGCGAAGACGAAACGCGGCACGGAAGTGAGCTATACGACGTACAACCTCTCCAATGCGCTTACTGTGCGTCACGGGGGTGCACTTTACAGTTTGTCCCTTATCGACGGGGCTTGCGATGAGTCGCTTCCTTATCTCGGGGTGCACTACTATTATGTCAATGGGCGCGAGTTGTGTATGGTGACGGTCTACAAAGATCAAGAGCTCCCGCTCCAAACCTCAAAGGGTGATGCGGCGAATGGCAAGAAGCTGCTTGTGAAGGCCGGTTCTGTACTGTTTTTTGAAACGCCCGCGAATAAGAATTTCAAAGGATAAGGATGCACCGTGTAACAGCCTCTCCACTCGATGAACAATACATAAAAACTCCCCCTCATGTCTGATGACGTGAGGGGGAGTTTGGGATATATAGATTCGTTCTGTGAGGATAGTTTCGATGAAATCGTGTAGTTTGTAAGTGAATTGAGTAGTTCTTCAAATCTTCAGTCCCTTTTTTTGGAACTTTTCGGTGATGTCCGTGCGTGTTCCGTCGGCGGCGTAACGATACATGCGCTGGTTGGTGGTCGGACTGCTCAGCGGACCACAGGCTTCGCACCACGGCCCGAGTTTGACGTAAGTGGGGGCGTCGAGGGCATCGAATCCATCGGGCAGTTCCGCACGGCCGCTGTACCAACCGGTGTGCAGATGGGGATGCTTTTTGCGGAGGATCGAGAGCAAGCGGAGCACGGCGCTCGGGTCGTTGTCGCCTCCCATCAGCGCGGCGCAGGTGATGGTGCGACCGTATTGTTCAACCAACGCGAGCCAGCGTTCTTCGGTGAGTTCCTCGCCGTTGTCGCCCCAAAGATAGGCGCTGTGACAACCCGGACAGGCGCAAGGGCAGCGCGAGAGGTTTACGGCGAGGGTGACTTCGTCGGGAAACTCTTGAAAAACGATGTCGTGGTTGACGTATTTGAGCATGATGAAATCGAGGAGAGGACGCGTTCTTGTCGATGAATTCGATAATTGCCCCGGCAAACGGCGGTTTGCCGCTTGCCGGGGAGAAAGATGTAAGCATCGACGGGAGGCGATTCCATCGAAGCAGTGGAGTTACCCTTGTTTCGGGTTGAGCACACCGTAATAACGGCGTGCGGCTTCTTTCTGTCGGTCGACGGAGAAGTTCGAAACGCGCTTGAGATACCCGATGACGCGAGTGAGATAGTCGACGTTGTGGCTGTGGCAGTGCGGGCACTCGGTGAGGTAGCGCTTGTCGATGCAACCACATTCGTTGCAAAGCGTGTTGGGGATGTTGAAGGTGAAGTAGTTGCATCCTTCCACAGCTGCCACGCGGAGAAGGTGGCGGTATTGCGGTTGCGAGAGGTGCTCTTCGAGGTTGCAGTGGAGGGCACTGCCGCCGGTGAGGTGGTCGATGTAGCGACGACCGTGGAGGCGGAACTTCTCGATGGGATCGGTGTTTTTGTTCTCTACGATGTAGAAATACGAGTTGTAGCAGTCGCGCGGCACGTAGTAGCCGTCTTCGCGATCCCAGCGGGCGTGCTTCACACCGACGTTCTCGGCGGGAATCATTTCGCAGTTGAAAAGCAGATCCTTTGAGCGGTATTTTTTGTTGTACGACTCGATGAGCGAGAGAATGCGCTCAACGAAGTTGCAATACTCCTCATTGTCGCTGATGGTGATGCCGAGGCTTTCGGCGGCCTCCACGATACCGTTGACCCCGATGGTGAGATATTGGCGCTTGATGTTGATGTAGCCGGCATCGAAGAGGGGAAGCAGACCGCGGGTGCGCATCCATTCCAAATTCTCGTTGTAGGCCATCTGTACCTTGTGCATCAAATCGACGATTTCATCGAGATATTCCACGTAGTCGCGCCCTTCGCGCGTGGCTTGTTGCACACAGCGGTTGATATTGACGGTGAGCACCGACTTTGAACCGGTCGAAACACCGCCGGCACCGAGGCTGTAGGAGAAACCGTTGTCTTGGATTTCGTTGCGCAGGCGGCAGCAGCTGGCGAGCGAGTCGGCATTGTCGCTCATATAGGTGAAGAAAGAGTGACCTTTGGCGTACATTTCTGCGGTGAAATCGGCATATTCTTGGTCGATCACATCGCCGTCTTTGCACAAAAGTGCCATCGTTTCGACCGGGAAGGTGAGCACGCACTTCGTTCTTTCTTCATTGAACCAATTCATGAAGCGCTTTTGCAACCAGTTGAGGGGCTCCCATTGGGGGCGCGAACCGTCGGGGAAGCGAAATTCTCCGAAGAGCGATTCGAAATAAAAGCGGTCGTAGTAGGAGATGTTCCAAAAGACCGATTGGAAGTTGCGGGCGCCGGTGGGCTGGTTGATGGAATAGACGATTTGTTCGAAGCAGTCGGTGATCACCTTGTCGATGGTGCGCTGTTTGAGCGAAGCATCCACGATTTCATCGGCGCGGAGGTAGTAGTTCGCACCGTATTCCTTCTCGAGGAAGTAGCTCATGTACATTAAGAACTCGACCGTGGCGATGGCGCCGCTGAGCATCGAGCTGACGATGAACACCATGTTGATGAACCCGCCGCAGAACGATTTGAGGTTGGTGGGCGCCGTCGAGTTACCGCCGATGGACTTCGTTCCGTTGAGCAACCACGGATACATCGTGATGGAGGCACAGTAGTTGGCGAGCGAAGTTTCGTCGTTCTTATAGATATAGTGGTGATCGAGGAGGTAGAGATAGCGATCGGCTGCCTCTTTTCCGTACATCTGTTTGAGCTTGTCGCAGAGCAAGCGGCGGTTCAGACGAATGAAGTCGCCTTTGGGAATTTCGCCGATGAGGGTAGCCAAGTTTTTGTTCTCCACATTGGCGTTCGCATCGAACTTCGACCCGGTGGCGGCGTTGTCGGCGTTGCAATAGTCGATGAGGAAACGGAGTTTTTGTGCCGTTTCGCGATCTGCTGTGTGGCGGTTGCGATAGACAATAAACGCCTTGGCGGCATCGTAGTGGCCTTCTTTCATGAGCGCCACTTCCACTTGGTTTTGAATGTTCTCCACATTCATTCCGTTGCAGAAATGCAGATGCGCCATGATGCGATCGAGCGATTCGGCATTGAGGGCATCGTTGGAGGCGGCACACGCTTTCAGAATGGCGTTCTTGATTTTATCGATGCAGAAAGGTTCTTCAGAACCATCGCGTTTCGTGATGATAAAGTTTTCGGTGCTCATGTGAAGGAATTTTCCGACGTGATTAATAGAATGTCAGCGGCAAATAGAGGCAAAAAGTGAATTTGCATTCACTGTTTCGCCAATATAAAATTTTGCCCGGTTGTTTTCAAGTTTGCACTGCGAATATAGGAGGAAAAAACAACAATGCAAAGAAAAAAAGCGCCGAAAAAAGAAGAAAGTTTTTAAGCCTCTAATAATCAAATAGTTCGACAAAATGGATAACTTTTTGTTCGGTTGTCGATCTTAATTCCCTGATTATTAGATGTGTATTTTCTACTTTGGAAAACTTCTATTGATTTAGTGTCGCTGCGAAGTGACAAAATGGACGTAAATCTTAAGGTCGATTCAGGCGCAGCGGATGAGTGAAATGATCGGCGGGCCCAAGGTGCCGGTAGACTACGATTTTCGCGAAAACCAGTGGCGAAAATGCTGTGTGATGCCTGTGTTTTTAGCTAAAAAACGCCATGAATAGGCCATCGAAAGGAAGGTGGCAAGGAGGCCGCCGCCCCAATGCAGATAGAAGTGTTCCATTTGTACGGCTGCCACGCCGCCGAGTAGAATCAAGAGTTGAACCGTGCTGTGTTTGCGTGTGTCGGGAGCGAGCGAAAAGGCAAAGTAGTGCCCGTAGGTGACCAATGTTACACCGAAGTAGACGATGTGGCAAAGTGTCAAGGCCAGCCCGGCGCCGGGCATCCCGAGGAGAGGATAGCACAAGGCCATGGCTGCCACAAAGGCTACCGAATAGCTCGATTCCACCAGCAGATAGAGACGACTGCGCGAATGCGCCAATCCCAAGTAGGCCACCGGGGTGCTGATGGCTTTGAACAATAAATAAGGAGCTGCTGCCCCGATCATCAAAACCGCACCGGAAAAATCTCGGGAGTAGAGAATGCGTACCGCCATCGGAGCAGCCAAACAAAACAAGGGCAACAAGGGTGCGGTGAGTTGGACGAGAACGTCGATCTGGCGGTTGACGGTCAGGTTTTGTTGGGCTGTATCACCCACAGTGGCCGACAAACGCGGGAAATAGTCGGCATCCATCGACATGAAAATGAGCCGGGCGTAGGTGACGGTCAGCGTAAAGGCCGCCGCGTAGAGGCCGACGGCATCGTTGCCCTTGTGCAGGCCGGGCGCGTCGCTGTGCAAGAGAATCAGGCGCACGAGATATTCACCACCCGCGGCCACAAATCCGGCAGCGGCATAGGCCAGTCCCAAACGAATCATACGCCGGCCGCGGCGCAAAAAACGCCAATTCATCGGCGCAATCTCGTAGCGTATGCTGCGATTGGCCACCCGCCAGTGCATCGCACAGAGCGCGGCGGCCGCCACAACAAGCGCCGGAACAATGCCATCCGTGCCCCAAAACGAATAGCAAGAGGCGGTGGCGATGAGAGTGGTGACAGCTCCGAGTGCAGATACGGCTGCAATTTTGCGCAGACGCCGCAGACCTTTGAGCACGGCGGCTTCTCCGCCGCAGATGGTGGTAAAGAAAACCATCGGTGCCAGCAGCACAAAGTCGAGGGTACGGCTGCCGTCGCCCCAAAGCAGGCGTGACCAAAGCGGCGCGGCAAGGGTGGTGACGGCGAAGCCCAACAAGGCGGTGAGAAAGACCCAAGAGCGCACGAGTTTCACGTAGTGGCGAATCGCCGTTGTGTTGCGTGTGCGTTCGAGGCGAGCAATGTGTGGCACGGCGCTGAAGGCCAAACCCATATTCGTGCCCGCAGCGATGAGATCGGCGGTGCGGCCGAAGTTGTCAATCTGTCCCATTCCGCCCGTTTTGAGCAGCAAGGCCGTGATCTTGTTGCGCACCATCGCCATAAGGGCATAGAATCCCTGCACCCCGCCGAAGAGGCCGGTGTATTTAAGGATGCGTCCTACGGAAGCATCGGAAGATTTGGGGCGAGGGGGCATGCCTTGCGAGAGAGAACGGAGTGGAGTATAAACACACGAGCAGCCGTCGGCGAGCGATGCGCGTACGCCGAACGGCTGTTCGGAAGAAAATGAGTCGAAATCGCGATTTCATCGAGTGCGTGGTGAACGCCCTTTCGATGAAATCGCTTATTTTTATTTCAGTACGCCCAGTTCTTTGCCCACCTTGATGAAGGCGGCAATGCAGCGGTCGAGGTGTTCGCGGTTGTGGCCGGCAGAAATCTGCACGCGGATGCGGGCTTGATCCTTCGGCACGACGGGGTAGTAGAAACCGGTCACATAGATGCCCTCGTCTTGCAGGCGGGCTGCGTAGTCTTGCGAGAGTTTGGCATCATAGAGCATCACGGCGCAAATGGCGCTTTGAGTCGGTTTGATGTCGAAGCCGGCTTCCATCATCTTGGTGCGGAAGTATTCGACGTTCTCCACGAGGCGATCGTGGATTTCGTTGCTTTCATCGAGCATCTTGAACATTTCGATGCCGGCACCCACCACCGAGGGGGGAATGGAGTTGGAGAAGAGATAGGGGCGGCTGCGCTGACGGAGCATGTCGATGATCTCTTGACGACCGGTGGTGAAGCCGCCCACCGCACCGCCGAAGGCTTTGCCAAGGGTGCCGGTGTAGAGATCGACGCGTCCGTAGGTTTCGAAGAATTCCGACACACCGCGCCCGGTCTTGCCGACCACGCCGGCCGAGTGGCTCTCGTCGACCATGACGAGGGCATCGTATTTCTCTGCGAGGTCGCAGATCTTGTCGATCGGTGCCACGTTACCGTCCATCGAGAACACCCCGTCAGTCACCACAATGCGGAAACGCTGTTCTTGCGCGGCCTGCAATTGGCGTTCGAGATCCTCCATGTCGGCATTGGCATAGCGATAGCGCTTGGCTTTGCAGAGGCGAACGCCGTCGATGATCGAGGCGTGGTTGAGCGCATCGCTGATAATGGCATCTTCGGCCGTGAGCAGCGGTTCAAAAACACCGCCGTTGGCGTCGAAACAAGCGGCGTAGAGGATGGCATCGTCCGTTTTGAAGAAGCGCGAGATGGAAGCTTCGAGTTCTTTGTGGAGATCTTGTGTGCCGCAGATGAAGCGCACCGACGACATGCCGTAGCCGCGTGCGTCCATGGCCGCTTTGGCCGCACTGATCAGGCGCGGGTGGTTGGAAAGTCCGAGGTAGTTGTTGGCGCAGAAGTTGAGCACCGTTTTTCCGCCCACGTTGATTTCCGCCTGCTGCGGGCCGCAGATGAGACGTTCGTTCTTGTACAGACCGGCTTCGCGAATGGCGGCCAGCTCCGTTTGGAGGTGTTGTTGGAATTTACCGTACATAGGTTGGGTTAGATTATGGAGCGGCGGTGGCTGCTCCGAAGGTCGGTTTTGAATCGTGGAGCAAAGGTAGTGAAAACTCTTTGAACGGAGGGCGCGTGGGCGTGAAAATGCAAAGTTGGCTTTCTATTTCTTCTCTTGCAGTCGATGGAAGGTTCTTGAGGAGTTGCGCCGTTTTGTCCGGAAGGAGTCGACTACCGAAGGAGAGAAGTCGCCTTCGGGGTGTGGCTTCTCGGCGATGGATGAAAAGTTCACCGCTTTTGCCGAAAAGTCCCCAGGTTTTGTGCGAAAGTTGTGGACTTTTCGACAACGCATGCGGAGATTGAAGCAGCCCTCGCGAGGAGGTGGAGAAAGATTGCGTGCGGCGGGGAAGAAAGGCGCACGTAGCCGGTTGCGGGCGGCGTTTTTTCGATGATCGTGGGGGGACAGAAAGAAAAAGCCTCGCACCGTGGAGGATGCGAGGCTTGGAATGAGGTCGGGTGACTGCTGTTTTTTAGAAGCGCGCCTTGATGCCGAGGGTAAACACGCCTTGGCTGTAGCTGTTGGGCAGCACTTGTTCGCGGATTTCACCGAAAGCGGCGATATTATTCGAGAGAGCGTATTCAACGCCGCCGCCGTAGTTGGCACCGAGGCGAATGGTGTTCTTGCTATTCACGTAAACGGTTTTCGCGTTGTCAGAATTCACCTTGACGGTGCTGTATTCGCTTGACCAGTTGGTGAAAGCAAAACCGAGCATGGGATAGGCGCGGAACTTATCGGTGATTTTGAAGACATAAGCCCCGTTGGCGTTGATGTCCCACATGGACAAGCCTTTGTGCTTGAAGAAGTAGTTGATAGAGCCTTCGAGGCGCACGTTGTCCGTCACGAAGTATTGGCCGCGGACGTTAAGACCTACGTTTTCTGCTTGTGTGCCGTAGACCAGACCCACACCGAGTGCTTTCGTGTCTTTTTGTGCAAAGGCCGAAGTTCCGAGGCAGGCAATAGCGGCAAGGAGGAAAAACTTTTTCATCTTTGGGAAAGTTGAGATTATGGGGATAATAAGTGCTGTGGCTTGGCTCATCTATCTGAGCACCTACGCCGGTGCACTGTCAATGATGGGTGCAAATGTAGTAAAACTTTGCCGACTTTTCGAGCATTTTCGGACGAAAATGCAGTAGATCAGTGGTAAAAGGGTTACTCGACGTTCAGTATTCGAGCGGTGGCGGGCACATTGAATTGCTCATCGTGGCTGACGAGGACGATGGCACGGCGGGCGTGCTCGCGCAGCAGGGTGGAATAGAGTTCTTGTTTCGCATGGCGATCGAGATGGGTGTCCGGTTCGTCGAGCAGCAAGAGCTGCGGTTGGCTGACGAGTGCACGTGCCAAGAGTGTGCGTTGCCACTGCCCGCCGCTGAGGCTGCGGATGGGGCATTGGGCCAAGGCTTCCAACCCGAGCGAAAGCAGGGTTTCTTCGGTGAGTGCACGATGTCGCGCGCCGTAGCGTTGCCACCATTTCAAGGTGCATTGAAGACCGGATTGCACGGTGTCGAAGACCGTGATGGGAAATTCGCGATCGATGGTGCGATGCTGTGGCAGATAACCGATGGTGAGTGCTTCGCGGCGGATCACTTTGCCTTGCATGGGCGGCAGCAAACCGGCCAAAACTTTGAGTAGGGTGGTCTTTCCGCCGCCGTTTCGCCCACGGAGCACGAGGAAATCGTTCTCCCACACGTCGAGCAGACAGTCTTGCAAGATCATTCTGTCGCCGTATCCGGCGGCGACGTTTTCGAGTCTAATGAGAGGGGCTTTCATGGGTGGACGAGGGTTGAGCGAGTGCGCGAGCGATGTGAAGGAGCTGTTTGTCCCACTCGGCCGAGAGGGGGGCGATGGAGACGACGCGTGCGCCGATGGCTTCGGCTAATCTTCGCGCGGCGCGGCCGGCATGTTCTTCTTGGACAAAAACAACCTTGACTCCGGCAGCGCGGGCTTGGCGAATGAGCTGTTGCAAATGTTCGGCCGACGGTTCTTTGCCGTCTCGCTCCACGGCCAGTTGGTGGAGGCCGAAGTCGCGGGCGAAGTAGCCCAGTGCAGGGTGATAGATGACGAACGTGCGCTCGTGCTCCCGGTCAAGGAGTGAGCGGATGGAGACTTCGAGCGAATCGATGTGACGCAGCAGACTGTCGCGACGGTGGATGAAGTAGGGGGCGTGCGCGGAATCGGCTCGGCAGAGGGCTTGGCACACATTGCGCGCAATTTGTCGGCCGGAACTGACGGAAGTCCAAGTGTGGAGGTCGATACCGCCGTGATCCTCACCGTGGTCGTCTGCGCAACCTTCCATGAGGGCGATGCTGTCCGACACGTTGACAGTGACCAATCGTGGAGCATTGGCGGTGAGTTTGTCGAGGCGTTCACGTTCGAACCCCAGGGTGCCCACGCTGAAATAGAGGCGCGAGTCGCTCACCTCCACCACTTGGCGGGGAGTCAACTCGTAAGTTTCGGGACTGGCACCGGCGGGTATGAGGGTGTTGACTTGAAAATGCGGACCGGCAATGTTTTCGACGAAATAACGCAGCGGTTGTACGCTGACGGTAACCGTAGGTGCAGAAGAAATGCCGTCGGTGCAGGCCGCACACAAAGCCAGTGCGGCAGAAAAAAACAACAACGTAAGGGCGCGCATGGGCGAAAAATGAAAGGGAATACGACTGTCGAATGAACGATGGACGTTCAGACAGAAAAGAATTGAAAGGCTGTGAGCACAGTGACAGCTACTGCGCAAAGCATGAACCACACATCGGCCAACCGCCCGAGGGCGAGGGTGAGATGGTGGCTGATCATCGGCGCATAAACGGCGATGAGCAGTGGCAGAAGGACGTCGCTCTGTTCGGGATAGAGCGCGGTGAGGGCGACGATGGGCACTTGCAGCACGGTGAGGGCATAAAGAAATTGCCGCGTGCGGATCTTATCGCTATAAGAGGAGAAGAAAAAATGTGCCGTGCCCACAAAGCCGGGCACAATCACGATGCCGTAGTTCACCCACGTCGGGAGAGGGATACTTGTATAGGCGAAGGTTGGCGTTGTGGGCAGCCATTCCCAAAGCTGTGAGGGGAGTACCATCCAGTCGAAGCCATGGAGAGCAAGCAATACGGCAAGATAAATCCAATAAGGGAGCAAACAGCCGATCAGCGCTGCCATGAAAGCGCTGAAATTGAGGGCACGAAGTTGCACGCCGGCAGCAAAAAGTGCGAAGGGAATGACCAATAGTAACTGTGGAAACACGAGGCTCCCGAGGCTGAGTAGGAGCGACGTGTGGAAGAGAAGGCCTTGTGTGTGAGTTTGCCCGTAAGCGTTAAACAGCACAAAGTAGGAGGCCAGCAGGGCGGCGGCGGGAATGAAGTGGATGCCGAGGCCGTGGAGGGTGGGGAAGGCGGCCATCAAGGCCAAAAAGACGACACTGTTCATGCGAGAGCGGACGCGCAACAAGTGGTAGCGATTGTTGCACTCGATGACGATGTAGGTCATGAGTGCCGTGGCGAGCAATCCGCCTCCCAATTGGAGACTGCGCAGATCGGGAAGCATCCAAACGACGGCTGTGACCAAGGCTACAAGCGGAAGGGTGACGAGGCTCTGCGTGATGTTGTGGCGAAATCCTTTTTGGCGCATGAAGTGGCTGAAATAAGTAGCGAAAAAAAGCTACACCGCCCGAACGTAGCGCGCACGTTCGGGAGGTGAAAAAGAGAATTAGAGGTCGAAACCGATGTCAGCGCGGAAGTATTTGTCTCGATATTCGATTTGTTGCGCACCGCGCATGGAGCGTTGCAACGCTTCTTCGCGCGTGGCGCCATAGCTGCTCACGGCAATGACACGACCGCCGTCGGTCACGAGTTGTCCGTCGCGCAGGGTGGTGCCGGCATGGAAGACTACGCTGCCTTCGATGTCCGTGCCGGTGATGGGATAGCCCTTCTCGTAGGCACCGGGATAGCCACCGCTCACACACATGACGCACACTGCGGCACGGTCGTCGAACTCAATGGGGCATTGGTCGAGGCGCTCCTCGGCCACTCCTTCGAAGAGTTCTACCAAATCGCTCTTGAGTCGAAGCATGACGCTTTCGGTTTCGGGATCGCCCATGCGGCAATTGTATTCGATCACCTTCGGTTGTCCGTCGCAGTTGATGAGGCCGAAAAAGATAAAGCCCTTGTAGACAATACCTTCAGCGTGAAGACCTTCGATGGTGGGGCGGATGATTTCGCGATCCACTTGTGCCATCCATTCGGGAGTGGCAAAGGGCACGGGCGTAACCGAGCCCATGCCGCCGGTGTTGAGGCCGGTGTCGCCTTCGCCGATGCGTTTGTAGTCTTTGGCCTCGGGCAGAATCTTGTAGTTGCGCCCGTCGGTGAGAACGAACACGGAGCATTCGATGCCGGAAAGGAATTCTTCAATGACCACGCGCGAGGAAGCGTTGCCAAACTGGCCGCCGAGCATTTCGCGGAGCGCATTTTGTGCTTCTTCGAGGGTGGGAAGAATCAGAACTCCCTTACCGGCGCAAAGCCCATCGGCTTTGAGGACATAGGGCGCGGCGAGGGTGGAGAGAAACGTGCAACCTTCTTCCACTTGTGTGCCGTCGAACGTGCGATAGGCGGCGGTGGGAATGTTGTGGCGCTGCATAAACGCCTTGGCAAAGTCTTTTGAGCCTTCCAAAACGGCACCGGCCTTTGAAGGCCCGATGACGGGGACGTGCGCCAAGGCCGGGCGCGCCTTGAAATAGTCGTAGATGCCTTTGACCAGCGGATCTTCCGGCCCGACAACGACCATGTCGATCCGGTGGTCGAGTACAAAACGCTCAATGCCTTCGAAGTCGTCGGCACGAAGAGCGATGTTGGTGCCCACTTGCGCCGTGCCGGCATTGCCCGGGGCGATGTAAAGGTGCTCGATTTTGGGACTTTGGGCGATTTTCCAAGCCAGTGCGTGTTCGCGACCGCCGGATCCGAGAAGAAGAAGGTTCATAATAGTTGGGGGGATGATGTTTTGTGCTGAGAGAAGGGAAGAGGAAAGTCAAGGCCGTAGGATGGCCTCGTAGCGAGCGCGGTCGTTGAGCACGTCGACGGCGGCATTGAGGTCTTTGTCGTCGCGAAGACGATAAGCGATCACGCCGGCACGACCATATATATTATTGAGTATGGCTGATTCCACTACGGTGCGCACCGGGCGTCGCCAACGGTCGAGATCTATTTGGAGATTGGGGCGCAGCTTGGTGGCGAGGGCTTCAAATTCGTGGGCGGCGCGCTCGTCGTATCCTTCGAACTTTGCCCATTGTTTCACGCGATCCAGCGCTTGGCGTGTGCGACTGTCATAGGTGAAATCGCTTTTGACCATGTGTTGCTTGAAAGCTTCGAAGTCTTGGTCGGACAACTGAAATTCCGTAGGAGAGGCAATCTTTTTATGGGTGTTGCAGTAGTTGGTGACAAAGTCGAAGAGTTGTTCCGAAGCCTCAAGGTAGGCAATGAGATCCGGGAGAGAATCTTCTTCCACTACGATATCCGGTGTGATACCGCCCCCATCTCTGACGAGACGACCGTGTGCGGTGCGAAACGTCTTGCAGAGCGAATCCGGGAGATGGCGAGGCTGTCCGTCCGCACCGCGGTTCTTGAAATCATAAGCTTGGATGCAGCGTCCGGAAGGGATGTAGTATTTGGCGGTAGTCAGCTTCATCATCGTACCGTACGGGAGGTTTTTGGGCGTTTGTACCAACCCTTTGCCGTAAGTGCGTCGACCCACGACGACTGCGCGGTCGTAATCTTGCAGGCAGCCCGAAGTAATTTCGGCAGATGAGGCGGTGGCGTAGTTCACCAACACAGCCAATGGCATACCGGTGTCGAAGGGTGAACCGGTTGTCTTGTACGTCTCGTTCATTTCCGGATCTTTGCCGTGCGTACTCAGCACGCGTTTTCCTTTCGGCACGAAGAAGTTGACAACCTTAACAGCCTCTCCCATGAGTCCACCGCCATTGCCGCGGAGGTCGAACACCAAGCGTTTTGCCCCTTGTTTGCGGAGTTGCTCAAAAGTGTCGTGGAGGTCTTTGGCCGTGTCTTCTGTGAAACTGCTGAGAAAAACGTAGCCAATTTGATCTGGGAGGAGGGCGGAGTAGACCACCGAAGGCTGTTTGATGGTCTGTCGTGTGATGCGAAAACGCAAAAGTCGTTCGCGGCCGGGGCGTTTCACCGTTACGGTGAAGGTGGTGCCCGGGTTGCCGCGCAATAAAGTCGAGATCTTTTGACTATACTCTCTGCGTTCCGTCTTGCCGCATACGCCGACATCTTTATTGTCAATGCGCATAATGACGTCTCCCGACCGTATCCCCGCTTGCCAAGCCGGCATGTTGAGATAAGGTGCTTCGAAGGCGCAGCGATCACTCGCCTTGTGATAGCGAATGGGCGAACCGATGCCGGCATATTTCCCGGTGGTCATCAGTCGCAGTTCATCGGTGCGTCCGGCTTTGTAGAACTCGGTGTAAGGATCGAGACGATCTAACATATAATTGATGGCGCCTTCCACTTGTTGCTCCGCATTGAGCGTGTCGACATAGTAAAGGTCGAGGTTACGATACAGGGCATTGAAAATATCCAGCGCCTTCGTTGTGCGGAAATTATGAGGTTCCTGCGTCTCTTGTGCCGAAAGTTGCATCGTGGCACAGGCAACGAAGAATAGAAAGTTAAGTAGTCGTCTCATAAAGAGGGGAAATGTTTATTGTTGATCACCGCACGCTGCATGTTGAGTGCGGAGTCGTTGCCAAGTGCTGTCGGGGAGTTGCGTGCCGATGACTTGAATCACCTCGCCGGCGCAGGCTGCGCCCTCATGGAGGCAGGCCGTCAGCGAACCGCCGAGGGCATGGCGGTGAAGGAATCCGCCGGCAAAGAAATCGCCGGCTCCCGTGGTGTCGATCACGTGCGATACCGGAGTCGCCGGAGTGCAAACACATTGTTCTCCTTCGACGGCAAAAGCACCGCGCGGTCCACATTTGACCACTGCGATCTGACAAGTTTGTGCCAAGATTCGAGCGGCTTCTTCACCGATCTTGCCGGTCATGGCGCGCGCCTCATCTTCGTTGGCAAACACAATATCTATCTGGGGAAGCAGGCGTTGGAAAAGCGCATGCTCGCTCTCCACGATGTTCCAAGAGGCCAGATCCAAACAAACTTTTGCGCCACGTTGGTGCGAAAGTTCGACCGCACGTTCGATCAGTTGATGGTTCTGCACCAAATAGCCCTCAATAAATACATAGTCCACGTCGTGGGGCATCACCTGCTCGAGGTGTTCCGCCTCAAGAAGGGCTGCCGCTCCGAGATAAGTGGCGAAGGTGCGCTGTCCTCTTTCCGAGATAAAGGTGTTGGCCACCCCAGTAGGGAGAGTTTTGTCGCGGAGGGGGATAAAGTGGATGCCGCGTTTTCGAGATTCCGCTTCGTAGAATGCGCCATTTTCGTCTGCTCCGATGCGTCCGACAAAGCTTGCATCGCTACCCAATGCGGCAACACAAGATAAAGCATTGCCGGCCGATCCGCCGGTGCTGCGCTTAAAAGAAAGGGATTTTAGGCAGTTTGCAATTTTTTTGTGAGTGGATTCCTTAATCAGCGTCATTCCTTCTTTGTGTAAGGATAACTCTTTGAAAATGTTGTCGTTGTCTATTTGAATTAGGGCGTCGACGAGTGCGTTGCCAAGGCCTAAAATCTTCTTCATGCAATTTTCTTGTCAATTT
Organism: uncultured Prevotellaceae bacterium; assembly: GCA_963517315.1. Taxonomy (GTDB): domain Bacteria; phylum Bacteroidota; class Bacteroidia; order Bacteroidales; family Bacteroidaceae; genus Alloprevotella. The sequence continues at coordinate 159,935 of CAUQEF010000002.1, forward strand.
TCTTCTGCAAAGATAGTGCTTTATCCAAAATAAAGTACTACTTTTGCAACGCAAACGGAGATAAGATGCTTCTATTTTAAGTAAGCGCTCCATTTCTCCGCAACATGCACCTGCTTCAGTAGCTCAGTTGGTTAGAGCACCTGACTGTTAATCAGGGGGTCGTTG
>CAUQEF010000003.1:0-156165 GCA_963517315.1 uncultured Prevotellaceae bacterium
CGGCAGCGGGATCGAAGAAAGGCGCTTGCAAGATGCCGGCGGGGAAGCAAATTTCGTTGGTTGTGGGGTCGTAGTAGGCATTGATGGTCTGCGGCGTCATGTACCACTCGTTGCGATCGACGGGTTTGTTGACACGGCGGGCGATTTCGTAGGCATGATCGAACTCGGCGGCACGACGCAGATTCTCAAAGAAGGAGAGTTTTTCGTCAATCTCCAAACCGTCGTAGTTGCGCCACTCGTCGGGATAGCCAATCTTGATGCGGAAGGTGTTGAGCTTCTCATGTGCCTGCTGTTTGGTGGCGGCACTCATCCAGGTTTGCTGATCGATGCGCTGAGCGAGGGCTTCTTGCAGGTTATGCACGAGCTGAAGCATGCGTTGCTTGGAGCTTTCCGGAAAATAGCGCTCTACATACATTTTGCCGACGGCCATTCCCATTACGTCTTCCACTGTACCCACGGCACGCTTCCAGCGAGGACGGTCTTGCTCGGCGCCTTGCATCGTGCGGCTGTAGAAGTCGAACGTGACACGGCGGAAATCATCGCTCAAGGCCGAAGCGGCGCTGTTGATCACGTTGAATTCCAAATAAGACTTGAGGGCTTCGAGCGGCGTATCGGCAAGAATTTTCTCTACCTCGTGAATAGGTTCGGGCTGGTTGACGCTTACCTCATCCACCGCAGGATAACCTTGACGCAAGAAGAGGAGATTCCAGTCGATACCGGGATAATCGCGCAGCAATTCGGTGTAGCTCATCTTATGATAGTTGCCTTCCACGTCGCGCAACTTGGTGGCCGAATAAGAAGCCTTGGCGATGCGGGTTTCGATACCGAGCACTTGTTCCATCTTGCGAGTTGCATCTGCCTCGGGCGTACCGGTCATGACAAAAAGTTGCTTGACATAGGCGCGATAAGCCTCACGTATCTTGCGCGTGGCCTCGTCATTCTCCAAATAGTAGTCACGTTCGCCGAGCGCCAAGCCGCTTTGGTTGATTTGCACGAGGTTCATTTTGGCGTTCTTGATGTCGGCACCGCACCCCACGCCAATCATGCCGGAAACACCGCTGCGTTCCAAACGATTGGCGAGCAAAAGATAGGCGGTTTTGTCGTTGATGCCTCGCACCTGCTCCAATGTCGCACGAATAGGTTCGTAGCCTTCGCGGTTGCGACGCACGCTGTCCATGGAAAGACGATAGAGTGAACCGATTTTCTGCGCCAAACTGCCGGGAGCAGCGGGTGTTTTGGCCAAGTCCTCTATCAACGTGCGAATGCGCTTCTGATTGATTTCTTCCAATTCGTGGAATTGTCCGTAACGAGCGTGTTCGGGGGTGAGTGGATGGGCTTTCATCCAACCACCGCCGGCATATTGATAGAAATCTTGGCCGGGACGAGCGGTAAGATCCATGTCGGCGCGATTGAGGGTGCCTGTGGGCGTTTGTGCAGCGACGCTTGTGACCAACAAGGCCAAGGCCGGCAGAAAATGTTTGAATCTCATGGAATGTCTATTGGGATTGTAGTTATTTTTGAGGGCAGGTTTCCTCTTGTATTAAGAGGAGCTCATGATCAAATAAGGGAACTTCCCGAATGGAAAAGTGACCTTTTCCTTGAACAATGAAAGCTATCCCTTATCTATTGGGAAAACAATGAATATAAATCAGTTCGTTCCTTTGGAAGGCTCGAGAGATTTTAGAAGAATGTAGTCAAACAAGGAGTGAGTGCGAGGAGAAACAAAACGTTACCCCAGTGCTTCGACAGCAGCATTCCACTGTTCTTCGGCCTCGGAGAGTTGTTTCCGCAATTCGCCGTGCTGTGTGAACAGCTGCGTGTCAGCAGCACCTTCGGGCGTGGAGAGTTTTTCTTCCAATGCGGCAATTTCGGTTTCCAACTGCTCAATTTTAGCCTCTGCTTCTTTGACGGCTTGTTCCAACTTGCGGCGTTGTTTCGCAACTTCCTTCTGTTCGGCGTAACTCAACGCACCTTCCGACGGCCCTTCGGGCGCTGCTGATGCAGATGTTCCGGTTTCGGCTGAAGCGTTGCGGTTTCCGGCGAGCGAAGCGGCCACTGCGACATCATCCACGGCTTTTGTGCGGAGATAATCGTAAATACCACCGAGATGCTCGCGAACTATTCCGCCGCCGAACTCATAAACCTTCGTAACCAAGCCGTCGAGGAATTCGCGGTCGTGGCTGACCACAATTACCGTGCCGTCAAATGCAAGAATCGCCTCTTTCAACACGTCTTTTGTCTGCATATCGAGGTGATTGGTCGGTTCGTCGAGAATCAAAAAGTTCACCGGTTCCAAGAGCAACTTGATCATGGCCAAGCGACTACGCTCACCTCCCGATAGCACCTTCACCTTTTTGTCGGAAGCCTCGCCGCCAAACATGAAGGCACCGAGAATATCGCGAATTTTCAAGCGCACATCGCCTTTCGCCACGCGATCGATCGTGTCAAATACGGTGAGTTCGTCGTCCAACAACTGGGCTTGGTTTTGTGCGTAGTAGCCTATCTCGACATTGTGCCCAAGTTTGAGCACCCCGCCGTGGTCTATCTGCGACATGATGCACTTGACCAACGTAGACTTGCCCTCCCCGTTCTTACCGACAAAAGCAACTTTCTCACCGCGCTTAATTGTCAGATTGACGTGGTCGTAAACCTGATGATCTCCGTAGTGTTTCTCCACTTCGTCGCAAATGACCGGATAATCTCCCGAACGCGAGCACGGCGGGAACTTCAGATGCAGACGCGAAGTGTCTACTTCATCGATTTCGATCGGAACAATTTTCTCCAACTGCTTGATGCGGCTCTGCACCTGTACTGATTTGGTGGGTTTGTAGCGAAAGCGTTCGATGAAGTCCTTGATGTCTGCAATCTCCTTCTGCTGATTTTCGTAAGCCCTCAGTTGACTTTCACGACGCTCGGCGCGGAGTTCCACGTACTCGTCGTACTTCACGCGATAGTCCACAACTTTTCCGCAAGAGATCTCCAATGTGCGGTTCGTGACGTTGTTAATGAACGCGCGGTCGTGACTAACTAAGATGACTGCATCGGCATTTCGCGAAAGAAACTGTTCCAACCAACGGATACTCTCAATATCGAGGTGATTGGTTGGCTCGTCTAAGAGCAATACATCGTGACGAGCCAATAAAAGTTTGGCCAATTCAATGCGCATGCGCCAACCTCCGGAAAATTCACGAGTGGGGCGCTCGAGATCTTCGCGATTGAAACCGAGACCGGTGAGGGTTCTTTCAAATTCCGCGTGGTAGTTTTGCGCGCCCATCATCTGCAAACGATCGTTTTCACGACTGAAAGCCTCAACGAGTTCCATATATTCCGGCGTTTCGTAGTCCGTTCGACTCGAAAGTTCGTCGTTCAAACGGCGAACGCGGTCACGCAATTCGTGAATGTGCGCAAAGGCTTTTTCAACCTCGGCAGCCACCGTCGTGTCATCGCTGAGTACCATCACTTGGGGTAGGTATCCCACGCTCACATCACGCTGCACCGCAACACGACCGTCCGTGGGAGTTTGCAAACCGGCCAAGATTTTGAGCATCGTGCTCTTGCCTGCGCCGTTCTTGCCCACAAGCGCAATGCGATCACGCTTGTTGACAACAAAACTCACGTCAGAAAATAGAGCACGCGCCGAAAATTCTACTTTAAGATGTTCTACCGAAATCATATTTATTGCTGGCCATCCAAGACCATTGAGGTATACAAATCACTGGTTGCCGCTGTCCCGGCTCAAGAAAGTGCGTTCTTCGATACGAGGTTCTCGTTCCGCGGAACGGCAGGCGACTTCTGCTGAAGCTCTGCAAGATAGTCTGTGCGAAGGTACAACTTTATTTTGGGATTCTGTGCAAAATAAACTTCGCCCTGCATCTTCACGCTTAAAGCAGCGCACTACGGAAAGCTTATCGAGCCTCCTCCATATTAATATAAGGAGGATCCCCTCCCTTACAACAAAAAACAAGCGGCTCACAACCAAGTTGTGAACCGCTTCATCAAAAGTCGGAAAGAGGCGACTCGAACGCCCGACCCCTACGTCCCGAACGTAGTGCGCTACCAACTGCGCTACTTTCCGATTTTCAGCATCTTTTCAGAGATGCCTACGAGGTTGGCTCGTTTTGATGTTGCAAAGATAAGCATTCCTACTGACTCGCAAAAGGAAAGTCTTATTTTTTTGTGATGACGTCGACTGAAATTTTCGGATGGCGCGGATCGTTGGTGATGAGCAACACCTTTCGGCTTCCGCGAAAACGTTCGATGGCCGAAGAAACCACGACCTTCATTTCGGTTGACTCACCCGGGCGCAGCGTTGTTTTCTCCAACGAAACAGACAAACCGGGATTGTACACCTGCAACATGTTGATCACCAAAGGAGAAAGTCCTTTATTCGTCAATAAGAGCGCACCTTTGAGTTTTGACTTTCCGTTGAACGCTCCCAAATCGATGCTTGTCGCCATCTCTGCGGAGGGAGCTTGCGGAGAATTGAGTTCCGCCGCCGTGAAATTGGGCAGCAGAGTGACGGAGAGCCCCAATTCATTGTCTTTGCCCACTCGGTCTCCCACGAAACGAGCAAGATACACACTCGATTGCGTGAGTCCTAAGCTGTGCAACTGATTACTTTTGAGTGTCAAGACCAATTTTCCCATTCTTCCGGGACGAATCACAGCCGGATCGGCTTTCACCGTGAGATAGTTGGGTAGGTGGAGCAATTCGGGGGCATATTCTTTCTTACCCGCATTGAGTAAGAAGAGTGTGGCCTGCGGTTTTTCGCCTTTCTTCACGTCGTCAAATTCGATGTTCTCCGCCGACACACGAATATCGCCGATACGATAGGGGAAATCGCGATCGTAGTTGACCACTTTCTGCATCACACGACCCGAAAAGCGCAAGCGACGTGCCACATTCTCGGCATTCGTCGTCACATAGACCGACTTATCGAACGTACCGAGCGTCTCGGCATCAAGCGTTACGGTGAGTGTCGTGGTTGCCCCCGGCGCAATGGGTTTCTTGTCCCACGCAGCCACTGTGCAAGCGCAGTCCATGTAGACTCCCGTCACCACCAACGGTGATGTACCTGTGTTGCGAATCTCAAAATGTGCCAAAGTCGGCACCTTCCACGCGATATTGCCCAAATCAAGTTTCGGAGTGAGATAACGTGCTTTGGGTTGCGCGGCAGCGGTGAGTAGACCTGCAACAGAAAAGAGCAAAGGAAGAATATAGCGAAAAGCCATGACGTTCTAAATTGAGTAGAGTTTGAATTGCGCGTCTTTATAGATAGGACAAAGTTAGCCACAAATCTGCAGCTTACCAAGTGTCATGCAGAAAAACGCGGTGTAATTTGAAAGGAAACGATCAAAATTCAAGGAGATGGGCACACAGGAAATAGAGCATCGGCATGAGGAGAGCCGGCAATAAGTTGATGGTTTTGCAGTCCTTAATGTTCATTACCCCCAACCCGGCGGCAGCGATCAGCACACCACCCACGATCGAGACTTCGGAAATCAAAGCATCTGAGATGAAGCCCGCCGATAGTTTGGCAATGCCGTAAATACCTCCTTGCCACAGAAAGACAAACAAGCCGGTGATGCACACCCAAAAGCCATAACTCGAGGCCACAACGATCATGGTCACCAAGTTGAGCGTGGCCGCCGTCATCAAATAGGTATTGTCGCCCTTGAGTGCGGCCAAAACCGGTCCCATCATCGAGAGCGTGCCGACACAACAGAACAAGACACCGGTGGTGATTCCTTCTGTGAGGTTGCTTCCATTCTTTGACACGCGGCGGGTCGCCTCCTGCATGCGCTCATCAAGTCGCAACACCGTGCCGAGCAAACCGCCGATGGCCAAACAGAAGATGAACAGCGCGGGGAAGTGACTTTTGTTCATGTTGGACATGGCCACATTCACGCCGAGCACCAAAGCCGCCAATCCCATGGCCGTATTGAGCACCGTGATGTATTTTTCGGTTATGCCACGCTTGGCCAGTGCACCGATCGCACTTCCCACCAAGACAGCCAACACGTTAATCAGAATCGCTATCATGTATGTCGTAGGTTTGTTCTTTCGGCCAGTTGACCAAATACAATTTATCAGAGGTGCGCGTGAAGGCCGTGTACAACCAGCGCAAGTAGGACACAGGATCAGTGTCGTCGGGAATATATCCCTGATCCACATAGACTTCGTGCCACTGTCCGCCCTGCGCCTTGTGGCATGTCACGGCATAGGCGTATTTAATTTGCAAGGCATTATAATAAGCATCTTGCCGAATAGCTTTCATTCGTTCTCGCTTATTGGCAATGTCTGCATAGTCGGCATAGACCGATTCATAGAGGCGTGTGGCCTCCTCGCGTGTGAGCGCAGGTGCCTCCGATTGCAGGGTGTCGAGCAAGATGCGGCAATCCATTTCCCAGTCGTCGTAATCTCCGAAGCGCAACGTGGCATCGGCAAAGGTGAAGCCGTGCATTTCGTGCACATTGCGGAAGCGCACCACTTCGGCCGTGTCGCCGTTGGCCACGAAGGCCATGGGCACGCGCTCGCCTTCCGGCAAACCTTCGGCGGCTTTCACCGTCCAAAAGTAATTGTTCTTCACCGCCATGATCAAATCACCGCGATTCAGCACCTCATCGCGCTCGAGAATGCGCGATCGGATGCCATTGTTGAAGATATTCGCCCGCTTATTGGTTCGGGTCACGACGATGGTTTCGGCCGTGCCCCACTTTCGATAACTCTGCTCGAGCGCATCGATCAGTTCGTCGCCGGGCATAAGTTGCGTCTCCGTATGGTTTTCCGCTTCAATCAGGGGAAAGCCCGCCTCGTTCACATAGCGATCCAGATCGAAGTCGTCTGTGGTCGGCAACGGCGTGCCGGAAAGCGTGCCGATCTGACAACGCAAGCGCGTCGCGTTGCGAAGTACCGCAGAAGCCGAGGCCTGCCGCACCACATCGGTGAGTTCGCATCCACGCACATGGAGGCCGTAACCCTCGAGCACCCGCTTTTGCAGTGCCGGACTCTCGTCTTCGCCCACCGGGGGCAACTGCGCCGTGTCGCCCACCATCATCAGACGGCAATTCTCTCCACTATATATATATTGTATCAGGTCGTCGAGCAAACGCCCCGTGCCGAAGAGCGTGTTACCGCCATCATTGGCCACCATCGAGGCCTCATCGACGATGAACAAGGCTGATTTTGCATTATTCCACCCTCTATCGAATTGGGTGCCCTCCCCCTCGAATGATTTTTGGCGATAGATGACGCGATGAATGGTGTGTGCCGGCAAACCGGCGTGGAGGGAGAACACTTTGGCGGCACGTCCCGTCGGCGCCAAGAGCACAACGGGTCGTTGCAGCTTGCGCCACACACGCACCACGGCTGAAACCAACGAGGTCTTACCCGTACCGGCATAGCCTCGCAGCACAAACGCCTGGTCGTTGCGCGGGTCGGCCAAGAAACTGCCGATGGCGCTTACGGCCTCTCGCTGGTGGGGGGTGAATTGGTGCGGAAACTCAGCGGCAATGCTCTCTTCGAAAAGCGAACCGATCGTCATACCGCCGATTCCGGTTTACGGAAAAAGGAGAAGTTGACCGAACCATAGGCGCGGTGCTCCAAAAACTCGGGGCGCGACGAGAAGTCGTGCTCTTTACCGTGTTCCAACACGAAAAGTGCGCCGGGCTTCAACAGCCCGCTTGCCATCACGCGTTCGGGTAATTCATTGAGTTCACGCAAAGCATAGGGAGGATCGGCAAACACCAGATCGAAACGCTCGTTGCTCTTCGCAATGATGCGCAGCGCATCGGCATTGAGCACGCGAACGCGCACATCGGAGTCGCCGGCCGTGCAGTGTTCCACGGCCGCGCGCACGAAAGCATAGTGCTGACGATCGCGCTCTACGCTCACCACCTCGGGACAACCGCGACTCAGGAGTTCAAGCGTGATGCTACCCGTGCCGGAAAACAAGTCGAGGGCGCGTGTTTCCTCAAAATCCACATACGCGCGCAGCACGTTGAAGAGATTTTCTTTGGCAAAATCAGTGGTGGGACGTGCCTTGAACGAACGAGGCACCTCAAAATGCTTACCCTTATATTTTCCTGTGATGATGCGCATCAGTTCATAAGTTTGGTCAGTAGTTCAAAAGGAAGTTGAGGCAACTCGGTCAAGGGGTGACGATCGAATTCCTCTGCCGTGTCCACGCAGTCCACCTCCGCCAAATAGGGGCGCAAACAGTCGACCACCACGGACATCTTGTCCGACCGGCCACAAACGACAAACGGCGTGGTCGAAAAATCGACACGAAACTGTTGCGCCAGTCGGCAGGTGAAGTAGAGTACGTCTTCGGGCGTTTGCACGTCGAAGGTGTTGAAAGCAAAAATGCGATGCCCTTCAAAATAAGCCACGTCGATTTGCGTCGCGCGGCAATGTACGAACACGCGGTGCTGGCGCGCCGTCTGCTTCCGTCCGGCCATCCATTGCAACAAACCGCTGAACGGCGAAAAGTAGTGCACTTCGCCCAGTTCGCGCTCAATTTCCGCACAATGCCCTTCGTCGAGAGCAAAGAGCAACACCCCGTTGGACGAAGGCAGCATATCGTAAAACACGCGGCGCGGCGTTTGGGGAGCGCGACGACCGTCGAACACAAATTGATAGAGGGCCTCGGCCGTCGATTCCTCAAATTCGGCTAACGGAACGACCGTCACCGGCGAGAGAACGCCCACATGCACGCGCTCCTCCACCCCATCGGCGTGTCGATGCACAGCCAATTCGCGCACGACTCCGGCCGCGCTCGCCCCCTTCACCAAATCGCGGCGATCATAATCAAGAGCCGGCAGTGAACGGTCGGGCGAAGCCGAACGCAGGGTGAGCCAATCGGCGTGATCGTCGGCAAGATACAGATAGTGCATGAGGAGTGAAGTTTTGATGGATGGGAGAGTAAAAGGCGTTTCAGCGTATCAATGCCCGATAAGTCGGCACACCGAGCAGCGCAGCACAGAACACACCGAGCGCATCGGCCGCAAAATCGAGCCAATCGCCCGAGCGGCATGTGGTGAGCGTGGCTTGCAGCACTTCGACCAAGCCGCCGAAGCACACCGGCCAGCCCAAGGCCAGTGCCCAAAGTGAGCGACGGAGTGGTGTCTTGGCAGGACGCGCACCGGCTTCCGGTCGAGCGGCGCGGGCGCTCAAAGCACTTTCCGCCCACAGCACCCAAGCATAACCGCCGAATAGCAGGAGATGGGTGTACTTGTCGATAAAACGCACCTCGTCGAGCGGTGTTTCGGGAATCGGGAGTAGACACACGACCAAAACAACCAGCGTGAGGAGGAGCGTAAGACGAAAATGCAGCAAACGATGGAGCATGAGCGGCAAACTGAAATTAAAAAGCCTTTGAGCCTTCTCGCGCCACGGAGAGCGCAAGAAGGATCTCAAAGGAGAAGAGGTCGGTAGCGTTCGGAAAGCCTGTGCCGCGGGGCAAGGGTCGCCGAACGAACCGCACGAAAGGGGGAACGACCGAAAAAGGTCGGAGCGATCAATCGCGGAACGAGCGTTCGATGTAGGCGATGACATCGCCCTTCTGCACGTGACTACCCTGCTTGGCGTTGATCTCTACGAGCTTACCACCCAAAGCAGCGGGGAGGTCGAGAATCTTGCCGAAGCCGTTTTCGATGTGGCAGAAGAAATCGCCTTCGTTGTACTCCTTACCGATGAAGGGTTCGATGGCCTTGACGTTTTCGGCGTCGCCGCCGATTTCCCAAAGCACAATACCGCTTTCGGGTGCCACAATGGCGTCGGCCTTGGCGTGCTTGAGTGCAGCAGCTTCTTCGGGCGTGAGACCGGAAGCTGCGCTCTTATCTTTGGCAGCTTGGAGATCGGCGAGGAAACGCTTCTTGGCGGCACCGCTCTTGTAGTCGCGATACTGCGTTTCGTGCATGGCGAACTCGAGCAACTCCTCATCGTCCTGACCGCGATCCCAACCGTTTTCTTCCATCTCCTTGATGAAGCGGTCGAGTTCGTCGGGATAGTTCGTTTGGGGGTCTTCGGTGCTGAACTCGTAGCCCTTTTCCTTGGCCAAGGCCACAATTTCGGGAGCCAATTCGCCGGGCAACTTACCGCTCTTGCCGAGGATCATGCCCCAGATGGCGTTGTCCATCATGGAGTAGCGGGGCTTGTCCATCGACTCGGTGAGAAGGTTCATCAAAGCGATGTTCTTCACATACTGGCTGAAGGGCGTTACGAGGGGAGGATAGCCCACGCGCGGCCAAACGTAGGCCACTTCGTCGAAGAGCTTGACGAGGAGGGCATCTTCCGAGAGGGGTTCTTCGCCCTTCTTCTCGCGATTGGAGTTGATGGCTTCGCGCACACCGGCCAAGTCGGCCATCATCGAGCCCATCATACCGCCGGGCAGACCGCAACCGAGCAGGAGCGACGACATAAGTTTGTTACCGGGGTTGATGAAGTAGCCGAGCCACTCGTCGATGAACTCTTGCGTGAGTTTGCGCGCCTCCATATAGGCGTCCATATTGATCTCGGGCACGTCGAAGCCGGCATTCTTGAGCATACTCTGCACCGAGATCACGTCGGGATGCACCTTACCCCAAGCGAGGGGCTCAATGGCGGTGTCAATGATGTCGCAACCGTTGCGACACACCTCGAGGATCGAAGCCATCGACAGACCGGGGCCGGTGTGGCCGTGGTATTCCACGATCACTTCGGGGTGCTTTTCCTTGATCATGCGGCAGAGTTGTCCGAGCATCGCGGGTTGTCCGATACCGGCCATGTCCTTGAGGCAGATCTCGGGTGCGCCGGCTTCGATGAGCTGATCGGCGATACCGGCATAATATTCAGCAGTGTGAATCGGCGAAGTCGTGATGCACAGCGTGGCCTGGGGCGTCATGCCGCCTTCGATGGCATATTTGATCGAGGGGATGATGTTGCGCACATCGTTGAGTCCGCAGAAGATACGCGTGATGTCGGTACCTTGGGCGTGCTTCACTTTATACATAAGGCGACGCACGTCGGCAGGCACGGGGAACATGCGCAGACCGTTCAGACCGCGGTCGAGCATGTGGGTTTTGATGCCCACTTCGTTGAAGGCTTTCGTGAAAGCGCGTACGGCCTCGTTGGGATTCTCACCGGCCAGCAGGTTGACCTGTTCGAAAGCACCGCCGTTGGTCTCCACACGGGAGAAGCATCCCATTTTAATGATGACCGGGGCGATGCGTTCCAGCTGATCCTTGCGAGGTTGGAATTTGCCGGAGCTCTGGAACATGTCGCGATAGACAAGCGAGAACTGAATTTTTCTTTTTTCCATATGGGTAGGGAATCTTGTACGAGATGAGGAAAATGGCACACTTGTACCATTAGGGTGCAAAATTAAGACTTCTGCTCGAAATGGCAAACTCCACCGGCGAATAATTGGGCGGCGGCTCATCTTCTCAACGCGCTGACACGCGTAACGCGCGCGCCTATTTCCTTTTTTCCCACTCCCCACCCCACCCTCTTGTCATCTTACGGCAAAAACACGGGAACCTGCGCGCAAAAGTTGTCTTGTTTCCGCAAAAAGCAGTGGACTTTCGCGCAAAAGCCGTGGACTTTTCTCCCTCCCTGCCGCAACCGCGCGACGATAGGTGCCTATCAAACTGCCAAAACAGCAAGTATCCACTCAAAAACAGCGCATCGTGCGTTAATTCCACGCATCATCTCGCTTTTTCCGCTCGATAAATTTGGAAGAGTGGAGGCCTTTCTCTACTTTTGCAGTGTACCACAACAGCATTACACCACAACACTACAATCATTCACCTCATGATCGAACTCCACGAACTCCACTTTCGCTATCACAATAGCCCAAGAGAGGTGCTCAGCAACGTCACGTTGAGTTTGCCAAGCGGCCGAATTGTGGGCGTACTTGGAAAGAACGGCACCGGAAAGTCGACCCTACTCTATCTCATGGCCGGCTTGTTGCGCCCACAAAAGGGAACCGTTTGTTTTGGATCGCATCACGTTGCCGACCGAACACCCGAGATGCTCTCCGATCTCTTCGTCGTGCCCGAACACATCGAGCTGCCTGCGATTCGGTTGTCGCGCTTCGTCGATCTGCATCGCGTGTTCTATCCCAACTTCTCCGACGAACTGCTGAACGAAAACTTGCAGCATTTCGACCTCACTCCCGAAGTGAACCTCGGCGCTCTCTCCACCGGACAACTCAAGAAGGCCTATATCAGTTTTGCCCTCGCCACCGGCACGCGATTATTGCTCATGGACGAACCGACCAACGGGCTGGACATCCCCTCGAAGGCGCAATTTCGACGCAGCGTCGCAGCGAGCATGAGCGAAGAACGCACCATCGTGATTTCAACACATCAGGTGCACGATGTCGAACACCTCATCGATCACATCGTTATGCTCCGCGATCACAATGTGGCTTTGGACATCTCGACCGAAGACCTCTGCCGCCAACTGCAATTTGAGCAACGGGCTTACGGAGAAGACCTGAGTGATGCGCTCTATGCCGAGACTTCCATCACAGGCACGGCACTCATCGTCCCGAATCTCGACGGGCGCGACACGCCGCTTGACATCGAATTGCTTTTCAACGCGCTGACGCAGCACCCCGACCTGCTGCAACGTGCTTCACTTTCCCAACCCACACCGGCTCTTTCCCACCATGACTAATTCCACTCGCTTCTCTCTGCGCCGCTTTGGACAGGTGTTGCGCCTCAACACCGCAGAAGGCTACAACAGTGCACTCCGCCATTATGGCGCGGCCTATCTTTTCTTCTTTATTGTCTTGGCTTTTGTTAAATTCTCCATATCCTATGGGGAAGTGTACGGGGAGCTCAGTGAAAAAGACCTGGAGATGGTAGCACTTGCGATAGCACAAGGTTGGGGCAGATTCGGCTTTTTCGCCACGCTTTTCCTGCTCTTGGTCAGTATCGGCAGCTGTTTCTCTTCGGGACGTTCCTCACTCAGCGGACGAATGCGACAATTGATGTTGCCGGCCTCAACCTTGGAGAAATTCTGTGCTGTGATGTTCAACCACACCCTCATTGCCGCGGTGTGCTTTGTCCTGCTCTTTATTGCTGCCGACGCTTCGACGGTGCTACTCGGCGAGATGCTCGATGTGGAAGTGGCATGGAGCACACCGGTTTACCTCTCTACGCTCATCTATCCGCAATTTGGCGATGTGGTGATGCCGCCGATGTCGCCGGTTATGGCTTTGCTGCTCCGATTGCTCCCCACGATCTTCTTCATCGGCCTGTGGAGCACGTATCTATTGGGCGCATTGGTTTTCCGCTCCAAGTCTTTTGTGCGGACTTCGGTAGTTATGATTCTCGGATTCACCATCCTCGCGCTACTCTTCGTACTGGGTGCGTACACGATGAGGGAGAATTTCAGTTTCTCCTTCAACGATCAGGAAAGTGAATACCTATTTTCCACTGCGCTCGTCCTATTTTGGCTACTTACATTGGCATGGAGCATTTTCTCCATCACATATAGTTATCGCCTATACGCTCGCGCGGAGGTGATTCCCCACGGCCGCTTCGGGTTCTAACCACATTGCTTATGAACTTTCGAGAAGGTCAACCCATTTATCAACAAATAGCCGAGCGTCTGATGGATGAAATTCTGGCAGGAAAGTACATTTCCGACGAACGCATCCCCGGTGTTCGCGAATATAGCTTACTTTTGCAAGTGAACGTGAACACCACAGTCAAAGCCTTTGACATCTTGGCGCGACAAGGCATCATCTATAACAAACGAGGGCTCGGATCTTTTGTGAGTGCCGAGGCCGTTGACATCATCCACCGCTTGCGTTCGGACGATGTGCTCAACGGCATGCTGAACGAACTGGCGCGGCAGATGCGCTTACTCAATATCCCGGTGGATAAAGTGACCGAACGCTTGAAAAAGCTCCTCAATGAGGATTCCGGTTCAACGATTGTTGATTGACTCCACCGTTATGCCCTGATTATTTACCCTTTTCCCCCATTTATCACAATGAAAAAGATTGTTTTTCTCCTCGCACTGAATTCTTTCGTACTGACTTCCATGGCTTCTTGCCTCGGTGTGCGCCAATCCGGTGACATGGTCTTCACCGCCAACGAACAACCGACCGAACAACCGGCGGACACGAACCTCTCCATGGGAGAACCCGTCGCACAAGCCACGCAGGCCAACGGACAATACACCTACACGGTGAACCACCTTCCTTACTTCCACGCAGTAGAGGTGAGCAGCGGCATCGAACTCCGCTACCAACCGAACGGACAACCCTCGGTGAAGGTGAGCCTCGACAAGAAAAACGACCGCCTTGTGCAGGTTTATGTCGACGAAGGCGAGTTGAAGGTGCGCCTCAAGCGCAGTTTCTCAAGATCGCCCCGCGTTGTGGTGACGATCACCGGACATGCGCTCAATGAGTTCGAAGCCACTTCCGGCGCGTCCATACAAATCCTCTCTCCCTTGAGCGTTAACGGCAAACTCTCCTTCGAAGCTTCCTCCGGCAGCAGCATTCGCGCGAACAACTTGAAGGCGCACGAAATCGATGTCGACGCTTCTTCGGGCGGACAAGTGGTGATTTCCGGCATTCAAGCCACGATGGTCGAAGCCGACGCCTCTTCCGGCGGCAATCTCTCGCTGAATGGCCGTGCAGACCAGGCAAAACTCGAAGCTTCCAGCGGCGGTGCGGTGAAAGCCGAGAATCTCAAAGTGCAACATGCCGAAGTCGAAGCCTCATCCGGCGGATCTGTGCTCTGCAACGCGGCTACCTTGACGCTCGGTGACGACAACTCCCGAACCGGAACGGTGCGCAACGTCGCAAAATAACGAACAGTTCTCCCTCACGTTCTTCAACAGTCAGCCAACGACTGCGGAAGAGCGTGGGGGAAGAGTGCTTGTTTGCATAAGAATATGATACATCTTGAAAACATACACAAGACTTACCGCGGCGGACAGCCACTTCATGTCCTCAAAGGCATAGATCTCGACATCGAACGCGGGGAGTTTGTGAGCATCATGGGCGCTTCCGGCTCTGGAAAGTCGACTTTGCTCAACATCTTGGGCATTTTGGACAATTACGACGAAGGTCTTTACACACTCAACGGCGTGCCTGTGAAAGATCTCAGCGAATCGAAGGCCGCAGACTACCGCAATCGCATGATTGGCTTCATCTTTCAGTCGTTCAACCTCATCGGCTACAAAACGGCGCTCGAGAATGTAGCCTTACCGCTCTACTATCAAGGCGTTTCGCGCAAGGAACGCAATCGCCGCGCCATGGAACACCTCGAACGCCTCGGCTTGGACAAATGGGCGGAGCACTATCCCAACGAACTTTCGGGCGGTCAGAAACAACGCGTGGCGATTGCGCGCAGCATCATCACGAATCCGCAAGTGCTCTTGGCCGACGAACCCACCGGCGCCCTCGACTCGAAGACGTCAGGCGAGGTGATGCAACTACTTACCGACCTGAATGCCGAAGGACGCACCGTGGTGGTCGTCACACACGAGAGCGGTGTGGCTTATCGCACGAAGAAAATCGTGCACATACAGGACGGTTTGATCGGACGCATCGAAATCAATGATCCGAATCAGACCATGCCTTTCGGAGAACTCATGAAATAGACGCGACATGTTGCAAGAGATTTTCGCGCATTTGGCGCAAAACAAACTGCGCACCGCACTTACCGGCCTCAGTGTGTCGATGGGCATTTTCCTTCTCGTCTTCTTATTGGGTGCAGGCAACGGACTCATCCACGCTTTCGAGTACAATTCGGGACGCTTCGCCGACGATGTCGTGTCGATTGTGCCGGGATACGCTTCGGAAGCCTACGAAGGCTTCAGTAAATGGCGGGATGTAAAGATCGACGATCGCGACTTTGAAAACACCCGTTCGGCGACGCAAACGCAAATCAGTGAAGCAGCGCCGACAATCTCCCTTTCCGGACTCGTCATGGTCTCGGGCAAACATCGCCTCGAGGGAAGTTTCGACGGCGTGTTGCCCGTTGCGGCCGAAATGCAGCGCATTGTGCTGAACGCGGGGCGTTTTATCAACGAAAACGACTTGCGCGAACGCCGAAAGGTGATGGTTGTCTCGACGCGCATGGCCGAAGATTTCTTCGGGTCGGCCACTTCTGCCGTAGGACAGGTGGTCAATGTCGATTCGATGGCTTTTCGCATCGTCGGCGTGCGCGCTAAGGCCAACGATATGGAGCAAACCAAAGCGCAAGTACCGTTTTCCACCCTGCGCACGGCCTTCAACAAAGGCGTGTCGGTGGGTTCCATCGAATTGCGCACCGACGCCGGTAAGCAAGACGAGACAATGCAGCAGCTCGATCAGAACATTCGCCAAACCATCGGCCATCGTCACGGTTTTAATCCCCAGGATCAGACAACACTGTGGATCGACAACAGAGCCGAGGGCGCGAAAGAGCGAAATACCGCCACCCGTATTTTGCGCACCGGCTTGTGGGTCGTGGGCATCCTCACCTTGTTGAGCGGCGTGGTGAGCATTTCGAACATCATGCTCATCACCGTGAAAGAACGTACCCGCGAATTTGGCATTCGCAAAGCACTCGGCGCGCGCCCTTGGAGCATTTTGCGCAGCGTCTTGGCAGAAAGCGTCGTGATCACCCTCCTTTCGGGCTATGTCGGTCTCGTTGCCGGCATTGCCGCCACGGAATGGATGAACCATGTGAGCGGCGAACGCGTGTTGGTCATCATGGATTCGAAGTTTTACTTCTTCCTCAATCCCACCATCGACCTCGGCATCGCATTCGGTGCACTGACTGTGCTCATCATCGCGGGACTCATCGCCGGATTCTTCCCGGCGCGCAAGGCGGTGCTCATCAAGCCCATCGTGGCACTCAACTCAAAATAGATCAGCTATGTTCGATATTGACAAATGGAGGGAGATCTTCCAAACGCTGATGCGCAACAAATCGCGATCGCTCCTCACCGCCTTCGGCATTTTTTGGGGCGTGTTCATGCTGATCCTCTTGATGGGCGGCTCCAAAGGCATGAAAGCGATAATGCAAAGCACCTTCGAGGGCTTTGCGCAGAACGCTTATTGCGCCGCCGCCCAAGAAACGACAAAACCCTACGACGGGCTTGCCTCCGGCCGCAAGTGGTCGTTTGAAGTGGCCGACATCGACCGACTGCGCCGCCGCATTCCCGAAGCACAAGTCATCACGCCGGTGATTTTCAACTGGTCGAAATTCAAATGCGGCAACCGCTCTTCGCAAGGTTCGGCCAAAGGGGTGCAACCGGACTACGCCGAAGTGGAAAACCCAAAACTCTCGCACGGACGCTACATCCAAGAGAGCGACCTGCGCGACTATCGCAAAGTGTGCGTCTTGGGACAGAAAGTGGCCGCCGAACTTTTCCCCGACGTCGAGAACCCGGTGGGCAAATACATCGAGATGGGAGGCATCTATCTTCAAGTGGTCGGCGTATCGTCCCTCACTTCCAACGCTGGCGTGGGAGGGCCAGCCTCGCGGTCGGTCTATCTGCCTTTCACCACCATGCAGCGTCTGCTGCACTACGGCAACAGTTTCGACATGCTGGCCTTGACCACGCGTCCCGGCCACACGGTAACATCGATTCAGCACAAAGTCGAACAGGAAATCAAGCAACTACATCGCATTGACCCGAACGATCAACAAGCCCTGATGAGTATCAACGTGGAAGCGATGTTCCAAATGGTGCAATCGCTCTTCGACGGCATCAATATCCTCGTTTGGCTCATCGGCATCGGCACGTTGCTTTCCGGGAGTATCGGGGTTTCAAACATTATGATGGTCGTTGTGAAAGAACGCACCACCGAAATCGGTGTGCGGCGTGCAATCGGCGCGCGTCCCACGCAGATTTTGATGCAAATCCTCACCGAAAGCGCCATTCTCACACTCATGGCCGGACTGACCGGCATTGTTGTGGCGGTTTTGATACTCATTGGCGCCGAAAGCGGCATCGGGAGCAATTTTCCCTCGCTGCCTTCGGGAAGTTTCCTCATCTCTTTCTCCATGGCGCTCGGCTCGGCTTTCTCACTTTCGGCCTTGGGGGTGTTGGCCGGCGTCGCTCCCGCTTTGCGCGCCCTCGCCATTAAGCCCATCGATGCCATCCGCGACGAATAAGTTCACTGCAGCCGCTTGCATTTGCCCTGCGATTGCGCGACCCTCACGAATTTTCCACCAAAACACCACAACATTCAATAAAAACGCCACAACTTTCGGGCAAAACTCCACGACTTTCAGTCGAAAGCCCACGACTTTTTATTTCACCCTTCCTCTCCTTATTTATTTAGTCACTTCTTCATAGATATAGCCCCCCGTTGCTCCGTCACTCCTCCCAACACTCAGCGAAGCCCGCGCTGCTATTCACCATTTGTCTAAACCCCTGCTCGCCTACTTGCAAATGAAAACCCACATCACAATGAAAAAGACCTTCAAAATCCTCGGCATCGTGCTCGTCGTTGCCTTGTTCGTCGGAACCTTTGTCTTCCTCTATCAGAAATCGCGCCCTAAAGCACAGCGCTTCGAGGTCATCGAAGTGAAGCGCGCCGACATTCACCGCAGTACCATCGTGACCGGCACGATTGAGCCCCGTGTCGAAGTCGATGTCAAGCCCCAAATTTCGGGCATTGTGGCCGAAATCTTCAAAGAAGCCGGCCAATCCGTACAGAAAGGCGAACTCATCGCGCGCATCAAGGTAGTTCCCGACATGGCGCAGCTCAATAGCGCGGAAAACCGCGTTAAACTCGCGCAACTCTCCTCGCAACAGGCGCAGCGCGACTTCGAACGCACGAAAACCCTCTACGATCAGAAATTGGTCTCCGCCGAAGACTTTGAAAAGGCTCAACTTGCGCTACGACAACAACGCGAGGAACTCGCCAATGCCAAAGATGCACTCAAGATTGTGAAGGAAGGCGTGAGCAACTCCATGGCTGGCAACTCCACCACCCTCGTGCGCTCGACCATCGACGGCACGATTCTGGACATTCCCGTCAAAGTCGGCAACTCTGTCACGATGAGCAACACCTTCAACGACGGAACGACGATCGCCACTGTGGCCAACATGAACGACCTCCTCTTCAAAGGCAACATCGACGAGACCGAAGTGGCGAAACTCCGCAAGGGCATGGACTTAGCCATCACAGTCGGCGCCCTGACTGACGTGCGTTTGGCCGCACGCCTCGAGTTCGTCGCACCGAAAGTGAGCAGCGGCACAACAGGCAACCAGTTTGAAATCAAAGGTGCCCTACTGCAGAGCAAAGGCGTGACCCTCCGCGCCGGCTACAGCGCCAATGCCGAAATCATTCTCGACGCTCGTTCGCAAGTCCTCTCGCTCCCCGAGTCGGCCGTGAAATTTGAAGGCGGCAAAGCCGTGGTCTACGTGCAAACCGGCGACAAAGACGCGAACACCTTCGAGCGTCGGGTGGTGCAAACGGGATTGTCGGACGGAGTGAACATCGAAATCCGCAGCGGTCTCCGTCTCGGAGAGAAAGTGCGCGG
Organism: uncultured Prevotellaceae bacterium; assembly: GCA_963517315.1. Lineage (GTDB taxonomy): Bacteria > Bacteroidota > Bacteroidia > Bacteroidales > Bacteroidaceae > Alloprevotella. The sequence continues at coordinate 19,491 of CAUQEF010000003.1, forward strand.
CAACGAAATCAACGAACAGCCCTAATCTCGCGCTTGCAATGAAACTACTCTACACTCTCCTCGCCTTTTGCTCCGTTTGTAGCCTCGCGGCGCAAACTCCAATGACGCTTCGCGACTGCATCGAGCGCGCTCAGCAACGCAACATCAAAGTGCGGCAGGCCGAAATCGCCCACAAACAACAAGCCCTCCAGTTGGACGACGCGCGCAAAGCCTTCCTCCCCGAAGTGAATGGCTCGGCCGCCGAGAATATCTCCTTCGGCCGCGGACTCACCGCCAACAACACCTACGAAACGCGCAACACGAATTCCACTTCGCTCTCCGTTTCGGCCTCCATGCCCCTCTACACCGGCGGACGCCTCACTCATCGGCGCAAACAAGCGGCGCTCAACCTCCAAGCTACCGGCGCCGATACCCGACGCTTGGCCGAAGAGCTGCAATTGCAAGTGGCGCAAGCTTACTATCAAGTGCTGTTTCGCATGGATCTCATCGCACAAGCGCAAACGAATCTCCGCAACACTTTGGCACAAGAAGAGCGCATCAGCGCACAAATACGCGCCGGGCGTTTGCCGGAAGTCGATTTGGCGCAGGCACAAGCCCGCACGGCACAGGATCGCCTCGCTCTCGTGCAGGCGGAGAACGACAAAATGCTTGCTCTCCTCGAACTCTCGCAACTCCTCGAATACGCTTCGCCCGACAGCCTCAAGGTGACGCCGCCGGCTGTACACACCCTGCCCGCCGCTCCCGGCAATCCGGAAGAAGTCTACGCATTGAGCCTCACCGAACGCCCCGCTTTGCAGGCCGCACAGCTGCGTTCGCAGGCCGCCGATGAGCAAATTGCCATCGCCCGCGCCGGCATGCGCCCCACACTCCATCTCAATGCCGGACTCGGCACGAGCTATTACAACACCTCTGGCGTGGGCAATGCCGCTTTCGGCCGACAACTCCGCGACAACCTCTCGCAAAACATCGGGCTCTCGCTCGCTGTACCCATCTATGACCGACGTTCCACCCGCAACAGTGTGGCCTCGGCACAACTGGCGGCGGCCAATGCACGTCTGGACGAGGAGGAAGCGCGCAAATCGCTCTACAAAGAAATTCAAAACGCCTATTATGCCGCCCTGACGGCGCGCCACAAATGGAAAGCCGCGCAGGTGGCCGACTCGGCGGCCGTGACCGCGGCGAACCTTGCGCAGAAGAAGTACGAAGCCGGCAAAGGTAGCTTCACCGACTACGACGAGGCGCGCAACAAACAGACGAATGCCGCCGTGGATCGCATCACGGCGTTCTACGAAGCCCGCTATCGCCAGGACGTGATGGACTTCTACGCCGGAAAGCCCTTGCAATGAGGACGCGCCGTGCGATATTTCACAGAGCAAGCACACACGTTGCCGGAGCATTCACCGACAAAGCCATCATTTCGCGACGACCACCGCGAGAAAATGCCCGAAAAGCGGCGATAAGTGGCTCTGAAACAAAACAAAGCTCCCCACCGAAGTACAAAAACAGAAAAAAAGTGCTACCTTTGTAAGCACATAACGGCAAAACGCCCGCACTTTTTCGGCGTAACGCCCCATGATACGAAATTTCTTAACATAATACCCTCCTCCACCATGAGAGTTATCATCGAACCCGACTACGAAAAGCTGTCGCAATGGGCAGCCGACTACGTTGTCAACAAGATTAACGCCGCCAACCCCACGGCAGAAAAACCTTTCGTGCTGGGTCTTCCCACCGGCTCCAGCCCCCTCGGCATGTATCGCGCCATTGTTCAGGCACACAAGGCCGGTCGTGTGAGCTTCAAGCACGTGGTGACCTTCAACATGGACGAATACGTGGGTCTGCCCGAAGATCACCCCGAGAGCTACCACTCGTTCATGGCCAACAACCTCTTCAACCACATCGACTGCCCGAAGGAGAACATCCACATCCTCAACGGTAACGCCGAGGATCTCGCAGCCGAATGCGCACACTACGAAGACATGATCCGCGAGTGCGGCGGCATCGACCTCTTCCTCGGCGGTATCGGCCCCGACGGTCACATTGCCTTCAACGAACCCTACTCTTCGCTCACGAGCCGCACGCGCCAAAAGACGCTCACCACGGACACGCGTATCGCCAACAGCCGTTTCTTCGGCGGCGATCCCGAAGCGGTGCCCGCAACTGCCCTCACCGTGGGCGTCGGTACTGTGATGTCGGCCAAAGAGGTGCTCATCCTCTGCAACGGGCACAACAAAGCCCGCGCACTTCAGGCTGCAATCGAAGGTCCCGTGTGCCAAGCCTGGACGATCTCCGCACTCCAGCAGCATCCCCACGGCATCATCGTTTGCGATGAAGCCGCTTGCGAAGAAATCAAGGTCGGTACATACAAGTACTTCAAGGACATCGAGAAGGACAACCTCTAAGCTGTCCCCACTCCTTACGAATCTCACCCTGCGTGTGTCTGCGTCCGTGTCTCGCACATGGACACAGTCACACGCTTTCTTTAACCTCCGCCGCCACTCTCCCCTTCCGCTCCCGGCGGAGCGACACCTTTTGCGCCATGCACCCCGTACACATCATGCCCAAGCCCGCCGGTTCGGCCTGCAATCTGAACTGTGCTTATTGTTATTACCTCGAAAAGCAGAAACTCTACGCCGAATCGCCCAAACAAGAGATGAGCGACGAGACGCTCGAGCGCTACATTCACGATTACATCGCCATTCAGCCCGGAGACAGCGTGCTCTTCACCTGGCACGGCGGAGAACCGCTGGTGCGCTCGCGCGCTTTCTACGAAAAGGCGTTGGCACTGCAACAAAAGCACGCGGCGGGTAAGTACATTGAGAACGCACTGCAGACCAACGGCACCTTGCTCACCGACGATTGGTGCCGCTTCTTGGCAGAACACCGCTTCTTGGTGGGCATCTCCATCGACGGCACGAAAGAAATGCACGATCGCTACCGACTCTCGCGCTCGGGACGCGGAACATGGCAACAAGTGATGCGCGGTGTCGAACTCCTCACGCGCCACCACGTGGACTGGAACGCGATGGCGGTGGTGAACGACTTCAACGTGCGCCAACCTCTCGAGTTCTACCGCTTCTTCAAAAGTATAGGCTGCGATTTTTTGCAGTTCACCCCCATCGTCGAACGCTTCTACCGCCATGCCGACGGGCGCCTGCTCGCTTCGCCCATCGAAGGTCTCACCACGGCCGAAATGGCCCCCTTCAGTGTCGCGCCGGAGGCCTGGGGCGAATTTCTCTGCGCGCTCTTCGACGAGTGGGTGCGTCGGGATGTGGGCACTTTCTTCGTACAACTCTTCGACGCGACGCTGGCCGGATGGATGGGCGTGCCGGGGAGTCTATGCACGATGGCCGAAACCTGCGGACACGCCACGGCCATGGAACACAACGGCGACATTTATGCCTGCGACCACTATGTGTTCCCAGAATTTAAGCTCGGCAATCTGCACGAAAAGTCGCTCGCCGAGATGGTTTACAGCCCCGAACAGCGGGAATTTGGGGAGCACAAGCGCAAAGGCCTCACGCGGCAGTGTAAGGAATGCGAATGGCGCTTTGCCTGCCACGGCGATTGCCCGCGTACGCGCTTCACCACGGACAAATATGGGCAGATGGGGCATCCTTACCTCTGCGCCGGATGGCAACACTACTTCGCTCACGTCGCGCCCTACATGGATTTCATGAAACGCCAACTGATGGTAAACCTGCCACCCGCCGCGGTGATGAAAGCCGTGGCGCGCATCGAGGAAGAACGCAACCTCCGCTAACACCTGCGCACCTATTGCGCAAAACAAGGGAACTTTCTGCAAAAACTCCGCAACTTTCGGCCGAAAGTTGCGGAGTTTTTGCTTTTGGTGGAGGCGTTTTCTCCAAAGAGCGTTTCGTTTTTTGGAGCTGCGGCATCGTCCGATTTAGCGTTCATGGCTGTTCGCCGGGAAAACACGCTTCGCCCCATCCACCGCGATCACTGTCCGACGGCGTTTTGCGTTGTATTGCGGAGAGAACACATTCAACGCCGGACGAGAATATTTCGTTTCGACGCCAAGCAGTCCCGTTATGATATTGGGCAAGAGGTCGGTCATGACGGGCTGATGCTGCGCATTCAATATTTGTTTCCAAAGCTCGGGCACTTCTTGGCGCAGCTGCTCAGAGAGATAGACGACAAAGGGAATGCGCACCACATTATCGGGCAAGGTATTGCCGGCATGGCCGGCAAAATCGGGATGGCGTTGATCGTCAAAGAGCGTTTCGCCGTGGTCGGACACGTAGATCACGATGGAACGGCCACGACTGTAGAACTTGAGGATTTCGGCGACAATATGGTCGTTGTAGAGCACGGAATTGGCGTATTCCGCAATTTTTGTTTTCTGACTTTGCGAATACTTTCCGGGCACATCTGTGGAAGAGAAGGTGGCAAAGGAGGAGGGGTAGCGATTGGCATAACCGGCATGCGAGCCCATGAGATGAACCACCGAGAAGAGTCCCCGGCTGCGGCGGTGTTTGGGCGAAAGTGCGTCGTACGTCAGCAAATAGGGTAAAATTTGCTCGTCGTAAAACAGCGAATCTGCCAAAAACATGTCATTGGTTTGCTGCAAACGATAGGGATTGCCGGAAATGGTGTCTGCAGCAGAACCGAACAGTTGCTGGACCGACCACGGGCCTCCGCTGCTTTCCTGATTTGTAATCCACGCAGTAGTGAATCCGGCATGGTTCAAGACCGAAAGCAGATCGGGATACTCGTGCCATCTGTCCTTGTTTTCCTCATTGGTGTAGAAGGTGAGCATGGCTTGCGTGGAGGCGATGGTGGCATTGGACGGGCTAACTGCATCGGTGAAGAGTGCGATTTCGCCACGGGCGCGCAATTCGTCCAACTTGGGCGTGGTGGGCAAGGAGTAGCCGTAGCAATGCATCGATGCGGCTCGCGTACTCTCTCCGAGAATGAGCACGACGTTGATGGGACTTTGGATGCCGGTGTCTACCTGTCCGGTGACAGCCGTGGAGGCCGAGGCGTGCATTTTCTCCCGTTGGGAGTTCAGGATTTTGCCCAACCGATAAGTGCGCAACAATCCCCAGCCAAAGCGGTCGGCCGTGGTGGTTCGAGCCGGGCTATAGCTCCAGTTCCAGTTGCGATAACGCCCTATGGAGAGTGCGAAACCGAGAAAGATGCAAAGCAGCCCTAAGCTAACCAGTGCGCTGCGCCCCATGCGAGCAATGGGGCGGGACAAGATCCATGAAAAGATGACAATCAGAGCGGCAGTCAACAGGAGCATGGGGAGATGGTGCGTCATGGCGGACAAGAACTCCATGCTTTCGCGCAAATCTGTCCCGATGATTATTTTACTCATTTCGGGATTGTAGACCGTGTCGTAGACCCAAAGCAGAAGAAACTCGCCGAGCGTCAACAAGGTGAGAACGGAAAGTAATGTCAGGGCGCACAAACGGCGCAACCATGTCCATTTAATCGTCCCTATTAGGAAGAGAACGACAAAGCCCCAGCCACCGGCTTCCAACCACAAGATGGGTTGGGCTTGGAGTGCCTCGAGAAGTGTGTATTTTTGGTTTTCAAAAACGAGTCTGTAGAGAAAAACTTCCGAGAGAGCAAGCTCAAGTACAGCCACATAGGACAGCAGAAAGCTGAATCCGACAGGACGTGTGAGTACGTTGGAGATTTTCAGGGACAAACGACTGAGCCAATCCCTGAGAGCGGAAAGTAGAGCTGATGTTTTCATTGTTATGGTAGAAGTAAAATGGACGTATTTAATAAGCAGGGCGAAGCTTGTAAAGCAGTGAAACGCTGTTTACGCCGGCTCACAGTAAGAAAGCGCCTATGAAACAAGCGTTCTCAATAAGCCGCACGCGCTGTGCAAAGGAGCGAAGCAAAGGTGGAACAGGCCGATGTGCAAAACTGTGAAATGGCCAACCGATAAGGGCTACTGCAGGAGCGCATCAAACCCGATTGTTGAAAAGTTGGGCGCTCAAGATCTTCAGAAAACAAAATGAACGCGTGCGGGCGGTGAGGGAAAGTGTATGTTTTCCGATCTGGTAGGCTAAGCGAAAACGATCGCCCCACGTGGGCGTGGTGACGCAAACGGCACTTGACAGATAACGACGGAAGCGGGCGGCAAGACGCTCCACACGCTGTTCGTCATTGGAGAAGTCTTGCAGTAATTCGAGGTCGAGCACGCGAAACGTAGGATGCACGGCTGCCATGCGCCGACAAAATTCAAAATCGGCATAGTCGAGCGACACGCGCGGGTTGTAACCTTCTGCTCGAAAAAAGGCATCCAACGCAATGCACATGCCGCAATTCACGGGGGAATAGCGCTCCAAGGCATAATCGCCTGGGGGAAGTGACACTCCTTGAAGATGGAAAGTTCGTGCCGTTACGGGAGAAAAAGGCTGCCCGCTGTGCAAGACCAAACGCGGGGCGGCCAATGTGACCTCAGCTTCCAAGGCCAGATAGGCTTCGATGGCATTGGGAGGGAAATGGGTGTCTTGGTCGAGCAAGAGCAGGTACTTAAAATCATGCTCCGACGCATAAGTTGCTGCGCAGTTGTAGGCTGCGGAGACGCCGCCATTGTCTATATTCCTTTTGTAAACGGCGTGAGGCGGAAGCTGAGCGCGGTCGAATGCGAAGTCAGACGGAGAATTATCGTAGACCATAAAGGCGCGAAATGGTAGGTGCGCCAAAAAAGAGGTGTAGCTCTCGGCATCTTGCAGTTGGCAACGGAACAACACGATAACGGGGAAGAGATCAGAAAGTTTCATGGGGAAGATGCGGCGAATGTGAGGAAGAGGTGGAGCGGAGCTTCGCGACATGGGCATACATCATCCAAAGCACGCACATTCCTTGTGAGTTGAGGAGAAAGGGGTTGGTGCCGGCTATCAACAAGAAGCCCAAATAGGTCACGGCCAGCCCTTTCGTAAAATGATCGTTGCGCTGCCGAAAGAAGAAAAAGAGCGGATAAAAATAAACGGCAAGCACAATGAGGGAGAATAATCCGTAGTTTCTGAGGAGATCGATATAGATCCATTCGGTGAGCGGCACGATGCGTTGAAAACCTTCTGAATAAAAGGTGGTGGCGGTGCCTTGTCCCCAAAGAAAATACTCTATGTGACTGTTGAAGAGGTCGGCATAGGACTCGAGGTGGCCGTATTTGATTGCGTTGGACTTGTCGCCTTCTTGCGTAGCGAGTAAGAATATGAGCCAGAAGAAAGCCATCAGCAAGAGGGCGAGCGCGGGGTAAAGGAAGTACTTACTTCGCCTCGAGGCGGCAACGGAGCGATAGGCCACGACTCCAAGAATAAACAACGGGGTGAGCATCATGGCTCTTGTGCCGCTAATGAAAAATGTGGCAATCAGCACAAGACTGATCAACACTTGGAAAAAACGATGGCGATGTGCTTCATGCGTGTGATACAACACGAGATAAAGAACGGGGATGATGCTGACAATGGAACGGTAGTACATGCCAAAGACTTTCACCCCAAGGAGATTTCGTGTGGTGAGCATGACCATTTCATTGTGCTCTTTAGAATAATAGAAGAGGCCGCGCTCAATGAGAGGATTTGACACGACAAATCCATAAATCACCAAGATGACGACACATGTGAGTATGGCAGGTGCACGCGAAATCTTGAGCACATCGTAATGATGAACCCAAAGCAAAAGAAAGAGAGGAGCCATGCCTTTGAAAGTCCCCAATAGAAAATCATAATCGATGGGGGACTCTTGCAGAATGGCGACAATAAAACCAAAAGAAAGGACAAAGAAGACTCCCAAAATGGGAATCAGCATGCGAAAATCCGGCTTGAAAAAGAGGACGTTGTAGAGCAGAAAGACGATAAAGACTTTGTCTTTCATGTGTAGGATCGAGCCTCCCGGATCCAGCATGAGCACCAACAAGAGAACGAAGAACAAGAAATTCCCGATCTTCTTTACAATGGACGATTGACTGTTAGTGATGGCATACATATTCAACGATGACCTCGCTTGGCTGACTTGACTGCGCTATTTTGTGGAAGACGAAAGGGCATCCTTTCCAAATAATAGCTTCAAATAGAAATATCCTGCTGTGCCGATGACACTGACCAAAAGATAGGCCACCAGAATAAGGGCTTTCTTGGGAGCAACCGGTTTGGTGGGGACGTAGGAATCTTCGATGGTGGTAAAAACCGGGGTGCGCTCTTGTATTTTTGCCTCGGCCATCTGCACTTGCTGATTCATCTGCGTATAGGCATTGAACGCATTCTGCATTTCATTTTCGAGGTCGGTGAGTTCGGTCTCATAACTCTTTAATGCCAAATCTTGGTGGGAGTCGGCAAAGGAACTGTACTTCTTTTGTGCCGTTTTGTATTTGGACTTTAGCTGATCCTTCAAAGACAAATAATACTTGTAGTCTGTACGTGCCTTATTGGTTCGATATTCTGTGATGAAATTCTGCAAACGCTTTTGTGCGGCATCGGTCATCATTTTGGCGACCAGCGGGTCTTGTGCCGTGGCGCGAATGGTGATGACATTGGTTTCTTTGTCGACTTCGCACGACACGGCTTCGCGAATCTGCTTCACAGTTTGCTCTTCTGCGAGCGTGAGGTAGCTGGGATTTATGCCTTTCATCGGGAATGCGGCGCGCGGTTCGTTCTTGCCCAACAAACTTTTGACACCGCCTATCATGCCTTTGACGGCAGCACTCCACCAAGTGGAACGACTTTCCACTTCAGAGTAGCTTGCATAGGTCTTGAACGTCTTGCCCTTGGTGGTTTTGACGGGAGCATGAAGCAAGCCGATCAAAAACTTGTTGGTCGAAAGCACATCGGGATAGAGTTCCGGGCTAATGGCATCTTCGCTTGTGCCCAAATTGACTCCTGCCATAGAAGCCAGTGCTCCCATGTTGCCGCCTAACTTGGGTTCGCGTTGTGACTCTACCGCGAGACTCATTTTGGACGTATAGGTTTTCGGTATGCTAAACGCAACGATGAGTCCTATCACGACGCCTAAGAGTGCATTGAGAAAAAAGTATTTCTTCCGATTCCGTAAATACTCTGCGAGTTGACCGATTGAAAAGTAATTCATTGTGGTTCTTCGTTTTTTACTGAAGGCCGTAAGATTTGTTTGAGCATGTGGCGTTCGCCTTTTAGCAGAAAAGCAAATAGGAACAGCGAAATTGAGCCGAACACAAACAGCTGCACACACAACCCATATCCGGGACTTGCTGCTAAATGCGAGGATAGAAAGACAGCCACAGCAACGAGTGCAGAAATGAAGAAGTAGTAAAGCGTGTCCTTGATCTGCTTACTTTGTTTGTAGGTGGGCAGAAATTTGCTCCCCCAATAACCATTGATGCCAAGAGAGACAACACCTATGAGAACTGCGCCCCAAAGCAGCGCATAAAAGCCAACGAAAAGCGCAACTGCCACCACAAGCGCAGAGATTATGGTCTTGATGACCTCCAACGACATGAATAAACCCGATTTTCCTTGCACTTGCAAAAGATTTTGATGCAGTGCAATGATCGGAGGAAAAGCAGAATAGATGGACAAGATGCTGAGCATGGGAGCTGATGCCAACCACTGCTTACCGACCACCACGTAGATAAAGTTGTCGGCCATGGCCGCCAAACTAAACAAGCAAAGCGAACCCAAAAGCGCTGAGAACTTGTACAGGCGTTGAAAGACAGATTCTAGCTTTCGCTCATCGTGTTTGTTTTTAGTGAGGGCGGGAAGCGAAACTCTCTGAAGTACCAACGTGAAATTGAGCGCGATCATTAAAGAAAATTGCTCCGCTCTCGAATAAAGCCCTAACTGCCGAGGAGAATAGACCTTGCCTATGATGAAATAGTAGAGATTGTTGTAGAGGGTGGTCAGGAGTGAAGACAATAAGATGCGCGAACCAAAACCAAAAAGTTCGCGCGCAGCGACCGGCGAATACTGAAAACTAAAACGATAGCGTGTGAAGACAAACAAGCTAACGGCATAAAGCGATTGGCGTAACAACTGTTGAGCGACAAGCGACCAAATGCCTCCATTATGGTAGACCATGTAGAGCCCAACTGCTCCGCTGACCAAAGAAGACAACAGGGAGGCAAATGCTTGGGTGCGAAAATCCATTTGTCTCGTCAATCGCGCTTTTACCGCAACTGCTGATGCCGCAAAGAGGATGGACACTCCCATCACCCTTATCACTTGCGCAAGGAGTTCTATTTTGTAGTAAGCAGCAATAAACGGAGCTGAAAAAAAGAGTACTAAATAGATGGCTGCTGCGATCATCATATTTAGCAAAAAGGTCGTAGAATACTCAATGGGGCGCACCTCTGTCTTGCGTATCAAGGCGTTGGAGAAACCCGCATCAACTATCGTTGCGGATATGCTCACCAAAACCAAAGAGACGCCTACGATGCCAAAGATCTCAGGCGTGAGTTGACGTGCCAACAAGATACCGACGACGAAGTTGATTCCCGTACCGGAGAAATTGTCGATCAGTCCCCAGCCTAATCCTTTGGCAAAGCGATTCTCTAATGATTGCATGCAGCAACTATGTGATAACAAAACGCGGCGCGGCGCTCTCGATTCTTATTTCTTTATGACGTTGATGACAATAGCAGCCAATGTCACGACGCTCATGGCCAACGACACGACTTGCGTCCAAGGGAATGGTGCTCCCTTGGGCTTCGCGGGTACGACGATATTACAACCGGGCTGAATGTCGTCGGAAGAACGAATACGACTCACGCGCCCGTTCATCTGCGTGGCAAAAGTCTTACTTTTTTTCGCTCGTAAGCTGTATCCACCGCATTGGTTAATATAATAAGAAAGCGAAGCACCCGGTCTGTAGGTCAAAGTGGTGGGATACATGACTTCACCGCTCACACTCACCGTATTATTATATTGAGGAATGACGAGACGATCGCCTTCACGCAAGATGACATCCCATAGGTCATTACCGGGATGAGACAAGGCTTTATCCAGATTGATCGCTACATTGTTGTAATCGCCGACTTCGATTTTACGCAAATCGGTAGAGTCATTCATCGAAACAATCTTCTTCAATTCCTGCTGCTTCAAGCGCTCATTATCCGTAAGCGTACGCTCAAGGACGGCTCCTTTCAAATAAGCTTGAGCCGTATGTCCACCGGCAGCTTTTACCAAATCAGACAAACGATAGTCTTTCTTGGTGATCACATAAGTACCGGCAAACTGCACCTCACCGACGACATTCACGTGCATTTGCTCGATATAACCGGGAGAGGTCCGCACATACACTTCATCAAAGGGCTGAAGGACAAAACCGGGGTGTCCATTCACGACAAAACCATCCTTGACACTGAAGCTAAAAAACTGCGCAACCTCATTGCCCGATGCCAATGCTTTGCGGTCACGGAAGCGACGCGCTACATCCACTTTGGCAATGCTGGCCTTGTCGGTCAAACCTCCGGCTTGCTCAATGAGCGCCTCAATCGTTGTTCCGGCAGCAAAATCATAAGTGCCGGGATAGCGCACTTCACCCTGAATAGAAAGACGGAGTTCTTCATTCGCCTCCTTGCGAGAGGGGATGAACACCACATCTTCTTTCTTCAGCAGTTCATCCGCCTCCTGATGAGCAAGAATAGCTCCGGCATTGAATTCTTTGACTTCAAGCGTACGGTCGGCCTTTCGACGATGGATAATTCCTCGATTTCCGAAGGCATCCTCCGTCAAACCGCCCGCGGCTTCAATGAGTTGACGCACGGAAGAGATATTGCCGTCCATTTGGTACTTGCCGGGACGCATCACGGCTCCGCGCAACTCCACGAGATTTTTATAACGATCCAAGACCGAATCCACACTCACGGAGTCGGCATCACGAAGTTGGAACTTTCCGCGTTCAAAATCACTGAGTGAATAAATGCTCTTTTCTCCTCCCGACTTGCGGAAAAGGGTGATGTTATTTTCAAAAGCATCGCCGGTGAATCCACCTGCATATTTAATGAGTGTGCCGACACTCTCGCTACGTTTCATTTCGTAGCGCATGGGGCGCTTCACTTTACCGGTGATATCCACTACACACTCGTACGGGCCGACCACAATAACATCATTGGACATCAAGCGCACATTTCCGCGCAAATGGCCGTTGAGAATAAAATCATAGATATCAACAGTGGAAATCAACTGACTGTTTCGATACACCTTAATCGCACGCAGTGTACCGATGTCATTGATTCCTCCTGCCGCATAGAGGGCGTGAAACACCGTAGCAAAGGCAGAAAGCGTGTAAGTTCCGGGAACTTTCACTTCGCCCATCACATTGACTGTGATCGTTTTCGTCTGACCTACTGTGAGTTTTACCTGCGACCCGCCAAAACGTGCACCCAGAGTCGAACGCAGTTTCGCATTCGCTTGAGCTACTGTCATGCCGCTCACATACACAGGCCCGAAACCTTCGATATTTACCACCCCTTCCGGAGAAACCGTGGAGGTGTATTGCTTCTGCGATGCACCCCACACATCAATATACACTGCATCGCCGGGCCCCAATCGGTAATCGTTGGGAGTAGCGATGTTCATTTCCGGCTCAAACGTCAGCTTCTTATTATTAAAGATGTCACGACCGAAGACTTTCTTGGCTTCTTCCTGTTGCATCTTGTGCTTGGGCAGATTCCGCAAAGAATCTTCGGGCATAAGAAAGTCGAGCTCACGACTCATCTCGCGAAACTCTTTGTCTTGCATCTCTTCTAATTCGTAAGGAGAAAGCCCTTGCGTATTTTGCCTCTGCTTCTCCTCGTCTCGCTTTGGAAAATGCTTATTCTCCGGTGCTTGCTCCACCTTCTGTCCTTTGCGAAGACGCTCAACGGTTTTGTCTTTTATCCCGGAGATATTCTCAGCACCAATCACTTCTTTCTTTTGTTGCGATTCGTAGTTGCGACGAATCCGGCGAATGCGTTCCACCGTCACTCCCCGCTCCATCAGTTGCGTGACAATCTGAGCTACAGAACGTCCATCAGATTTAGCTTTCACATAGAAATCCATGATCTGCTGGTCACTCATGGTGCTTTGTGCATACGCTGCAGGCACACCAAGCAGTAAAACCAACAATAAGAGTAGGGAGAATATACGTTTCATGTTCAGAAAAAACTTGATGCTGCCGACAACTCATCGGAGATTGTTGCGCAAAAGCGATAAAAAAGTCTGTCCGATGATGCTCACATCGCGAGCCACTGACGCGTGCTGCATATAATGGAGATCCATTTCGAGCCGGCGGAGCATTTTTTCGACCGTATCCGTGTATCCATTATAAATGGCCGCCTCAGACGTAATGCCCGGGCGCATAGCGTAAAGCAACGAATAGCGCGGATCTCGTTCCACTATCTGGTCAATGAAGTATTTCCGCTCGGGGCGATAACCGACAAACGACATATCCCCCACAAGCACATTCCACAATTGCGGCAGCTCGTCGAGATGATGTCGACGCAAAAAGCCGCCGATCGGGGTGCACCGCGACGTATCTTCGATTTGAGTAAGTTGTGGACCATTTTCTTCCGCATCCAATCTCATGGTACGGAATTTCAAAATCAAAAAAGGGCGTCCTCCTCTGCCGATGCGTTCTTGGCGAAAAAAGATCGTTTTGCCCAACGTCAGCCACTGCAAAACAATAATTACCATGAATATCGGGGAGAGCGCGAGCAACGCAAACAAGGCGCATACAATATCAAATACGCGTTTCCCCCGCCGAACAGAGAGCGACGGGGTACTTACCGAAAAATCTGAAACAATTGCAGTGCTATCGGTGGGCGACACGGCAGTAGACAAAGTAGGCATTCGCGAATCAGTAGTGCGTTTAGGCACGCTCAATGGCGCGGTTTTTCTACTTAACGGCGGATGCCACGTTTTATTGTAGATCCACCGCAAAGAAAAACGTAATGTAAGTACAGCGATGTCCGGCGCTCCTCACGGAACACCGGATATCTCTTCGTATCAAGCGAGTTACTTCGCGTAGCTCACCGAACGCGTTTCGCGGATAACCGTAATCTTCACCTGCCCGGGATAAGTCATCTCATTTTGAATGCGGGTGGCGATGTTATTCGAAAGGTTTTCGATTTCTTTGTCGTCAATTTTATCAGCTCCGACAATGACGCGCAATTCGCGACCGGCCTGAATGGCATAAGTTTTCACCACACCGGGATAGCTCATGGCGATGTTCTCCAAGTCGTTCAAACGCTTCACGTAAGCTTCGACAATTTCACGACGCGCACCGGGACGCGCACCGGAAATCGCATCGCACACCTGTACAATCGGTGCAATGAGCGAAGTCATTTCCATTTCGTCATGGTGCGCACCGATCGCATTGCAAACATCGGGTTTCTCTTTGTACTTCTCTGCGATTTTCGCCCCGTAGATGGCGTGAGGCAACTCGGTTTCCTCATCGGGCACCTTGCCTATGTCATGAAGTAAACCGGCACGTTTCGCTTTTTTGGGGTTAAGCCCAAGTTCAGCCGCCATGATACCGCAAAGGTTGGCCGTTTCGCGAGCATGTTGGAGCAAATTCTGTCCGTAGGACGAACGATACTTCATTTTCCCGACGATGCGAATCAGTTCGGGGTGCAAACCGTGGATGCCGAGATCAATGGCCGTACGCTTACCGGTTTCGATCACTTCTTCGTCGACCTGTTTCTTCACCTTGCTCACCACTTCTTCAATGCGTGCCGGATGGATGCGCCCGTCGGAAATCAGGTTATGCAAGGCCAAACGAGCCACTTCGCGACGAACGGGATCGAACGCACTGATCACAATGGCCTCGGGCGTATCGTCAACCACGATTTCGACTCCCGTAGCCGCTTCCAGCGCACGAATGTTGCGCCCCTCACGGCCAATGATGCGCCCTTTCACATCGTCGTTTTCGATATGGAACACTGTGACGCTATTCTCGATTGCCGTTTCCGTAGCCACACGTTGGATGGTCTGGATCACAATACGCTTGGCCTCTTTGTTAGCATTAATTTTCGCCTCATCCATGATCTCATTGATGTAGCTTTGGGCATGTGTCTGCGCCTCTGCCTTCAAGCTTTCGATCAGATGGTTGCGAGCCTCTTCGGCAGAAATACCGGAAAGCTCTTCAAGCTTCGCAATCTCGCGCTCGTGCATACGTCCCAGTTCCTCTTCTTTGTGAGCGAGAAGCTGTTCTTGCGTTTTGAGACGTCCTTGTTGAGAGTCGAGTTCTTGTTTGCGTCGGTTCACCTCCTCGTGACGCTGGTTGATCACCATCTCGCGCTGTTTGAGTTTATTCTCCGACTGTAGGATGCGCTGGCTGCGTTGCTGCACTTCTTTTTCCAGCTCCGCTTTTTTATTGAGAAACTTCTCTTTCACTTCGAGGAGCTTCTTTTCTTTGATGACTTGCGCTTCTTTTTCGGCTTCGTCCAAGTGGCGACGCAACATGCCGGTCAACACATATCGAAACAGGAGATATCCGCCGCCGGCACCGACAACGATGCAGACAAAGGCGACGATGAATAGAGTTAAATTCATTGATGTGAAAAGTAGGTAGGCTTATTATAATAAGGAGGAAAGCACGTTTTTAGTTTTCGACCATCATTTCAGGTCGGCCAAGTGCCTCTTCAATTTCGTCTTTCAGTTTACCGATGGTTTCGGCAAAGGGGGAGGTATCGGTGTTGTTCTCCAATTCAATGACCCGATAGGCCAAATCGATCAATACGGTCGATTCATATTTCTCCGGGGACTGATGGGGAAAGGAGGCGCGATATTGATTGAAAAGCTCATTGATCAGATCAGCCGCGTCGCGATAGTTTTTTTCTTTCGCACGGTCGATCGTAATTTGCAATGGGCGGTTGTTGACGTGCAACTGAATGGAGAGTTTATCGGTGTATTCTGCCATTACGCTAACGAGATGTTGACGGTTGGAGTTCAGACATTGAGCATTGCAATGCACTTGTCCACTTCACGAATGAGCTTTGCGATGCGTTTCTGCGCCGAAGCATTTTCACCCGAACTGATTTCGATCATTTTGGCCGTTTTGAGATTGGCATACTCTTGTGTGAGCGTTTCAAGTTGCTCTTTCAAGGCTTCGATTTGCCGATCGCGCGCACTCAGTTCCTCTTGCAATTGCCGGTTGCGCTCAGAAGCGTCTCGGTATTGCAAGATCAGCTGACGCGTGCGCGTCTCAAAAAGCTGTAATGTTCGTTGTTCTTGTTCGGTCATGCGTAGCAGCCCTCGTGGGCAATGGTTTCGGCATTATTCGTCGGCAGTAGCGTCGGCTTTGGGCTCTTTTTTGGCAAGAATCAGGACGTTGTAGGCAAATTCGGTCATCCATGCTTCGGAATAGCCCAACTTCTGACTGTATTGGCGAACGACCATCACAGACTTGCGCACCGCATCGTCCTTCCAGCTGTTTTTGTCAAAGATGTCATGTACGGCCTTTGCCGTGAGATTGCGCAGCACGCCCTTCAGAAAGCCGGGCAAACGAAACTTCCAATTGAGCAAATTGCCCATCAGCATCATCAGCTCCTGCGAAAAGCTTTGAAATTGCAACAAATAAGTTTGCATGTCGTTCACCTTTCGGCAATTGCGCTTCACGCTGTTGTCAATTTCGTCGAAAAAACTTTCGGGCATCCCGTACAGTTCGTTCATCATCGTACGGCATTTTTTCTTTTCGCCCGGTCCGATTCGGTTGTTTACCGTCGGCACTTTCAGCGTCTGCTTGAACACCCTCAAATCGGGCAAAGAACGCAAGTCATGCAATCCAAAATTAGTGGCCATCACGGCTTGATAGTAAACACGAATCAAGGTCATAAAATCTTCGGTTCCTCCCACACGCCAACCGGGGGCGTTACTTTCAGCATCTTTGCGTCCGAAGAGTTTGGAAAATATTCCCATTGTACTGATAGGATTGAAAGAGGTTTCCCTCTTGGGTTCGTATTGTTATTCGATTTGACGCGCTGAATCACGCTACAAACGAAAACAGGGCGTCTATGCAAAAGTAATATATAATCTCCGTATTGCCAAAGGATTGGCGAGTCAATGTAAGATATTTACTCAAACAGCTTTTTCGATGGTACCTCAACTGCACAGAAATTGCACAAGTTGAGCCATCGGCGTGCAGTTTTCCCGAACCCTTATCCTATACAAAAACCTACTGCTAACTTGTTGAAGGAAGCTCCTCCTCGCGCTGTCAAAGATTGTGCTTTTCTACGCTTTACCGCAAGTGCTCCACCCGTTTTCTCGCTCATCAAAAGCACTACTTCTCAACGTTGCTTTCATTCACGAAATCGGTTGTCAAAAAAAGCCGAAGAAGACATTTCGTTCCCTCCGGCACCTCGGATGAACTGTTGGTATCATTTCACTATCCATTCGCATCTATTGCACAATCTGAGGGGGTTCAGCAGCAAGCAACAAGGGCTTCACCTCAAACAGCCGACTTACCGTTTCTCCCCCTCCACATGGCGACACTCCATCTCTCCGATTTTTTTTTACAAGCCAAACACCGAAAGAAAGCCAAAGACTTATCCCTACAAGTCCCCTTATCGCAATGACAAAAACACTCTTCTTCCCTTCACGAAGGCGATCATGCTGCCGGAGTACGCCATTCTCCCACAGCGGTGGGCAAGTCTCTCTCAACAACTGACAACTATATCCGGAGGAATGACAATTTTTCGCGCTATCGCGAACATGGCCCACACTTTTTCCTCACGTTACAAGCGAAAGCGGTGGTCTGCCTTCTCTTGTTGTGCGAAAAGACAGATTACAACCGTGTACTTTTCCTTATTTCCCCACTGCTTTTCGCGAAAAGGAGTCCATTTTTCGGCAAAAGTCGTCTTGTTTTTCCACCCTCTTCTCGCGCCTCTTTCTTTTCCTTCCCGTCTGCAGAACGAGATGGGACACTTCCCTGCTCTATCGCACGGTTTTCTACTGCCGGCACACGTTCTTTCCCCCTTTGACCACCACCTACCGGCAAGAGCGCTTGACTTTCCTCGCCCTTTCCACCTGCTGCACAAAACAAAACAGCAGCAATTCATCAGAAAATGAATTGCTGCTATTTGAATTCCGTAATATATAGTTGTGGGCGCTGAGGGATTCGAACCCCCGACCCTCTGCTTGTAAGGCAGACGCTCTGAACCAGCTGAGCTAAGCGCCCAATCTGAAAGCCTTAGCTCTCGATTGCGGTGCAAAGATAGGCACTCTTGCGCAACTACACAAGGAATAATCGAAGAACCTGGGAACTTTTTCGTTTTTACGCGCAGAAATCGCCTGCAAACAGCTCGCCGTCTGACACTTGAACGAGACATTTCGCACAAGTTGTGAGTCGAGGCCCACGATCAGAGCGAGATGCGGAACGTTCCCAACGGAAGACCGGCGCCATTCACGACATTACCGTTGGGGAAAGGTTGCCAACCGTAACGCACATAGCGCGGTTGCGCGACCTTCGGCGCATGAAGGATGAGTTTTCCGTCTTCGTTCAACGCTGCGGTGGCGGGAAAGAAGAGTTGATTCTCGCCGGCGATTTCAAAACCACGCAAGGGTTGTCCGTCGCTGCCGTGCAAGCCTTTCGCTTCACGCAGATCGAGTTGCACACGATCACCGTCCACCCTACTGTTCGCCCCCACTTCGGGAGAAACGGGTGCGCCGGATCGGTCGTAAGTGTGACGCAACATCGATTGCGCGAGGCGCTCGCCCACCGGACGCTTGTAGGGCGGGTGCACATCGTGGCGCAATCCCAAATCGGAACTCACCACCATTTGCGTGGCAAAGACACTACGCTGTGCAATGCGCTGCCTGTTGCGCATCCAAGGCCACGACGGACGCTCGATGCCGGACAGCTGCACCATATAAAAGGGGAGGCTGAAATCGCCCATTCGCATTCGCCAACTTTGTGCCAGCAGGTCAAAGCGCCAGGAGTCGGGGTTGTGCGCATTCGATTCGCCCTGATACCATGCCACGCCGCGCAAGGGGAAATTCAAAAGCGGTTCAATGCCCGCCTCAAAGCAATAGGCGGGATGATAGGGATGGCGACCTCCGGGACGACGTGCGAGGTTTTTCGTCGCACGACCGCGCACCCAGTCCATCACGAAATCGTTGTTTTTCCAATGACGCAACACTTGCGGATAATACTCTTCGAGCATCGGGCGGTCGATCCACGACTCAATCGGCGTTCCACCGACGGCATTGCAGATCAAGCCCACCGGCACACGGAGACTGTCGCGCAACATGCGTCCCATGTAGTAGGCCACGGCTGAGAAGTCCGCAGCATTTTGAGGAGAGGAGGCCACCCACTGCGCAGGACGGAAGTATTGCAAGCGCGACACGGAGTCGACGGCCGTACTATCCCACTCCACGTTGTCGGTTTCCCAACGCGGCTGCATATTATAAAGGCGCAATCCGCGATCGTCCGCCTTGGCAATGTCGCGAGAGGCGTCGGCTGCTTGTCGCAATTTGAAGGCCATGTTCGACTGCCCGGAGCACAACCACACTTCGCCGACGGCGACATTGCGATAAGTGAGCGTTCGGCGAGCGGTGGAGACGGTGAGCGTCGTGCTGTCCACCGCCGTGAGTGAAGGAATGCGCACATTCCACACGCCACGCGCATCGGTCACGCCGCTCGCCAACTCTTTACCGTCCAAACGCACCACCACCGTTTCGCCGGCGTCGGCCTTTCCTTTCAAATAGAAGGGCATGCCGCGTTGCAACACCATATTGTCTGCAAAAACCGGCGGAAGCTGCAGTCCACCGTAGCGTCCTGTGATACCAGAGTAGGCCACTTTCGCCAAGACTTCCGCACCTCTGGCATCGGGATGCACCGCATCGGGCAGCCAATCGGGGTGCGGCACCAAGGGCGCGTAGAAATCGATCCATTCCACACGGGCTATATCAGCCACTTGCTGCACAGCTTGCGAAATTTCTTCGCGCCACTTGCGCGTGCCGCTGTCAAAACGCGGATGATCTACGCCGATCGGCGTCAAGCGCGCCACGAGAATGCGCACATGGGGATTGACTGCGCGTAGCGAATCGATGAGAGCAAGATAATCGGGGATGAATTCGTCGCGATAGTTTGGCCAGTTGCGCGGATCGGTGTCGTTGATGCCCAAATGAATCACAGCAATGTCGGGACAAAACTGCAATGCAGCGCGAAATTCGGGCTGATCAAAATAAGGACGATGACCGCGACGCAACAAGGTGGCGCCGGGTTTGCCGAAGTTCTCCACTTGATAGCCTTTACCGAGCAGACGTTGCAGCACGACGGGGTAAGCCTTCTGCTCTCGGTTGGCCACACCGGTGCCGTAGGTGATACTATTCCCCACGCAGGCCACTTTTATCATGCGGCGTGCCGAAAGGGGAAGCAGGAGAAAGAGAAGAAGAAACGAAAGAAGTAGGCGTTTCATGCAGTGTGAGGTAAGGGATAAGGAATAATTCGAGAAGAAATGAAATAACTGTGTCGACAAAGATAACGAAAAGCCGAGAGAGAGGGACACTGGCTCGGGGCTTTTTCGTATTTTTGCAACGTATCACCATAGACAGTCCCCCAACATGAAGAAATTTGCCAAAGACCTCCTCGTCGAACGCGCGGAAATGCTTCGCGAAGACTACTTGCTCTTGCACCTTCGAGATCGGGAAAACGAACTCCCGCCCATCCTTCCGGGGCAATTTGTGCAAGTGGCCGTCGAAGGTTCACCGACCACATTTTTGCGCCGCCCTATTTCGATCAACGACGCGGATGTCAAAGCCGGAACTTTTGACTTGCTCATTCACCTTGTCGGCGACGGCACACGAGCTTTGGCCAAACTTCGCAAAGGCGATCTGTTGAATTGTCTTTACCCCCTCGGCAATGCCTTTCCCGTCCCCCCCATAGCAGAAGGTGCGCGCCGCGTTTTGCTCGTAGGCGGAGGAGTCGGCACGGCACCGATGCTTTATTACGGACGTGTGTTGCGCGAAGCGGGACACACGCCCGTATTCCTGCTCGGCGGCCGCGCAGAACGTGACATTTTGCAACGCGAGCGTTTTGCAGAAATCGGAACGCTCTGTTGCACTACCGAAGACGGCAGCGCCGGCGAAAAGGGTTTCGTCACCCAGCATTCAGTATGGAACACGGAGCAGTTTGACTTGGTGGCTGCCTGCGGACCGTTGCCGATGATGAAAGCCGTCGCCGCCCTCTCACGACAAAAGGGATATGCCTGCCGCGTTTCGCTCGAAAACCTCATGGCTTGTGGCATCGGCGCTTGCCTTTGCTGCGTGGAGAAGACCACCCGCGGGAATGTTTGCGTCTGCACCGAAGGACCGGTGTTTGACATCGACGAACTCACGTGGCAATAACCCCACACGCCGTTGCACGCTTCAGGAGTCGCACCAAGACTTGCGACGATCCGCCAACACCTCGCCTTCGGCACTCGTCGTTACTACACATAAATGTAGCACCTCGCGCAACAGCCTCCCCTAACCGTCGTCTCGCTCACCTCTGCGACCAGAAACGACTGCAACAAACCCACATTCAAAGGCTTCAATCCGACATTATAATATGGCACATCTCGAAGTGAACCTCGGTTCTCTCACCTTACAAAATCCGGTGATGACCGCTTCCGGCACTTTCGGCTACGGAGTGGAATTTGCCGACTTTGTCGATCTCGATCGACTCGGCGCTTTCATCGTGAAAGGCACTACTCTACTCCCCCGCGAAGGCAATGACTATCCGCGCATGGCGGAAACCGCATCGGGCATGCTCAACTGCGTGGGACTCCAAAACAAAGGTGTCGACTACTTCGCCGAACACATCTACCCGCAACTCACCGACATTCGTTCGCACGCCATTGTGAACGTGAGCGGTTCTTCGCCTGACGACTATGCCGAATGCGCCCGCCGCATCGCCGCGCTCGACGGCATTCCCGCCATCGAGCTCAACATCTCCTGCCCCAACGTCCACGATGGGGGTATGGCTTTCGGCGTGACTTGTGCCGGTGCCGCTTCGGTGGTCAAAGCCGTGCGCGCCGCCTACCCCAAGACGCTCATTGTCAAACTTTCACCCAACGTCACCGACGTCGCCGACATTGCGCGCTCGGTGGAAGCCGAAGGTGCCGACGCCATTTCGCTCATCAACACTCTCATGGGGATGAGTGTCGACATCGAGCGCCGCGTTTCGCGCCTGAGCATCGGCACCGGCGGACTTTCCGGCCCTTGTGTCAAGCCTGTCGCCCTGCGCATGGTGCATCAAGTGAGCCGCGCCGTAAAAATTCCCGTTGTCGGACTGGGCGGCATCATGAATGCACAAGATGCCATTGAGTTTATGATGTGCGGCGCCACCGCCGTGCAAATCGGAACCGCCAACTTCATCGATCCCGGCGTGACAATGAAGGTCATCGACGGCATCAACACTTGGTGCGACGAGCACGGCGTGAAAGACGTTCACGAAATCATCGGTGCGATCCGATAAAACGCCCGTTTCCTTTGGTCGTTCGACGCATATAAACTAACTTTGCCAAATCATCTCTTTGGCTACGAACCAACTATCAACAGAGGTCTTGAGGAAAAAGACCGGTCGCTCGCTCTTTTTCACGCGAACGAAACACATATCATTCGATCTCCCTCGACAGCGAACTCCTCGGTTCGCACGCTCACGAACAAAACAACATAACGATCAGTTACGATGATAAAGATTACCTTTCCCGATGGAAGCGTCCGCGAATACGAAAGCGGAGTCACCGGGCAACAAATCGCCGAAAGCATTTCGCAGCGCCTGGCACAAGAGGTGCTCTCCGTCGGCGTGAACGGACAGACCGTTGAACTGAACAGACCCATCACCGAAGATGCTGAAATCGCCCTCTACAAGTGGGAAGACGCCGAAGGTAAACACACCTTCTGGCACACCTCGGCACACCTTATGGCCGAATCCATTCAAGAACTCTGGCCCGGAACTCAATTTGGTATCGGTCCCGCCATCGAAAATGGTTTTTACTACGATGTAATGCCCCCCGAAGGTGTCGTGATTCGCGAAGAAGATTTCGCTAAGATCGAGAAGAAGATGATTGAAATCGCCCAACGAAAGGAAGCCCTCCAACGCGCTCCCATTTCCAAGGCTGATGCACTCAAATTCTTCGGCGATCGCGGTCAGACCTACAAAAACGAACTCATCGCCGACCTCGAAGACGGCAACATCACCACCTACACCCAAGGTAACTTCACCGACCTCTGCCGCGGCCCGCACTTGTTGAGCACCGCGCCCATCAAGGCCTGCAAAGTCATGGCCGTCAGCTCCGCCTACTGGCGCGGCGACGAGAAGCGCCCCATGCTCACTCGCGTTTATGGTATCACCTTCCCCAAAAAGAAGCTCCTCGACGAGTATCTCGCTTTGCTGGAAGAAGCCAAGCGCCGCGACCACCGCAAGATCGGTAAGGAGATGGAACTCTTCATGTTCTCCGAACTCGTCGGCAAGGGTTTGCCCATGTGGCTCCCCAAGGGAACGGCATTGCGTCTGCGTCTCGAAGACTTCTTGAAGAAGATTCAAAAGAAGTTCGGCTACCAGCAGGTGATCACGCCGCACATCGGTTCGAAGAATCTCTACGTCACTTCCGGCCACTACGCCAAATACGGTAAGGACTCCTTCCAGCCCATCACCACGCCCGAAGAAGGGGAAGAATACTTCCTCAAGCCCATGAATTGCCCCCACCACTGCGCAATCTTCGCTTGGAAGCCCCGTTCGTACAAGGACCTCCCCCTCCGCATCGCCGAGTTCGGCACCGTTTATCGCTACGAACAGAGCGGTGAGCTCCACGGCCTGACCCGTGTACGCGGATTTACGCAAGACGATGCACACATCTTCTGCCGTCCCGACCAAGTGAAGCAGGAGTTCCTCAACGTGATGGACATCATCCTCATCATCTTCAAGTCGCTGAAGTTCGAGAACTACGAAGCGCAAATCTCGCTCCGTCACCAAACTGACCGTTCGAAGTACATCGGTTCGGAAGACAACTGGGAACGCGCCGAACAAGCCATCATCGAAGCCTGCGAAGAGAAGGGACTCAACGCCCGCATCGAATATGGCGAAGCCGCTTTCTACGGCCCGAAGCTCGACTTCATGGTGAAAGACGCCATCGGCCGCCGCTGGCAGCTGGGTACGATTCAGGTGGACTACAACCTCCCCGAACGCTTCCAACTCGAATACACCGGCGAAGACAACCAGAAGCACCGCCCCGTGATGATTCACCGCGCCCCCTTCGGTTCGCTCGAACGCTTCGTGGCCGTGCTCATCGAGCACACCGCCGGTCGTTTCCCCCTCTGGCTCACCCCCGACCAAGCCGTTGTACTGCCCATCTCCGACAAATACAACGACTACGCTCAGCAAGTGCGCGAGCGCCTCGAAGCCCACGATGTACGCACCCTTGTGGACGACCGCAGCGAAAAGATCGGCCGTAAGATCCGCGACAACGAAATGAAGCACATCCCCTATCTCCTCGTAGTCGGAGAAAAGGAAGCTGCCGACGGCACCGTAGCCGTACGCATGCAAGGCAGCGACGGACAACAAGAAGTCATGACGATTGACGCTTTCGCCGCTCGTGTCGACGAGGAAGTGAAAGCTCAATTGGGAGCATACTAAACCGTGACTTGACAAAACTAAGCCTGACGCGAGTCTAATGTTGATTAGACTGGCATGCGTCAAAGGCTAAGAAGATTGGTTATTTGAGTAGCCGGACACTGCGAAGTGTCCGGCTATGTCATTTTGAATCGCCACTCTTCGCCGAAGGGGATCTATGCAAGCTCAAATACTAGCTCTCCTCGTCGGGCAACTATCCGTTTCGAGTGGCATGAGAAAAGCGATCTCCTCGGTTCTTCTCATTACGCCTTGCACCGTGCACCACTTTCTCTGATGAGTGGAAATCTAATAGTCATGTACTGTCAGCGCGTGCCCCTTCAACTGTTTAATCGCCCTGAATACCCGCTTGATGCCCTTTTCTGCAGAAATTAAACGTAAGTCACGACACGAGCGCAAGACCCGCATTCAACCGATACACAACGTGCGAAGACTGTGAGCACAGGCGCGTAACATGAAGGTATAAAAAAGAAGCGCGACACCTCTCATTGTGGAGAAGTGTCGCGCTTATTTATTTGGGCAACTTCTGAACGATGCTGCTCAAAATTCTATGCTATTAGCACTGAGCAAGCTTGTTGTTCGAGCCGAGTACGTTCACAATCTTGTGTTCGTAGAGCTTCTGCATGTTGTCGCGAGCCGGTCCGAGGTACTTGCGGGGGTCGAACTCACCGGGCTTCTCAGCGAAGACCTTGCGCACAGCAGCCGTCATGGCGAGACGCGAGTCAGAGTCGATGTTGATCTTGCAAACGGCAGAAGCAGCAGCCTTGCGGAGCTGTTCTTCGGGGATACCCACTGCATCGGGGAGCTTACCGCCATACTTGTTGATCGTGTCCACTTCTTCCTGGGGCACCGACGAAGAACCGTGGAGCACGATGGGGAATCCGGGGAGCTTCTCTTCGATAGCGGCGAGCACGTCGAAGGCGAGAGGGGGAGGAACGAGACGACCGGTCTTGGGGTCGCGGGTGCACTGTTCGGGCTTGAACTTGTAAGCACCATGGCTGGTACCAACGGAGATAGCAAGCGAGTCGCAACCCGTGCGTTCCACGAATTCGATCACTTCTTCGGGCTTCGTGTAGTGGCTCTCTTCGTGAGCAACTTCATCTTCCACACCGGCGAGTACACCGAGTTCAGCCTCAACCGTCACATCGTGAGCGTGTGCATATTCAACCACCTGCTTCGTGAGGGCGATGTTTTCTTCGAAGGGAAGTGCAGAAGCGTCGATCATCACCGAGCTAAAGCCGGAGTCTACGCAGCTCTTGCAAGTTTCGAAGCTATCACCGTGGTCGAGGTGAAGGCTGATTTCGGGATGTTCGCAACCGAGTTCCTTAGCGTAAGCCACAGCACCTTGTGCCATGTAGCGAAGCAACGTGGGGTTAGCGTATTCGCGAGCGCCCTTCGACACCTGAAGGATCACGGGGCTCTTTTGAGTAGCTGCAGCCTTGATGATAGCCTGAAGCTGCTCCATATTGTTGAAGTTGAAAGCGGGAATTGCATAACCGCCTTTAACGGCACGGGCGAACATATCGCGAGTGTTCACCAGGCCGAGGTCTTTGTAATTTACCATAACTATGTGAGTTAGAATGTATAATCTTTCTTTATTGGTGTCCGGACTCCGCGGTGGCGGGTCGTAGACTTGATTGCACGACAAAATTACGAATAATCCGCTCGATACACAAAGCTTTGGCTTACTTTTTTCGTCGCATTATTTTTTCTCTTCGTGAGAGCGTTCGTTTGCGACTCGGCTACCGCGTTTTTGGGCGGCCCGAGATCGTGCTTTCCGCTGTTCGAAAAACCGGCTGAAAAGGTGAACCTAAAATCACCTCTCACGCGCGCGCATTACGCGCGCATGCAGCGTTTTTCGTTTTTTGCCTTCACCTCTTCACCCATCGCGCTTTACACTCTATGAATCAGCAAATTGAGGGTGAAGGTTTCACCCGATTTTGCCTTCACCTTTCCTTCACCCGTTTTTTTCGGAAATGGCTTCATAGAAAAGGGTGAACAAATGAGGTGAAGGAATATGGCATTTTCACGATTTCACAACCCCTTGATTTTCAGTAAGCTGCATTTTCTTAAGAAGTGTTACCTTCACCCTTCCGATCGCCCTATCCCCTTATGCAACAAGACATTACACAATCTCACCACGCTAAGGTGAAGGCAAAAAGGCTGCAAATCGGTGATGCGCGCGCAACACGCGCACACGCGAGGGACGGAAAGGATGCACGCCTCGACGCGCATAAACGGAAGTTGTACAAGAAGAAGAAAAAACACGACGTGTTTTCGATCATTCACGTCGTGTTTTTTCTCAAAACAGTGGGGTGTTTTTCCCTCTCAATGTTGTACATCTATCCAAGTCGTATCTGAACGCTCGTGGTCTGCCGAATCGGACTTTGCACCGGCAGCCGATTTCGACACCACCTGATCCACGGCCTCCGACAAAATGGATTTGAACGGTGCATAGAGTTGTGACGATGCCGTGCGCTGCTCATTGAGAATGCCGAGGGCACTCATGGCCGAAAGCAGGCAACTGAGCAGAATCGAAAACTTCAACAACGAAACCGCAGCGCCGAGCAGACTGTTGAGCCAGCCGAGATGCAGACCACGCAGCGTGCGAGTGAGCATGTTCGCCACAAAGCCCAGGGCAATGGGCACGAGAATCCAAAGCAGCGCAAAGGCGATGAGCGAGGTGATGATATTGGATTCGCTGCCCGAAACAGTCAAATACTGCCCGAACGACGAGTAGCAAGTGGCGGCGATGAGCAAGCCGGCGAGATAGCCCACCGTGGAGCTGATTTCGCGAACGAGGCCGGCGCGCCAACCCGAATAAAGGCTCCAAACGAGGACGATGAGAATGAAAATGTCGAGCATTAGGACTACTTTTTTTGAGGTGAGTGATAGAGATCGCGGTGTCTCGCCGCAACAGCACGAGGGCGGGTGGAACCCGACTACTGTTTGGGCGGGATGAGCAAGACGATCATTTTGAGGGCGAAGTCAAAGAAGACCATGCGCGCGTTCACGTTTTGGGCAATGTCGCGACGCGCACTGGTCAGTTCGGCAGCGATGCCCATGACGTTGGATTCGTTGACGAAGCGAGCGAAGTTGCGCGAAAAGTCTTCTTCGCTTTGCGAAAGATAATTGAGTTGGGGCAAATGGAAATTGTAGACAAAGTTTTCGCGCACCAGTTGCAGGGCGTAGTCCAAGAAGGACTTTTGCCGCTCGCGCCCCCAAGTGGCCATGCGTTCCGCCCAAGCATACATTTCTTTGATGTCGCGCAGGTAGCATTTGCGCATGAGGAGCACAAACATGTCGAGAAACTCTTGCTCGTCGTGCCCAACGGTGAGTTGGCGGAGAGCTCTGGTGTAGCTCCCGGATGCGCGGTGGGCTGTGCGGGCGGCGTCTTGTGGGGAAAGGCCACGTTCGCGCACCAAGGCTTCGGAAATTTCCGTTTCGGTGAGTGGTTTGAAAGCCACGCGCTGTGTGCGCGAAATGATGGTGGCCAGCAATTGCTCGGGATGATCGGAGCAGAGCAAGAAAAGCGTTTGGCGCGGCGGTTCTTCGAGGAGCTTCAAAATCTTGTTGGCGCAAGTGACGTTCATCAATTCCGGCAACCAGATGACAACCACTTTGTAGCCACCGCGCGCCGAGACGATGCTCACTTTGCGCAGCAGTTCGTCGCTCTCGTCTGCATAGATGCAGGGTTGCTGCTTCTCGATGCCCATGCGCTGTCCCCATTCATCGAGATCGAAGTATGCGCCGTCGGTGAGCATGGCGCGCCACTCGGTGATCCACAAGTCGCTCACCACCTGCGAAGTGCTCGAAGCATTTTTCGGGCGGATCACAGGAAACGAGAAATGCAAATCGGGATGCGCGTAGCGTTCCACCATGCGGCAGGAGGGACAAGTGCCGCAAGGGCGGGCTTCTTCGCCACTGCCTTCGGGCTTTTCGCAAAGGAGGAGGCGCGCAAAGGCGAGGGCAACCGCCATCTGTCCGGCTCCGGAAGGACCGGCGAGCAGGAGGGCATGTGGCAGCTGTTCGCTGCTCCACATGTGGCGGAGTCGACTGACGACAGAGGATTGGGCGATAATGGACATGGCAAAGGAAATTGGGGTTGCGATGTGTGCAAAAGTAGTGCATTTTTTTGAGATTCAACGACCGCAGGCGTAGCGTTCCTCCCTGAGATGGGCGAAAAATGGACGTGAAAGCAAAACGAGAAAGTGGCGGGCGGCGCGATTTTCGTAGGATAAAACGGTGCATTCCATCAGTTTTTTGTATTTTTGCCTGCGTAAAAGAGTCTTGCTGCATCGTGCACCCGCACGGCGCGGTTTCGACGCACGATAGAATACACACATACCATCGATAATGGCCAAAGAACTTAAAGACCTCACCAAACGCAGCGTGGACTATTCGCGCTGGTACAACGAACTTGTCGTGAAAGCTGATCTCGCCGAACAATCGCCTGTGCGCGGTTGCATGGTGATCAAGCCCTACGGCTATGCCATCTGGGAACGCATCCAACAAGCACTCGATGCGCGCTTCAAAGCAACCGGTGTGCAAAATGCCTACTTCCCCCTGCTCATCCCGAAAAGCTATCTCTCGAAAGAGGCTGAGCACGTGGAAGGTTTCGCCAAAGAGTGTGCCGTGGTGACCCACTATCGACTCAAGACCAACGAAGAAGGCGACGGTGTGGTGGTGGATCCTGCTGCGAAGCTCGAAGAGGAACTCATTATTCGCCCCACTTCCGAAACGACGATTTGGAACACCTACCGCGGTTGGATCAAATCGTGGCGCGATCTGCCCGTGCTTTGCAACCAATGGTGCAATGTGATGCGCTGGGAGATGCGCACGCGCCTGTTCCTCCGCACCTCTGAATTCCTTTGGCAGGAAGGCCACACGGCGCACGCCACCCGCGAAGAGGCCGAAGCACGCGCCAAGCAGATGCTCGACGTCTATGCCGACTTTGCCAAAGATGTGCTCGCCATCCCCATGGTGCGCGGCGTGAAGAGCGCCACCGAGCGTTTTGCCGGTGCACTCGACACCTACACCATCGAGGCGATGATGCAGGACGGCAAGGCGCTGCAGAGCGGTACGTCGCACTTCCTCGGTCAGAACTTCGGTAAGGCTTTCGATGTGAAGTTTGTCGACAAAGACAATAAGGAACAATACGCTTGGGCCACGTCGTGGGGTGTATCGACCCGTCTGATGGGTGCGCTCATCATGAGCCACAGCGACGACAATGGTTTGGTGCTTCCCCCGCATGTCGCCCCCATTCAAGTGGTGATCGTGCCGATCTTCAAGAACGGCGAAGAAGAGAAATTCAACGCGGTACTCGGCGCACTCACTCAACGCCTCGAAGCGAAGGGGCTGCGCGTGAAATACGACAACGCAGACAACAAGCGCCCCGGCTTCAAGTTTGCCGACTACGAACTGAAGGGTGTGCCCGTACGCTTGGCCATGGGCGGTCGCGACCTCGAAAACGGCACGATCGAATTGATGCGCCGCGACACACTCGAGAAGGAAACGCTGCCCTTCGAAGGCATCGAAGACCACGTGGCACAACTCCTCGAAGAGATTCAGGCGAACATCTACAATAAGGCGTTGCAACACCGCGAGGCTTGCACCTACCGCTGCACCGACTACGACGAGTTCAAGGAGCGCGTGAAGGAAGGTGGTTTCTTCGTTTGCGACTGGGACGGCACGGCCGAAACCGAAGCGCAGATCAAGGCCGAAACGCAAGCCACTATTCGCTGCATCCCCAACGAAGTGTCACAAGACGATTTGGGCGTCGACATGGTGAGCGGCAAACCGGCGGTGGCACGTGTGATCATAGCACGCAGCTACTAATTTGCGCTCGACATCATGACGACCGAAACGGAATTTGAAGAAATTCTGCAGCGATGTGAGTCGGTCTTCCGACTCAAAATGAAGGACTACGGCACCGCTTGGCGTGTGCTGCGACCTTCGTCGCTGACCGACCAGATCTTTATCAAAGCCAACCGCATTCGCACTCTCCAAATGAAGGGCGAAACGCGCGTGGGCGAGGGCATCACTCCCGAATTTATCGGGATTGTGAACTACGCCCTCATGGCGCTGATCCAACTCGAACGCGGTGCCGCCGACGGACAAGACCAAGCGGCGCTGCACGACGAGACGGTGATCGACGACTATCGCCGACAGGCGCAGGCCACGTTGGAGTTGATGTTGCGTAAGAACCACGACTACGACGAGGCTTGGCGACTGATGCGCGTCACGTCGATGACGGATTTGATTCTCATGAAGGTGTTCCGCACCAAAGAAATCGAATCGAACGACGGCAAGACCTTGGTCAGCGAAGGAGTGGCCGCCAACTATCAAGATATGATCAACTATTCCGTTTTCTCACTCATCAAATTGGAGTTGGAAGGCGAAGACGGCGATGCGCTGAAAGGCAGTTTGTCGTAACACCGGACACGTCCACCGCGAGTTTTCCGCCGCGTCGAACTACCGTTTCTCGACCTCTTCAAGCAACACGGGGTTCCTCACGACGATGGACGGCTCGTCCACTCATTAGTCAACTCAAAACGGACACATGACTCAAAATAAGACTTTGCGCATTGTCTTGCGCGTGGCGACCACCATCGCACAATGGCTGTTGGCCGCGACGTTTCTCTTCTCGGGCTTCGTGAAAGCGCTCGACCCGATGGGCATGGAACACAAACTCGAAGCGTATTGCAACCACTTGGGCTGGAACATTCCCGCCGGTTCGCTATACCTCGATGCGGCTGCCGTTGCCCTTGCGCTGGTTGAGTTCACGCTCGGCGTCTACCTGCTGTTGGGCATGCGCAAACGTCTGACCGCAATCGGCACCTTCCTGTTCATGCTCGTCATGACGGCAATGACAGTCTATATTTACCTCTATAGTCCCGTACCCGACTGCGGTTGCTTCGGCGATGCCATCACACTGACCAACGGCGAGACGCTCGCGAAGAACATTGTGCTTCTGGCTTGCGCATTGTTGCTCCTCATTGCCGGACAACATTCGTTGCGCATCATCTCTCGCCACACTCAATGGTTGCTTTCGCTCTTTGCGCTGGTCTACATGATCGGTGTGGCGCTCTATTCGTTGCACTATCTCCCGCTGGTGGACTTCACCGGCTACAGTCTCGGCACGAAGATCGAAGAAGCCATGCGCGGAGAGGAGGAAATGTCGTTCATCTATGAGAAAGACGGCAAACAGGCGACATTCAAGATGGACAATCTTCCCGACTCGACGTGGAAATACGTACGTACGGACACCAAGGTGATTCGTGCCGCAACGATCAAGGACTTCTCCTTTGTCGATCCGCGTACGGAAATGGAAATCGGCGATGAACTGTTGGCCGATACCGGCAACGTCTTTATCGCTACAATTCCCAACCTTGCGGCCGCCGACGCCGGTTGCTCTGACGGACTGAACGACATCTACGATTATGCGCGCGACCATCGCATGCGTTTTCTCTGCGCGACGGCGACGACCGGCAAGGATGTTACGCGCTGGATCGACCGAACGGGCGCCGCCTATCCCTTTGCGGTGAGTTCCGCTGAGACACTGGAAGCCTTGGTGCGCTCCAATCCCGGTTTGGTGCTGATTCGCGATGGAAGAATTGTGGCGAAATGGAGCAACAACAATCTTCCCGACGAAGAAGAATTGAGTCATCTCGATCTTTCGCCCGATGCGCAGTCAGATGCTGCGCGCCGCGCATTCTTAAAGCTGTTCCTTTGGTTTGTCATTCCCTTCGGTCTGCTCGTTTTGATCGATCGACTCAAACTCGGACACCGCTATTTCAAAGTCTACTCACATTATAAATCTCAAAAATCCACTCAATCATGAGAAAGCACATCGTTGCCGGTAACTGGAAGATGAACAAGAACCTCCAGGAAGGCATTGCGCTCGCTACTGAAATCAATGATCTCCTCAAAGCGGAGAAGCCCAACTGCGAAGTGATCATCGGTACGCCCTTCATCCACCTCGCCAAAGTGAGCGAAGTAGTAGACCACAGCCTCGTGGCCGTGTCTGCAGAAAACTGCGCGGACAAAGCTTCGGGCGCTTATACCGGCGAAGTTTCGGCTGAAATGGTAAAATCAACCGGCGCCGAATACGTGATCCTCGGTCACAGCGAACGCCGCGAATACTACAACGAAACTCCCGCCATCTTGAAGGAAAAAGTTGACCTCGCTCTTGCCAACGGTCTGAAGGTGATCTTCTGCATCGGCGAAAGCCTCGCTCAACGCGAAGCCGGCGAACAGGAAGCTGTCTGCAAGGCTGAACTCGAAGGTAGCGTCTTCCACCTTTCTGCTGAACAGTGGAAGAATGTGGTGATCGCCTACGAACCCATCTGGGCTATCGGTACCGGTAAGACGGCTACTGCTGAACAAGCTGAAGAGATCCACGCTTTCATCCGCAAGTGCGTTGCCGACCAGTTCGGCGCTGAAGCTGCTGACGCAACTTCGATCCTCTACGGCGGTTCTTGCAAAGCCAGCAACGCTCCCGAACTCTTCGCGAAACCCAACATCGACGGTGGTCTCATCGGCGGTGCTTCGCTCAATGCGGCAGACTTCAAGGGCATTATCGATGCTTGGAAAGCCTAACCGGAACTTGAAAACGCCTTTTTAGGAAACAACATGTGAGATGGCCGTCGCGAGTGCTTCTCGTGGCGGTCATCTTCTTTTGATTATGTTCGCGGCCATGCACCCTTCTTTTTCTCGTTTTGCTTTTTCCAGCCGATGGATTGCTGCACTGTTCTTTGCAGCTGCTTCTATTGCGCCAACCATTGCGAGCGCGCATTTTGCGATGACGAAACCGGCTCTTCGCCCTCTATCACATTGTTTCGTGCAAGACTCCGTTGTCGTCAAGCGTACTCCTGAGCGCCCTTCTTCGGAGAAAAGTAAACGGAAACAAACAACGGAACGCCCCAAAGAAAAAGTCACTCAGAAATCGAAACCACCCCCCTCTCCCGTAGCCTCCCACCCGGTAGCCGCTCCGGTAGTCGTGCCGCAGACAACTGCCCCCGGCGGTAATATGCAAGTCAAGGGATTCCGCGTACAAGTCTACACAGGTTTCTCCGACCGTGCCTCCAGAAACGCTGCATTGCAAGTACAAAAAGACATTCACCGCCGCTTTCCGGAAATCGCCACCTACGTTCACTTCATCTCCCCCCGATGGATTTGTCGCGTGGGGAATTTCACCCGGCGCGAAGACGCCATACACTACGCACGCCTCATTCGCGCGGCACACCTCTCGAGCGAAGCAGCCGTAGTGGCCTGCCCAATCCTCGTTCGCCGACAAACTTCTCTTCCTTAGTAAGTACTCCCACGCTTTGCTGCGCCTCTCATAACTTTACAACAATGACTGAACAAGAACGCTTAGACCGCCTCGCTCACCATTACCACGAAATTCTTGGTCTTCTCGGTGAAGATCCACAACGAGAAGGGCTACTCAAGACCCCGACCCGCGTAGCCAAAGCCATGACCACTCTCACTGCCGGCGCGAACCAAGACCCCATTGCCGTTCTCAACAGTGCAAAATTCACCGAGGAACAACGTCAAATGGTTTTGGTGCGCGACATCGAATTCCACAGTCTATGCGAGCACCACATGCTTCCCTTCTACGGCAAGGTACATGTCGCCTATTTGCCCGACGGCTTCATCTGCGGTCTCTCGAAAATCCCTCGTGTTGTCGACATTTTCTCCCACAGACTGCAAGTGCAAGAGCGCCTCACTCACCAAATACTCGAAGCTATTCAAACAGCCTTAACGCCTCGTGGGGCGATGGTCATGATCGAAGCACACCACATGTGCATGCAAATGCGCGGTGTGGAGAAACAATGCTCTCGCACCGTCACCACGGCACAATGTGGGGAGTTTGAGCGTCCGGAACTGCGCGACGAATTTCTCCAACTCGTGCGTTCATGAAAAAGATTTGCTGCGTGGGCCATATTACCCACGACAAAATCATCACGCCGCAACGCACTCAACATCTCAACGGCGGAACGGCCTTCTATTTTGCGCATGCCATTGCACGGCTACCCGCTCCACGGTTTAGTTTAGTCACTTCAGTAGGCGCTGACGACCATGCTGTCATCGAACAACTCCGTGACTTGGGTATCGACGTCAAACTCATTCCCGGATCGGCCACGGTGATTTTCGAAAATATCTACGGTTCAAACTCTGATCATCGCACTCAACGGGTGTTGGCAGAAGCCGATCCATTTTGCATCGAGGACTTCGCCGACGTGCAGGCCGACATTTTTCACCTCGGAAGTCTATTAGCCAACGATTTCTCCCCCGATCTCATTCGCCATCTTTCCACCCAAGGCCTTGTTTCGCTCGATGCCCAAGGCTTTCTGCGCCGTGTCGAAGACACCAACGTTCTCGCCTGCAATTGGTACGAGAAGAAAACCTGTCTGAAAAACGTCGACATCCTCAAAGTCAACGAACATGAGATGCACGTTCTCACCGGCGAAACGGACGTTCGTGTCGCCGCTCAATGCTTGGCAGGCTGGGGAGTCCGCGAAGTGATCATCACCGAAGGGCATCTTGGCTCAAACATCTATGCGGAAGGCAATTTAGTAAAAATTCCCGCCTATCCACCACGCCACCTCGCCGACGCCACCGGCTGCGGAGACACCTACATGGCCGGCTACCTCTACCGACGCGCACAGGGAGCGAGCTATCATGAAGCCGGTTGCTTCGCGGCAGCCATGAGCACCCTCAAACTCGAGCATTTTGGAACATTTTGCGGCACAGAAACCGACATTCTTCGTCGCATTGAGCACCTATAACCCACTTGTCTTATCGTAAAACGAACAGCGGGCACCATGTCATACGTGGTGCCCGCTGTTCGTTGTGAAATACATGCTCTGCAGCATAGAACACCTATCCGCCGGTGTTTCTTCCCCAACAAAAACTTGTCTCATGCTTGCATGCGCTCTCAAAAGTTACTAACTTCGCAGCAATGTGCCCCATTCTCGCACAACTCTATTGCCGCTTGTACAGCAAGCCCCCTCCTTCTGCACAAGCCCTACAGCCGCATTACCATATTATTCTATGATTTCAGTTTGCCTTGCCACCTACAACGGTGCCGCCACCATCCATCAGCAAATGAGTTCCATCCTCGCCCAATTGAGTCCCGAGGATGAAGTGATCGTCTCCGACGATGGGTCAACCGACGGCACACTCGATGTGGTACGCGCCTTTAACAGCTCGATTGTTCGCATTGTGCAAGGCCCCGGCACGGGATCTCCCATCGACAATTTCGAAAACGCACTCCGCGAAGCGCGCGGAGAGTACATATTTCTCTCCGATCAAGATGATCTTTGGCTCGAGGGCAAGGTGCAACGCATGGTCGCTGCACTTCAAGCCGGCGCCGACTGTGTGGTGAGCGACTGCCGCGTCACGGACGATGCCCTCAACGTCACCGCCTCCTCCTTTTTTGCCCACGTCGGTCTCCACGAAGGGCGCTGGTACAACCTCTTGATCCGCAATTTCTACCTCGGTTGCTGCATGGCCTTCACGCGTCGGGTGCTTCTCCGCTCACTCCCGTTCCCTCGTTGCATCCCGATGCACGACATTTGGATCGGCAACATCGCCGCCTTCACCGGACGCGTCAAATTTCTCCACGAACCACTCATTTGTTTCCGACGGCACGGCGACAACGCCTCTTGCACGGCACGGAAAAGCCCGTATTCGCTGTGGGCGAAACTCAAATTTCGCATCGATGTTCTCATTCCCTTGATCTCCCGCCTCTGTCGGCGCTCCAGCTCCGCCTCCCGCTCATGAAAATCTCCATTGTCACCGCCACCTTCAACAGTGGCGCCACCCTCTCCGACACCCTTCGCTCGATACTCGCCCAAACGCACACCGACTTCGAACTCATCGTAGCCGACGGCGGCTCGACGGACAACACGGCCGACATCGTTCGCCAATTCGCTCCCCAATTCGGCGAGCGCCTCCGCTGGTTCAGCGAACCCGACCACGGACTCTACGATGCAATGAACAAGGGGATCGCCCGCGCCACCGGCGACGTGATCGGCATTCTCAACAGCGACGACTTCTATACCGACGAGCATGTCCTCGCTCGCGTGGCCGATGCCCTCGCCGATCCCCACATCGACGCCTGCTACGGGGACGTGCACTACGTTGCCCCCGCCGATCTGCAAACGATGACGCGCTATTACAGTTCCCGCCCCTTCCGTCCGTGGATGATGCGCCTCGGCTTCATGCCCGCCCACCCCTCTTTCTACTGCCGCCGCACGTGCTACGCCACCCATGGCACCTTTGATCTGTCGTACCGCGTGGCCGCCGATTTCGAACAGCTCCTCCGCCTCATCTTCGTGCATAAAATCCGCACTGTCTACATCCCCGCCGATTTTGTCACGATGCGCACCGGCGGAGTTTCCACCTCCGGACTGAAAAGCCACATGGCCATACTCCGCGACCACCGTCGTGCCTTGCGAAACCACCATGTCGCCTCTGCCCTTCCCTTGCTGCTCTTGCGTTATGTCTATAAAGTCGGCGAAGTGCTGTGCACTCGCTTGCAAAGTTCACGCTCCAAGCACTCCAAATAGTCGTTCGTGCTCCGCTGCATAGGAGCCCCCCCTGAGCGCTTTGCCACGCCCCACGATGAGACGGTGGTGGCAACGGCTCTCAACCCCCGGACGCTTTCCTCGGTGAAGCCCGTATATTGGATTCCTTCACCGCCTTGTCACTTTGGGAACACTCCTCCCGCAATTTACAAAGTCTGCCCTTCGGCAGGCTTTGTTTGTTTTTTCTCCGCCTTGCCCCATCGCGTTGTACGCACGCCCGCTTTTTTCTCCGGTTACTTCAGACCGAAAGATCGAGGCTTGACAATCGGCACTCACAACACGTGGAGTTTTGCAAAAAAGTAGGGAGCTTTTGGAGAAAAGTAGAGGAGTTTTCTCCGAAACTGCACGTGTTTTGAAAGAGGCTTCTCTTCTCCCCGTCTTACCATCTCACTTTTTCTTGCCTTGCTGTGCATAAACAGCCGATGAGTCTCTCATCGAAGAAAAAGACTCAGCGTGATCGTGCCAAAACTCGTTGATGGGTCGCTATCGATGGGTCGCGAAAAGTGCCACGAGGGTTGTCTTCCACGATATTGCAGATGATCTTTGTGCATCGAAGAAACACTTCGTCACTTTTACTGATTGGCTACATCATGCACCGGCCTTGTTCTATTAATAGTTTGTTGCAATCGTGAGAAGTTTAGTTACAATACTAAGCAAATACTTGTTGATTTATTCGTTATACTCTATCTCAATCACTAACTTTGCACTACTGAACACAAATTAATTTAGCGATATGCTTCATTGTTGAGCATCGTAGCCTCAAATCCTTTGTCCGCCCCCTGTGCTATGCGCAGAGCGCACGTGATTTCCGGCTTGCGGTGTGACGCTGCCAACGCGTTTCCACTTTATATATTGAGAGCCGGTGCGTCTTGCCACTAAAACGTCTTGTGGCATCGCACGACACGACTAAACTTGATGGAACTTCACATGAAACGACACAACGGCTGACTTCCACTCAAAGTTTTTCGAAGCGTGCTTCGACTCCATTTTATCCGGCAATCATTGCAACTTACTCTTGTCATCAACAACTCATCTTTATATGGATCAATTTCTTAAACGAACGCAGGTGTTTCTGCTCCTATTCTTAGGATGGCTCATGCCGGCCCTTGCCCAAACTGGGCAACTGTCGGAGGGGTATTACCGCATTGTGAGCCGACGAAACCATTTTCCCATCTGTGTGAAACATCACAGCTTGGGCTATCTTTCAGAGCACGCCGGCAGTGGCTCGGGCGCAGTAGACTTCCTCTCCTCCTATTGGAAAGTCAAGCTTGTGAATGGCACCTATTGGATCGTCAGTGTGAGCGAACAATTGGCTGTCCAGCCCCTTGATCGGCTGAACGTGACCTTTAAGGTGGGCACTATGCCTGCGCATTACTACATCAAACCGGCCACCGGCACAGGAAGTGAGGGCTATTGGGTGATTTCTACCTCTGAAGAGTTCAAAGGACGAACGCTTTGGCACAATGGAGGTAGCGGATTGGTGCAAAACTGGGAAGATGTTTCCTCTGAGGCCAACCACTGGAAATTTGAACCCCTCAACGCCGAGGAGATGAAAGGCGTTGCAGCATTTGATACTGCGTGGCCGAAGCTCGAAAAGAACTTACGTAATCTCGAACAGTTGCGAACGGGTGGTCTTTATCGTGTGAAGAACGCCGACAATCACTATTGGACAGTTGATGGGGCGTCCCACCAACTCAAGACAACCACGGAGTTTTCTTCCACTGATTTCTCAACCATCTGGCTCCTGGAGCGCAGTGACGACGGTTTTGCCATTCGCAATGCCGGCACAAGTCGTTTTGTACCGCAAGCCGAAGCCAAGAAAAATGTGACGACGGCAGTGGGAAGCACTCGCTTGTGGGTGAACTTCCTCAATACGACCCCGGATTTTTACAACATCAGCGCCAACAACGACTTTTCCAACGGTTCTTGTTTCGAGAAATCGAACGAGAATGCGATTGTCGGTGGCAATGCTCGCTCGTTTAAGACCAAGCACGACACCGTTCGTAAGGTAGTGGACACCACTTTCTTTGCCAATCCTGCTGCGGAATGGCAATTCGTTCCCGTAAGCGACGTATCTGAAGCAGACGTAAAAGCAGCTATACGCAGCAAATCCAACGGAGTTTACGAACCGGCCGCCGGAAAATACTACATTGTACGCAATGTGGCCTATCCCGACCGCGTGCTCACCACACGTCCTGCATCAGATGACGTAGTGCGCGGCGAAGCGCGCAACCAACGCGAGATGGGACAACTCTGGCAGCTGGAGAAAGTGGGAGAAAAATGGGCTGTCCGCAGTGTGGTGGATCAAAGATATGTGGGCAACTCGGCTGCACGCTCGCATCATTACACAATGACGGACACTCGCCCCACCTTTATGATCAAATCGATGGACAAATGGCTACCCAACTTAGCTTTCGTGGTCAAAGACGGAGCGAGTTTGCATTGTGCAGAATCCGCAGGTTACAACGTTGTCAATTGGGAAGAAACCTCAATTGCTTCGCAATGGCGATTGGAAGAGGTCTCTTTGGATCCGGTAGCCTTGGAAGCCTATAAGCAAAAGTTGAAGGAACAAAAAGACTTAACCGACAACCGCGACCAACTCAATGCGCAGTTGCAGCGTTATTTCAAGGATTTGGCCTGCACACAGTTGCAAGAACCGTACAAGTCGATGGAACTTGGTGCACTCAAAACAGCACTTGCGGCAGACCATTTGCCTCAATCGCTGATCGATATGGTTGTGCGTGTCAAGACAGACCGCTGGAATGCCCAAAGCGAAGCGAACCGATACGAAAAGTTCTTCCGTATCCAAAACTATCAAGCGTATAGTCATCCTCAAAAATGGGCACGTGAAAACCATCTTATGCCCACGAGCTTTGGACAATACTCTCAACTGACCAACCCCACCGGTATTACCATACCCGAAAAGGAAGTGGTACTGGTCTTCGTGGGAGAGGACGCTCCGAAAGACTGCGAACTCAATGCAGAATTGGTGCAAGGAAAAAATAAGACGGGCGACAAGCTCATCCCCCTGCACAAAGGAATCAATGCCATTTATGCCGAAGCTCCCTCGCACCTGTACATTAACTATGTCATCAACGATGTCAATCTCAAATACACCGCACTTCCCAAAATTCCCATCCATGTAGAGGGTGGCCGCGCGAATGGTTTTTTTGATGCCACCACGATGACGAATGCAGACTGGGACAATCTTGTAGCACTCAAGCCTTACGGTTTCTTCAACGACGAAGTCATTCGTTTGAAGTCGAAACACACCATTCACAGTCTCAGTTTAAGCGGTGTAGAAGAACAAAAGAACCAAGGAAACTGGCATTATAATGGTCAGTACAAGGGCATCACCGGCGTTTTGGAGAAATGGGATGACGTTCACAAGTTGGAACAAGACTTCTTCAAGCCCGAGCAATTTGAAGGTCGCTTCAATTGTTTGATGTTCAGCACAGATGCTTCCGGACTCTACGCTTTCCCCTACGGCACCTTCATTGGAACCGTCAGCACAACGTTCAGTTACAAGGAGTGGGCCAAAGGCTCTCCCGGCGACAATGCCGGCAACTTGTGGGCGGTGGTTCACGAAACCGGTCACCACTATCAGAAACTCTTCAATTTGTCACGTTGCTTGGAGAGTTCCAACAACCTCTGGTCGAATATCGCTGTGTGGAAGCGCGGTGCGAACGTGAGCCGCCTCGACGCTCCTCAAAAGCTTTTCAATCGTTTCAACAACGACCAATCATGGTTTGACATGGATTTGGGCGATCGTTCGCGCATGTATTGGCAGTTGTGGCTCTACTACGTCGAACTGGGCAAGAAACCCACCTTCTTCCGCGAACTTTTCGACAAATTCCGCAAAGAGCCCATCGATAGTCGATATGCCAAGACCGACTATCTCCGCTTTGCACGCTTTTGCAGCGAAGTGGCACAGGAGGATTTGACCGAGTTCTTCACCTTCTACGGCTTCTTCAAAAAGACCGGCGACAATCTTCCGCTCAAATACAATGACGGATTTTACGATAGAGTCTACGCTCCCACGACAATCTCCGTCAGTCAAGAAGACATCGACGACTGTAAGAACGCCATGGCGAAATTCCCCAAAACGGCCGGCCATCTTCTCTTCATCGATGAGCGTATCCGACCAACAGAAGCGACTTACGAAGGACATCAGCCCGGCGAAATGCGATGGGCTACGATTGGAGGATTGAATCCCGGCGACAGTCGTGTCTTCGGCGACGTCGGACACTACACCGACTTCGGTAAAGACGGCCAACCCGGCACCATCGCAAAGCCCGAAGCCGTGCAATGGGAAGGACGCAGCATCCGCATTCAAGGAACGGGCGCTGTGGGCTACAAAGTCTATGACGGGCACAACCATCTTGTGATGGTGGCCAATCGCCATTCGTTCACGATTCCCGAAAAATTCAACTTATCAGATATCAGAGTCGCTGTTGTCGGTGGAAATGGCAAGGAAGTCGATGTCATCAAGGACGGAAAAGTGCTTTCTGAGTACGACAAAGCGCTCACATTCGACAATCCCGCCGGGCTCACCCTGTCGAGCGGAGCAAATACCCCCTTCGGTAAGTATGTGATTCGCAATTACCGCATGAACAACGGCAAGTATTACTATGCCGACGCGCAAACTCGTCCCACCGACAAGCGCGAAAGCGCAGGCGAGTACATTTTGGTCGGAGGAAAGAGCGCCGGCGATTATCACCTCTATTCGCTTTCGAAAAAAGAGTGGGCTACGTACGGCGACATTCGCGAAGGCCGCAACCGGCTCTCATGGACAAAGGACTTTGCGCAATCGCAGCCTTGGAACATCGAGCATGTGCTCAACGGAACCACGTCTTACTACAACATCACCCCCGCCGGTGAACGCACGCAAGGCTGGAACTGGCATGGAGGCCTCGGCGTGCAGCACAATTCCATGGGCTTCTACTCCACCGGCGACAACAATTCGCACTGGGAGTTCGTCCCCGCCGATCCCATCACCGAGTATTTGGCGCTGGTCCAACACGCCGACAGCATCATGGTGCGCGACGCTGCAAAAGCAGTTTCCACAAAGCCCTATCACTCGGCCTTCCGCCATCATTTGACAGAGGAACTCAAGCGCACCGCGGCCACTCAAACGGATATTGATGCCCTCAAAGCCAAATTGGCGGCCTGGGAAGTGTGGCGCACAGCCGACAGTACCCTCGTAGCTGATGCGGCCGCGGTGAAACATGCCCGTCCTTTCTTTGATGATTTCAAAAACCGGCTGGCGGCACTCAACATGAACTCTCCCACGGCCAACACCAACATTGCAGAAGTCAAAGGCTGGCTCGAGGCTTGGAAGACGCTGAAAAAGGCTGATGTGATTTTGGAACGCGATGCCTCGAAGATTAAACATAGTCGTACGTTCTATGATCACTTCAAGCAAATCGTCACCTCCACTAAGACCACCAACGCGAATACCGCAGAGCACTTGTCGGCTCTCCAAAAGCGCATGGAGCTTTGGCCTTCATGGCGCGGCGCAGATAGTTTAGTGCAGATCCCGGCATACGGCGATCCGCTCAACACGAAGTTCCGTGAACCCTTCTCGAAATTGATAGAAAAGGACTATACGGCTGACAGTCAAATCCACGATCTCAAGGAGTATGGTCGCTACTTCCGCATGCTCCTCACAGCAGATAGCCTGTTGGCGCAAACCAACCCGGGCTATCCTTTGGCGAAGTTCAAAGACATGGCTCAAGTAGATGTCTATCTGCAAGCAGCCGCAGCAGAAACAGCACCCGATTTCAGTTGGTCACCTTTTATCACGCCTATTGCAGAAACGTGGGCAAGACCTACACTGCATCAACCGGACGATACAACCTACCACATGCCCGAAGACGGCAAGGTATACCGCTTGCGCAGTTATTTTGACCACCGATACATCACCGCAGTTCCGTCCGGAGAAGCCGGAGCGAGCCTGAGTCGCAACGAAGACAACACCACGCTCTGGGTACTTCAAAAAGATGCGAGCGGAAACAAGTATCTCGCTGCTGCCGACGGCAAAGGTTATTTGGCTTCTAAGCCCGGAAAGAACAAAGGCGATTTGAGCAATAGTCCCGAACCGCTCACTTTCGGTACGGCCAAAGACATCAAACAACAAAAAGTGGGCACGCTCTACATTCGTAACAAAGGCGTTTCTCTTGTCGGCTGGACTAATGACAATGCCATTGGCGGACACCCCGGCACAGAAGCCCATCCCGTTTGGCATGCCCCGGAAGGCATCGCAAGCACCAGCTTCTATTTCGACACCGTCAAGGACGCCGCGTTCCCCGTAACCACGCTTGCCGGAAGCAATGGTAATTATGCAACATTGCACCTGCCCTTTGCCGTAGAGCTTCCTCAAGGCCTCACCGCCTATTTGGTGAAAGAGATCACGGACAAAGACGCAGGTCATCCCTATGGAGACAAAGAAATCAGTCTCACGCCCATCGAAGGTTCGGTTCTTCCGGCCAACACGCCGGTGATCCTCGCCAGTGCCGAAGCCAAGACGTTCCACCTTCGTCCCGCTCAATGGCGCGAAGCGATTCCCTCGCTGCTTAGCGGTACTAATCTTCGCCTGCCGGCGCAAGATCGCAAGGCCGCAATCACTTACTACGGGCTGACAAGAGACGCGGACACGAAAGAGTTCCTCCTTCGCCCGATTCGGAGTGATGTGTCCATTCCGGGCAACCGCGCCTTCCTCACCCTGCCCATTGTAAGCGGGCAAGTACGCAGTTTCTCTTTCCGTTTCGATGCCTCTCCCACAAGTGTAGGAAGCGTCACCACAGCTGTCAAGACGAGCAAGACCTACAATCTTTCAGGACGGCGTGTAGATGCTTCAAGAGCAAAGGGGATTGTTATTTCTCAAGGAAAGAAGATGATCTTACGATAAGCTCTTTCCCCACACCATCAAGGCCGACCACTCTATCACGAGGGGGCGGCCTTGATCATGAAGGGACAAAAGACGCCCCCTTTTCCGAGTCGTATCGCGAAAAGGGGGCGTTCTGCTTCCCACATGGGAGAAATGATTTCACCATTTGCGAGAACGGAACCCTGCGCATGATTCCTCCGGAGCATTCTCTCTCAAATCTACACGCTCGCTTGCTCAAATGGATCGATTCGTCACCGTCCCCTCGGTCGAACCGCCACCTTCGGATAGAAGAGCGCCTAAACCCTAAATTTTGCAATGACGCATCGTGACGTTTCCCGGATATTTGTCCACTTTTACACGAAGGACTAAATACTAATTGTGCCCCCCACGCAGGGAGAGGAGATCCGAAAGAGGGCGCTTGACTGTCGGCCCATAAAACTCGTGGAGTTTTGTGAGAAAGTCGGGAACTTTTGTCGAAAA
Source organism: uncultured Prevotellaceae bacterium (assembly GCA_963517315.1). Taxonomy (GTDB): domain Bacteria; phylum Bacteroidota; class Bacteroidia; order Bacteroidales; family Bacteroidaceae; genus Alloprevotella. The sequence continues at coordinate 64,005 of CAUQEF010000003.1, forward strand.
GTAGGGAAGAAAATTTCAAAACATGCGCAGTAAGCGAAGAAAGTCGTCATGGGCGAGGCACAATGCCTCGCCCATTTTCATGTTCTCGCCGGTCATCATCGTGTTTTTCACGCCCTCTTCCCCATCTTCTTCTCACCGCGGCTCATAACACGAGTGCCCCTCATCGGCACTTGCCCCATCTTCACTGTCGCCTTCTCCTTCCGCGTTCCATAAGTCCCTTCCACGGCCGAACCACCTTCCGCTTTCACGGCCACAATCCCTTGAATTGCTCTCACACGCAAGACTTTCAGGCCGAAAAACTCTTTTATGCATAAGTTGATGCACAATTCTGCACAATAACAGTGTATTGAAACACAAAAACAGCCTTCCGGACAATAACACCTCACAATAATACAGACTCAAATCCCATAACAAATCCTCCACTTCGCCCAAATTAGACAAATATCCATAAACCCACATCTATAAAATACCCACATATAGTGATTGTCCGCGCGAGTAGGAGTTTCTAACTTCGCAACTCGAAAACCTATTCTGTAAATATACAACGAAGTGCGGTAACGCGCACTAACTTTTTTATGCGAGATAACCATTCCATCGGTCTCCTTCTTTTGGGGCTCGTACCTTTTGGTGCGGCCGGTCACAATATGCCTTTCCCTCCTGCGGACATCCCCTCCAACGCCCCTGATTCTATCGGCGCGGACTCCACGCGCAAAGAACTCAAAATCTCGGAAGTGGTCGTCAATGCCGGACAAATGCTCGGCAGCAAGTTTGAAGCCCGCAACCGCACGGGGTCGGCCTATTATATCTCGCCACAGGAAATTCAGCGCATGGGCTATACCGACATTAACCGCCTGCTCAAGAGTGTGCCGGGCGTCAATGTCTACGAAGAAGACGGCTTCGGTCTGCGCCCCAACATCAGTTTGCGCGGCACGAAGGCCGAACGAAGCGAACGCATCTCCCTCATGGAAGATGGTATTCTCATTGCTCCCGCGCCCTACTCCGCGCCGGCTGCCTACTACTTCCCCAACGTGGCGCGCATGCAGGCCATCGAAGTGCTCAAAGGCAGCAGCCAGGTGCAATATGGTCCCTTCACCACGGGCGGCGCCGTGAACTTGGTGTCCACCGCCGTGCCGCAACGCTTCACGGCTCGCCTCAATGCGTCCTACGGTAGCTACAACACGTTCAAATCCTACGCCACCGTGGGCAACAGTTGGAAGCACACGGGCTTTGTGGTCGAGTATCTGCACTATCGTTCGAAAGGTTTCCGCAAAGGCGACCCCGATGAGCGAGAAGGCTTCCGCCGCAACGACATTTCCGGCAAGTTTATGGTGCGAACGGCCTTTGACTCGGGCATCAACCACCGCTTGGAACTCAAAGCGGGCTATGCCGACGAGTATTCCGACGAAACCTACCTCGGACTCTCCGAAAGCGATTTTGCGCGCAACCCTTATTTCCGCTATGCCGGCGCACAGCGCGACCGTCTCACCACGCGTCACAGCCAGTGGGCGGCCACTTATGTAGTGAACGGCGGCTATCGGTGGAACGTTACCACCCAGGCTTATTATAATTACTTCTTCCGCAATTGGTATAAGCTCAACGACGTGCGAGCCGGCGTGACCAAGGCCGAACGCCGCACCATCGGCGATGTGTTGGCCGACCCGGAAGTGAACCGCGAATACTTCGACCTTCTCACCGGGGCGCGCAATTTCTCCGGCGAAGCCTTGATGCTGCGTGCCAACCACCGCGCCTATCATTCGCGGGGCGTGCAAAGCAAGGGCGAATGGCGCGGCAATGCGCTGGGCGGTTGGCTCACGGCCGAAATGGGTCTGCGCTATCACATGGATGATGAGGATCGCTTCCAACAAGACGACGCCTACGCGATGAAAGACGGCCGCATGCAGCCCTTCCGCCCGGGTTTGCCGGGCAGCAACTCCAACCGCATCACCGAAGCCCACGCTTGGTCGGGTTATGCGCTGGCCAAATGGACACGCGGTGCGTGGACGCTCACGGCCGGTGCGCGTTATGAGGACGTGAGTCTCTTGAAACGCGATTTTACCGCCGCCGATCCGCGTCGAAGCGGCAAGGTGCGTATCGAAACGCCCAATCACGCCGCAGCTTGGCTGCCGGGTTTCGGATTTAACGTGAAGCTCACCTCACAACTCTCGCTCTTGGGCGGCGTGCACCGCGGTTTTGCGCCCCCGAGTGCCACGCTCTATCAAAAAGCCGAGAACAGCACCAACTTCGAAGGCGGTGCGCGCTGGAGTTCTCGCTGGCTGAAAGTCGAAGCCATCGGCTTTTTCAACAATTACCGCAACATGCTCGGCAGCGACCTCCTCGCCGGCGGCGGACAAGGCACATTGGAACAATTTAATGTGGGCAAAGCGGCCGTGGGCGGCGCAGAGTTTCTCGCCCAAGCCCAACCTCGCATCGGACGTGTGAGCTTCCCTTTGCAACTCACCTACACCTACACCCACACCGAGATGCGCAACGAATTTTCGAGCGAGGCGTGGGGCGATGTCCATGTGGGCGACGAGATTCCCTACATCTTCCGACACGCCGCCAACGCACAACTCGGTGCGGAATACCGCGGTTGGGAGCTCAACGTGGGACTTCGCTACAACGGCGCCATGCGCACTGTGCCGGGACAGGGGGCGATGCCCAAAAGCCAGTCCGTTCCCTCGCATTTCATCGTCGATGCTTCGGCCAAAGCGCGCCTCAATCGCCACCTTACCCTCACGCTCAACGCTATTAACGTGACCAATGCGCGCTACCTCGTCTCGCGTCATCCTTCCGGCCTGCGCGCCGGCCATCCTTTCGGGCTCTATGGTGGAGCAATCTTCAACTGGTAAGCCTATATCCTGCCTCAAATGACTTCAACCTATCAACTTACGGCTCTCTTCGCCCTCGTCTGTGCGGCAACAGGCGGTGCAACCGTTGCCCAAGCTCAAACAGCGGCCACGGTATCGGGCATTGTGACCGATATGCGCGGCATCCCCCTTGCCGGTGCCCATGTGCAACTGACCAATACCCAAGCGCGCACCATTACCAACGAAGAAGGCCGCTTTTCACTCAAGACTCCCGTTCGCCCCATTGGCAAAACGCTCCTTGTCTCCCACCTTGGTATGCTCGCACGCCGTGTTCGCATCACAACCACTGATTCGCTACACATCCAATTGGAAGAAGACACGCGCAGTCTCGATGAAGTGGTCGTTACCGGCTACCAACAGGTGCGCAACCGCATCTATACCGGTGCAGCATCGGCCGTGAAGATGAGCGACGTGCGCCTCGAAGGTCTCACCGACGTGAGCCGCATGCTCGAAGGCCGCGTCCCCGGTCTCAACATCCAGAACATTTCGGGCACATTCGGCGCCGCGCCGCGTATTAACATCCGCGGCGGCGCGTCCATCCTCGGCAATGTGCAGCCGCTTTGGGTGATTGACGGCGCGGTGTACGAAGATCTCGTGCATCTCTCCCTCGATCAGCTCGCTTCCGGCGACGCTGTCACGTTAATTGGCTCTGCCATCGCCGGTTTGAACCCATCTGACATTCAAGACATACAAGTTTTGAAAGATGCCAGTGCGACTTCCGTCTATGGTGCCCGTGCGCTCAACGGAGTCATTGTAGTTACGACCAAAAACGGCCGTCGCGACACACCGCTCACAGTGAATTACAGCACCGAAAACACTGTTCGTCTCAAACCACGGTATGCAAATTTCGATTTGCTCAATTCGCAAGAGACGATGTCTGTATATCGCGAAATGGAAGACAAAGGTTACTTCAATTCCAGCAGTGCTTTGTACGGAAGACGCGGAGGCGTGTTTCACCAGTACTACAAAGCGGCCAACACCTACGACCTTTCGACCGGAACCTACGAACAAGCCAACACCGCTGCGGCACGTCGCGACTTTTTGCGCCGAGCAGAATATGCTAACACCGATTGGTTTGACCTGCTCTTCACGCTTTCTCCCACCACGCAGCACACTTTATCCTTGTCGGGCGGAGGAAAGCATAGCGCCACGTACGCTTCCGTCGGCTTCTTCCACGATGGCGGATGGACGCTGCCCGAAAAGGTCGATCGCCTCACGGCCAATTTCAAAAACACCTTTTTCGTTTCGCCGCGCCTCACAGCCACGCTCACCGCGCAGGGAAGTTTGCGCTCACAGTCCGCACCCGGCACTTTGCCCCAACGCAAAAATCACACGCAAGGCGTATTTGAGCGCGATTTCGACATCAATCCTTTCTCGTATGCCTTGGGAACGAGCCGCACGCTCTCACCTTACGACGCAAACGGCCGACTTTCCTTCTACCGCAACAACTGGGCGCCCTTCAATATCCTCAACGAGTATGCCAACAACACCTTGGATCTCGAGGTAATCGACTTCAAGCTCCAGGGCGAAGCCACCTATCAGTTGCGCGAAGGACTGTCGCTCAAAGCCCTTGTGGCCGCGCGGCGCGCACACACCTCCTCTACACACAAAGTCACAGAGAATAGCAATCTCGTCCAAGCCTTTCGTGCCAACGAGACCCCGCTTGTGGCCAAAGAGAACGTCTATTTGGTGCATGACAAGGATCATCCCGACCAACAGCCCCGAATCGGTATCCCACAGGGCGGACTCCTCGACAACAACGAGGCCTCGCTCAGCAGCTGGCTCGCGCGTTTGGCCGCCGACTACGACCTCAAGCGCGGCGAACACGACTTCAAAGCCTTCGCCTTTGCCGAGTTGCGCACCGCCCACCGCAGTACCACGCCCTTCACCGGCTACGGCATACAATATGATCGCGGCAATCAGGTCTACACCAGCCCGCTCATTTTCCGCAAGCTCGCCGAAGAGAACAACAACTACTTCGCTTTGCGCGAACGCGAAGACCGCGGTTTGACGTTTTCGCTCAACGGTACCTACGGCTTTGCCGGCCGCTACGTGTTTAACGCCGTGCTCAACTACGAAAGCGCCAACACCGTAGGGCGCGAAGCCGGAACGCTCTGGTTACCCACCTGGAATCTCGGCGCGAAATGGAACATCGACCGCGAAACCTTCATGCGTCCGTATCGCCACGTCTCGAAACTCGCCCTGCGCCTCAGCTATGGGCTCACCGCCAAGATGAATGAGGAAGCCATCAACGCTTCGGCCATCTACAAAAGCGGCATTGCGCAAAGACACCACCTCGCCGACCGAGAAAACAAGATCGATCTCCGCCATCTCGAGAACCGTGACCTCACGTGGGAGAAGATGTACGAGTGGAACCTCGGCTTGGAGCTCGGCCTGTGGAACAATCGCGTGAGCGCCACCGTCGATCTCTATCGCCGCAACAGCTATGATCTCATCGACCGCGTCCTCACCTCGGGAATCGGCGGACAATATTATAAATACGCCAACTTCGGCGACCTCCGCACCGTGGGTGCGGAAATTGGCGTCCGCACGCTGAACATCAAGTCCGACCGCTTCTCGTGGAGCACCACCCTCACGCTCAGCGCCATGGATCAAAAAGTGACGCGCCTGCTCAATACGCCCACCGCCCTCGACATGGTGGCCGGACGCGGCAGAGGCAACGTCGTAGGCTTCCCCCGCGGATCGCTTTTCTCCTACAATTTCAACGGACTCGACATCAACGGCCTGCCCACCTTCGACTTCGGTCGCTATCCCCTCGGCGCCGGCGACTATGCCCACATTGCCGGGGCGGATTTCCTCGACACGCAGTACGCCAAGACCTATCTCATCTATCACGGCCCCGTGGAACCGCGCTATACCGGCGGACTCTCCAACGTATTCAACCTCGGCCCGTGGGAATTCTCGTTCTTTGTCACCATGCAGGCGGGCAATAAACTGCGCCTCAACCCCACTTTCGACCCGGCCTTCGCCGATCTCAACGTCTTCTCCAAGCGTTACGTCGACCGCTGGCTCAATCCCGGCGACGAACTGCGCACCGATGTGCCCACCCTGCCCTCACAAGCGCTGATCGACAAGGTGGGACGCGAAAACATCGAGCGCGCCTACAACACCTACAACTATTCGCAACAGATGGTGGCCGACGGCAGCTTCGTGCGCCTGAAGAATGTGGCCGTGGCCTACACGCTTTCGTCCGCTCGTCTCAAGCGCCTGCCCCTCTCCTCGGCCTCTCTTCGCCTCAACGTCACCAACCCGCTGCTCATCTACGCCGACAAGCGTTTGCACGGCCAGGATCCCGAATACTATCGTTCGGGAGGTGTGGCACTTCCCACGCCACGACAAATCACGCTCACCCTCAATCTCGGATTTTGACGCCATGTTTTCGGAAAAAAGTCCCTTGTTTCTCTCAAAAGTCCACCGTTTTTTGCGCAAACCTGTGGAGTTTTCGCAGACGTTCGCACACCATCTCGGCGAAAACCGTCGTTGGGCGTCGACAAGCTGTGGCGCTGCGCTGGCACTCGCCCTCCTCGGGGGCGGAATGCTCACCGCCTGCAACGATTTTCTCGACGTGAGTCCCGATTCCGAGCTTAATGTGCGCATCGACTCCGAAGCGAAAATCGCCGAACTCCTCACCGGCGCCTATCCCGAAGCCTCCTACATCCCGTTTCTCGAGCCGCGCACAGACAATGTGGCCGAGCGTCCCAACGGACAGCACACGCAGCTCAACGAGGCCATGTACTTTTGGGAAGACTACGACCAAGACGACCTCGACACGCCCCTCAACTATTGGAATGCCTGCTACAAAGGCATCGCCCAGGCCAACAAGGCGCTCGAGCTGCTGGCGCGCTATCCCAAAACGCCGCGCGTCAAAGCCCTCTACGGCGAGGCCTTCCTGCTCCGTGCCTATCTCCACTTCATGCTCGTCAACATTTGGGCCGCGCCCTACGGCAACGATCCGCAAAGCCCCGGCATCCCCTATGTGGAGCAGCCCGAGAAGCACGCTATCGTGAACTACGAGCGCGGCACCGTGCGCGAGGTCTACGACAAAATCGAGGCCGACTTGAAACGCGGCATCACCTTGGTGGACGATCACTACTATGCCCACCCGAAGTTCCACTTCAACAAGCGCGCCGCCTACGCCTTCGCCACGCGTTTCTACCTCCACAAAGGCGATTGGGACCAGGTGGTGGCCTATGCCGACTATGTGCTGGGCGGCGATGCGAAGAAAAATCTGCGCCGCTGGAACAAATATGCCGATGCCCTCGAGTTTGACCATCCCGGCCTCCACCGCCTCTACAATGCCACGGACGAACCGGCCAATCTGCTCCTCACTTCCACCGAATCGCGACTGGCGCGCACAGCACCCACCGAGAAGTTCGGCGCCACATGGAACATTGTCGACGCAGTGTTCGCCAAGAAGGGCATCGAAGGTGGCGGCGACTACGAAAAGATGAACTTCATCGGTCATTACCTCTTCACGTCTTCGCCCTCGCCGGTGAAAGAAGGCTTCTATATGGCCAAGTTCGACGAAATCTCGAGCAGCGAGAGCACCGGATCAAAGCCCCGCGAGCTCTATGTCACCAACGTGCTGCTCACCGTCGACGAGGTGCTGCTCAACCGCATGGAGGCGCATGCGATGCGCAAGGACTACAACCGTGCCATCGACGACCTCGTCGAGTACATGCAAGGAAAGTTCGGTTTCATGCCGGCCGTGGAGCGCAGTGTCTACACCACAACCGACCGCGCCAACTACAACGTCATTTCGCCCACCTACGGACTGACACTCAAACAACTCGCGCTCGTCAAAACCATTCTCGACTTCCGCCGCAAAGAGTTCTTCCAGGAAGGACTTCGCTGGTTCGACATCCGCCGCTTCCACCTCAGTGTGCGACGCAGTTCGAAGAGTCGCTACTACTTCCCACTCGAAAAAGAAGATCCGCGCAAACTCCTACAAATCCCCACGCAGGCCATCGAGCGCGGTCTTCGTCCGAATCCTCGCGAGCGCAACGCTCCTCAACGCTAATCGCCCATGTTCTCTCTCTCCTCACGCGGATTGACTGCCGCATGCACCCTCTTGCTCACCGCCGCTGCCCTCAGCGGTTGCAGCGACGAACGCCTTTCGCCCCACAGCGTGGTGGACGCCGGCACCGAACACCACAGCGACAGCGAACTGGATCGCTGGATTCGCGACAGCATCACCCTGCCCTACGGCATCGAAGTGGTCTATCGGCAGGAAAATCACGCCGGCGCCACGACCGACCGCATCTATCCGCCGCGCCTCGAGCAGGTGCGTCCGGCACTCGAAGCCTTCCGCCGCCTCTGTCTCGAAAGCTTCGCCGCCGAAGGGCTCGATCGCCCCAACCTCCTGTTCGGCCGCGCACCACTGCGCCTGTATCTTTACGGCGGCACGTTCCGTGACGAGCACGGCATGGCACGTTTGTATCTCCCCACCGCCGGTTCGACGGCCGAGATGGCGCTCTTCAACCTCAATGCCTTCGCGCCCGACGACGAAGGACAGGTCTATGCCCTCACACGCAGCGGTTTGCACCAACTCTGCAAGCACCTCATGGCCGTGATGCCCTACGATCGCGATGCTTTCTCGCGCATCAGCGCACCACGCTACACGCACAGCACCGCTTCGCTCGCCGCACCCTGGGGCTATGCCACCACGCCGCAACAGCAATTCGGCCTCGACAGTTGGGCCAACAAGCGCGGATGCCTCACGATGCACGGCATGGTTTCGGCCGAAGATGACTTTGCCGAAATGCTCAGCGCCACCCTTTGCGCCACACCGGCGCAGGTGCAAGCGGCACTCACCGAGGCGGCGACGCCCGACACCGACATCGATCCGGAAGTCAATGCGCGCTATGCCGAGGAAGCCAAACAGGCCTATCGCGAACTCACCGCCAAACAGCAGTTTGTCGACACCTATGTGCGCCAAACGTGGAACCTCGATCTGCGCCGCCTGCAAGTGCGAACGGTGCGCCGCCTTCATTCATTCGTCCAACAACAACGGTCACATGACTAAGTTCTCCTTTCTTTCCTCCGGTTCGGTTCGTCGCCTCCCGCTGCCCGGCTTTGCTCCGGCTCTCTTCGCCTTGTCGTTGAGCCTCGGCACGCTTTCGCTCACGGCCTGCGGCGACGAGCAGACGGCCTTCGACCAAACGCCGACACAGCGCAGCCAAAACGCCGTCGAGGACTTGCGCCGCGAACTCATCGCCGCGCCCCACGGTTGGCGCGTCATCTATTTTCCCAAAACGGACTCGCTCCTCTACAGCAACCCCGACGAGGCCATCAACCAAACGGCTTTACGCGGCAGCTACGGCTACGGCGGTCACTGCTTCACGATGCGTTTTGCCGAAAACAACACGGTGGAGACGCGTGCCGACTTCGACGAGGAAACGGCGGTGCGGCCGATCGTGAGCGAATACACCGTGAATCGCAATAGCTTCGCGCAGTTGAGTTTCGCCACCTACACCTATGTGCACCGCTTGGCCAACGACCGATTTGAAGGCGCCTCGGACTGGCTCTACATGGGCAAAGATCCCGACGGCAACCTCATGTTCCGTTCGGCCAACCACTTGTTGCCGGCAAGAGAATACATCCGCATGACGCGACTCGGCGCACCCGAAGAGTCGGAAGCCGTGGTGCAGAAGGCCGTGGACAACCGGCTGGCCTTCGAGCGCATGGTGAATCCGCAACTGCGCATCTACCGCGGCGGTCGCACCTATTTCCGGAGCGACTATTTCATAAAACGCAACGTGGAAACCAACCAAGCGTTGCTGCGCGAGATCAAGGATAAGCGCTACTACCTCTTTGTCTTCGCCAGCAAGCGCAATCCCATTCCCGACTATCCGCCGAAGGAAATCACCGGACTGGGGTCGGGCTACACCGGCACCGAACAGGGATTGACCTTCCGCGCTGGTCTGCGCTTCGACGCGGCGAAACAGTTCTACGATTTCGAACGCAAAGGCAACCGCTTCGAGGCGGAACTCGTGCAAGTCTACGACACCTTGCTGCGCAGCACGCGCTATGTGAGCAAACACCTGCACCCCGAAGGCATCAGCACGGGCATCAAAGCTGTGATCTACGACGAGGGCGCACGCTGATCGGTTGCCGTTCGCCCCGCTCTCTCCTCTTTTTACCATTACGATATGAGACGCCACTACACATTATATATAGGTGCACTCGCCCTCCTCACGATGGGCTGCACTCATGCCTATGACGATGCGCCGCGTGAGGACTACGACCGGCTCTTTCCCTTCAAAGGGCCGGAACGCCCGCGCATTTCCTACGAAGACCAAGATGTGCGCCTCGGCGATCCCGATGCGCCGGTGAGTGACTTCGTCTATCCGGGCGTGAACATCGACCGCGATGTGCGCACCTACCGCGTTACACTGACGTGCTCCTTCGGCGAAGTCGACATCTTGGGCGCGGCGGTGGCCGACACCGACCTGCAATCGCGCTATGTGGTGCGCTATGTCGATGCCAATCGCCGATTGCAAACGCTCACTTCCAACCGCCGCGACAACACGGCACAGACCTTCCTGAAAAATGGACAACCGCACACCGTGACTTTCGAGGCCCGATCGGGACACCCGATGTATCTGTGCGTGAACGGCGTGGGACCGCGCGGTTCGTCGGTCAAAGCCACGATTTCGGCTGTGTCTGAAGACGGATTCACCGTGGTGAAACCGCTCACCGCCCACGAATTTCAAAACGAAGAGGGCATCGACAAGATCAAACACCCCTATTGTGCCTACATCATTCTCCCCTAAATTCGTCAATCGCTCATGAGAATGTTCTTTCCCATCGCCCTGGCGGCCATTTGCTGTGCGCCGATGCTCACGGCCTGCGACAGCCGCGAAGGCGAAACGGTGGAGTCGGCCTATGTGCTGCCGCCTTATCCCGATCCGAGCTACGCCTTCAAGCGCAACGGCACGAGCAGTGTCGACTATTTGGAGTGCAGCCTGCTGAGCGAACCGCTCGACCACATTTACGAAAGTTACTTGCGCGGTGCGAATGTGATGTATGCCGCCAACCGACTGCGCGTACAACAATACTTCGATGCAGGCGAATTCGGTCTCGCTCCGCGACAGGCCATCGCCGCTTCGCCGCTTCACCGCAACGACAGCGCAAAGGTGCTGCGCGACTTGGAGGAGCTCTTTTCCGCCACGGCACGCCTGAGCGGATTGGGGCAACCTTCGCCGAGCGTGACGCGCAACCGCCGAGCCACCATGGGCACTTCGGGCTTCGTGGGCGCGCACATCGGCGACGTGAACGTGGCCTTTGCCGACGAACGCGGCGTCGTGGTGGCCGAACTCTTCCCGGAGATGGTGCGCGGCGCACTCTATCTCGACAAAGTGCTCAATACGCACCTCGACGAGGCCTTGATCGACGACAACGCCCTGCGCAGCGCGCACGAAAACGGCGTGTTGCTCCCGGGACGCAACTACACGGCGCTCGAACACCACTGGGATTTGGCCTACGGCTACTACCAATTTTGGAAGCCCTACGCCGAAACGGCCGCACTGCCCGTACTACGCGGCAGTCGCATTGCACTTTACAATGCGTTTGCCCGCGGGCGACAGGCACTGACGGAATATCGCTACGAAGATGCGCGCGAAGCGTTGCGCATCATCCGCCGAGAACTGTCGAAAGTGGTGGCCGTGCATGCGATGTATCTCTTGGCGGGCGAACGTACCATGGCCAACCTCGAAGAAGACGTGCCGAACGCGCTGCCTTTCGTCTCACAAGCGCTCGGGGCAGTCTATGCGCTGCAATTCACGCGCAAAGATGACGGCCAACCGCACTTCTCCTACGACGAAACGGCGCAACTCCTCGCACAACTCACCGCCGGCAACGGACTTTGGGACAAACAACGCCTGCTCGGCGACGAAAACACCACAGGATCGCTCCGCGCTGTGGCACAAAGCATCGGCCAACGCTACGGACTCCGCATTGCGGACGTGGTGCGCCGCAACTAACGACTCAAACGATGATGACTTCTACCTATTCACGTTTACTTTTCGGGCTCTTCGCCCTCTTGCCCACGGCACTCGCCGCACAAGTGGGGCAAAACATCATTCCGAACGGCAGTTTTGAGGAATATGCCGCAACGGCCGCCGCACGTCGCCACCAAGTTCGCGCCGATAGCGAAGCCTCCAACGCGAACGACGACGAAAACGAGGACGGCGACGACGAGAACGACAAGCCTTCCGATAGTTTCGATCCGTATGCGAAACCGCTCTTCTGGTATATCGGCGCATCGCTCTTCTCGACGCGCGTCACCGACGCACACTCGGGGAAATTTGCGCTCAAACTCTATCCGAACGGTGGCTCGTTTTTCACGCGCGACAAGGAGTTCAACCCCTATCACCTCAAGGTGGAAGCAGGAGCGGAGTACCGTTTGACTTATTGGTACAAGGGGCAGAAGATGGCGCCCAACGTAGTCGTGACGGTCGACTGGTTGCGCGGCGGTACGCGCTTGAAAAAGGACGCGCGCGAGAACAAAGCGGATTATGCCACGAACATTTCCGACCAATGGCAGCAGAAGGTGCTGACCTTCACCGCGCCGGCAGGCGCCGACCGCGCGGGTGTGGGATTGTATCTCAACTATGACGGCGAAGCCAACGAGAAAGGGGGCTTCATCGTGATCGACGATATTGAAATGGTGCAGACTTCGGCCGGCAACACGGACGATCGACTCGCACCGCCCGAGAACCTCAAAGCTAAAACGCAGCAGCGCGAACTGGAACTGAGCTGGTTGCCGACGGCAGAACCGGAGGTGAGCTACGAAGTGAAGGTAAACGGCAAAGCGGTGGGCACGACAACGGGAACGAACTTCGTGGTGACGCAACTCACTCCCGGCACTTCCTACAACATTGAGGTGGTGACGCTGAAAAACAATACGCGTTCGGCCAAAGCGGCCACGCTAAGCAGCGCCACTGAGGCGCTGACACACGCCGTAAACGACGAAAATCGCATTCCATATCTATATAAGGTGCGCGAAAACGGCACTTGCCCGCGCGCCCTGCCGCTCTTTTGGAAAGAACTGGCGGACGCGAACGCGAAAATCACCTATTGGGTGGACGACAAACAGCAAGAACCCACGGAAGGCCGACTCCTTTTCACTAAAAGTGGGGAGCATTTCCTCCACATCCTCGTCGTGGAAAGCGACGGAAGGGAGTGGGAACTCGATTATCAACTCAATGTGGACTAAACGATGAAACAACTGATGACTCTGCTACTCGCAGCGTGCGCTTTTGCGCTGACGAGCTGCGACAATACGCAAGAAGCGCCAGAAACGCCCATTCAGGTCGGAGCGGAAAACGCCAACTCGATCGAAGTGTCGCCCCAAGCAACGCGCATCCTCCTGCTTTCGGGCGGAACGGGCAAATACTCAGCTTATGTGGCGGACTCGAAAATCGCAAGTGTTTCACTGAGCAAAGATACGCTGCGCATCAACGGCATTTTGGAAGGAAAAACCTATGCCGTGATTCATTCGGGTGACACCAAGCGCCGCATCGAGCTGAACATTGCTCCGCCCGAGGTGAGTGTGAGCCAAAAGGAAGTTCGACTCTTCCCGCGCGACGAAAGCAAATTCGTGAGTGTGAACGGAGGAGGCGAGTTGGCGGATCTCGAAGTGGTGGATCCGGATCACGCGATCAACGCGAAATGGAACGCGAAAACCAACATTCTCGAACTTGAAGCCTTCTACGAAGGCGATGCGACGGTGCGCATTATTCCTCCCTCGGGCAAAGCCCAAACAGTGCACGTGTCGGTGCGCTGCGAAGGCCAAGCGCAACGCCCGGGCATCTACGGTACGACCTCGCGCAGCCTCTTTAAGCAAATGAATACGCTGATGGCGGTGCAACGCAAGGGCGTCGGCGTGTGGTTCTGTAATAGCACGCGACCGGATGCGGCCTTGCGCTCGCTAAAAATCACGCCCGCCGTGGTGAATCCTCAAGTGGGTGAGCGACTCTCGCTCAACTTCTCAATGCGCTACCCCGATGAGTTCCGAAACAGTGGACTGCAAGAGGGCACGCACTCGCTCTATGTCGAAGAGGTGCGCGACAAAGTGGTGGTACTGCGCGGACGCGGACACAAATTCGTGGTGCCCTACGAAAAAAAATAAGCCGCCTTATGGGCGACTTATCTACAGCACGAGGAGCAACACCGATTTGTTTGGTAAGTATCTTCTCCTCTTTCTACAACGAAATCTCTTTATTTTATTCACTTCCCTGCATCGCTGCGCACTTTCTCGCCGGGCGTTGAAAGTCACGTGAGATGCTTCATCATCAAACACTCTATACTTATACTCTATGCAAGTTTCTACACTTCTTCGCGGCTGCATGGTCGCAACCCTCACAGCGGTTTCTACGCTTTCCTTCGCTCAGAAGGTGGTCACCACCGAGAAAACCGGTCAACTCGAGACGCTGATCAAGGAATCAGAACGCGAAAACACGCCTTCTCTCAAGGTGGTGGGACCGATCAACGGCGAGGACATCAAAATCATCCGTACCATGTGCGGTCGTGACTTCAGCGGTTACGAATCGGAAGGCATGACGCGCACGCTCGACCTCTCGGAAGCGCTCATCAAGCAGGAGGCCGGTAAGAATTATCTCAATGAAAAACAGGGCTTCTTCAATCGTTTCTTTGGTCCTTCTGCAGACAACGAAATCGGGGTCAAGATGTTCTATCGCTGCGAGCCGCTCCGCGAGATCATTCTTCCCCAAACGACGAAAGTGATTGCCGGCCAAGCGTTCGATCAATGTACCTCGCTCACCAAATGCACCTTCTCTGCCGGATTGACGACCATCCGTCAATATGCTTTCCGCAACACAAAACTCACAAACGTAGAACTTCCTTCGACATTGACCGCCATGGAGGCGAAAGTCTTCGACGGTTGCAAGGAACTGACGACGGTGATGTTCACAAGCAAAGCCGCTCCCTCAATGCCCGGCGAGCTGTTCCCGAACTGCCCGAAACTCAAAACGATCATCGTTCCCAAAGAATCGCTCGAAGCCTACACGGCAGCGCTGAAACTTCCCGAGGGCGTGACGATCGAAGGCCGCGAAGGCCTCACGGCTGTGCGCTCTCTCACGACCGCCGACGCCGTTGAGGTGGCTCGCTTCGACCTCCAAGGCCGTCGCCTCGCTCAGCCTCAAAAAGGCGTGAACCTCGTGCGCTACTCCAACGGAACGACCGCCAAAGTCGTGGTGCGCTAATTGATTTTTCTCCATATAACATAAGCGGTGTCGGACACAATGTCCGACACCGCTTTTATATTGCTCCGATAGGAAGCCGTTCTCCAGAAGAGCCTCCATGCTCTCCACGCCCGTTCGTTACCGCTTTCGCACCGCGATTAGGTTTCAGATACAGAAAAGGCCGACTCTCAGTGAATCGACCTTTGGTTGGTGTTCAGATTTATAGAAAGACTCACTGACTAAGAGTAGGCTCGGTCTGTTCACATTTGCCCAATGGGAAGAAGTGGCTAAAGCTAGTTGGTGTTCTTCATCCTCCAAAAGAAATGCCACACTCTAAAGATTGGCTCACTCAAGGCTTCTGCTGGATAATATCTCAGCAAACGTAGGTCACGAGAAATGCGTTGTAGATTATGTCCCCAAAAACCAACTCCGAAACTCGTCTTTGCATACTTGCCGAAGTTACCTCCCGTGAGAATCTCGTTGAGCAACAACTGTCCGCGCTGCACATCGATCGAGACGAACATCTTCTCAGGCGCCAAACCGAGTACTTCATGCAAGACATACATCATAGCGCCGGCGAAATGCGACAACCCCAAATGCTTTAAATCGCGTTGCAACGCGGGAAATGACGATCGATCGACATTCGACACTACATAATAATAATCGACTACCTGTCGCAATCCCACCCCTTCAAAGAAATAATGATGGTAGAGATGAAACAACTGATAAACGACGTTGAAAGCATTCGTGGGCACAGCAACCTCGCCTGCAGCGTCAGGCAAAATAACGTGATGAGCACATTGTTGATCTACGTTGTCACGTAGCCACGCCTGCAAACGCCGATTGTGGATCGGATTGTGCATGATGGCCGGTGTGGAATGCAGCTCAACGGGGACGCCTCTGAGCGTCAACTCAATGTGATTCAAACTCTCAGCCCCCATCGTCCCACCCAGTTCCACCAGCATCGCAGCTAATTTTCTGAGATCTTCACGGGAAGCATCGACCCAGACGTCAACATCGCCGGGCATTCGCGAATGAGGATCGGGATACATCACCGCATTGCCCTGTCCTTTGAGTATGCAACAACGGTAGCCCTCAGCAGTCACCTTATTATAGATGTAAGCCGTGGCACGATTCAACGTCCAGTTTTGCTTACGCAAAGCTTGGCTCTGCCCTATCCATCTAAACAATAGCGCTTGATTGGGCGCAAAGCCTTTCGACAAACGCTGCACGCCGTCGAACATGATGCCTGTCAACGTCTGCTCTTGAGAAAAACGGAAGAAAGATTCCCAATCGAAACTTTTTAAGGCTTCTCCAGACAGGAATTCTCTGCCTTCATACAGTCCAAGCGAGAACCGAAGAAAACGAAAATACACTGCTACGACGTCCATCGCTCTTTCATGATGTTCCATAAGAAAAGTACATTTCCAATCATGTATCTGCGCCACATCCGTTTCGGGTCTTTGAGTAATCGATACAGCCACTCTAACCCGCGCTCTTGCCACCAAAGCGGCGCACGGCTCACCGTTCCTGCAAAGAAGTCAAAAACGGCACCTATGGTACCGACATGGCAATGGATTTCCAACTGTTCCCAGTGCGAATAGACCCACTTCTCTTGCTTCGGTGCGGTCATTCCAATCCAGAGTAAATCAGGCTCAGCGGCGTGGATCGCCTTGATAATTGCAAGGTTCTCCTCTTCAGAAAACTCCTTTTTATAAGGGGGAGAATACGTCACAACCTTCAAACGAGGATACTCCGTGGCAACGCGCTGCTCGATCAAATCAAGCACGTGCTGCGAGCTACCTACAAACATTACAGTACCGCCTTTTTTCGCCCATTTATCCATCTCAAAGACAAACAGATCCCAACCGGCAATACGCTCTTTCGGTTGACTCTTTGCACCAATCCATCGACAAGCTTTCACGATGCTCGCTCCATCCGGAATCAAAGCGTCACCTCCTGTCAGCGCATCGGCAAACAAAGGGTCTTTCAGCGCCGTGTTAAACGAATGCGCATTGATCGTATTGATCAACAACTTTCCCTCGGGCAAGTATGCAAAATCGGCTTTGCTCTCGAGGATGTTCAACGCACTAAGCCTAAACATCATTTTCTTGATCTAGCAAATACCTACAATAACTATTGGGGTGTCTCAAAGCTTCTTCCTCCTTGCGATAATTGAGTTTGTGGATGCTCACATGAGCCGTCAATTTTAGCCAGTCTTCCTCGCTGTACTCTCTGGCGAATGCTTTACTCAACAAAAGACTCGTTCTGCTGTTTGCCCGCGGCATGTTATTGAACACCGATGGGAATTCACGAAGCACCAACACTAAATACAAGTGACAGATGTAGTAATCTACGGTGCAGTCAAAATCCTTCCAATAAGCCAAAAGCATCTCTAACACAATAGACAAGACCCTTTGCTCAGGCACGGCGGCTATGAACCAGTTTGACAATGCGACAGGGGCTTTACGACCAGGTTCGAAATACCGGAACAACGTCAATTCGCTACTTAGGATACGTTCCCACCTGTTCTTAAGATCGGGATTGCCGAACCCAGAGCAGTACACCGAGGCATCCATCCAAATGCCTCCATACTTGGTCAAAAGCGAAAGACGGAGCAAATCGCTAAACAAAGCCGGCGGTATCTTTCCCTTACAGAACTTGTCCACCACATGACGTGGAAGCGATGTCCATTGCCGATAATTCTCTAAATCTATGAACCGAAATTCGTAATCGGGTAAAGCCCGTTTTTGCGAAGCTATACAAGCTTTTACCAATGCGGGGGCCTGGTCTATACCTTGCAACCAAGCGCACCACACAATACGCGGCACGCTGTTCTGTATTGTTCCGCACTCTGCCCCCGCTTGCTCATGAAGCCTTTTGTCCAAGATTGGGCGGTATCGCTTCACTAAGATTTCTTCCACGCTCTGTATAATCGACGGATAGGCCGTTTTTACCGACGCTCCACTCACTACACATCTTATCAACGCTTTGATGCCACACCACAACACGCCCATTTTGGCGTATTGCCATAACAAGCTCCAACCGCCAAATTGCAGAAATCGATGGCGCAACTTATCAAGATCCAATCCACTTGGCATATTTATTGGGCGACGTCTACAGAAAAAATAAGGGATGAAAAATAGTCACTTGCTTTACAATAGAGTCCAAGCAAGCGAACTGCAGATGAAAGCGAATAGCATCACTTTTTGCAGAAAAGAAAAACGTAACACAACTTTACAGAACAAATACTCGTATGCTTAATTGTTTTCTCTGTCTTCGCAAGCGGTGATATACTCTAAAATCTCGGCCATTCGTGCTTCAAAGACATTGAGAATAAATTTGCTTTTGAACTTTCGATAACCGTCTTCTCCCATCTTTTCGCGCAAGTCTTTGTCCTCAAGAAGCTTTTCCATGCAATCGGCAAAAGATACGGCATCCTTTTTCTTGGCTATTAGTCCATTCTCACCATTCTTCACCACATCAGGAATGCCCCCTTCATCAGTTGTCACTATTGGAAGTTTATACTCCATCGCTTCTAAATTCACTAACCCAAAAGTTTCATTGTAAGTTGGGAACACAAAAACATTGGCTTGTCCAAAGAACGTAGCCTTATCCTTTCCATACTTCTTACCGTGGTAAACAACCTGGGAGCTCAAGCCACGCGACTTTACTTCATTATCGAAGCGTGCAACATTGATCTCTACGGTTTCCCCCCCCACCACATCACAGACGAAGGAATAATTTCGTTCCTTCAAAATTTTCAACGCATCAAGTAATACCAGTACTCCTTTCTCTACATGCAGATTACTAAGAAAAAATAAACGAGGAACAGTATTGTGACGCTCTGATTGGGATTCGACCTCCAAAGTTTCAGGCATTCCATTCGGACAAATAAAGACATCTTTTCGCTTCACATACTTCTGTACATCCGAAAAGAGTGATTCTGCTAAGAGTATGACCTTCAAGCGACTGAAGAAGGCTTTATACAGTTTATCATCAAACCAGTTATTTTGCCTTTGGGCAACGCCCTTATTGTGATAATGCACCACCACTCGACACCTCATCCACTTAAGCATCTGCACCACGACGAAATCCTTATAAAAGGCACCACCGCATGAATTTGGCGTGATGTAAACCAATCGTGGCTTTACCTGCCGCACATAGCGGAAGACCGTGATCAAGAGCATCAGAAATCTCCACAGTTTCTTCAAGCCCACTTTACCAATATCTTGCAAACTTTCCGCAGTAGTAAGGTTGATATAGTGACAATCAAATGTTGAGTTGATCAATTTACTGTCACGAATATACTGTCCCACCATCGCAGCTCCATGCACGGGGGGGGGCAGGTGGAGTATAAAAAGAACCGTTGGTATCATTTCGATTTACTTTATCCAATACATAATTCTACTCCATATTCTCAAGGGAACAGAATGATACCATAAAGCTTGCCTATACAAGAAACGATTCAAACAAACAGTTGTTGGAAACTTAAAGATGTGATTCTCTTTGCTCTCATTTAATTCAATTTTGAAGCGACTATATCTCTTGCAATTCGTTCCATCACCATCAAAACCCTCGTTAGTAACAAGACTCCGGTTAGGAACAATACTTAATTTACTCAAGACAAACTGAGTATAACAGAAGCGAATAGCCCATGAGTGATTCTTTCCCAATTTCCAATCGCGTAGCATCTTGTAAACGTCCGAACCTTGGCTTTTCACAAATGCTTTGCGGTGCGACATTACCGTATCCCAATCCTTCAACTCCCAATCTACTAACTCCCACCTGTTTTTCCACGTTCCCCAGCCCCAAGACGATGAACGAGTCAAGAAATAGGCATCATAAGGATAGTGATTAGGAGTTTCCACCTTACAGCTGTGGCCGCATACAGACATTACCGCCTGATTTTTTTCGTAAAAATCAAGGCCTTGATTCATGTAGTTGAGAAAGTTCGGCATCACGACTAAATCGTCCTCTAAAACAATAACCTTGCCATATTTATCTAGCACCTTTCCAACTCCTGTGATGATCGAAGTAGCAAGTCCTTGATTCTTTTCTGAGAAACTATATTGGAGCGATTTAAAACCTCTTATAGTCCTTACAAATTCTTGTACTGCACGCACTTTATCTTCTTCGCCATTCTTCTCTTTACGTGCGCCATCCACAAACACAAATAGATCTGAATGTTTTGCTTCCTCATTCTGCAACAAGGAAGATATTGTACTTTTCAGCGCTTGCAGGCGATTAAATCCGAAGACAACAATCGGTGCGAAATTTCCGCTCATAACGTTCATCTTATTTTCAGACTATAAAAAAGGGGGGTTACCAATAGCACCCTCCTTCGACTCTTGATAGATTTTTAGGTTGCTCGCTCTCATCTGGGCTAACCCAATACTCGTTATACAAACCTTTATCGTCCCAGCGTTTCCCTTTGATTCCAAAGTATAATTGTAATGAGCCACCGATATGTATGCCTTGTTTACCGATCGATTTGCAATATGCTGCCAAAGGAAAACCATAAGCGCCACACCCGATAAGTGCCACGTCAAAATCAGCTTTATCTATTTCATTCTCCATTTGCTTCAAGGCATCAAACCAAGTCTCATAGCCCTCAGTATTTCCAGCAATTGTCTGAACAGCAGGAATGACTTGAAGAGAAGCAAATTCAGGTAGTATGAAGTCTGAATACTCTCCAAATATTTTGTCTCGGTGAAATTCATACTGTCGCTTAATGCTCTTAGCAAAAGGATGTATGACTAGTACTTTTTTTCCTTTTAAGACTTGAGACCAAGATGCTTTCGAAAAGATCGGACCTAAGACTCCTAAAGGAATTTTTCTACAGCCTTTTAGTTCATGCTTATAAAACCACTCTTCAGGTCTCCATGAAGCCAAGACATCCAATTCCGCGATTGCACTGTTCATAATTTCAGCATATCGAGCCAGCATTGTTTTATTCACGGGAAAAAAACCTGCATTGTTCTCCAGGTGGTTATAAGTATAACCCTTCAAAAAAGAAAACAGCAAAGGTGATCTCTCATAAAGCAACGCTTTAATTTCCACAGCACCAAATCTAGCAATCATTAAAGGACTACCTCGCTCTATAAGATCCGCCATAATTAATTGGGCAGTCTCAAGAGATTCTACTGGCAAAATTCTTCTCTTTAAGTAGAATATAAGATTACGCAATACCATAACTCAATTTCATTGCAGATGAACATTACTACTGGGATCACCTTCTTTTTCTATATGCATTGTACGCTTGACGGAAAAAGCCACTTATTGTTTGCCAAATCCCAACACAGTGTATAGTAAAACACACAGGATGATGGTTTCTTTCTGACAAACTTTCCATCTCCTCAGCACTCAGGTTTATAAACACTGGCAATGCAACTTTCAAAAAGGGAATCCCATGCCTCGAAGAATCAAAAGCGATACAGTTTAGGTTTTTCACTCCTTCAACATATCGATGCTGTTCTACGTCAGACACAGACTTATTCGAATAGACATAAAACAAGCGTGTTTTGCCTTGTATACCAAGAAGAATATTTTCGACCTTGGCTTCCGCAATTTTTAGCCTTCTAAATAATATGGGATTGTAATCTAAGCTGCTACGCTGCACTTCCTTTTCCAAACAAAACTGACCATTAAAACAGATCACCTGCTCTGCAACAAGCTTTCCGCCAAACAAAGTCGCCGCATATCCCCCGGCAGAACTTCCTAAAGTCACAACTTTAAAGCCATGCGTTTCTTTTTTCAAAAAGTCAAGGAGTTTCTCTTGCGAACTAATTTCTCCATTGATTCCTTTTATATACCACTGTTTATACACATCTCGAATGAAGATATGCTTGTAGGCACGGTTAATCCTGCACCGGTACCACTCAAAGAAATTCTTCTCTAAAATGCGTTTGCGAAAAATGCTTTCTGTATGCGGAAACCAAATATCATTGCTACAAAAATATATCGCGCACCACTCCTTATTTTCAACCTTTTCATTGTATTCTATAAGGTAATTCGGGTGAGATAGCCAATGTTCGCGAACGATTTCCGGATAGCGGTCTGTTCCATCGTATATCAGCTCCATTATATCAAATTAAAATTGTCGGTTAGTTTTTCCTTGTCCACCACTTTGGGAACAGACCTCTGATGTATATAGTTATGTAATGAAAGCAGGCCACAGCAAGCCCATAATGCCTCTTCTCGTAATGGAATAGCTCATGGGGATGCATTCCATTCGGACGGTACAACATTTTCCAACGTTTCAAAAAAGGAACTGCAGGATTACACCAAGTGTCAACGCTTGGGTGAGCATCACAAAGACCTAAAACTTTGCCTACTTGGTAGATTTCTATGCCCATTTTCCTGGCTCTTAAGCCGTAATCAAAGTCTCCTTTACTATGCGTGAAGTAATCATCTAAATAGCCTAACTGTAGAAAAACACTCCTCGGAACAAGTACGATGTTGCCATTGAAATATTCCACCGGTGTGAGTTCACCGGTAGGATTAGGAATTATACCCTCGCGCAGTCTTCCTCCATAGGTTAACTTCGAGTGGGTCGCATCTTCCGTAGCACCGACGAGAATTGCACTGTTTGAGGTTTGCTTTGCCGCCTGAACCAATGAATCCAACATGTCTTCACAAACATACGTGTCATCATTTAGCCAAACATAAGCATCATAATTTCTGGTTTCTACAGCCGCCTTCCACGCCATGAGCATCCCACGATTCCAAAACAGATCACCGTTTCCTTTGAGGATGTGCACAGAGGGAAACAAATTCTCTACCGCCTCTGCAGTACCATCCGTACAGCCATCGTCAGTCAGGAATACATCTAACTGTAAATTCTCAACCGGCAACTGATTGAACAGTCGTCCTAAGCACTCCAAAGTTTTTTCCTTGCGATTAAAGACCGTAAGCAGTACTGCCCAATACTTCATTCCCTATCTATATTTTTCTTACAAACCTAGCCGGATTTCCTGCCCAGATTTCATTTTCAGGTACAGATTTGGTCACTACAGAACCAGCGCCTATAATAGAATTCTTACCAATCGTTATTCCCTTCAAAATCATGGAACGAGCTCCAACAAAGGCGTTATCCTCTATCTTCACGGGAGGCATTTTCGATGCCGAGGATCTTCGGAAGATGCTCGTATTTTGGGATCAAGTACATGGAAATCAAAGGTAAAGATACTTTTGTTCCCCCTCCAATTTTCACGTTATTTCCAATTGTAATATCAGCGATTGCACCAACGCAGCTTGTGAGATCCCAACATTATCCCCGATGCTCAAAACAGCCCCCTGACCTACCCAAAAGGTGCAGCGATCGTAGCACCCGATAGGATTGCCTTTTATGCCATTATTCATGGTAAAGTTCTTGCCGATCGTTAGTTTTCCACCCAAGGAAACCATTACATAAGGGACACCATTTGTGCGATAAGTACCATGAACGATGCCATTGCCGTTAAATAAGGCGTAGCAAAGAAATTGGTCATAACAGCCCCCTATTATATTAAATAATCTCCTAAAGGAACAAACAAAAATATCAACATAGACAAATTCATTATACATCACCAATAAAGTCGCAGCATCTGAGTCCTTCCAATCTCGCTGTTTTGCTGCTATTCTTGCTTGTTTTTCAAGCTGAATATCAGATCGTATAACATCCTATTATCCAAAGTTTAGCACACACACATCTTAAGTGGAGTGCAAAATAATGGAGGCAGGCGACAATAATGCCGTAATGTTGTTTTTCGAAATAGAATGTATCCAGTTTTCTACACTCTGTCTTGGAGCTTAGTCATCATTGCATACGCCTCATGAGGGTTTCGATGCCACCATTCAGCTTTTTCATATTGTAAAATGTCCTCTTCTGTTGCTCTAAACTTAATAACCTTTGCCGGTACACCCGCAACAATCGCATAGGGTGGGACATCACGAGTTACAACAGCTCCACAGGCAATTACTGCACCGTTTCCAATGCGAACCCCATCCATTATAATGGCGCGGGCTCCTATCCACACATCATGACCAATGTATATCGGAGCATACTCATCAAAATCTATATTCTCAGCCACGACTCTAATTCCCAAAACATTCTTTTTTCTATAAAACAGCGGAGAAGTTGAAAATAGATTTAATGGGTGTTGCCCTAATCCACAAATCACATCGTGAGAAATAGAACAATAGCGACCGATAATTGTATTCTGTATTAAGGCATTCCTACAAATATAAGTGTAATCACCAATTCTCGAACGATTAATTATCGTCCCACTATCTATAGTTACGAAATTTCCTAAAAGACAATCTTGACTCAAACAGACATTGCTTTTAACTACAGCCTTACGGAAGCGAATTCTATTCTCGACATCTCTTCCACGTCGATTAATTGTTTCTGCTAAGGCTACAAATAAACCTGCAAGACCGAAGACTAATCGCCGCAAAACTCCAAACTTCTTCATTCTTAACGAATAGAGTGAACCCACCTTTTAAAATCCTCATCTGTCATATTTCGGTATAAAGGAGAAAAACAGATTCCGATCATTATCCAAAGGAAAAGATAATTCAAATCGAATTTCGAAAAATCCTCCAGCCACGCGAAACTCCACCTGAAGGCAACATATAATCCTATAACCGGTACATATCTGTTTCTCGACTTATAGATAGCCTTGTAACTTGCAGCAAAAAAGACAAAGAAATAGGCAACACAGCCAACCAGACCAAAATAATTAAAGACATTCAAAATCGAAACCTCACAACTTTGTCTTTCACCACGGCTCAAACCCATTTCCTTGTCTGCATCGCCACCAAAATACAAGGACCGATATCCTCTTGCCAAGGAATTGCCTTGCAGCCAATAGTTTTGGGATATCGCTGACTGTATTTCCTCTAAATATAAAAAAGTACGAGTATCTTGCAATGCAGAAATATCATCCCCCCTTTCATTTTTTCCTAATGTATATTTGCCATCATAGCCCAACTCTTCATCTATTTTCAACACATTGAATGTGCCTGTCGCTGCCAAACCGAAAAAGACAAAAGGGGCAAGCAACAAAACATATCGACCTATTTTTATGAAGCGAAACAGCAAATGCTCGACCTGCTGAAAATAGAAACATATACCAAAGAAAATACAAACCGCAAACTTTAAAACATCACTTCTTGAATCAATTCCATAAATCAAGGTTACTAGTAAAGCTATAAAGACCAGCAGCTTATTCTTTTTGTTCAACTCAGATAAAAACAGTGCCATAAACGAATATGGTACAAGAAAACGCCCAAATGCATCAGACTCAAGAAACGGCCATAAAGCGATCAGCAACCATGGAGCGAAACTAAGGTATAGCCTCAGCGTCTTCGGCAACAAGCTTGGATTCGCATAAGCATAAGCAGCTAAAGGCAGCATAAAAACCATTAGATTCGAGTATAGCAACTTATAGTCCCAATAATTTTCTACCCTATCTACTAGCGCATAAACGACAGAAGACAAAACAATACAGAGAAAGAGGTTCACAACACCAATGTTATTCCTCGCTTTTCTCCAAATGACATAATAAATCAACAAGATGGCCGTATATATCAGCCACCAAATAAATGTGTTACCGATGGGCAACGAACACCAAGCCAATACTGACGAGACACTAATAAATAGCGTTAGAGTCGGTAATATTTTTTCAAGTCTCATATCTTTACCAATAACAAGCGTCTTCAACTTTATCAGCACAAGCAGGTCTTTCAGCGTCTGAGGGACGCACCCAATCTTCGTTCATCAAATTACAATAAAGTCCGTTAGCGATGCCCCATTCTCGTACGCCATAATTAGTGTCTTCCCATCTGCGTCCTCTGATGCCAAATAGCAACTGCAATGCTCCACCGAGGTGCAGCGATTGTTTGCCCATTCGCTTGGCATGAGCTGCTAGCGGGAAACCATAGGCACCGCAACCGATAAGTGCAATTTCGTAATCTGTGGCATCCATCTGGGCCTTCATCCAATCTAAAGCCTCGAACCAGTCCTTGAATTCACTTTCTCCTCCGATACTTTGTACGGCTTGTAGGGTCTTCAACTCAAAACTAGGCAAAACACGTTTGTCTTGAAACAGCAATTCGCGCTTCTCGGCGTACTGCGATTCAATGAGCGAAGCAAAGGGATGAATCACCAACACTTTTTTTCCTTCCAGCGCGCGAGTCCATGGTGTTACAGCCCAGTATGGCTCCAAAGCCATAAGCGTGATCTTCCGCAATTTCAGACAATACTCGTCAATCATCATCTGCTCGTTTCGTTGCCAACTACCAAGAATATCGACTTGTTTCATATCCTCCAACATCAGCTTTGAAAAACGCGCTGCAAGCTGATGAGAAATTGGAAAGACACCCGCATTTGTCTGCAATTTAAGTAGTGAAGACTCATTCCACCACCATTGCAGCTCATTTCCCCTTATAAAATCCCACATGGAATGCTTCTCACGACTCACTCCACAATAATTTACGACCACATTTAACTCGAAAGCTCCAAAGCGCGCGATCATGCAAGGCTTACCCGAAACTAAGAGATCATAAATAAGTTCCGAGGCTTGATTAAAATCAGTAACACCTCGATCATAGGGTGGCAACTCTCCGATGAAAACTTTAGCATATAGCCTGCGCAAGGTTTTCAAAAGTATTGCTTGCAACTTTTTCATCTGCTCATATCTTAGATTGCGCCCACAGCACTTCCCCTTCATCATCGGCCATTATCCAGTCTTCGCTGTCTGGATAGCCATGCCAGAAATTAAGCGGAGAGACTTTAATACCGCGATTCAACAAAGCTGGCTTGTACGAAAACGAGCTCTTGCTAGTAATTAACAAATCCGCATGAACCATGTGCAGAAAAGAGTCAACAGCCCCCATGTGCATACACCAATGCAAATTCTCAAAATTTAAAAATTCAGGATAATCCTCTGGCTTCCCTTGAGAAAACAAGTAGATGTGTATGGGACTATTATGCCTTACATGATCTAACACTTGCGATAAGACACGCACGTAATAATCATTGGCAAGATAGCGCATTGATAGATTCGCATTATTGGAGTCTGTCATTATGTCGCCTCTACGAACATGAACTGCAATATTGAAGTGACCTTGCTCATATATAAGCTTATCTCGTTTTCTTGCAGCTGTCGCATAGAACTTGCGCTGTAATTCTGGAATTAACGTATGAAGATTGCGATAGAACTGATCTTGCTCACAAACAAATACGACTCTTCTATCCGCGTATGAACTTACAATCCGTCTAATCACTGCGAGTTGCTCTTCATCCTGTGTATTAAACAAAGGCAATAAAACGCGCTTGTAACCTCTGGCAAGTAGATCCTTATAATCTACCTCACCATCGCCGAATCCTAACAATTTATTCCAAATAGTTGGCGTCCATGGATCATGATAGCTGGAAAACGGAATATTAGCGAATCTAAGCTCTAACGCCTTCGACAAATAGAAACCAGCCATCCAATTGGCCATCTGGTGACCTATTCCTGCCCCTGGGTTAGGGCGCGCTGCTATATAATTCTCATTAGTTCCAACTGCACGATGCGTCAGAGAACGCCTATAGGATGCATAGAAAAAGCAATACCAGCGGAAAGAACACTTACTTATGAGATTCAAATACAAATTATAAACCTTACGCCTCAGCTTATATTGAAACTCCGCACTATTCATAGAGATATATTATCAACAATTGGCCATTAAAGTGAAAATTTTCTAACAATCAGATTCCCTTCATTACGACTAACAACCTCATGCCCCGTAAGATTTCAAGACATCTTTCCATAAGCAAGAAGCCTAAGATATGGTATTTCGTAAACAACA
Source organism: uncultured Prevotellaceae bacterium (assembly GCA_963517315.1). Taxonomy (GTDB): domain Bacteria; phylum Bacteroidota; class Bacteroidia; order Bacteroidales; family Bacteroidaceae; genus Alloprevotella. The sequence goes on from CAUQEF010000003.1 coordinate 91,939, forward strand.
CGACCAATACCTTATGTAATCAAACACTGCACTATTCCCCAAATAGAATAATAATATTTCTGTACTCATCGTGCCCCCTTCGATAAAGAGTCCTTTTTGACGGATAAAGAAAGGTGGCAAATAAATCACCTAAGAAAGGATGGGGTTGCACCATTCTCAAGTATAAGGTAACTATTTGTCCCCTATTACCACCAACAATATTGCAAACCCACGCAATTTGTCTATATAATCAAACCTTGTCATCATCTATTTCTTTTTATGATTGAAACTACAAGCTTACGTTCGTCCTTAGTAGAGCAAACAGCCAGGAACAAAGCAAACAAAATGGTTGTTATAAATATCGTAACAACAATACGAAGCAAAGAAGGTGTGCACCAAGTCACCACAAGACTACCACCAATGAACATCGCCACTGATACAACTACGCAGGGAACTATCACTGCTGATGCGAATTGGGAAATGCTTATACCACATAACTTCTTTGCATAATAGAGACTGAAAAAGCCTGCAACAACACCACTACACAAGATCCAAAAGAAATACATGATAGCAGGCGACCCAGCAAAAGAATATGCGATATACGTCAGCACAATCGGTAGCAGTGACAATACACTTTTTACTAGCGAATAAGTTTTAATCTTACCATTTGCAGAAATCATCGTAGAAATCGCTATCGTCAACTGCTCAACTAAACTCCTTGCTAGCTGCAAACGCGCAAAAAGGACTGCCCAGTCGGGCACATTTTTCAGCCACAGCTTTAAAATCACGGGCATCTCGAGCATGAAGGGGATCGCAAAAACAGCCAACAACAAATACGAGTATTTGCAACCCGAAAAAGTTGCTTTATGCATTAAAGCATCATCTCCTTGTCCCTTGCTTTTGGCAATAACAGGGTTCAGCGCCTTCAACATCGTATTGCAGAAGACCATCAACATCCCGGACAATTGATTCGCAATCCCCTGAGCAGCATTTAACAACGCCCCCCAGAAGTTATTTAACACGATACCCAAGCCATACTGCGAAACCATGCTCGATGCAGTAGAGAAAAAATTCCACCCTGCAAACGTGGTCATTTCCTTCACCAGCTTGACATCGCAATATTTTCGAGGTTTTATCACGCACTCCTCATAGTGTTTGTGACAATACACCTTCATAATGCTCAATGTGAATAGGGGAATGCAAGCCATGAGAACGCCATAAACAATGAGTTTGTCGCCCGAAGCATAAACACAGGCAAAGGCTACTGCTAGTTTCAAGAAAGATTCCAAGATGCCAACCAGAGCATAATAGCGCATGTTTTCGTGCGCATTCATCACAGCATCATAAGGCACATTCATAACAGTGAGAAGTGTACTGATGATCAAACTGAGATACACCACTTTGGCTGCCCCCATTCTTTCAGCTGGAATATTTAGAACGCCATTGAAAAAGAAATAGCCGGCAGCTAACAGTACCACTGCGACAAAGACGGCAATGCCTGCATGAAGTACGACACTGATATTGAAGATATACTTCTGCTTTTCTTTATTACCTTCACCTTCCGCATACGACATAAATCTTTGAGTCGCACTTGCCATAGCAGCATTCAAGAAGCCAAGCATAGCGATTGCTCCCCCGACAATGTTATATATACCAAAGTCAGAGGCGCCAAGGGCGTTCAAAATCAGTCGAGTTGTATATAGCGACACAAACATCGTGATCGCCATCTTTGCATACAAATACCCGGTATTCTTGATTACTCTATTCGCTGTTGAAGACATTATAATTTTGCTAATCGCTTCTTGTTCTTCCGATTATCTATTCTGTTTGGCTCCCTATCCCTAAACTTAAAGGATGGAGATCACAAATGCAATGATAAACGACACAATAGGACACAAATTGTGACTCAACCATAACTGAATGTAGTAGTGGTTTGCTTCTACAAGGAACAAAAAAGCTCCTCAAATTAAACACATTAATCTGAGAATCAAATACTTACAAAGCATGCATGAGAGGTAATACTATGTATAGAAACAATCGTGCACATTGGTATTTTGCAAAGATAGCAATATATTTTGACTAGGCAACAAGAAGAACCAAACGATTAAAAAAACAGGGCAGTCATCTACACTACCATCATCAAGAAATTGACTCCTATAGAAATCATATCTTACAACTCAATTTGCAGCAGCGACCTCATAATTCCATTATCACATTCGGATGGCCAACGCGCGCGCATAAGCGCGCGTCCGGCGTTTTCCGTTTTTTACCTTCACCTCTTCACCTAACGAGGATAAAATACTGATGATCAAGAAATTGAAGGTGAAGATAAATAGGAAATCATGTTCACCGGGTGAAGGATAAAATGGGCGAAAACTTCACACATATCATTCAGATTTTCAATCGGTTAAAGGTGAAGGTGAAGGGTGAAGGCAAAAATTCAGCACTCGGTGAGTGCGCGATGTGGGAGCACGTGTCCGCGTAAACGCACCTATACGCGTAGCGGAGGAGCAGACAAAATGAACAAGAGAGAAAAATGCGTTGCATTCTCGGTAAGGGAGAGAGATACGATATGAAAGTGGGGAAGTTGAGCGAGAAAACTGGGAAGTTTTTCAAGAAAGCTGGGAGGTGCGAAGTAAAAACAGTGAGGTAGGAAGTGAAAGAAGGGGGATTTCGAAAGAAAGTCCACTACTTTTTGATCCCAAAGGGCAATACTCGAAAAATCCAAACTTTTTCTTCAAGCATTGCACTATTATCCGAAAGAAAAACATTATCTTTGCGCTTGACAAAACACAACTTTCCCCTTTCCTGTCGTAAATCGACATCGATATAGTGCGACTTCCATCGGATACCCTCCTATGGTTCAGCACAAATGCTCTTTGACTTATTGCAAAATCCCGATACTCCACCGGGGAGCATCGGGATATCGGTAAAAAGAGAAATTTCGAAATTAATCAACAAGATCGAGCGGTTTGTATAGCCGTGAGTTGCTTTGGAGCGCAATAGACTCGAGTTGAATAAAGCAGAAAATCTCGAAATAGCCGAAAGAGTCGCATTTAAGCCCGTCGTCCATCGAACAGAAGTTGGCGGAGACGCGCGTTGAAATCAGATTGCTGCATGAGCGTTTCGAGACTGATGTGCATGCGATAACGCCAGTAGTGGCGAGGGTTGACCGGTTCGTTGATGCGTTCGGCATCGACATCGGGCAAGCGCAGGTGCTCATCGATAGCGAGCCAGTCTTGCCAGGGGAGAATGCAGAGCATGGAGGGACAGTCGACATGGCGACGCACGATTTCTTCGCACAACCAAGCCGGGGCATCGGTGGGGACATCGCCGCCGTGGCCGAGCACCTCGAAGAAGTAGCGTGCCGAACGCGTCGGATCTTCCGCCCACCAGCCGCGAAGTGTGGACATGTCGTGCGTGCCGGTACTACACACAGACCAGCGGGGATAGGCTTCGACGTCGGCAAATTCGCGACCGTAGGCTTTGGGCATCCGCTCAATCTCGAGCGTGAGGAGTTGAAGTTGCTCCATGACCCACGGCACGCAATCGGGCACCATACCCAAATCCTCACCACAGGGCAGCATGGCGGTGGCGCTGCTGAGTGCGGGGAGTTTGGCCATGGCCGAAGCATACCAGAAATCGTTGTGACGCTCGTAATAGAAGCTGTGGTGCAGGCGCTCGAAGGCCTTGCGCTCGCTGGCACTGAGGCGCTCAAAAACGTAGGTGTGATGGCCTTCAATGCGGGGGTGGTAGTGATCGCGCTGCAAGGGGTCTTCGATGAAGAGGACGTTCTCAAGCAGGGCGAACAATCCCTCGCGGACTTGGTTTTCGTCGGGACGGCCACGATATTCGCGGTTAAGGAAATCATCGACAGCGCGCTGGGTGGCGAACTCCGGTCGGAAGTGCCAAATGTCGTAGTGCGAATGCGTGAGGAAGGTGCGGCGCACCCAGTCAGCACGTTCGCCAAACAAGCGTTCGAGCAAGGCATCATTGACGAAGGGACGCGTCAAGAAGTCGCGATCGAACGTAAGTCCTGCGTCTCCGATCTCGCTCACAGCATAGGGTATGGCCGGCACAAAGCGTCCAAGCAGTCCGCGGACACTGTGGGTGGGAATTTCCCAAATGCGGAAAAAGCCCAAGATGTGGTCGATGCGGTAGGCCGAGAAATGTTCGGACATCTTGATATATCGGCGCTTCCACCAGGAGTAATCGTCGGCGGCCATGGCGTCCCAGTTGTAAGTGGGGAATCCCCAATTCTGTCCGGTGAGCGAGAAGGCATCGGGCGGTGCGCCTGCCGAACCACGGAGGTTAAAGTAATGCGGTTCCGTCCACGCTTCGACCGAACAGCGGGAGATGCCGATGGGGATATCGCCCTTGAGCACCACCCCACTCCGCCGCGCATGGGCAGCGACATCACTGAGTTGCGTGTGCAAAAGATATTGGACGTAGCAATAATAATCGTAGGTTTCTCGATCGGGGCTGTCCGGAGCGAAGGTTTTGGCCACGGACTGCGCGTCATAGACACTATGTTGCGGCCACGCGCTGAAATCGGGCGTACCAAACTTGTCGCGCAAGGCAGAGAAAGCGGCGTAAGCCGGTAACCATTCCTCACTATGCGCGGCGAAAGCGGCGAAAGCCTGCGTTTTCAAGAGTTCTCGCCCATGGCTACGGAAAGAAAGCAGGAGGTAATCGCGCTTGAGTTTGTTGACACGGGCATAATCGATTGCGGACAAGGCGTTGAGTTCACGAAACTCGCGTTCGAAGACGATCTGTTTCTGTGCATCGGGCAACGGCGGTAAGGCGCGCAGGTCGACGTACATCGGGTGGAAGGCATAGACAGAAATGGCGTTGTAGGGGTAGGAATCGGTGTTCTCGCCCGTGAGCGTGGTGTCATGAATGGGGAGAATCTGCAACACGCGCTGTCCGGTGGCTGCCATCCAGTCGACCATCGTTTTGAGATCGCCAAAGTCGCCCACGCCTTGGCTGCCTTCACTGCGGAGGGAGAAGACCGGAATAGCGGTACCGGCCATGCGCGGCGCGAGGACTTCGAAATAGACTTCGACTTCGGGCAGGATGTGGTGGACACCATTTTCAGGCGCTGCGATTTCCAAACGGCGGTTGTCACCGCACTCCCAATGCACCACGCGGCGCGTGCCTTCGTCCACGGCAACCAACTTGTATTCGCAACCGTTGATGAGCGAATCGGCATCGAGCGTCAACAGCCACACGCCGGGAGCAATTTCGTCGAAGGGAATGGCCGCGTACTCGTCCCACGCACCGAGCGAGGGCGTGGAGCCGAGGAGCGAGAGGTGCAACCCCTTTCTGCGTAAGCCGGGAGAGAGCACACGAAAGGCCACACTGCAATGTGCCAACGAAGGCGAGGGTGCTCCGGGCAGGGTGGGCAGTGTAACGGCGGAAGAGAACAGTGCACTCTCCTGCGGGAGATCGCGCCAGCGGTCGTCAATGAGGTAGGTATCATCCAGCCGACTCTCGATGCGCAAACGGTGCGATAGATTACCTTGCTCGCGGCGTACGCAGCGGTCGCCCTGCCATACGGCGTAGCGATAAGTGGGCACTTGCGCCGCATGAAGGCCGGTGAGGGTAATTTCGCCCTCCCACTCTCCGGGAGTAGTTTCGCTAAGCGGAAGTGCGGGTGCAGAAAGGTATTCCCATTCGAGACGGAGCACCTCGCCGGGGGCAGCAAAATAGGGGATGTGGAAACGGAGTTTCATCGTGTAGGGAGATTGGTTTGCTTCAAAAGTACGCATTCTCCTGCGTACTGACAAGCCAATTGCTCAAAAAGAAAAGAAGGCGTGAAGAGCATCTCCATTGGGATATATAAAAAAGAAGCGAACCAAGTAAAAACTTGATTCGCCTTGAGAGCGGAAAACGAGACTCGAACTCGCGACCCCAACCTTGGCAAGGTTGTGCTCTACCAACTGAGCTATTTCCGCAAATGTGAAGAGGAGGAGACTCGAACTCCCACGTCGCAATTGACACTACCCCCTCAAAGTAGCGCGTCTACCAATTCCGCCACCTCTCCAGGTTCACTTTCGCTTGACATTTTGCCCAGCGAGGGGGTAATTTCGCTGTGTCTTGCGTCGTGGCATCGGGCTTGCTTCCCGTTTGCGATTGCAAAAGTAGTACATGTTTCGGAATTGACCAAGGCTTGAGGAGAGAAAAATGCATTTTTCCGTGTATTTTCCTGCATAGAGTGCGAAAAAGCGGCTATTTTCGGCCTATGAAAGGGTCGCCATGCATGATTTCGCAGGATGTCGAACAGGAAAAGACGAGTCGCCTGTAAGTAGAACGCGCTTCCTTATCTGTCTATACCGGCTATCGACTACTATATGCTAAAGGCATCTCCCACTTTTCGGGTTTTCGAAAAGTGGGAGATGTTTTTTTTAGATTAAGCCCATGATGCGGAGTACGATCGGCGTGAGAATTGCCGTGAGTACTCCGTTGGCGATCAGACCGAGGCTGGCAAACGCACCATATTTCGCCCCGTTCTCCATCGCTCGCGAAGTTCCTACGGCGTGGGAAGCGGCACCGATGCTGAGCCCCTGCGCAATGGGACTTTTCACACGACCGATTTGCAACACGCGGAAACCGGTGACCGCACCGAATAAGCCGACGATGACCACAATGGCCGCAGTGAGTGAGGGAATACCGCCGAGCGTGCGGCAGACCTCCATGGCAATGGGGGTCGTGACACTCTTTGGCGCGAGCGAAATGACCACGGGCTTCGAAGCGCCAAGCAGTTGCGCCGTGACCACTGCAGAGACAATGCCGACCACACAACCGACGGTTTGCGAAAGTAAAATGGGGATGAGCTGTTTGCGAATGACTTTCAACTGCTGATAGAGGGGGACGCCGAGGGCGACGATAGCGGGTTTGAGCCAAAACTCGATTTGCGATCCGGCTTTGTGGTAGGTTTCGTATTGAATGCCGGTGAGTTTGAGAAAGGCGATCATCACGCCAATCGTGATGAGAATGGGATTGAAGAGCACCCATCCCGTGCGGCGTTGCACCATCTTGGCGAAAAAGAAAACCGCGAACGTGAGTCCGATGAGCACAAACTCATTGCTGAGCGCGCCAAGGAAGCTTTCGCCAATCAGCTGGAAGCGATCGGAGAGCGAGAGAAGCAGACTATTTGCGGAAAGAACCATAGCGACGAACAATTTGGTGAGTCCAACCGGTGGATAACAAAACGAGCACGGTGCTGACGAACGTGGCAATCGCAATAGGCCAGAAGTCGCGAGCGATCGTGTCGAAATTGAGCATGAGCGCAACGCCGGGCGGCACGAAGAAGAAACCGAGATTGCTCAAAAGGAAGTCGGAAATCTCTTTCACCCATTCGAGTTTCACCCATCCCATTTCAAGAAAAGCGGCGAGCAGCAGCATGCCGACGATACTACCGGGTAGACTCAAGCCGGTTATCGCGACGAGCATTTCCCCGAGTGCCATGCAGCCGAAAAGAATTGTGCATTGTTTGACCATGATGTTCGTGATGTTTTTGAGTGTGAGGCGAATTTACGCCAAAAAGTGCACGACGGCTCGGCCGTCGTGTTAAATGTGAACGGAAATGCCACACGATTCCTCTCGCTGCTTGTTCCGTTGCACAAAGCAGTACCTTTATCGCCCCGACTCTTCCGCGTAAGGGGACAGAGAGCGGAGCGCGGTCACGCCTTGCGACGCAATATAATAATGAGTACCGCTGGAAGAATCAACCCGATGCCGGCGGCCATCGAAGGAGTGAGTGTTTCGCCCAAAAAGAGAACACCGAGTACGAGCGCGGTGAGGGGTTCGAGCACACCAAGAATCGAAGCCACCGTGGGGCCGACGTGCTGCGTAGCGTAGACCAGTGTGAGGTTGGTGACCACGGTACAAATGACCGAGAGCCAAACTAAGTTCAACCAGCCCGATGCAGAGGGGACGAGCGCATAGTGGGTTGAGATGTCGAAATCCGCGCGTTCGTAGGCGATGAACGCGGCGAAGATGAGCGCACCGAAAGCCATCACGTAGAAAGTGAGTTTCACCACCGGCATCTGCGATACGCGCGAACGATTGACACGAATCAGGTAGAGTGCGAAACACAGTGCGGAGATGATTTCGAGCACAATGCCCAACCACTGCGCGCCTCCACCGACTCCCGAGAGCAAGGCGACGCCCACGATAGAAAGCGCGATGGCAATCCACGTCGAAAGCCGACTACGCTCACGAAAGAAAATCATCATGATGAGCGCCGTGAGGATGGGGTAAGTGAAATGGAGCGTCGTTGCCACACCGCTGCTATTGCAATAACGATAGCCCGAGATGAGAAACAAAGCAGCTCCGTTGCTCAAAAAAGCCAACTGCACCAAACGCAAAAACTCGGCATAGGAGATGCGAAAACTGTCACGACGCACAAACATTATCCCGGCCAAGATGAGAGAGGCAATGCCGAAACGATAAAATAAAATCGTAGACGACGACAAAGGGAGTCCCTCGACCGGTGCTTGAAGTTCTTTCGTGAATAAGGGAATAAACCCATAACACACGGCGGCCATCAAACCGAGAAAGAGTCCGGTGGTAGACTTTTCGAAGTTAACCATGGTTGATTACAAATTATGCTTCGCGCAAATAATCGAAAGCATCGTTGATGAGCTGAGGTTCGGCTGTTTGGTCGAGAATGATCTTACCCACCTCGCCCAACTGCGTGAAATTCACCACGCCGGCCGTATTTTTCTTATCGTGGAGCATGATTTCTCGGAGCGCATCGTAGTCATCGCAGGTGATTTTCGGGCGACCGTAGTGCGTCGTCACGTAGCGCGTCACGGCATGGAGGTGATCCGTCGAAAATCCAAGGCGTGTGGAGGCAATAAAGAGTTCGCACACCAATCCCCACGCCACGGCATAACCGTGCAAGACGGGGGTATTGCGGCGGAGCATGAGGCTTTCGAGTGCATGCCCCACAGTATGTCCGAGGTTCAACGCCTTGCGCAATCCACGTTCCGTGGGATCTTGTTCGACAATGCTCGATTTGAATTCGACACTCGCTTTCACCATCGGCAGCAAGGCGGCGTAGTCCGGATCGGCGATGTCAAACTGCAAATGTTGAACGAGCATCTGCTTGTCTTTGAGCAGGGCGTGCTTCAGCATCTCGGCATAGCCCGAACGGAAATTTTCTTCGTCCAGCGAACGCAGGAACTCCGTGCTGACCACAACGTAGTTGGCTTCTTGAAATGCGCCAATCTCATTTTTATAATCCCCGAAGTTGATTCCCGTTTTCCCGCCGACCGAAGCATCGACCATGGCCAAGAGCGTGGTGGGCACATTGACAAAACGAATGCCGCGCTTGAACGTCGCTGCGGCAAATCCACCGAGATCCGTCACCATACCACCACCGACATTGATCAACAACGAGTGGCGCGTGGCACCGACCTGTTGCAATTCTAGCCAAACGGTGGAGAGGGTTTCGAGGTTCTTATGGTCGTCGCCCGCCCGCACCTTGATCAGATGAGCCGGCACGGGGCATTGTGCTTTCAGTTGTTCGGCGATGGGCGCAGTGTGCTCATCGGCGAGCCACACCACCCGATCCGTTCCGGGAAGCGTGTCGATAATCGCGCGGAGCGCACTCGCTGCGTCTTGTGAGTAGAGTATAGTTTGCATGTTGCTGTGTTGTGATCTTCCTATAAGTAACCGCGATCTCGGGTTATTCTGCTGCACCGGCTTCATATTGCTCGATGGCGTGGCGATAGTGGTCGGGAATCTCCACAGAGTGTCCCTGTTTCAGATCGACACACACCATCACCGTCTCCGCTTGGCAAACCACGCGCTGCGTCACCTGATTGACGGCGCGCTGTTGGAGCGTGAAACTCTTATTGCCCAAACGACTCACCCGCGTTTCGATCACAATTTGATCTTCGTAGAGAATGGGTTCAATGAAATCAGCATGAATGCTCGCCACCAGTGGCACTACCGGTTGTAAACGGAAATCAGAGCAGAGCACCGTCGAGAAATAATTTTCTTTTCCGAGATCGTAAAACGAGAAATACACGTTATTGTTCACGTGTTGATACGCATCGAGATCGTTGAAACGAATTTGGATCGGGGTGCGATGACGAAAGATTTCAGTCATGAGGGGAAGAAATAGATAAGAAAGTGCGAAGTGTCGTTCGTTTATAGTCCAAAGTCTCGCGCCACAGCGGCACAGCGCGCGGGGTCGGGGCGCCATTCCATCGTCTCCTCGTCGAGGGCACAGAGATCGCGCAGGGCATAGATGCCCCGCTCCTCATCGGTGGCGTGCACACCGGCCTCGGCAAACAAATGGTTGCGCGCATCCACCACGCGCACGGCTTCTTGGCAGTAGTCTGCCGCTTCGCCGCCGGCGCGCAACGCAGCACTCACATAGTGCAAGAGCGCTTGCACGAAATCGTCGTGTTCGGGGTGACGCGATGCGTTCATCATCGATTGAGAATTTTGAGAAAAGCGTCGTAGCGGCTGTCTAATCTCGACAGCTCGTAGGGGGGTAATTTCAGCGCGAAGGTGCCGGGCAATTCGTCGAGGGCAAAGTATTCGCGCAACATGCCCGCCAAATTAAATGCCTGTTTATCGCCGCGGCGCATCAGTTCCAGCGCAACGCGGCGCAAATAGAGTTTGTCGTCGTCAAAATGCCGAAGCGTTTTGAACAACAGGAAGTAAGCCGCGGGCGTGGCGGCACGAAAGAGTTGTGCGGCGCGCACTTTTTCGCCGTCAGTCCGTCGCCAAAGCCTTTCTAACAGCGCTTCGGCCTCATCCGGCTCAGCCACCAGCGGCAAAAAGGCTTCGAGCATCTTGCGCCGGTCGATGTCGGTCGCTTCCTCGCGACAAAACGTATCGAAATCGGCACCGCCGAACTGCAATCCCGCGCGTTTCCGTCGACCGACGGCGGCTTTGAGCAATGTGCCGAGAAAAGCGCGACTGTCGGCGCGACAAAGCGTGCGAAAGGCCGCCCAAAACGCGGCATCGCTGAGCGGCGACCAGAAATTGGCCTCAGCCAGCACCAGGCCCGCCGCACGAAATTCGGCCGTGCGCAGTGCGGAGAGATGATCGCGCAGCGCTTCGAAGTTCCCCATCGCGAGATGCGACGACAAACGGGTGCGCAAGGCGGCAGTCGGAGGTACAGCGGGCATGAAAGATGCGAACTAAGCGGCGAAAACGAAAAAGGAGAAACAAAGAGATGCCACACTCCTATATATAAATAAGGAGTGCTGTCGCGGATGACGGTGGCCGGTCGTCCTCACCGCGTGGAACGCCGGTTCGTCAGTCGCGCAATTCCAGTCGTACCACGTTCTCCACGTGATGCGTTTGTGGGAACATGTCGACGGGCTGCACCGCGGTGACGCGATATTTCACATCGAGCAATTGCAGGTCGCGAGCTTGGGTGGCGGGGTTGCACGAAACGTAGACAATGCGGCGCGGTGCGGCATTCAAGATCACGTTCACCACATCGGTGTGCATACCGGCGCGCGGAGGATCGGTGATGATCACATCGGGGCGGCCGTGTCGGGCGATAAACTCGTCGGTGAGAATGTCTTTCATGTCACCGGCATAGAACGTCGTCTTGCCGTCCAGCCCGTTGAGCTCGGCATTCACCTTCGCGTCCTCAATGGCTTCGGGCACATACTCAATGCCCACGACGTGGCGCGCCTTGCCGGCCACAAAGTTGGCAATCGTACCCGTACCGGTGTACAAGTCGTAGACCAACTCGTCGCCCGTGAGTTCGGCAAAGTCGCGTGTCACCTTATACAGCTCGTAAGCCTGCTCGCTGTTGGTTTGGTAGAAACTCTTTGGGCCCACTTTGAAACGCAGCCCCTCCATCGATTCGTAAATGAAGTCCGTACCTGCGTAGGTCACCACATCGAGATCGCCGATCGTGTCGTTGCACTTCGTGTTGTTGACGTAGAGCAAAGAAGTGATCTCAGGGAAGGTGGCGTGCAAGTGTGCCATCACGTCGAGGGCGGCCTGTTGTTCCTCGTCTGTCGTGATGCAAAATTGCACCAGGAGCATGATTTCGCCCGTTGAGGCGGTGCGCAGCATGATGTTGCGCATCAATCCGCGGTTGGCACGCAGGTCGTAGAATTCCAAACCGCGAGCAATGGCATAGTCGCGCAGATCGTTGCGAATGCGGTTGTTGATGTCGCTCATCAAGTGGCACTCGTCGATGTCGAGAATCTTATCGAACGCCCCCGAAATGTGGAAGCCGAGCGCGTTCATCTGCGTGAACACTTCGCCGCTTTTCACTTGTTCGAGCGTGAGCCACTTCTTATTGGAGAAACCGAACTCCAATTTATTACGATACTCGCGCGTTTTCTTAGAACCCAAGATGGGGCTGCACGCCGGCAACTCGATTTTGCCGATACGCGTCAGGTGATCCACCACCTGCTTCTGCTTGTAGCGCAGTTGTGCCTCATAGGGGAGAATTTGCCACTTGCATCCGCCGCAAACGCCGTAGTGCGGGCAGAAAGCCTCCGCACGTTCGGGCGAATACTCGTGAATGTGCACAGCTTCCGCCTCGGCATAACTGTGTTTCTTGCGACGAATTTGCAAATCCGCCACATCACCCGGCACCACGTAGGGGACGAAAACGGCGAGGCCGTCGACCTTGGCCAAGGCTTTGCCTTCGGCGGCAACATCGGTGATGAGAATTTTTTCGAGCAGGGGAAGTGGTTTCTTCTTGCGAGCCATAGTCTTTTTAATTTAGGCGCAAAAGTACGATTTTGCAACGGCTCGACCAAGCCACTTCACAGAAAGTAGGCATTTTGCAGCTTTACCTTGCACAGGCTGCGCCACCTGCCGAAAAGCATCGGACACCCGCGATTGCGCCTTACGGAGGGATTGGGCGCCGGCCCCGTCAACGGTAGCACAACGCGTAGAACGGACACGACCGGCACGTGCTTTCGTCGTCGGTCAATGGAGCGAAACGGCGTTCAGGATCTAAAATTTCGGTCACCAACTGCGTGAGCCGTTCGGAAAACTCGGCGTGATGGGTCGCAAAATCGAGCACTTCAGTTTTCGCCTTCGCCTTGCCGAGACTCAGATAGGGCGTAAACTCGGCCTTCCCGCGTGCATGGTGCACGAAATAGAGTGCCGGCGCGATGCTCAGGCCTTGTTCCACTCCCTCGCGGTGCAAAATCTCGGCATAGGTGAACGTCTGCAGCATGTAGTGGCGATGCTTGCCGCCGCGCTCTTCAAAAAGTTGCGCCAGATCCACGGCCGTCTCGGGATTCCCCCCCGTTTTGTAGTCGACAATGCGCAACAGTCGGCGGCCACCGCGCGTCACGCGATCCACGCGGTCGATGATTCCGCCGATCGTCACGTGCGTTGCACCCAAACCTCCGGGCAAAGGCAGGTGCATTTCATGCCGCTGCTCCAATTCACACAGTTGCAAATCCTCGAGTTGCGCATCGTCTTCGAGCAAGATGCGCAAATACATCTCCACCACACTGGCTTCGAGCACCGGCAAGTGGGCAGCATCAAAACCTTCGTCCGCAAATGCCTTTTGTATATAGGGAAGTAACGGACCGGACTCACCGGCTTGGGGACGACTTGCCAACGCTTTGAGATAGCCCGGCGGAGGCGTACCGCCATGCTCCTGAATGACGCGCTGATAAATGCCTTCTGCCGCCGCGTGGAAGATGGTGCCGAGCAAATTCGGCTGGATGCCGTCATCGGGAGTGGGCTGCGGCGTGCGGAAATTGCACACATATTCATAGTAGAAGCGCAACTGGCAACGCAAATACGTGTTGATGGCCGAAGGCGACAGCGAAGGATGGTCACTGATCACCCGGCCTTCCTTGTCGCGCCGGTAGAGTCGGTCGACCAAGTCGCGCGGTTTCTCCATGGCCTCGGGCGTGTGCAGTTGCGCATCGAGATCCACCTGCAACGCCAAGTCGCGAATGGGCAAATCGGTGTCGACACGCAGCTGGGTCATGAAGCGCGACATCTCGCCCGACGACAGCCCTTCGGCCGAACTGTTGAACGTCATGCGCAAACGTCGCGCCCGCTGGATGAGACGATAGAAGTAGTAAGCGTAGACCGCCGTGCGCCGTTCGGGAGTGGTGAGCCCGAAGGCTTTGCGCAGCATGTAGGGGATGAACGAGTTGTCGTTGGGAATCTGCGGCAGCGTGCCTTCGTTGACCGAAAGCATGAGCACGTCGTCAAAGTCCAAACAGCGCGTTTCGAGCACACCGAGCACCTGCAGTCCCACCGCGGGTTCGCCGTGAAAGGGCACGGTCGTCTGGCGAACGATCTGCCGCACCACGCGCCGCAAGGCCGAGATGCCCACTTCCAAGCGACCGTCGGCCGCGATGATGCGCAACCGATTCAACAGCGTGGCCATCAGATAGAAGGCCTCGGACTGCAACACATCTTCGAAACGCGAGGTGTCGAAACCTTCTCGTCCGCACACCTCTTTGGCACGCGCTTCCACGCGCTCCGACAAGCGGGCGAGCACCTCGACCGCAGGCAACGATTCGCCGCTGCGCTCGCTTTCGGCAAAAGTCTTCTCCACCAGCGTGTTCACCTCGGCGTGGGCGAGCGGAAAACCCTTGGTGACATTCACCTGATGCACCCGTTCGGGAAAAACGCGCAGCACGGGTTGGAGCAAATTCTCGTTGCACAGCACCACCGCCGTGCACCGATGCGCCGTTTCGTCGGCCGGCAAATGCCGATCCAGCCATCCGCTCACACTTTGCGCCTGCGCTGCCTCGCTCGTGGCGGACACCATTTCGATTTGCTCGATGTGCCGAAAATTATCGAAGCATTCAGCCGGCAGAGCGTTGGGGAATTGTCGCAGATTCTCCTCGATGAACAGCCCCGCTTCGAAGCCTCGGCTCTTGTAACGATCGGCATAATAGCTGTCGTAGTCCCAGTAGAAGCGGGCTTTCCTTGCCTTCTGCATGAGTTCAAACAAGCGTTGTTCGGCTTTGTCGAGTACATTGAAGCCCACCACGGCATAGCAATCCACGTCGGCCGGCAACTCACGACTTTCCTTTGTGAGCGCATCGATCACTCGTCGGTAGAGCGCACCCTCATAGGCCTTGCCTTCGGCGAGCAACTCAGCGTTGAGCGTGCGGTAAAGCGGCAAAAGGGCGTTCCACAGTCGGCGAAAACGCTCCCTCAACTCGCTTTTGCGATCGGGGTCGAAGTTCGAAAAGAAGCTCCCGATGAGTTCTTTCTGCGCTTCGGTGAGGAAGTCCGTGTCTTCCAGCTCTTTGAGTTCCTCGAGATTGCGAAACAACTGCGAGGCGTCGGCCATATTCTTGTCCACATCGTCAAAATCGGCCAGTATGCGGTCGGCCCACCCGTAGAAGGTGTCGAGCGTGAGTTCGTCGGCCGCCACATCGCCCGCACTGCGCAGCATTTCCACATAGTGCGTATAGAGACGGCACACACTGTCGACCGGATCGTTGAGCGTCACGTCTGAAAGTTCGCGAAACAGCTCACTGATGGTCACATAGCGCGGCGCCCAAATCGGCGCATCACCGGGGGCGTCCTCCACGAGGTAGTCATTGAGGAACAAAGCGGCGCGGCGGTTGGGAAAAAGCACCACCACGCGACTGAGGTCGGCGAAGTGGGTGCGCAAATCGTGCGCAACGTGTTGAAGGAAGTAGGACATGCGATGAGTATGTGCGTTTCGATGGGCTGAGCGGCGCGCTCTTGTCGCGGGGTACGATGTGTTTCCACACCGCGGCGGCCGCCGATTGCGCGCAACGGGGCTGTTGGGCAAAATTACACTTTTGTGGCGAATCTCGCAAGAGCACCCCGAGGGCGAATACGGCCGCACGTCAACGAAAAATGAGCGCCGCGTCTCACAAATGAGCAAGGCGCTCAAAGACGCTCCACCGTTTTTCGACTCCCCTGCTCCGCTTTTTCGCGATTCTCCTTCCTTCGGAACAACACGGCCTCAACTGCGAGAAAAAAACGGTGGACTTTTCGGAAAAACACGGGCGTTTTTCGCGAAAAGTCCACTGTTTTTCGAGCCAACTTGCGCACTTTCTTCTGCCCATTCATTTCCACCGACGAGAACGTGGGTTCAAACGTCAGTTCGTTGGGGGCAGCACACACATTTCCGGCAGCTCGTCCACCGCGGGTCAGGCATTTTTCGGCTACCGCATGAGTGGCCGGAGCACCTCACGCCCTTGTTTTTGCAAAGTCCCGATGGATCTTGGACACACAACGGAGAAAACAGCCGACGAAAATGCAGAAAGCGGCCGACGTTGTTGGGGGGCGCGCCCAAAAGTTGTAATTTTGCGAGAGAATAGGCCGTTGTCTATTCGCCACCTACGGATTCATGAGTCATACACCCGCACATTTAGGCTTTCAGCTCCTCTTACGCATCGGTCGCCCCCTCCGGCGACAAGCCTCCCTCATCGTTTTCATGGGGTTGCTCGCCGCGGTTTCGACGTTCATGGTGCAACGCCCGCACAGCCAAATGGAGCATTACCTCCTTTGCTGGGCACTCGACCTTTATCTCCTCGCCTTGCTTGTCGACAACCTCCCGTGCCGCTTCGGCCGCTGGGTGGAAATGGCGGCCTTTGCCGTGGCCTATGTGCTTTCGGCGGTCGAGGTTTTCCTCTTTCTGCGCTTCAACCTCCTGCTCTCGCCCACGGTGCTCACGCTGCTGAGCGAAACTTCGGCCGACGAGTCGAGCGAATTTCTCTCGGGCATGGTGCGCAGCAATGCATTTTGGCAAACGGTGGCCATCTATCTGCCGATTTTGGCGGCGCACCTGACGGTGGTCAGCGGAATTTGGCGGCGCGTTCCGGCCTTGTGGCGAAAGCGTCGTGACAGGGTGGGTGAAACCTCCGAAAAGACGTACGATCGGCATGTCAACACGTGCCCTTGCGCACTGCAATGGAGCGCCACGGCGGCGATGTGCGCACTGCTGTTCGTCGGGATGCCGCATTGGTGGGGCGAAAAACAAGCCCTTTGGCGCTTTGTCACCAACACGCAAAGTCGCTACGCCGAGAAAGTGCCGGAAATCCACTTCTTCGCTCCCCACTATCGCTTGCTCCACGCCACTCACCTGGTGCGCATGTCGCGCGGCGAGGTCGAATGCCTCAAAACCGTCATGGACACGGCGCGGGTCGACAGTGTGGCGCCGGGCACGACCGACATCGTGGTGGTGATCGGCGAGAGCTACAACAAACACCACGCCGGCCTTTACGGCTATCGGAAGCGCACCACCCCACAGCTCGACCGGCTGAAGAGAAAGGGCGAGTTGACAGTTTTCGACGACGTCGTCACGCCGTGGAACCTCACCAGCAACGCCTTCAAGTCCTTCCTTTCGACCCACTGTGCCGACACGCCGGGCACATGGGCGGACGGGGTGCTCTTCCCCCTCCTCTTTCGGCGCGCCGGCTTCAAGGTGGCGTTTGTCACCAACCAATTTTACAAGAGCGTTTCGCAGGGTTCGATCGACTTCAACGGTTCGTTCTTTCTCAACGACGCACATCTCGACAGCCTCTGCTTCGATTTCCGCAACACCTTCCGCAGTCGCGACGACCGGGGCATCACCCAGTTGCTCAAAGACTACACCCCGGGGCGGCGCAACCTCTATTTGCTCCATCTTTGGGGGCAACACATGGAATACGATCGGCGCTATCCGGCAAAATTTGCCTATTTCCACCCCGAAGACTACGACCGTCCGGACTTGGACGCCCTGCAACGGCAAATCATTGCGCACTACGACAATGCCACACGCTACAACGACGGCGCCGTGGCCGACATCGTGCGCCACTTCCGCCGCCGCGATGTCCTCCTCATCTACTTTGCCGACCACGGCGAGGAGGTCTACGACGATGGGGTGAACAAATATGGGCGTATACACAGCGACACGCCGTCGGCCGAGGTGATTCGCCACGAATATGAAGTGCCTTTCGTGATTTGGACATCGCCCACTTTCCGACGTCGCCACCCGGAAGCCGCAGCGCGCATTCGCGCAGCGCGACATCGGCCGTTCTCGCACGACGATCTGCCGCATCTCCTCCTCGGTTTGGCGGGTATCGCCACGCCGCACTACGACCCCACACGCGATCCGCTCACCGACGCATTCATCGCCCGCAAGCGGTGGTTGCGCGAAGGCAAGATCGATTATGACAATAGCACAAGACTGACTAAAAAAACATGCTCAACAAACAAGACACCGGCGCATTGAAGGGAATAGCCATCCTGTGTATCGCCATACACAACTTCAGCCACTGGCTTCCCATGGCGGTGCACGAAAATGAATACGTCTTTCGACTGGAAGACAGCTTGAAACTGCTGCACCATGTGCAAATGCTGCATCCGCAAGTGCTGTTGAATGTGTTTTCGCACTTCGGCCACTACGGCGTACCGGTGTTTCTCTTTCTGAGTGGCTACGGATTGGTGTGCAAATACGAACGTTCGCGATCGAACAGCCTGCTCTCCTCCCATTCTTCGCCCGCCGGCGCCTCATCCGTGCACGCGCTACCCGAGGGGCTGCGCTTTGTACGCACCCACATCGTGAAGTTGTGGCAACTGATGCTGCCGGCGCTGCTGCTCTTCGTGATCACGCAATTTGCCTTCCGCGGCAGTTTTGAAAAGGAATGGAGCTGGGCGCTGCGATTGGTCACCTTCACGGCCAATCTCTTCCCGACGGTGAACATGATCTTGGGGCCTTGGTGGTTTTTCTCGCTCATTTTGCAATGCTACCTCCTCTATCGTTTCGTCTTTGCACGATTCACTTCCTCAAAACTGTTGTGGATCGTGACGGGGCTGACGCTTGCGCTGCAAATGGGGCTATATGCCGCTGATTTGCACTTCACTTGGGACAACACAACGGTCTACGCCTTGGAATACTACCGCTACAATGCGCCGGGACACCTGCTGGCTTTTGCCTTTGGCATCGAGGCGGCGCGACGACTGTGGACGTTTCCGCTGTGGACTGCGCCGATTGGCATGGTGCTTACGGTCGTTTCGGCCTTCAACGTGTGGTTGTGGTTCTTTTCGCCCCTCTTTGCCGTCATCGGCACGGTGCCTTGGATCCAACTCCTGCGCCGCCACTCGGGACTCTACAACTTGTTGGGCACACTCGGGGTGATTTCGGCGGCGGTCTTTGCCTTTCATCCCATCGTGCGCCACTATCTCATTCTCCCCGCCTGCGATGCGGCGAGACACCATCAGTACGTTCAACTCTATGGCGTGATTTGCCTCTATCTCGTGCTCGTACTCGCGTTGGCGCTGCTCTATCAGACGGCCATGCGCAGCGTGCACCGAAAAGGAGGCGCACGTTCCTAAAAAATACTGCACTATGCTTACTCACGAACAAAGAGAAGACATCAAACACGCCGTCGAAACGATGCGCGGCGGCGGGGTGATTCTCTATCCCACCGACACCATTTGGGGATTGGGCTGCGACGCGACGAATCCCGAGGCGGTGGCGAAAATCTATGCCATCAAACAGCGCGAAGACGCCAAGGCGCTCATCAGTTTGGTGGACAGCGAGGCGAAAATCGACTTCTATGTGCCCGATGTGCCCGACGTGGCGTGGGAACTCCTCGAGGTGGCCGAACGTCCGCTGACGATTATCTACGACAATGTGCGAAATCTCGCACCCAACCTCATGGCGGAGGACGGAAGTGCCGCCTTGCGCATCACGCGTGAGGAGTTTAGCCGAGAACTCTGCCTGCGGATGAAAAGAGCGGTGGTGAGTACCTCGGCCAACCTCAGCGGACAACCGGCGCCGCGCCACTTTTCGGACATCAGTGCCGAGTTGCTCGAGGCGGTGGACTATGTTTGCACCTCTCGTCGCGACGAAAAAGACAACGGATTGGCTTCTTCGATCATCAAGCTCACGGCTTCTTCGGAAGTGACGGTGATTCGCGAATGATAACTCCCCAACTTGCTTTTAAGATTGACGAACATGTCTGCAAATCCCAAAGACTTTCTGTCTAATCTCAGCCTTCCTTCGCCCTTCGGTTTGCCGAGTTGGCTGCTCCGCCTCTCGCGAGGTCGACTGACCCAGCGGCACTTTGTGCTGATGCTCAGCTTCTGCGTGGGACTGGCTTCGGGCATTGCGGCCAATATCTTGAAGTGGTTCATCCATTTCGTGGAACATTGGCTCACACATAACTTTACTGTCGACAGTTCCAACGCACTCTATTTGGTTTATCCCGCGGTGGGCATTCTACTCTCCGCACTTTTCATCCGATATGTGGTGCGCGACAACATCGGGCACGGCATTACCAAGATTCTCTACGCGCTTTCGCGCAATCAGGGCTTCATTAAATCGCACAACACGTGGTCGTCGATTGTGGCCTCGGGCATTACCATCGGTTTTGGTGGCTCGGTGGGTGCGGAATCGCCCGTGGTGCTCACAGGATCGGCCATCGGCAGCCGCATCGGCCGCTGGTTTCACCAAGATCACCGCACATTGATGATTTTAGTGGGCTGCGGCGCGTCGGGAGCTATCGCCGGTATTTACAAAGCCCCCATCGCCGGATTGGTTTTCACCATCGAGGTGCTGATGATCGACTTGACCATGTCGTCCCTTGTGCCCTTGCTCATCTCATGTGCCACGGCGGCGTGCGTAACCTACTTCGTTTCGGGCGGAACCACCATGTTTCAAGTGGCGCTCAACGATCCTTTCGTCGTTTCTCGTGTGCCGGGCACGATTTTGTTGGGCTTGGTCTGCGGCATATCTGCGCTATATTTCACGCGCACCATGAATGCTTTTGAAGGCGTGTTCGCTTCTTTCAAAAACTACTTGGCGCGCTATGCCCTCGGTGCGGCCGTGTTGGCGCTGCTCATCTTCCTCTTTCCGCCACTCTACGGCGAAGGTTACAACGTAGTGGGCATCTTGATCGGAAATGAAGGCGCGGCCGAACCGACTTCAGTGCTCAACAACTCCATTTTCTACGGACACAACAACTACTTGTTGCTGTTTATCGCCTTGATCGCGCTGGTGAAAGTCTTCGCTTCCACGGCAACGACGGGCGGAGGTGGCTGCGGTGGCACGTTTGCGCCCTCCATCTTCCTCGGATGCCTCACCGGCTATGTGTTTGCCGGCTTGTGGAACCAAATACAACCCTTCGGTCTCTCCATGCCCACCACCAATGCGTGTCTTTATGGCATGGCGGCGGTGATGAGTGCCGTCTTTCACGCGCCACTCACCGGTGTTTTCCTCATTGCTGAGCTGACCGGCAGTTACCAACTGCTGGTTCCGCTCATGATCGTCTCTGCTGTGAGCTACATCACCGTGCGTTCCATCGAACCGCATAGCATTTATGCCATGCGTCTGGCACGACAAGGGCATCTTCTTTCGCACCATAAGGACCAAAGTGTGATTGCTTTGATGAATCTTGACACGGTCATCGACAAAACACGCCCCACGCTCGCCCCGGAAATGACGCTCGGACACATGCTACAAGTGGTGGCCAACAGCAAACGCCTCCACTTTGCAGTCTGCGCTCCCGACGGTAGTCTGTTAGGCCAGATCAATCTCAATAATATACGGCATATCATCTTCCGTTCCGAGCTGTATCAGCAGTTTACCGTGCACGCTTTGATGTCACCTCCCTCAGCTGTGCTGCGCACCGACGATGGCATGCTCGCCATTATGGACAAGTTTCAGATCGACGATGCGGGAACTTTGCCCGTAGTGGACGCCGATAATCATTTCGTCGGCTACGTGTCTCGCGCGCAACTCTACAGCGAATACCGAGAAATCATGAAGGATTTCTCCGAAGATTAACCCCTTCCAACTATTCTCCCATGACCTATCGTCAAGAACAAATCAAGCCCTACTCTGAAGAGGGGTCGAAGGGCCAACAAGTGGAGCGCATGTTCGACAGCATCGCCCACTCTTACGACTTACTCAACCATACATTGTCACTTGGCCTCGACCGTTCGTGGAGAAAGGCCGCCGTCGACAGCTTGAAGCCCTATGCTCCGCAGCAAATACTCGACCTTGCCACCGGAACGGGCGACTTTGCGTTGCTTACCATGGAGCGTCTGCAACCGGCGCACATCACCGGTGCCGATCTCTCCGAGGGCATGCTCACCGTTGGCCGCGAAAAAGTGGAAAAGGCCGGACTTTCCGACCGCATCACGCTGTGTAAGGAAGATTGCATGGCGCTTTCGTTCCCCGACAACAGCTTTGACGCGCTCACCGTGGCTTATGGCGTGCGCAACTTCGAAGATCTCGACCGCGGCCTGCGCGAAATGCACCGCGTCTTGCGCCCGGGCGGCCGATTGGTGATCATCGAATTGACCAGCCCCGTGCACTTTCCCATGAAACAGCTCTTCTGGCTCTATGCCCATGCGTGGATGCCGCTCGTAGGACGCTTCATTTCGCGCGATGCACAGGCCTATCGCTACCTTCCCGCCTCCATGGAAGCCTTCCCTCAAGGCGAAGTGATGCAAGGTGTCCTCCAAAAGGCAGGATTCCGCGATGTGAAATTCCGCCGCTTCACCTTTGGGCTGTCCACCCTCTACACCGCAGAAAAATAAGCCAACTCTTTCCCCATGCGCCAATACGGACTCATCGGACACCCCCTCGGTCATAGTTTTTCGGCCGCCTTTTTCGCCCAAAAGTTCGCCCGCGAAAACATTGACGCACGGTATGACAATTTCGACCTCGCCGAAGTGGGCAATCTCCGCGACTGGGTGGAAGAACATCCCCTGCTCGCCTGCTTCAATGTGACGATTCCGCACAAACAAGCCGTCGTTTCGCAACTCGATGCCCTTTCTCCCGAAGCCACCGAGGTGGGGGCGGTGAATGTGGTGCGTGTCGTGCGCAAAAGCGACGGAACACTCCGACTCGACGGGCACAATTCAGACTTGCTCGGCTTCACGCGCAGCATCGCTCCCCTCCTCTGCCCTACTCACCGCAAGGCATTGATATTAGGCACGGGCGGTGCGTCAAAAGCCGTCGTCGTCGGCCTGCGCCGCTTGGGTTTGGAGGTCACTTATGTGAGCCGTCGCCCCACATCACCCATCGTCGTGGGTGCAAATCCCGTGCCGGTGCTCACCTACGCCGAACTATCGCCCGAACTCCTCGCGCAGCACACTGTCATCGTCAATGCTTCGCCCGTAGGTATGGCGCCTGCTGTGGAAGAAGCCCCACAATTGCCCTACGATGCCCTCACCTCCGCGCACTTGCTCTACGACCTCATCTACAATCCCGAGGAAACGCGCTTTCTCCGTGAAGGGGCACAACGCGGCTGCTGCGTGAAAAACGGTTTGGAGATGCTCCATTTGCAAGCCTTGGAGGCTTGGGATTTCTGGAATGTCCCACAGCTTTGAAATACGGCGCCCCCATCGCACGACTACTCCTTATATATATATAGACACCACAAGGTGGTGAACTCTGCTGAGTTCACCACCTTGTTGTGTTTGAGGGCATATCCCTCCCCAAAAACGCCAATGGCTGGCGGCTTGCAAGCCACTGAACACCGAAAGGCTCAATCTTGTCGATAACCGTAGGCTTCCAAGCGGCGATCGCTTTGACGCCAATCTTTATCCACCTTGACAAAGACTTCAAGGAAGATGCTCTTTTGGAAAAACTTCTCCAGCGTCTTGCGCGCCTCGGTCATCACTTTCTTGATCGCCACGCCTTTGTGGCCGATGATGATGCCCTTTTGACTATCGCGCTCCACATAAATGAGCGAACGGATGCGAATGCTCTTTTCGGCCTCCTTAAACTCCTCGACGACCACCTCGCAGGCGTAGGGAATCTCCTTGTCGTAGTACAAAAGGATCTTCTCGCGGATGATTTCCGTCACGAAAAAGCGAGCGGGCTTGTCGGTCCACTGATCTTTCTCGAAGTAAGGCGGAGAATCGGGGAGCAACTCTTTGATGCGCGCCAAGACGCTGTCGACACCGAACTTCGCTTGCGCAGAAATCGGGAAGATCTCGGCCGTGGGCAGCACTTCTTTCCACGCCTCGATGAGTTTCACGACACCCTCTTGGTTCGACAGGTCGATTTTGTTGATCAACACCAAGATAGGCACCTTCATGCGCTGCACCTTCGTGATGAAGTCGGCGTTCTTGTCGGGCTTCTCGACCACATCCGTCACGTAGAGCAACACATCAGCGTCCTGCAACGCGCTTTCGGAGAAGGCGAGCATTGACTCTTGGAGTTTATAGTTGGGTTTCAACACGCCCGGGGTGTCCGAGAAGACAATTTGCGAATCGTCGGTGTTGATAATGCCCATAATGCGGTGGCGCGTAGTCTGCGCCTTGAAGGTGGCGATCGAAATGCGCTCGCCCATGAGCAGATTCATGAGCGTAGATTTGCCGACATTGGGATTGCCGACGATATTGACGAAACCGGCTTTGTGCATAGGTTGGAAAAGAAAAGCGCGGCCTTTCGACCGGAGAGCCGAAGGGTCGCGCTGTGTTGAAAAATGTGCGATGCGGAAACGGAAATCACTGACCGTCGTAGCCCCACTTCATGTAGGCTGCGCCCCAAGTGAAGCCGGCACCGAACGCGGTGAGGATGATGTTGTCGCCCTTCTTGAGCTGCTTCTCGTAGTCCCAAAGGGCGAGGGGAAGCGTACCGGCCGAGGTGTTACCGTAGCGCTGAATGTTGAGCATCACCTTGTCCATCGACAGATCGAGGCGCGAAGCCACGGCTTCGATGATGCGCACGTTGGCTTGGTGGGGCAGAACCCACGTGATGCTGTCGCCGTCGAGTCCGTTGCGCTCGGCCACGAGGGCACAAGCGTCGCTCATGTTGGTCACCGCGAAGCGATAGACCGTGCGCCCCTCCTGATGGAGCTTGTGCATCTTGTGGTCGATGGTGAAATAAGAGGGCGGGCAAGCCGAACCGCCGGCCTTCATGCAGAGGAAGGGCATGCCCTTGCCGTCGGCACGGAGGTGACTGTCTTTCCAGCCGAGATCTTCGGTGGTGGGCTCAACGAGCACCGCTCCGGCGCCGTCGCCGAAGATCGGGCAAGTGGCGCGGTCGGTGTAATCGACGATGCTCGACATCTTGTCGGCGCCGACAACGACCACTTTCTTGTAGCGGCCGCTCTCGATCATGGACGAAGCCATGTCCATGGCGAAGAGGAAACCGCAGCATGCGGCTTGAAGGTCGATGCAGAAGGCATTTTTCATGCCCAAACGACCCACGACTACGCTCGACGTGGTGGGGAAAGGATAGTCGGGCGTGGTGGTGGCGAGAATCAAGCATTCAACCTCTTGAGGGTCGGTACCTGTCTTTTCCAACAACTGCTTCACGGCTTTGCGCGCCATGTAGGAGGTGCCCAAACCCTCTTCATTGAGGATGCGACGCTCCTTGATACCGATGCGCGTCATGATCCACTCGTCGTTGGTGTCGACCATGCGCGAAAGTTCTTCGTTGTTGAGGACGTATTCAGGCACGAATCCGCCCACGCCGGTGATAACGGCATTGATTTTTTCCATGAGGAGGAGAAAAAGTATAGAAAGTGACGTTCGTACTTTGTCGGTGTGCCAAGAGAGAGCTAATGAAACTGGTCGCTTTCGGGAGCAAGCGGCGTGGCGACGTCGCTCAATCTCTCTGTATGCACGTGCGGGTGACGAACCTGACCGCCAACGGACAATGGGCATGCACTGCCCTTGTCCCGATGCTTCGCACACACCGTGCGAAGGCCTAAAAAAGAAAAAGGCGGTTTCCGCTCGCTCGCGAGGAGTGACCGAAAACCGCTAAATGTTCGTCCTAAATTACTCGGCCACTTCGTCCTTGACGATTGCGAGCTTGCCGCGATAGTAGCCGCAAGTGGGGCAAACCGTGTGGTAGATGTGGAAATCACCGCAGTTGGCGCACTTGGCGAGCGTGGGAGCTACGGCCTTGTCATGGGTGCGACGCTTGAGGGTGCGGGTCTTGGACTGTCTTCTTTTAGGATGTGCCATGGTGTGATATGTTTATTTATTTGTTTCGTTGGAATCAAAGGGAACTTCGCGCGGCGCGCCTCGAGAGTTGCCAACCACGTTCACCGCTAGGCTTGGTGAACCGAGGAGCAGCGTTGCGATAGAGATATAGGGACGATGTGTCACGCCTCATCGACGGCGGAATCCTCCTCGGCGGAGAAGCGGTCGAGCATATCGGCGTCGCATTCCGAGCGGCGATGCACGCGCTGGGTGGGAAGATTCAGGAGAATGCTCTCCATCAGTTCCCATGCCACGTCGAAGTTGACCTGCGAGAAGGGAATGACGATGAGATCGACATCGGCACTGTCGTTGTCGTCATAGCCCACTTGCACCGTCTCGTCGACTTCCACGGGAACTTCCACGGGTTGAAGACAACGATCGCAGGGCACACGTACGCGCCCGGCACCTCGAAAACGCACGGAATACGTGTCGCCGGCATTGCGGTGCACACGCACTTGCATGTGCAACTCGCCACCCAGCACTTCCGTTTGCTCGCTGTCGGCGAAAAAGGCATCGTCGACTACAAGATCGCGCGCCCAGTCTGACCGGTCGGCTTCGCGAAGTGGTACTATGAATTCGTCTCTGTTGGACATAATCGACTGCAAAGTTACATCTTTTCTGTGAATCACAACGCGTTGCACCCACAAAATGTGGAGCGAAATCAACTTTTTCCGTCATTGCTCGCCCTTCTTTCAGCGCATGCGACGTTTTCGGCTCTATGTTGCGGTCGCTTTTCCCGCTCGTTGCCGACCATCCGCACGATGCACGCGGGGCACGAAAGACATGCGCACCGATGGGGACAAAAAGTCGGGAAGGCGGCGCTGAAACAAGGGGAGTTTTCGGAAAAAGCTGTGGACTTTTCGCGAAAAGTGGGGGACTTTTTTCGGTGGTTGCGGGCGCATTTCGGACAAGGGGCGGAGCGATGCTCACGGCGCACCCACTTGTCGGCAAACCTTGACGCCAACGGACAGACACTGCGAGGGGGCTGCACAAAAAATCCCGAAGGGCTGCGCAAGACAGCCTTTCGGGACTCAATAATAAACCTGTGCATCGCCACAGACGGAGGTGGCGCGGAGACCTTATCACTGCTCCTCGCTCGTAGCGGGTGCTTTGTCGATGAGATCGAGGAACTGATCGAGTTTGGGCGTGATGATGATCTGCGTGCGGCGGTTGCGCTGACGACCGAGTTCGGTGTCGTTGGTGGCCACGGGGTTGTATTCGCCGCGACCGGCGGCGCTCAAACGCTGGGGCGAGATGCCGAAATCGCGTTGCAGCACTTGCACCACACTCGAAGCGCGAAGCGCCGAGAGATCCCAGTTGTTGCGGATGTTGGGACGCGAGATGGGCACATTGTCGGTGTTGCCTTCCACGAGCACTTCGAACTCACGATAGTCGGCCAAGATCTTGGCAATCTTGGAAAGGGTGGTTTTCGCCCGATCGTTCACCTCATACGAGCCGGAACGGTAGAGCATGTTGTCGGCCAGCGACACATAGACCACACCCTTGAGCACCTGCACGTCGACTTCCTGCAATTCGTCGCGAGTGAGGGAGCGGGTGAGGTTGTTGGTGAGCACAAGATTGAGCGAGTCGCTCTTGCTCTTGGCTTCCACGAGTTGCTTGATGTAGCGGTTGGAGGCATTGATCTCGTCGACGAGCTTCGAGATGTTGATGCTGCCTTGGTTGTTCTGAAGGAGGCTCTTGTCGAGCGAACCCTGGAGCGAAGCATACTGCCGCTTCAGCTCGGCGTTCAGGCGCTGGGCATCGGCGAGACGTTCTTCGAGGCTCTTGGCTCGCGTGCGCGAGGTGGCGAGATCCACTTGCGACTGGTTGTAGAGGCTCTGCAAGTAGGTATAGTCGGTTTGCAGCTGGGCAAATTCCTTTTTGCTCACACAACTGCCGAGCGACAGGAGCAGACCGGCCAGGGCGACCGGGAGAAACATCTTTTTCATGACAGTGAATTTTGATCGGAGGCGCAAAAAAATCGCGCTCGCCGAAGTTACACAAGGACAAAGGTAACGGCAGAGCGCGACAATTCCAAGAAAATGCCCATATTTTGGGACATTTCGTTGACAAATCAAACTATTTTATAGTCCGGCGGCCTCTAAAATCGTTTGCATCTGGGCTTGAAGCTCTTGGGCTTTCTCGCCCGCTACTTGGGCAAAGGCGGGGGTAGAATCTGCATAGATGATGCCGCGGCTGGAGTTGACAAGCAGTCCGCAATCGGTGTTGAGACCGTGGCGACACACCTCTTCGAGCGAACCACCTTGCGCGCCCACGCCGGGCACGAGGAGGAAGTGGTCGGGCACGATGCGGCGAATGTCGGCAAAGAGGCTGCCCTGCGTGGCACCGACCACGTACATCATGCGGTCGGCGTCGGCCCAACGGCTGCTGGTGCGCAACACGTGCTCATAGAGGGGGCGTCCGTCGGCATCGGCAGTGAGCTGGAAATCATGGCTGCCCTTGTTGGAGGTGAGCGCCAAGAGAATGATCCAACGATCGGGGTAGTCGAGGAAGGGAGTGACGGAGTCTTCGCCCATATACGGGGCGACGGTGAGGGCATCGACACTCGATTCGCCGAAAAAGGTGCGGGCATACATGGCCGAGGTGTTGCCGATGTCACCGCGCTTGGCATCGGCGATGATGAACTGGTCGGGGTGGTGCGTGCGAATGTAGTCGACGGTTTTTTCATAGGCCTGCCAGCCTTTCACTCCGAAGCATTCGTAGAAAGCGAGGTTGGGTTTGTAAGCCACACAATAGGGGGCGGTGGCATCGACAATGGCTTTGTTGAAGGCGAAAATCGGATCTTCGTCTTCGAGAAGATGGGGGGGGATTTTCTTCAAATCGGTGTCGAGACCGACGCAGAGGAAACTGCGCTTGCGGCGAATGTTGGCAATGAGCTGTTGACGGTTCATTTGAGCTGTTATTTGATGACGATGAATGCGAAGAGGGGAACGGAGGGCTTGCCGGCGAGAGCAAATCGGCACGACCCGGCCATGGTTCGGCACGAACCGGGAGAAGAGGTGCAAAAAATCTCCCCCGTCGTGCTACACGACGAGGGAGTGAGGTGTGCACCCTCGTGCCGGTCAAGGGGCAAGGGTGATTTCGACGCGACGACCGAAATCGTTGCTGATCGTGGGGGAGGCAATGCCGCTTTGGGTGTAGACGATGCGCGAAGCGGGGACACCGAGCTGGTGCAAACGCCCTACAACGGCTTGCAAACGGCGGGCGGCGAGGCGCTTGTTGTAGGCGAGGCGGCCGTCGGGCGAGGCATAGCCGACTACGGAAACCTGCGCCGTGGGATAACGCTTCAAGAAATCGGCCGTTTCACGCAACTGCGCGGCACCGGACGTGCTGATGGCAGCACTCGAAACGCGGAAATAAATCGTGCGGCGGAAGTCGCCGGGCACTTGCACGATTTGTTCGCTAACCACAGCCGTGCCTTGCGACAAGGCGGCCGCCGGCATCGTGGAAACAGTGACGCCGGTGGTCGGAGCGCCCTGCGCATGCATGCGCTGCGCCATGAGATTGCGCACCAAAGTGTCGCGCTGGGCAACGAGTGCGTTGCGTTGCTGCTCGAGCGCGGCAATTCGCGTTTCGAGTTCGCTCACGCGGCTGTCACTCGCACCGGAACTTCCAAGCGGAAGGGGAATGGGAGCGGGCACCACAGTGGTGCGGCTCTTTCCACTGAGCTGACGTTCCAACTCTTGCTGATTGCGCAAGAGGGTTTCGAGCGTGGCCTGATCGGTGGTCGTGGTGGAAGTGGCGAACGTACGCTGTTCGAGCGCGGAGAGGCGCGCATTGATTCGATCCAACTGCCACTGATAAAGGTCGGAAGAGCCTAAAGCCGAAGCCTGTGTCGGGGCGGGTGCGACGGGCTGCGCTACGACGCTGCGGGCCTCGAGGAGCTGGAAGAGCAACTGCGTGCGGAGCAAATCAGCCGTCTCGCGGTTGTGCTGATTTTGCGCACGGCGCTCATTCAAGAGCAGCGCCAATCGCCGAACGAGGGCTTGCTCGTCGACTGCGATGAGGCTATCGCCGTGCGCCACCGCACCGGCACGGAGCGTATCGGCCGATGTTTGTGCCGATACGTGAGCCGTGCAGGCAATGAGGCTCAACAGAAGAATGAATATTCTGTTCATAGGACGAGTGGATTAGGATTTCTTGCTGCTGGATTTCGTCGTTCCATTGGCTTTGTCCGCGGTGCTTTTCTCCTTTGTCTCAGTCGAGGTGGAAGCAGAGCGGGTGGCTACGGGAACAACGGTGGCGGCAGGGGCTGTGGTCTGCGTTTTCTGCACATTGTTGAGTTGCTGCTGCATCTCTTCGATGCGCTTGAGCAAGGATTGCACTTGGGCTTCGCTCACTGCGCCGGTGGTAGGCTGCGCTGCGGTCGTGGTGGTTTGCACCGTTCCATAGCCGGGCAGAGCTTGTTGCACGGCTGCGGGCGTGATTTGGCCATTGCGCAACGCGTTGATGAGCAAAATCTTGTCGAAATCGCTGAGCGCGGGCGTATTGATGGCGTTGCGTCCGGCGTTGACCGCACCGGCATTGTTGGCGCGGGCATCGGCGGCAGCAATGACGCGACGAATGAGTTCATCGAGCTGCGCAGGCGTCATAAGGAGGAGGCGCGAAGAGGCAGTAGTGGCTACCGGTGCTGCAGTTTGCGTGGTGGTCTTCTCCATCTCAACGATGGTTTCCGTCGTGTTGCTGCGGGTGCGCTCGGTTTCAACACGAGCACGCTCAGAGGCAATGAGACGAACTTGTGCTGTGTCGAGGCGTTCAGCCGCCTCCTTCAGTTGGGCGTCGAGCTGGGCGATACGTTCATCGTAAGCGCTACGCTGCTTGCGCAATGCTTCTTGACCGAGAGCGTGTTCGGCCGCCACGCGTGCATCGCTATAACGGTGGTAGGCTTCGACACCCGAGCGGCCGGACTGTGCAATGTTGATGCGTACGCCGGCACGGTACATCCAATTGACGTTCACCTTGGCGGGATCGGAGATCGCGCTGATCTTGGGATTGTCGTTGTTGAGCAACATGGCTTCGGCTGCTCCAAAAAGACTTACGTTGCGGTGGAGATACAAATCGAGACCTACGCCTCCGAGTGCAAACCAGCCATTGTCAGTCGTTCCGGTGTTGCCATTGCGATCCACGTAGGACTTGCCTGCATTAATATAGCCGGCACCGAGCGTGAAGTAGGGCGTCAGGCCGCGACCGGAGTTGAGACGCGTGACAAGGTTGGCACCGTAGATCGAAAGGTCGGAGTTGGTATTGAAGCTGAACTTGTCGGCGTCTTTCGTATTGCGGTAATAGAAACCACGCACGCCAATGAGCGACGTGAAGTCCACGCCGGCAGAGAGACCGAGCATCCATGTGTCGCGATAGAGGGCGTTGTCACGGAAATTGAGGTAAGCCGCACTGGGCTCTACCGCAAAGCGCAGTCCGCGGAAACCACCATTGAATGTGCGGCGATAGGCTTTCGAGACTTCGTCCTTGCTGTATTGTGTGCCACCGAGATAGATGTCGAGCGAGGCGAGGGCATTCCAGTTGGAAAGGGTCTTTTGTTTGGTGAGTGTAGCGTATTGACTCGAGGGAGAGACGTTGAAAAGCATGTCGCGCACCTCAAACGAGAGGGCTACGCGGCGAGCGAGATTGACTTTCAGCCCCGCACCGAGCGTTCCGTAAAGCTTTTCTTCGCGAATACGCGTTCCGGTGGCGGCGGCATCGTCATAGTTGAATTTCAACACGCCCATTCCTCCGAGTACATAGGGGGTGAAGCGAGCGTTATTCCAGAGATTCACTTTCACATCGCCACCCCAGCGCTCGTAGCTCACATTGGCATTCTCAACATGGGCTGCCAAATTGTTGGCAACGCTCCAACCTACATTGTCGAGGGTCGATTTGAGGTTAAAGCTACGCTCATAATTACCACGGAGCTCAAGAATGGGGCCGAATCCGAAACCTACGCGAGCACCGTAGGTGGCGGTGTTGCTCAAATTGAGTTTGGAATTCCACATGGTGTAGCCCAAAGAGGGGCTAACAATGAAATTCACATCGCTGACTTGAGCATTGGCACGAGGCGCGCCGAAAGAAAGCAGCAAAGCTGCTACGGCAAGTAATGTTTTTTTCATGAGAGTAAGTATCTGTTGAGAGTTATAAGTTCATTATTGAAGAATTATTAGTCTAATGTCTCCTACTTGAAGACAGGGTAGAATAGTTTTTGTTTGAAATGCCTGGGCTTAAAGTTCACTTTCCTTGAGGCGTTCGGCATTCTCGGCCACAATCAGATGGTCGATGCAGTCTTGCAGGTCGCCGTCCATGAAAGCTGAAAGATTATAGATGGTGTAATTGATGCGATGGTCGGTGATTCGACCTTGCGGATAGTTGTAAGTCCTAATTTTTGCAGAGCGGTCGCCGGTAGACACGAGGGTTTTGCGGCGCGATGCGATGTCATCGACGTATTTTTGGTGCTCTTTGTCGTAAATGAAGGTACGCAAACGTGCCAATGCGCGCTCTTTGTTCTTGGGTTGGTCGCGCGTTTCGGTACACTCGATGAGGATTTCTTCTACGTCTCCCGTGTTGGGATTCTTCCAATTGTAGCGAAGACGCACACCGGACTCTACTTTATTGACGTTCTGTCCACCTGCACCGGAAGAACGGAAGGTGTCCCACTTGATTTCGCCCTCGTTGATGATCACATCGAAGGCTTCGGCTTCGGGCAACACGGCCACTGTAGCGGCAGAGGTGTGAACGCGGCCTTGCGTCTCGGTGGCCGGTACGCGCTGCACGCGGTGAACACCACTTTCGTACTTGAGTGTGCCGTAAACATCGGCACCCGTGACGGAACAAACGATTTCTTTGAAACCGCCGGCCGCACCTTCCGAAGCACTTGACACTTCCAGCTTCCAACCTTTGGATTCGCAGTACTTGACATACATGCGAAACAGATCGCCGGCGAAGAGGGCGGCCTCATCTCCCCCGGTTCCTCCGCGAATCTCGAGGATGGCGTTCTTGCTGTCCTCGGGATCTTTCGGAACGAGGAGCAGTTTGATCGTTTCTTCCAGTTCGGGAATGCGCTGTTCGCAGGCGGCGACTTCTTCGCGCGCCATTTCTTTCATTTCGGCGTCGTCTTCCGTCATCAACAAGTGCTTGCTTTCCGCCAAATTGCCCAGCAAATCGGCATACTCACTGCGAGCATTCATCAGTTCTTCCAACTCTTTGTACTCTTTCGTGAGTCGTACATAGCGTTGTTGGTCTGCAATGACCGAAGGGTCGGTGATCAGTGTGGAAACTTCTTCAAAACGCGCAACTAAGCCGTTCAGTTTTTCCAATAAGGTGGAGGTTTCTGCCATTGATTTTACTTGTTGTTACCGATTTGAGGGGAAGTTATTTTGTGATTTGGGCGAGATAGGCTTGTAAGCTACGGATTCAATTAATAATGGAACTCACCAAATTCGCTACGAATGGTGAGGCTCTTCTCGCCCTCCTCAATGCGTCCGACAATCTGCGCATCGATGTTGAAAGAACGCGAAATTTCGATCACGCGCTCGGCGTGTTCCGGCGAAAGGTAGACCTCGAGACGGTGACCCATGTTGAAGACTTTGTACATCTCGCTCCAGTCCGTACCGCTTTCTTTGGCGATGGCGCGGAAAAGCGGGGGCACGGGGAACATATTGTCCTTGATCACACGGCAATTATCGGAAACGAAGTGCAAAACCTTCGTTTGTGCACCGCCGGTGCAGTGCACCATGCCGTGAATCTCGGGGCGCAATTCGTCTAACAAGCGCTTCACCACCGGCGCATAGGTGCGTGTGGGCGAAAGCACGAGGCGTCCTGCATCAATGGGGCTGCCTTCCACCGCATCCGTCAAGCGATAGCGACCGCTGTACACCAGTTCTTCGGGCACAGCGTGGTCAAAACTTTCGGGATAGCGCTCAGCGAGATACTTTGCGAAGACATCGTGACGCGCCGACGTGAGACCGTTACTGCCCATTCCGCCGTTGTAGCCCGATTCGTAGGTGGCTTGTCCGCAAGACGACAGGCCGACAATCACATCGCCGGGACGAATATTGGCATTGTCGATCACGTCGCTGCGCTTCATGCGGCAAGTCACCGTGCTGTCGACTATAATCGTGCGCACCAAGTCGCCGACGTCGGCCGTTTCGCCACCCGTGGCATAAATGCCCACACCCATTTCGCGCAACTGCTCGAGCAATTCGTCCGTGCCATTGATGATGGCACTGATCACCTCACCGGGAATGAGCATTTTGTTGCGGCCGATGGTCGAAGACATCAAGATGTTGTCCACCGCGCCGACGCACAACAAGTCATCGGTGTTCATAATCAGCGCGTCCTGCGCTATTCCTTTCCAAACCGAGAGGTCACCGGTTTCTTTCCAGTACAGATAAGCCAAACTCGACTTCGTTCCGGCACCGTCGGCGTGCATGATGTTGCAATAGTCGGGATCGCCGCCGAGAATATCGGGAATGATTTTACAGAAAGCCTGCGGAAACAGTCCTTTGTCGATGTTTCGGATGGCAGCGTGCACATCTTCTTTCATTGCGCTCACGCCGCGCATCATGTATCGCTGATTCTTGTCCATGGGGTTGAGGGGAGAGGGAAAAGAGAAGCCGTTAGACGAATGGGAAAATTAGAATTGTACGCTGGGAGCTGTCTGTGCTGCCTCAGAAGCACGGAAAGGCGTTTTCGGGCTCATGCCGAAAAAGCCGGCAAAGAGGCTACCGGGGAATTGCTTCACCTTGATATTGTAGCTTTTCACCGCCTCATTGTAGAGTTGACGGCTCTCGTTGATGCGATTCTCCGTACCTTCCAACTGCGCCTGCAGTTGTGAAAACTGCTCGTTGGCCTTCAATTCGGGGTATTGCTCTTGTACGCTCAACAACTTGCCGAGTGCCTGCGACAGTTGTCCCTGCGCATTTTGATAAGCCTCGATTTGTTCGGGCGTGGCATTGGCGGGATCGAGTGTAATCTGCGTGGCACGAGCGCGAGCCGCGATAACATTTTCGAGTGTTGCGCTTTCGTGCTTAGCATATCCCTTGACCGTGCTCACCAAGTTGGGGATCAGATCAGAACGGCGTTGGTATTGGCTTTGTACATCGGCCATTTTCTGCTCAACGTCCTCGCTGAGCACAACCATGCTGCGCTGTTGCGAAATACCATAGAAGAAGAGGAGCACAACGGCGACGATTACGCCGATGAGTGTTTTAGACATTTTCATCGTGAATAGTATTTGTGATGTAGGAAATACGTTTACTATATAAATAAGGAGTGGAGCCTATCAACTTCGTTGCGAGATCTGCGCGAAAAGGATCAGAAGCGTCCACCCGAACCGCCGCCGCCAAAGCTACCGCCGCCGTAACTGCCGCCTGAACTGCCACCGCCCCATCCACCGGAGCGGCCGCCACGCAACAAACTATTGAGCAGCAAGGCAGTTCCCATGGCACCGAGACCGCCATTATCGTCGTCGCGATCTTCAAACAGGCTTTCATCGCGGTAACCACAAGCACTGCAGGCCGAAACGACTCGACGGAACGGTTGGCGACGGCCATTGCGCAGCAGGCGCACCCGGCCTTCGCTCACCCGGCGCAAAGTTTTCTGTCCACAACGCGGGCACACTCGCGCTCTTTGGGCAAGGTGGCTCATATAGAGATAGGCACCGACCGGCACACCGAACACGAGTAGAAGGAAAAGCCAAGGCACACCGCCGTCGTCAGTCTTCTTCGGCATGCGCAGTTCCCCGTCGTTGCGACAAGCGTGATCTACGGCCTGCATTGCGGCCAACATCGCCGCATCCCACTGCCTACGGCGGAGATGCGGGAGGAAGATGCGGTCTTCGATTTGTTGAATCAGTCCATCGGGCAGCGTTCCTTCCAGCCCGTTGCCGGTGAGAAACTGATAAGAGCGGTCGCCGGTGGCCAAGAGCACCACCAGCCCGGTGCGCGTTTCGCGATTGCCCACGCCATACTTGCGTGCCAAGGTCATGGCAAAGCGGTAAGGATCATCGCCTTTGAGGCGATCGACCACCACCACGAGCGTTTGCACTCCGCGGTCGCGCTCCAACGCGCCAAGTAGGCGATTGAGCGAATCGACTGTCGCCACCGAAAGGATCTGCTCCGGATTGCTCACATAGCTGCGCACGTTTTGCAAACGAGGGATGGGCACTTCTTCGGGCGTCCATGTGCGAGCCGATGCTGAAAAAACAAAACACAGCACAACCACGATGGCAGAAAACCATCGAACGACCGTGCTGTGGAGGTTGAACCTTTTCATTGTGTGGCGATATATCACTGCAAAGATACACAGACTTATGCAATGGGGCAAACCTTTATCACGATATTTCACGGACACGGCAAGTCCTCGCTCGAAACACCAAGCGAAAACAAAAGCTCCCCTGCCCTTATGTCTTTGCGCACACCATTATATAATGGAGACAGGCGGAGGCACTACTCCACTCTCGTGCACTTGTCTCACCCACTCGAGCACACGCGCGCCGTCGTCGGCCGCAAACCAGTGCACTTCCTCATCGCGTTGCCACCAAGTGAGTTGTTTTTTGGCAAAAACGCGCGTATTCTTTCGCATACGGTCGAGCGCCATGTCGAGTGACCATTCGCCATCAAAATAGCGGAAGATCTCTTTGTAGCCGACGGTGTTCAGCGCGTTGCAATCGCGGTAGGGCAACACGCGGCGCGCCTCTTCGAGGAATCCCTCCTCCACCATCGCCGTGACGCGTCGATTGATGCGATCGAAAAGTTCTTCGCGCGGGCGCGTCAAACCGATCTTGACCACTCGAAACGGACGCTCCTGTTTTGTCCCGGTGCGCAGTTCGCTGAAAGGGCGTCCGCTTTCGCGAATGATCTCGAGGGCGTGCACCACCCGTTTCGCATTGCAGGGATCCACTTGTGATGCGTACTCCGGATCGAGCCGCTGCAACTCCTCGAGTAGCGGCGCCAGTCCTTCGCGCTCCAAGCGATCATACATTTCACGGCGCACCTCGGCCGAAACAGTGGGCAAAGGATCGATGCCGTGGCAAAGCGCATCGACATAGAGCATGCTTCCGCCGCAGGCCACCAGCACATTGTGCTCGGCGAAGTGCGATGCGCACACGGCCAAGGCCTCTTCTTCAAAGCGCGCCGCGCTGTAATAGTCCGTCAAACCCAGTGTGCCCACAAAGTGGTGAGGCACGCGCGCCAACTGCGCAGCGGTGGGCGCCGCCGTGCCGATGGGCAAGTCGCGATAGAGCTGTCGAGAGTCGACATTGACGATGGGACAACGCAAAAACTCAGCCATGCGAAGGCTGAGTTCTGTTTTTCCTACGGCCGTGGGGCCGATGAGTACAAAAAGTGTGGGACGTGCGTCTGCCATACCGTGCGTTATGAGAAACTGCCATCCGAGATTTCAAAGCCATCGAAATCGATTTCGTCGGCATTGTACGATTCGATGCCGAAATCTTCGGTGAAATCACCGCCGACACTTGTAAAACCCCCGGCAGTGGGGTCGGCATCGGCGATTTGCAAGGGGGCTTCGCCCATCGATTTCACCACTTCCGGCGCGCCGTCGCCGGGTTCTTCACCGCGCACGCAGAGCGAGAAGACACGATCGTTGAATGTGTCGAAGACATATTCCAAATGGCGTACCCCGCCATCGAGGAACGTCGAAAGGCGCGTGTCGGCCATCGTATAGAGGAACTCGTCGGCCACACTGTCGCGCATGTCCTCGCGTGTGATTTGCTCTCCGCGCTGCCACTCTTCGTCACAAATGTAGAACGAGGTCATTTGATTGTCGGGATAGGCACACGATTTGAGGATGATGTCACTCAATTCGAGGAAAGTGGCGTCTTCGTCGATGAGGATGTCGCGGCGAAAGTCGGAGCTTTCGTCACAGACCATGCGAATGAGATATTGCATTGTGGAAAGGAGATAAGGGCTGTGTGGGAATGCGCGTCAACGGCCGATAAAACCGCGCTTGGAGTTGGTGAGGAACTCGAGCAGATAATCGATTTCCTTGCAGGGCATCACAGTTTCGCGGATCTCGGCGATGCGCTCATTGAAGAGCTTCGAGTTCTGGTAGAGAATCAGGTAAGCCGAGTGGAGGGCATTGATCACATCCAAGGGGAAGTTGCGACGCTTCAACCCGACCATGTTCAGCCCGCAATAGGCCACCGGCTCACGCGAAGCGATGCAAAACGGGGGAACATCCTGTGCCGTGCGCGTGCCGCCGCCCACCATCACATACGAACCGATGTGGCAGAATTGGTGCACGAGCACATTGGCCGAGAGGATGGCAAAATCATCGATCACCACCTCACCGGCGATCTTCGTCGAGTTGCCGATGATGCAGCCGTTGCCGATGATGCAATCGTGGCCGACGTGCATGCCTTCCATGAGCAGGTTGTTGCTCCCCACCACCGTGCGCCCCTTGGCGGCGGTACCACGGTTGATGGTCACATTCTCGCGGATGGTGTTGTTGTCGCCCACTTCAGCAGTGGTCACTTCGCCGCGGAATTTGAGATCTTGCGGTACGGCGCCGATCACAGCCCCGGGGAAGAAGGTGTTGCCCGTACCGATGCGCGAGCCGCTGAGCAGCGTCACAGAGTTCATCAGGCGGTTGTTGTCGCCCAACTCTACGTTGGCATCAATGTAGCAGAAAGGTCCGATCTCGCAGTTTTCGCCGATTTTGGCTTCGGGATGGATAAAGGCCAGAGGGGAAATCATGGGAGGTGAGTGTGTGGAGGGGTTAGGAATGAAGAAGTTTGGTGCGAACGAGGCGGGCGAACTTGTTGTTGGCCTCGTGACCGGGACGAATGGCAATGATGCGCCCCTTGAGCGGGCGACCGATCAGCGCCATGTCGCCGATGATGTCGAGCAGTTTGTGACGCGCCGGCTCGTTGTCCCACGTCACAGGGCGTTCTTGAAGATAACCGAGTTGGTCGGCATCGAGATGCTTGACACCGAGCGAATCGGACAGCTTGTTGAGGCGCTCTTGCTCCATGCGGCGCTCGTAAATGACGAGCGCGTTGCTGAGATCCCCGCCCTTGATGAGCCCCATTTGGAGCAAGGGTTCGATCTCGCGCACAAAGACGAAGGTCCGGGCACTGGCAATTTCATCGGGAAAATCAGCAAGCTGCTCGAGCACTGCGCTTTGCGTTTGGATGAATTGACTGTCGGGAAACACGATGGTGGAGTCGATCGCAAAATGGTCACATGGCTGCACGCGCAGACAAGAGCCGGAGATCTCATCGTAGTATTCAAACGGTTCGCCCACCTCGAGATAACGGCGTTCGGCCTGCTGTTCGCGCAGACCGACGCGCTGAATTTCACGCACATAGAGGATGGAGCTGCCGTCGAGGATGGGAAACTCGGGACCATCGACTTCAATCAAGCAGTTGTCTACCCCCATGGCCACGAGTGCCGCCATGGCGTGCTCGATGGTGGAGACGCGACATTCGGGGGTTCCCACCACGGTGCCGCGCGAGGTGTCGATGACGTTTTCGGCCAGCGGAACGATCTCGGGATGTCCGTCGAGGTCGACACGACGAATGAGATAGCCGTGATCTTCAGCCGCGGGATGGAAGGTGACGGTGAGGTGAAGACCGGTGTGCAGTCCCTTACCGGAGAGTGAAAACGAGGATTGGAGTGTATGTTGCATCGGGAATCTTCTTCAAGATGATGCGCCGCCGCAAAAGCAGCGCGGATGATTATTTTCGGTCGGCGAGTGCGGCTTTCAGCTCGTTCAACTCGCGACGCAAAGCATTGACTTCGTCGCGCAAATCGGGCAGGTGCTTGAAGAGCGCGCTCGAGCGGGCGAAGTTTCGGGCATTGATGGCGGGCGTTCCCATGAGGGGTTGGCCATCGGTGCGGGCGCTGTGGATGCCGGCTTGCGCACCGGCTTGCATACGATCGGGCAATTGCAAATGACCGGCGACGCCCACCTGTCCGCCGAACATGCTCCACTCCCCTACTTTGGTGCTTCCGGCCACGCCGACCTGAGCCGACATCACAGTGTGGGCACCGACTTCGACATTGTGGGCAATTTGCACCAAGTTGTCGAGCTTCACACCGCGACGGATGTAGGTGCTGCCCATCGTGGAGCGGTCAACGCAGGCGTTGGCACCGATTTCGACGCGATCCTCGACGGTGACGATGCCGATTTGCGGAATCTTTTCGTAGCCGTCGGCAGAAGGGGCGAAGCCAAATCCGTCGGCGCCGATGACGCATCCGCTGTGAAGGATCACTTCGTTGCCGATGCGGCAACCGTGGTAGACGCTCACGCCGGGATAGAAGAGGCAATTCTCACCCACTGTGGCTCCTTGCTCGATGACGCAATGGGCGTAAATCTGTGTGCCTGCACCTACGGTGACGCCGGAGCCGATGTAGGCAAAGGGACCGACGTAGACTTCTTCGCAGAGCGTGGCATCGGCTTCCACACAGGCCAAGGGGTGGACGCCGGAGCGCTTTTGGGTCATGGATTCGTAGAGCGAAAGCAAACGCGCGATGGACTCATAGGCATTGTCGACGCGCACCAAAGTGGTCGAAACGGGAGCTTCGGGCACAAAATCGCGATTGACGAGCACGATGGTCGAAGCCGTTTCGTAGAGATGATGGGCATACTTGGGATTGGCCAAGAAGGAGAGTGCTCCGGCTTGCCCTTCTTCGATTTTGGCAAAGGTATTGACGGTGGCTTCGGGGTTACCTTCGACCGTTCCGCCGAGATAGGTGGCAATTTGCTGCGCTGTAAATTCCATGGACAATAATATAATGTTCTGCAAATATACAATTTCTGGCGCATCCTACGAACAAGATAGAGCCATATTTGTGTCTTTCGCGCGAGAATGCAGAGTGTTTGGCGCACTATGTTCCAAGGTGTGCAGGTGGGACGGTGCCTTTTCTGCCGTCGGCCGAAGGTTAAGCGCGTGCTCTCCGCGAATTGAAGTCAATGCGGCGCGATGTTTGCGGCGCATGGCAAAGAAAAGCCCCATGGCGCGTGTTTCTCATTTTGTGGTGCACAGCAATGCCGGAAAAGGAGAGGACTTTTTGGAAAAAGCAGGGGACTTTCGACGGAAAGTCCCCTGCTTTTTTCAGTTTCGTCTCTCCTTGCGAAAATGGGAGCGGATGTGTGGGCAAACCGCTGTGGGCGAAAGTCGACAACGGGGGGAGAGAACCGAGAAGAAGGAGCAAAAAAATGAGGCGAGAAAGAAGACATCGGGAGGGGGCGGAGGACATGCCCCCAAGTCCCTCCGACAAAA
Organism: uncultured Prevotellaceae bacterium; assembly: GCA_963517315.1. Taxonomy (GTDB): domain Bacteria; phylum Bacteroidota; class Bacteroidia; order Bacteroidales; family Bacteroidaceae; genus Alloprevotella. Next base: position 133,079 of record CAUQEF010000003.1, read on the forward strand.
AATCCCCGCTCTCACAAAAAGAGCGGGGATGGGAAATTAAGTTTGCGTTTCGTCGGAGAAACGGCCGTCGTGCGGCTATTCGATCATTTGTTGCGGGGAGCGGGCAAATACCAGTTCTCCTGATTCAACAACTTGCCAAAGAGCGCGCCGGTCTTTGTGGGTTCTTGGTAGGGGAAGAGGTCGAGATCACGACGCGAAATGCGCCATGCGAGCCAAGAGTTGGCTTGGATGTCGTCGCCGGCTACGTTGCGGTGCTGCTGAAGACGCATAAGGTCGAAGAAACGACTGCCTTCAAAGGCGGTTTCGAGGGCGTATTCGTCGGCAATGAGTGTCTCCATGGCAGCAATTTCTGCAGCCGAGGGCTCGACGGTGACCAAATGGGTGACCGTGCCTTTATAAACAAAATACTTGCTGCCGTCGGCGGCGGTGACTTCGGTGGTGTCGGTCATTTTGACCTTACCTTTCAAACCGCCTACGCTGAGATTGGGCTTGGCGAGGGTCTTGCCTTGACGCGCAGCCTCATCGACCATGCGCTGTGCCACAACCTTGTTGTACACCCATACGCTGTCGAGCGCAGGGAAGTAGCCACAACCGGCAGCGTGGATACCGGTATTCACTTTGTTTTGGAAACCTTCGGCGGTGAAGTCGAGCCATTCTGTCGCTCCGGCGCGAGTGAGCGAGTTGAGGTCGATGCTCATCGCGGTTTCATTATCGCGGTGTACGGTGGGCACTGCGATTTCGGTGATGGAAGCAATCTGCGTTCGCGCTGCATCGGCAAACACCGTGTCTCGCTGCACCTCTTTCGAGATGACGGGCATAGACTTATTGTCAAGACCGGTACGAAGAATGTCGAAAGCGTAGCGGGGATAACCGGCACGGTTCACAGCTTCGGCATAACGCAGATAGATCTGACGCAGACGGTAGGTAGGAATACCATAGCGGAAGCTGAATGCCGTGGGACTCACTCCGGAAGTGGAAGAGGAGTTGGCAGGGCAGAACTTCTGGATGAAGCGCAAACGTCCCTTGTCGGTGATCACTCGGGGAACGGTGGCATCATAGCGCGCATCGAAGAGCTTCGGATAGCGCACACCGATGATTTTCGATCCTTCGCTCTCGCTGTACACCACAGTCTGTGCTTCGTTGAGCTTGGTGTAGGCTGCAGAGGGTTCAACCTGGCGGTTGCGGTAGTTGGCCTCGAGTTTTACAGAACCGGTGGTGCTGGTGGTGTTTTTCTCCTTACCGTCCGTACCTTTTTCTTTGCGCGTTGTGGTCGAGTTGGAGGAGGTGGCATCGAAACCGTAGATTTGCGGCACGCGAGTGAGCACTTGCCCGAAGAAGCTGTTGGAGGCAGCGGGCACAGCACCGACAATTTCACCGGCTTTGTCCATGCTTCTCTTTCCGGCAAAGGCGCCGATGGGCACGTAGGCAATGTAGTCGTCACCGTTACGCGATGTGAAACGAATCATGGATGCTTCTCCGGAGACACCCAGTTTAGTATCTTCTTCCATATACTTGTAATAATAGGAAGCTGCTTGCTCGTAGTCGCTCTTATTGGCTCCGCGCAGGAGATAGAGATCGCCGTAAACGAGGTTGGCGTTGAAGAACGTGAGGCTTTGGTCGAAGTTTTCTGCACCGTTGTTGAAGTCACCGTAACGGGGGTAGCCCAATTGCTTGGTGTAGGCGTAGGCTTGTTTCAGCCCCCCCTTCTCTTCGAGGAGATTCAGCAGGTTGGAGGGAGTGGCCCAACCGAGCGGCGGATTCTTCTCCCAACCGGTGTCGGACGAGGAAACGGGTTCGGTGATGAAGGGCACGCTGCCGTAGAGCTGAACCAACTGCATGTAGGTCCAAGCACGCACGAGTTGTACCTGTGCCAGCTCACGACGCATGTAGTAGCTGTTGTTTTTCAGCGCCATGGAGTCGGCTTTGGACAGATAGAAGTTGCACTGATTGATGACCTTGTAGTAAGCTGCGCGATTGAGCAAGGCGTTCTCACCGTCTTCGAGGTTGGTGAAGTTGATGATGTCGTTGATCGAATCGGAAACGAACTCTGTGGGTTTCACAAGGTCACCACGTAATTCGCCGAGCAGGACGTTCTGCTCGATCATGCCCTGCACGTTGTTGAGAATACCGAAATAGAAGTTGACGGTATCCTTGCCCGAAAAGTTTTCGGCGTAGCGATCCAAATCGGGAGTGAGCATGTCTTGGCACGAAGTGGTGGCCAAGCCCACACCGAAGAGGGCGCAGAACAGAGGAACTATGGTTTTCTTCATGATTGCGAAGTTGGAGTCAAAAATGAATGGATTTGCCGGTGTCTTTCCTTCGACTCTTCCAAAACTTTGCACGAGCGAATCGACGAAGTTCGGAAGAGATTGGGGGAAGGAGCGCTGCATCAGAGGTTGATGGTCACGCCGACGTTAAAGTTGCGGTTGAGCATGAGGTAACCGGCGTCAATGCCCTGATAGAGCACACCGTTGCCTGCTGTGACTTCGGGATCGGAACCCAAATACTTCGTGAGGGTCACTACGTTGTTGGCTTCACCCCAAACGGAAAGGCCTTGGAGCCAAGAGAGGGAGAGAGGCACGGCGTAGGTGAGACGCACTTTTTTGAGTTTGAGGTAAGAACCGTCTTCGATCCAACGATCGGAGAAACGTTCGTTGTTCACCCAGCGATCCGATTCGGCCGACATCGTGCGAGGCACATCGGTCTTTTGGCCTTCATACTTCCAACGATTCACAACTGCGGTGGTTTGGTTGGTGATGCTGTTGGCACTTTCGAGCTGCATGCGCTGGTAGTTGTAGATGTCGTTGCCGAGCGAATACTTGAAATTCAGATCGAGCGTCAGGCGCTTCCAGGACAGTGAGGTGAAGATGTTACCATAAAGATCGGGATTCGGATCACCAATCTTCACACGATCGGCTTCGTTGATCCAACCGTCGCCGTTCTGATCGACGAAATGCATATCGCCGGCGCGGAAATCACGAGACGGTTGCGAAGCGAGGCCGGTGGGGTACTTGAGTCCTGCGGCTTTAGCCTCGGCGGTGGTGGAGAAGACACCGGCGGTTTTGTAACCATAGAACACGCCGGCTGCTTCTCCCACGGCGGTGAGGATGTTGTCTTTTCCGTAGACCGAAGAGGTGTAACCGGAAAGCACGCGGTGGCTGGAAGGCACCTTATTGCCGTTGGCATCGAGAGCCCAAGTCTCCAAACGGTTGTTGGAGGTGAGGGGGAGAGACTCGATTTTGTTCTTATAGTGACCTACGCTGAAACCAAGTTGCCACTTGAGGTTCGAGGTATTGACAAGAACTCCGCTGACGCTGACGTTGGCACCGCGGTTGGTGAGCGAGCCTTCGTTGGTCCACTGTCTTTCGAGACCGGAAATGTCGCTAACCGTGCGGCGGGTCAGCAAATCGTTGGTCTTGGCATAAAAGACTTCTGCACCAAGCGAAAGACGATTGCGGAACATGTTGAGCGCCAAAGCCACGTTGAAGCGATTGGTGGTTTCCCACTTGATCTTCGGGTTCTGAATGTTGGCGAGTTGGAGTGCTGTGGCGCGTTCCAAGAACTTCACGTTGCGGAAGTAGGTACGCGTGGCGTAATAGTCTACGTCATCATTACCGGAGATTTCAAAACCTGCGGTAAGTTTGGCATAATCGATGGCGCCGACTTTGAACCATTCTTCGTTGGTAAGCACCCATCCGGCTTGAACCGAGGGGAAGAGTCCCCACTTCACTCCGGCGATTTTGACTCCGCCGTCGGCTTCACGACCAAAACGCGAAGAGGATTCTGCACTTCCGATGAGCTTGAGGAAGTAGCGGTTCATGTAGTTGTAATCAACGTTGGCGTAATAGCTGAGGTTGATCCAACGGTCGTTGACACCGCCTTCGCCGATATACTGCAACGAATAGCGGATGTCGGGCATCTTGTCGTTGTCGTTGTTGTAACCGCGAGAGTAGCTGTCCGAATAGGAATAGGACGCGAAACGGAAACCGCCATAAGCATCGAACTGGTGCTTGCCGAAGTTGCGTTTCCAATCGATGCGGAAATCATTGAAAAGCGTTGTCTCCTTACCAAACTGCGAAGCGGCTACACTTTGCACGGCACCGAGACCTTTCACCGACTTTTCGGGCGTACCATTGCGAGGCATATAGTACTTTTCGTTGCTGCGGTTGAGCGTGTATGCGAAGCGATTGCTTACCGTCCAGTAGTCGTTGATCTTGTACTTGGGAGAGACGTTGAGCAAGAACTGAGTTTGCTCTTGATTGTTCTTGTTGTTACCTTCGCCGTTTTGGAGGATCCAATAGGGATTGGCCAAACCGGGATAACCGAACTGCGAAGCAAACATCAAGGGATTGTTCGCCTCATTGTAGTTCATACCGGTGTACACACGGTCATTGTGTACAAGTCCGAGACGGTTGTTGCCCAAATAGCGCACATAGTAGGCATAGGGGTCAACGAAAGGCGACTGCGCCAAACCAAGTACGTTGGGGGAGGAGATGTTGCGATCAGAATAGTTCTCTGCCCAACCGTTGTCACGGAGGTTATATGCGTTGCGCACATAGGCCATGTCCAACTCGGTAGTGAAACCCTTGAAAAGATTGACGTCCGTATTGAAACGGATGTTCAAACGATCGAAGGCATTGTTCTTGGCCGTGGCTTGGGCGTTGGTATATCCCAAAGAGAGGTTGTACATGGCCACGTCGTCACCACCCTGCACGCCGACACGATAATTTTGCGTAACAGCAGTGCGATAAAGATCCTTTGCCCAATCTGTATCGTTGTGGAACTGCTTATAATACAGATAACCGGGATCTTCGTTGAGGAAGGGAATGACCATCGACGAGGCGAGTTGGTCTGCACGGGAGGTCGTGCCGAGGAACTCTGCCAAGTAATTGCGATACTGGCCGGCGTTCATCATGCTGGTGCGTTCGGGAGCAAGTTCTACACCGCCGAAAGCACGGATGTTGATGCGCGTGGCTTGGGAATGACCGCGCTTGGTGGTAATTTTCAGTACGCCATTGGCACCTTGAGAGCCATAGAGTGCCGTTCCATTGCGAAGCACTTCGATGCTTTCGATATCTTCGGGATCAATGAGGTTAAAGACGTTGTTGTAGAAACCATCGTGCAATGTGGTACGTCCATACTGCATGTCCCAAATCACTCCATCGACAACAACGAGAGGTTGTGAATTGGCATTGAGAGAGTTGATGCCGTTGATGAACATGGCGGCTCCCTGAGCGGGAAGTCCTCCGCGATTGATCGTGCGAACGGCGGCGTTGAGATTGTTCTCGATATCGGTTTCGGGGGAAATGCTGCTGGTCTCGGTAGGAGTGTATTGCGCTTTATTCAAAATGGTGGTGCCATCGTGATAGAGCGATACAAACTTGCTATCATAGAGATAGGCGTCTGCAGAAACTCCTGCGTGAAGTCCGACTTGCACTGCATTGTAACCGTCGGTGGCGATATAGAGCGAAGTGATGTGTTCGGGTACGCTGATTTTGTAAGCACCTTTCTCGTCGGTAAGCGCAGAATAGCGTTTGTTTCCAAGCGATTGCACACGCACGCCGGGGAGCGGTTTGCGCGTAGCGGCATCATAGACCACACCGGTCACTTCCTTCATTTGGTACTGAGGAAGCAGACGACGAGAAGATACCTTATTGGAGGTGGAAGCGGTGGAGGTGCTGTCGGCGACTTCGCGAGCTTGTGCTTGAAGTGCACAAGCCGAAGACAGAACCATCAACGCCACTCCGCAACGAAGGGCGGCTTGCTTCATGTTGTTGCTGCGATTAGCTGGATTCATAATCTCGTTTGTTATATTTCAGCGGGTATTAGTTGCCGCGATAGGGTTTGAGAATCACCTTGACGATGTTAAGTGCTTGGCAATTTTCATTGCGACTACCGATACGGGGTACGGTGAGGCGAAGCATCGGGAAGGACTTGCGGTCTGCGGGTAAACCTGCATAGCACTTGGGGAAGGTGATATAATCACCGAGCACAATGTGGTTTACCTTGTTGGGATCAAACTGCCCTTGCTTCTGGTCGATGGTAACACGATTCGTTTCTGCACCGTTGACCATGAAGGGGACGTTGTTCTTGTTGTCGTCGATGACTTCTGCGTTGAATACAACTTTTTCGTCTTCACCACCGTCGTTCAGATTGATCTTGGTGGGCACCATGACAAGTTCAATTTGATAAGCTGCACTCAGCACGTTTTCCAGGCGAAGATCGACTGTCATGTTTTGACGCGTACTCTTCATTTCGTAACGCTGATAAGCATTTTCGGCCACGCTGCCGGAAACACCTGTCATCAAGGGCTTGCCGTCTGCGGTGCGAACAGTATCTCCATTGGCATCCAATACTGCACGCTCGCGGTTGTAATTGACTTCAGTCAAGTTGACAGTCGTACCGCTTGCATAGGTCGTGTTACCGGTAGTGAGCGTGTAAACGGAGGATGCTGCCGGACGGAACTCAATCTTTTCAACCCAGATGTAAGAAGGATCGAACTTGTAGTTTTCGAGTTCAAATACATAACCGTTGGAAGCGCGATAAGGCTGAAGACCTGCCAACGTGGGATTGAGATTGGAGTTTTGCGTCGTTGATCCCGTTGCAGCGGTGTTATAGAAGGTGGTACCTGCTGTCGAAATCAAAGAGTCGGCATATTGGAAATGGTGAATGAGTGCCGCAGAATCCATGTTCTCATACCCTTTAATACGATAAGGCGCAAAGAACAAGTTGCTGACAATATTCAAACGCACATTGCGTTCACGCAGCGAATCGGCGAGGGTCAACGTCTTGTCGCCGTAAGTCGCACCGTCGAGACGGTAGTCTTTGGTAAAGTTAGCTCCGTCCCAATCGTAACGATAGCGCGATCCATAGTTGTAGATTTTGCTTACTTTTTCCAAGGCCTCTTTCCAGGCGGCATCACGGGGAATCAGTGCCACATAGGTTGAGTCTTCATTGCGAACCAACGCTCTGGATGCATCTAACAAAGAGTTGCTGTGCTGATAAACGGAGTCGATGTAAACCATCTTGCCGTATTCGTTCATCGCACCGGGAACAGAGGCCTGCTCATTGAACTTGCGGACATCAATCGAGGGATCTTTGATGTAGGCATTGATGGCGCTGAACTGTGAATTGTGGCTCAGGTAGTCATAGATGTTGTACAAGAAGGGGGAGGCTCCTTTGAGCAGGTGCAATGAACCATTGCTTGCATTCACAGCCGCTCCTTCTTCTGCCACGTTGTTAAACAGGCCGTTTCCATACTTGGTATTCTTGCCGTTCAACAGTTTGAACTCCTGCACTCCTGCCACTCCTTCGTGATTGAAGCGGGCAATGTGATTCGAAGAAAACTGATTCCAAACGAGATACTCCAAGTCACGCGCCTTCTGAATGGAAGCTGCAGTTCCAGTCTTTCGCAAAGCGTCTGCTTGATCGAGCAACTTTTCCCAATATTTCGCGTTGAACGTGCCATTGAGCGGTGCCCACATGGTGAAACTTTGGGGCTGATTGAGCAAATCGGCAACCGTAAGCTGCGCATTGCGATCATTCTCCTCCTTCATTACTTTAGAGCGCTTGAGAATGGAGGCGAATTCTGAAAGCTGCGCATTCGACTCAATGTTTTGCCACAGTGTCTGGTTACCGACACCGTCCGATTTCACCTCAAAGTGATCGTCGGTACAAGCAGCCGCCAGCGCAAGTGCTGCGAAGCCCATGGCGCCAAACGAGATCCAAGAATTGAATATCTTTTTCATGTTGTATGAATCTAATGGAAGAAACTCCCTTCCCGCCGATCCGCATTCGAACCGGCGGGACGGGATTGGGTTACCAAATGTCTTCTGCAGTCGTTCCGTTGTAGACAGACTTCGGAACAAATTCGAAGTAGTCAGAGAAGAACTGCGCGTCGGTCTTGTTCAATGCCGACTTGAAGCGGAGGTAATAGGTTTTGTTCGGGTACATGTAAGCCGAAACCATGATGCGACGAAGAACAGCCTTGGTGTCACGAAGATTGGTTTCTCCCTTACCATCACAAGCGGTAAATGCCTTCGGCGCTTTCATGTAGCCGTGGTTACGCATGCTTTTGTCGTTCTCGGCAGTGATGTCGGCATCCTTATTGTCAGCTACCCAACCGATATTCTCGTTGTCACCGTCAAGACGCATGTCTACCGGCAAACCGGCGGGTGAAAGATTTACGGGGCTATCGCCGAAATAGATCTGACACATACCGCGCAACGTATTGTTGGAGATACCCATACGAAGTTCGTATTGACCTTCCTTCGGCACGGGGGGCAGTTTGAGAACGAAGTCATAAAGACCGAGTACCATGAGCTCATCGCCTTCGTAGTCGCGCCATCCACCACCATTCACAAAGGCGGAGTGGAGGTAAAGGAACTTCGTGCTTTCGCTCTCTTGCGTGATGTTTTCGAAATAACCTCTCGGGAAATTCATGTGTTGACGCGAAGAACGGCATCCGTTGGAGAGGATTTCGGGAAGAATCGTACAAATATCGAAACGGATACGTTCGCCACCCAATGCTTCACGAGTATCGGCGTCCATGAGCATGATCTTCTTGATCGGGAAGAAGTAGCCGTTGCGTGCATTGTTGTCGAGGGTCTTACCTTCGTGCTCGTTGTTGGCAAGAACTTTAATGCCTTCATATTTTGCACGTACGAACTTGTAGTTATCGTTGATATTGTATTCTCCGACACGATTGAGATAGATGTCATGGCTTGCGGCATCCTGTGTCACTTTGATCAGGCTGCGGTACTTACCGACACTTACAAAGTAATCAGAAATATCGATGCTGTACTTATTCTGTTGAGGATTCTTGGCATCACCGTATTTATACCCCCACTCATTATAGTGCTGTACAAATTGGTTGTGCGCCACGCGTCCCTTCATGAAGTGATAAGCCACGAACTGGTTCACAGCATTGTCTTCATCCTTGAGGTCGTTTTGCTTCAACGTCCCGTATACACTTTCGCAACGAGACTTTATAGCGGCAAGAATGGCTTCGGCGTTCGTGACGGTCTGAGTTTTTTCGTCATAAACAGGTGCAGGGACACCCCATTCTTTCTGAAAGACATCATCCGTTTCAACAAATCCGGTAAAGCCAAGGTAGCGATGTGCGGCAGTAGGAACGAGACCTTGTACACCGGCTATGCTGTGTGGATCAGTTTCGCGCTCTACTTTTTCGTAATCACGATCGATGCTCTCATTCAATTTATCAGCCCATCCCGTTGCTTGCAACAATGCGCCCATGATACGCATATTGGAAGTGCCGGCAATGAGACCGGAGACACTTTGGTTGGAGGGAGCAATCACTGAAGCTACAGAATGCACATAACCATTGCTCAACTTGGTATCGCTCTTGACAACTCTTGAAGTACCGTTAATTAGATAATAAGATACTGCAGGTTTCTTCAAAGAGTCGGTGACTTCCTCACAAGTGATACTGCGATCGTTAAGGTCGCCCTTTGCAAAAGCACCACCTTTTGTGGGGAACAACGGACTGTCATACGCTCCTTCGCTACCATTGTCAATCACACAACTATAAGCAATGAGTTGCGCTTGTTCATCGGTGAGATCAGCTATGCTTTTGGACTCGCCGAGAACTTTTTTCACATAGGCAGCCATGGCATCGTTGGTCGGTGCAAAGACGGTATAGTTACCACGGGCAGAAAGAACAGCTGCCAAGGTTGAGGCGTTACTTTTGTTACCCAGACGAACACGATCAAACACGGATTTAATTTGTGAGTATTCAGTGTTGGTTCCAAGGTAATCGTTGATGGTCTGCTCCTTGGCAATGGCAAAATTGCCTTCATCGATCTTCTCGCTGCAACTTTGAGCAGAGAACAAAAGACCGAAAGCCAATGCAACCGTTCCGCTATACGCGGCCAGGGTGCTAAGGGTGAAACGATTTCTATTCATAATTGTCTGAGTCTTATGATTTGGGCATGTACTTTTCCCATGCAGGATTTTGCGTGAGCTGACCGGTCTTGCTGCCATACTCTTTACCATTCACCTTGAGTTCTTCAAGGTAAATCGGATTGTAAAGCGACCAGAACGAACGCAGGCGGTTACGAACGATAGAAGAAAGGCCAACCCAATCGGAGAGTACGTCTTTCGTTGCACCACGGAACTCGCATTCGCGAACGATGTCATACCAGCGTTTGCCCTCTCCGAGGAATTCACGTTGACGTTCGTTGAATGCCAACTTCAATGGAGAGCCATAGTCCTCATAACGCTTTTTCCAACCGTTTCCATTCTCTTTGTCATCTTCTGCTTTGAAGGCTTTGGACGAGCGCAGACGCTTACAGAACAAGTTTGAAGCAGCAGCCACCGTATCCGCAGTGGGATTATTGCGACGGAAAAGTTCATCAAGGATACGATAAGCATCGCGTTCCGGATAATCTGGCGATGCAAAGGGAGCAGCAGAAAGACGAGCCATCGCTTCTGCCTTGAGCGTCATCATATCTGACAAGCGATAAACGGGCCAGTTGGTAGACTGCGAATTGGCTGCTTGTAAAGTGTACACGCCGGTTGACTTTGTAATATCCCCAATTGCTGTTCCCGAGAAGTTGATGAATACGGACTTCGCAGCTCCTTTCACGATGCTCACTGCATTCGTTTTGGCACTTTCATCCGTTCTCAATGCGTAACTGGCAAAACGTAAGTCAGTTCTTCCGTAGCCTTTGGCAGGGTCGACTGCAGCATCTTTCGAGAACAAGGCAGGATTTGCCAACATCAAGCCGGATTTGTATCCACCACTACCACTATTACCGTAGTACATCTCGGTGATCACACTGTTCTTTACGTTTACGCCATCGTATTGTAATTCGAAGATACTCTCGCTCGAATTCTTAGAACCCAATACCTCATTATATGCTTCATCAACGATTCCAAAGCTTGAAGCTTCGCTCTGAATCAAAGGATATACCTGCGAACGACGCTTGTCGTCTTGAGGCACATTATTTAAATCAAGATTGAGTTTGTACTCTTCCAGCTGCTGATTAATCACATAATCAGCGTGACTGATCGTTTTCTTCATGAGATCGGTCGCCAAGCTCTGCTCTTGCGCAGCAGTAAGCGTATCGCCCTTCTCATTGACTACAGGAAAGCCCTTCTCACGACCTTTATAGACCATGCCAGCACGCCAAAGATACATATCAGCCAGCAGAGCATGGATCGAAGTGCGCGTCCAACGCCCCTTATTTGAAGAATTGCGTCCGTAATTGATGGCTGCTGTGGGTAGCACGGCTTCCACTTCGCGAATCAACTCATCCATGATCTCTTGACCGGGGACTGCTTTTACACGTGCTACGAGCGCTTCTGCATCGGTGCTGATTGAATGACGTACAAAAGGAACGTCACGGAATGAGCGCACAAGATAAAAGTAATAGAGGGCACGAAGACTGACCATTTCAGCCTTCAGAGGCTGCCACTCTACGTTAGTGAAAGAAGGATCAGTGCCTTTATCAACCATTTGCTGACCGTGTTCCAACACCTTATTACAGAAGTTGATGCCCTTGTAGAAGGCAGACCAGTCATATAGGTTTTCAGAAGGTTGCAACACCGCCTCCTGCATATATCGATAATTGGCTTTGCTCATATCGCTGAGCTCCACATTATCTGAGCGGAACTCGCCCCACGCCAATATTTTACCGGTGCACTGCGTCAATTGGTAATAGGCCGCTGCACGTACGTTGTCTACGTCATTGCGCGTATTCCAGAATTCCTCTTCTGTAATCGAAGTCGTGGGATAGAGCGTAAGGTAATCCTCGCAGGAGGTCATACCACTACCCAACACGACTACGGCGCCTGCTACCAGCAGTTGTTTGAATATTTTACTGTTCATGATGTCTTAGAGTTGTGGAGGTGGAAATCCACCTCCTTTTGCTATACTAAGTACGTGTAGAAGAGTTAGAAACCGAAGTTCAAGCTGAACGTAATGGAACGTGAACGCGGTGTTTGCGAATTGTCGAACGCAGGCGAGAAACCACTAGCTCCGTGCTCGGGATCTACACCTGAATACTTCGTCCAGAAGATCAAGTTATTCGCAGAGACATTCAGCGTGAGTTGCGAAAGCCCCCAACGCTTCAACTGTTCGGGTTTCACAGAATATCCCAATTGGAGATATTGGAAACGGAGGAAGTCTCCCTTCTCTACATAGCGGTCAGAAGCCAAAGCGTTGAACGAATCACCGGCACGCGAATTCTTTGCACGAGGAATGGGAGTAACGTCGCCATTCTTGCGCCAGCGCCAGTTCACAGAAGCCACTTGGTTATCGTTCGAACGCATCATTTCAGCATTCATACGCGCCATGTTCACGACTTTGTTTCCCACGCGGAAGTTGAAGTTCGTTTTCAGCGACCATTGACCGTAACGGAAGTCGACACCGAAACCACCGTTGAACTTCGGGTTCGAAGAACCGAGATAAACGATATCCAATTCGTCGATCTGTCCGTCGTGATTCACGTCTTCATAGATCACATCACCGCCTTCAAAACGATAGTTCTTACCACCGTAGTTGAAGTACATGGGCTGAGGATTACCGGATTTGTCATAAAGCACCTTTCCGTCGGCGCCGTATGCAATCGGAGCGGTCTTACCCGTTGCCGCTGCCGTATTGGGTTTTCCTGCTGCATCGACATATTTGTTACGTTCGGGGTTGGAGAAATAACCGTTATGGTCATAGTCATAAGCATAGACTCCTTTATAACGGAAACCGTAAATGCCACCGAGTGCATGGCCGAGTTGAACGCGACTCAAATATTTAGCATTGCTATTATCGAACTGCTGGTTCTTTGATGAGAGTACCGTGGGATCCATTTCGGTCACCGTGTTGAGACTCTGTGCGACGTTCGCACGCAAGCGAACATCAAATTTTCCCATCTTGAAGATAGGTTTTGTGCTCACATTGAATTCCCAACCGCGGTTTTCCATCTTACCGACATTGGCATTGGCAATATCTGAGAAACCGGTAGAAGAAGGAATCTTGACGCCCGACATCAGCAAGTCGGTCGTGTAGCGCTTGTAAACGCTGAAGTCGAACATCAACAGATCTTCCAAGAGATGCAAGTCAAAACCGAGGTTCCAAGATTTTGATTTCTCCCAACGAATCTGTGTCAGACGCAAGTTTTCAGGAGCAATACCTTGCACGCCGTCATAAAATCCATAGCTCGAGTATTTGTTATAAATGAGCCCTTCGGCAAACCAAGCGTTACCATTGATACCCCAGCTCGGACGGAACGAAAGCATGTTCACATATTTGCGGAACGGTTTGAAGAAAACTTCATCAGAGATATTCCAGCGAGCGGAAACACCGGGGAAGAAGCCCCACTTGTTACCCGAACCAAACTTCGTCATACCTTCTGCACGGAGCGTGAGATCGAACACATATTTCGATCCGAAGGCATAGTGCATCGAACCAGTTCCGTTCAAACTACGGTCGCGTCCCGTAGAAGAGTTGGTTCCAGTCAGGAAGCCGGCCACCGTTGGGTCGGTGATACCTCCGGAAATACCCGAGTGGCTCTTACTTTGCGAAGTCAAATTACGAGCATAAGATTCAAAACGCCCGAGGATTTGGAACGAATGGTTCGGATTCTCAAAGTGAGGACGGAACAACAGTGAATGACGCGTAGTGAAAGCAAAACGCTTCGAGTCATTATCGCTCGTCAAATCGACACCCTGCGACCATTTCTGCGACGTCAGTGAATGGGGATAGTAGGATGCATTGTTTTGGGTAAATGCATTGATATTGACCTCTGCAGTGTAATTGAGCTGGGTCACCTCATCTTCCTTACCCAAGAGTTTATATTCGAGAGAGAAAGAAGGGTTGATCGTGTAGGTACTCTCACGTGCCCATGCCAAATTAGCAATCGCCACGGGGTTACCGTTGTCGACCATATCGCTCAAATAGTACGATGTCAAGTTGGAGTTATTTTCGAGCAATACGCCTTCATACTCCTTACCTGCGGCGGGAGGCATGAGGTAGTATTCACCTGTGTCAAAATAAGCTCCGCGCGCCTGATCGTATTCATGGCGCGTCACGGCCATATTCGGCATCGCCTTATAGGCTTTTGCCAAGATGTTGTTGCCGTAGTTCTTATTGTTCTTCGTGTAGGTTAGCGAGAAGTTTGAAGTAAACTTGATGCGATCAGACACAAAGTAGTCCAAAGCCAAACGGGTAGAGAAGCGGTCAAGGCTCTGTTTAATGATCGTACCCACTTCGTGGTCGTACGAACCCGACACGCGGAATGTAGCCTTTTCACCACCACCGGAGATATTCACACCATAATTATGAATCTGACCGGTTTGAGTGACTTCCTTCACCCAATCCGTGTTCTTATTATAGTTAGCATAATAAGCGGGACGGTTGGCGAGATACAACAATTCGACAATACTCGAAGCGGCATCACTTTGGCGGGGATTGAAGTAGGCTTCCTTCAACATCATGGAGTACCCCGAACCGTCGAGCATCTTCAAGCCTTGCGGTTGCCAAGTTCCTGAGAAGCGGTAGTTGAAACCGACGCGTGTTTTACCGCGGCGTCCACGACGAGTGGTAATTTCAATTACACCGTTCGAACCACGTGCACCCCAAATGGCTGTTGCTGCAGCATCCTTCAACACCTTAATGCTGGCGATGTCGTCGGGAGAGACTTGCAACAACGTGGCAAATTGTTCTTGGTTGTCCAAGTCAGTGAGGTCCACCGTCGTCAGATCCTGCCCTTCGAGCGGATAACCGTTCACCACAATCAGAGGCTCCTGCGAACCGTTGATCGAGTTCACACCGCGCAGACGCATGGAGGTACCGGAACCGAGGTTACCGGAGTTCGCCACGATGTCCAAACCTGCAATTTCACCCTGCAATGCTTCACCGGCAGTCGTAAAGGCAAGACCTTCTTTGCTGTCCATGTTCAGCGTCTGCGTTGCGGTAGAAATCTCTCGTTCGGGGATCACCATACCGTTTGATTTCGCGGTACGCTTACCTGTTACGACGACTTCGCTAATTTGCGAACGATCCTTCATTTCGATGCGGAACGACGTACGTGCTCCGATAGGATCGATACGCGCTGTCGCATAGCCGATATAAGAAACTTCAAGGCGGTTGTTCGGATTCTTGATCGTCATCGAGAAGTTACCGCTCATATCGGTCTGAGTAGCCGATACCACGCGGTTCGTTTTGTCCTTCTCCACGACGTTAGCCATCACCACCGCACCGTCTTTGGGATTGAAGACGTGCCCGGAGATGCGCTTCTGCTGCGCAACAGCAGTGGCACTACACAGCGCGAGGACAATCGCCGATGTATATTTGATATGATTCATGATGCCTTAGATAATTAGTCTTTGATTCTGAACTTTGCAACGAAAGCTCTGGCTTTCTTCGGAGAGGCCCAAGCCTGAGCGTATCCACCGCTGAGTTCGCTGTCAAACAGCAGTGCGCTGTTGATTTGGTGGATCGCCGAATAAGAGCTGCTCGTGATGAGCGTCATGCCCTTATTGAAGTTTGCGTCGCGTGCCAAGATATTGTTCGTCGTAGCGTCTACCGACACTGTGCGACCAGCTCTATCCGTCAAGACAAGTTGTCCGGGAGTCTGCTTCACCGAAAGGCTGAGATACGCCTTGGTCTTTTCATTGACACAAGCCGTTGCATAATCACCGGAGTTTGTCACTTGATCCACGAAGAGGCTTTCGTCTTGGAAGTGGTAGCGCAAGAAGTTCACGAGCACAGTCACCATGGCTTGCGCCTTGGCCTTGACCGCATCGTTATGCTTGTTCACACTGTCAAATTCTTCTTGGTTGCTCTTGTCGGCCGCCAACTTCACTTCCGTCTTCAAGTTGGTGTCCAGATAATCGTTGATTTTATCCCAAGTGGGCAATCCCTTCGCGAGTTCGGCATCAATAGCAGCGTCTGTCGGCGCATAAATCGTGTACCTATAGTTATTGAAGAGACGAACCAAACGATCATCATTGGCCACATTATATTGGAGACCACCGGACTCACCGCGAACGAAGAATTCATACTTTGCAGCTGTCTTCAGCCATCCGCTGTGCTTGGCATCATCTGCACCGGGTACTAGGAAGGGCGCATTGAAACCGGCCTTCTCCAAGAGAGCAGTGCTCACTCCCGTGCAGAGATCAAGGAATTTCTTGAATTGCGCTTTATCCTTGATGGCCTTGTAAGCTGTCACTGTCGTAGCCTGCATCGGGCGATCGAGGATATATGTCTTACCGTTACCGTAACCCTTATTGGTCTCGCGCGTCAGGTCATAGACTTCTTTCACCGTCGAGGTATAAGCTGCAGGTGTTCCGGCTACTTCTTCTTGGAAGCCACCGTTCACCTCCATACCCACACCGCGGTTGCTCGTTTTCACGATCACGGGGGCACCGTCGCGAGAAAGGAAATACTTCTGCTCGCTTTCCACGCCCTTCGTGTCATCACTACCGTGCACGACAATGTGGTGGTTCACCATTTCAATGAGCAACGCACGCTTCACAGAACCGTATGCACTGTTGAGCGTTTGGTTAGCCGGCGAAGCGAAAGTCGTACCGTTAATGATCTTATCGCCGGGTTGCTGACCGGTGCTCGGTTTGTAGTTCACAGGCCAAGCATCGACTGCCAAAGCGCCGGATACGCCGCGCGTGTCACCGGGACGGAAACGATAGTAACGGAAGTTTGAAGTATTCTTCGAGTTCGCCATCGAAGCCGGATCCACATAACCGTAAGTATTCAAGCCTTCGTCTTCGGGAATGAAGAATGAGAAGCGGCTCTGCATTGCCTTGAGGTAGGTGGAGAAATACTGTTTGAGCGGAGCGCGGCTATAATCACTTCCCTGAATGTAAGAGTCATCCGCGCGCACCACCGTACGCATCACTTGCGTATTGCTATTATAGAGTGCAGGCGCAATCACGGCCGCATAGTCGGCGGGCGAAATCACGCGATTCATCACATAGACCACACCATTGTTCGCCAAGAGCGATTTGGTGAAGACCGCTTTATAGGCATCAACAGAGGGGTACTGTGAAGGGGGGAACATCTGGTCTCGCGCATCGTTCATGATGGTGTAATACTTGGAAGGCACCGTTTCAATAAACGAGTTTTTCATCAAGTTATTCACCAAAGCCTGAATGATATCGAGCGGAATTTGGTCGACATTCTCGAGCAAGTTTTCCTTCGTATTTGGTTTCTTAGCATAACGTTCGATCAGCGAACGTCCACCTTGTAAAACGAAGTACTCGGTCATGGCCTCGTCGTTGGGAACGAACATTGCCGCCATGTCTTCGACGTTGCTCACAGAGCTCGACAGTTGGTAGGTGTTCCAACCCGGATCGTAAGGCAGCAACGGAATGCGATCATTGGGCACCTTTTCGTTCGGTTCGGTCTGCAAACGTCCATTCTTCGAATTGATAGAGAAATAGCGTTTTTCAAACACCGAATCCGCCGCCGTGTTATACAGTGCTTGATAAGTTTTGGTCAGCGCATCATTATAGAAAGGTGCACTGAAGCGATCGAGAATGTGGCTAAAGATCTTCGTGTCCTGGTTTTCACGAATCACCTCAGCCATATTTCCGGGCGCAACAAGCACCTTGTCCATCACATGAAAATAACCGTTCAGGCAAACCACATCGGCTTCAGCCACACGAGCGTCAAACACATACGCTCGAGCCGGATCTGACTCGCCCCACCCTTTTTTGTCATTCAACACGAAGGCGACATCCGAACGCTGAATATTCTTCTCGCGCATATTGCCTTCGAGGAAGTGCGTAATCATCGGAGGAGTGGCGTCAGCAGCCATCAGGATACCCTTTGAGTTGCCACTGTTGTAACGCTTCCAATATTTCTTCTCGTTATCGTCGGCGTTGTAGTTCACCGGCAATTCCTCAGGGCGCCAAAACTTGACAGAGTCGATAGCTTGCGCTGCCGACTCTTGACGCAGACTCAGATTCTTTCGTCCGCCCGAAGCATTGCTCATCATTTCGAGCACATACGCATTGTTCAACTGCGCGCCGTTGAAAAGCACTCGTTTTTGTGCCGGCGTAAGTTCTTTGTACGAATGGACACCCCAAGGATTGTTCTTGAAGAATTCTTCGTAAGCTTTGTCGCTCGCCACAAAAAGCGTCTTACTACCCGTTTGCGACATAACGTCCTTGTACCCGAGGTCTTCAATCAGACGAACGGTATAACTAAAGCCGCGCGCATTCAACTCGTCGTAGATGCTACCCCCAAGGAAAGACGGCTTCTTTACGTCCAGACTGTCGTCCTTACAAGAGTACGTCACGCCGCTTACCGAGAGCAACAGGAGAGCCCCCATCAGGGTGCCTCCCATTCTACCAAAACGGTTTTTCATACACATGATGTTACTTGTTGCTTATGTATTTTCTTTTTGTTGCTATTTGGAGTTGTCAATGAGAAGAGCTATATCTTCCACTACACAGCGCAAATTTAAGGCAAAAACTTCTTACCTCCAAGCACACATCGAATTATTTTCACCTCTACAATTTAGTTTTTTAATAATCAAGAGCGCCCTTTTGTCTTTCGCGCTTCACATCTTTGAAAACAGGGGAAAATGTCAATCTTTCTTGACAATATCAACCTTCCCCTCACTGACAAGCCCTTTTTTCGCCCCGCACACTTAGCATTTTTGAGGTTATTGCCCCATAGCCATTGCACCTGAAAAAGACGTTCCATGCCCCCGACAAAGAATCGCCCGGCTCTTCCTATTCAATAAATATGTTACGAATATGCACCCCGGAGCGTTTTTTCATGTTTTACCGACACTTCGCCATTTCAGCTCGGCGAAAAAATCATTCTCACATCTCATTCCCCAAAAAAAATGGCGTTCGTCAAGCAATTGACGAACGCCATTTTCTTCAGACTACCGTTTTGAAGGTCGATAGATCGTCGACGGACCATCGATAAAGTCTCCTTCTTTCCTCTCGCGCGGAACATACTTTTCGAGCGACAACTCCGTGCCGCCGGCACTCACCACCACGCGATAATCCTTCACCGCCAGTTGCAGCGAACCGACGATGCCGGTGCCGTTCTTCACGTTGGTGAAGAGCGTCGGAGGCTCCGAAAGCCCCACTTTCACCAGCTGGCGATTAAACGATTCTTCATCTTCATTGAAGATTCCACTCAGGTAGCGAAAATACCCTTCCGAGATCGAATAGAGCAGCACCTTGCGGCGCGCGCCTTCACCTCCACGACCGAAATGCCAGGAAACATCGCCGCTGAACAGCTCACTCAAACGCAAGGTGTAACGCTTTCCGTTGAAGATTGCATCGCTGAACGCCATGCCGTTGCGACCATTGTAGGCCGAACCCTCATCGAGCCCGTTCAGTCCTTCGAAGATGCCGCTGAACACCTCGTCCTGCGAATAGTCGAGCGGCACCGAGTAGTCCGCATCGCTCATCACGCGCACAAAATAATAATTGCGCTCGCCGGGAGGATCTTGAAAGGTAATTTGGTAACGACATTCCCTATTACCGCTGGCACCGCCCACATCCTTCGAGGTGCCCAACTCCAGCAAAGTCACCTTCACCGTATCGATCGGCACCAACTGCGGCAGTTGATCTTCGCCCACCGCACGACCATAACGCGTGTCGGCTTCGATGCGAATGCGATCGCCGGGACGCGGCACGTAGTTCGCCTCGAAATAGCCCTTCACCGTGTCGCGCACCATGGGAAAGACTTGGCCGTCGTTCACCACCGCCTGCACACGCGCGTCAGTGATACGCGGCAGCGTATTCTTTTTCTCATCGGTGAGAAACAAGGTATGCATCACCTCGGCACGCACCGGTTCGTCGGGACTCATCACACTGTTCAACACCACTTCGGGCGTGGGACGCAGGTGATCGAGATTTATATTTTCGTAGCAACTGCTCAGCAACGCCGTCGCCATCAAAGGCAGCGCACGTAAAAAAACAGATCGAATCATAAGTTTGTCATTTAAGTGGAGTACACCATTCTCTTTTCGTTTCGGCCGGCAAGGGCGCACGCCTCATGCAGACACCCTCCCCCGGCGCTCGACACAATCAGAAACGATAGGTGTAAGTGAACGAGGGAATAATGGGGAAAAGGGAAATCAAGCGGAACGACGGGTAGTCGTCATCATTTTTGCGCGCCACGACAACGGGGTTGTGCTGGTTGTAGGCATTGTAAACGCTCAGTGTCCAAATGCTCTGCGCGCCGCGTCGCTTGTGGAAACGATAATAGTTGATACCCAAATCCAGACGATGAAAATCGGGCAAACGATAATTGTTCTTCTTGCGAACGTGTTCCATCGTTTGATTGTGATAGTCCGGGAAGCGCGGCGCCAACTTATTCGGCACTTCATAATGGTAGTTTTCGAGCGCCAAGGTGATGAGCGACCCCGTCATGTACGTCCACGCCGCATTGAATTCCCAACGACGCGAGGGACGATAGCTCAACGCCACGTTGACCTTGTGGCGATTGTCATACTTCGAGGGGAAATGCGCACCGCGGTTCAACTCAGGGAAATGACGATCTGTCCACATCAGGCCATAGCCCAAGAAACCGGCCCAATGACCGAAGTTCTTTTCCACCAGCACGTCCACGCCATAGGATTCGCCCGTGCCGGTGGTCAACTTGTCGTTCCACGAACGGGCGCTCGACAACTGCCCCACCCCTTCGCGATAGTCCAAGAGGTTCGACATGCGCTTATACCAAGCCTCCACCGAGACATTCCAGCGGTTTTGATAGGTGTAATAACCGCCGATGCTCAACTGATCGCTCGCCGGCGGAGCGTAAATCTCCGTCACTGGCATCCAATAGTCTGTGGGCAACGAAAGATAGCTCACACTCACCTGCTGCACATATTGTGTCATGCGCGAATAGCCCGCCTTCACACTCACCGAGGGACTGAAGAGATAAGCGGCCGATACGCGCGGCTCCACCGAAAGATAGTTTTTGCTGTTCACCCAAAAGTCGGTCAAACGCAAACCCGCGTTCACTCGCCACGCTTCCGCGGGGCGCCATTCGGCATCGCCGTACAACGCCGTCTCGTGTCCTTTCACCACTTGGCGGCGATTCGGTTCGTCCAAGAGCGTCGATTGACTGCTGTTCGTGATGCGGTCTTCGGGAGAAAAACGGTGGTAGGTGTAGTCCAAGCCGAGGCGCAACGTCAAGGGCAACTGCGGTGTCCACACCCATTGCGAGCGCGCATTCCAATCGTCGATACCGTTGCGAATTTCCTTATAAAGGTAGTTGTGGCTGTAACCCTCCAACCCGGGACGACCCGCTTCGTTGTCGAAGATGAAATGGCACTTCGAACCGTAGCGCGTATAGGCCAAAGTGAGGTTGTGCATCCAATGTTCGCCCAACGGCAACTGCCATTTGAACGAGGCGAGACGGTTGCCCCAACGCATGCCCATTTCATATTTGTCGCGCACCTCGTCTTTCGGCGTTTTCGCCGATTGGTTCCAACTGTCTGTTCCCGTCGAGACGTTGTCTTGTCCGGCATAGCCCACAAAAGAGAACGTGCCCCACCGGTTGGTGCGGTGATTCAGATGGAGGTTGAAGTCCGTGAAAGCATAATGCGCATTATACTTCTCGCCGTTGCGCTTGGCGTCGGCATTGGCGATAGCGAGTGCCGGTGTCGTGAGCACGTCAAACCAAGTGCGGCGCACCGCGACATTAAAGCTCGTGCGTCCCTTCACGATCGGGCCGCCCACGCTCACATTGGCCGAGGTCAGTCCGATGCCGAAGTTCACATGATAGCGTTCGGGGTCGCCGGGCTGCGTGATCACGTCCACCACGCTCGAGAGGCGGCCGCCGTAGCGCGCCGGGAACGACGATTTGAAGAAAGCCACATCGCGAATGGCCGCTACGTTGAAGGCCGAGAACAAACCGCCGAGGTGGTTCATCTGATAGATGGGGTTTCCGTCGATGAGAAAAAGGTTTTGATCGTCGTTGCCGCCGCGCACCATCATGCCCGCCAGCCCCTCGAGGCCGGGAGACACGCCGGGCTGCATTTGCAGCGCCTTGATCAGGTCGACTTCGCCCATGATGGTGGGAATGCTACGGATCTGTTCGGGACGTAAATAGTTGAGTCCCATCGTGGCATTGTCGACCTTGTTTTGTCGACGCCCCACCACGAGAGCACTGTTCAGGTTCACCGCACGACGCGTGCTGTCGGACACCGCCGCGCGCACACTGTCCGAGATGGGCCGAGTGCCCGAGTCGAATGCGCGCGCACCAAAACTTGGCACAGCAGTGGCAATGCTCAGCATCAGCAAAGACAGAGAAGAGGAAGAAAAGGACATGAAGAAAAAGAAAAACTTCGTTGGGCTGACGATTCGTGACGTGGCGCACCGGCCACCTGTGGTTTTCCTTCTCCTGCGCCGCGCTGCACACACAAGGCGGCGCTGGCTCAACAGAACGAAGGCAGTATCGCTAACGAATCGAACCTACTATTATAATTGACTCCGCAAAGTTAAGACATTTCCCCCATCCA
Organism: uncultured Prevotellaceae bacterium; assembly: GCA_963517315.1. Classification (GTDB taxonomy): domain Bacteria; phylum Bacteroidota; class Bacteroidia; order Bacteroidales; family Bacteroidaceae; genus Alloprevotella. The sequence continues at coordinate 155,551 of CAUQEF010000003.1, forward strand.
CCCACTACGCTCTGCACAAATCATCGCTTTTCCACGGCATTTTTTCCACAACCTTACCATCTTCGCTCACGTGCAGGCGCGCACATTTCCAGTTCTTCGCTTTTCAGCCTTCACCCTTCACAATTCGACCTTATCAAAATGGTTATCAACGAATTGCGCGTGAATACTTCTCACTTTTATGTTCACCTTTTTCGCACTCGCAATCAGCACTTCTCTCTGACAATTAATCATTTGCGGTGAAGACCGTACATTTTTCACCTGCACATAGAAGGCTGTCGCACGCCCATCTCTCCTTTTTTCAGTCGTGCTGAAGCAAAGATGAGCGAATCCTTGGTTTCCTTCTCCCCTTCACTCCTTAAATACTAATTTTCAGCACCTCACCAACGAAGGGGAAGGGGGAAGGAAAAAATCAGAAATCGACTGAGTGCGCGTACCAGATCGCGTACAGCGCGCGAGGAGGACGGCGATGCGGGGGGCGTGGAGCGATGAAGGAAAAGAAAGCAGAGAACTTTCTGCAAAAAGTTGGCAAGAAACGGCGAAAAGTCCACCACTTTTTATGGAAAATCTATCCCCAAGGTTCAAGAAAAGGCGAAATAGCGTGAATGATTTGTGAGT
>CAUQEF010000004.1:0-119729 GCA_963517315.1 uncultured Prevotellaceae bacterium
GAAGCCCTGCATCGTTTTGTAACGACAGAACACATCTTTGATGGTGCGCGCCATGACGTGGTGAATGCCGGGGTGTCCGTTGGCCGAGGGGGGGCCTTCGAAAAACACATAGGCGGGGCAGCCCTCGCGCTCGGCGATGCTTTTGTGGAAGAGATCAGTTGCGTCCCATTCTTTGAGGACTTCTTCGTTGACGGCGTAGAGGTTCATCCCCGTGCGCTCGGTGAACTTTTTTATCATAGATCGGTGTCGCGTTACGTTTCGAGATAAAGAGGTGGAAACTTGCCCGATGCCCCCGCCCACTGCGGGGCGAGCTGTGACTGCAAGCGTCGGTCTGCGCCGCAGCAGCCGCAAAAAATGCGCCGCCCTCCCGAAAGAAATCGGAAGCGGCAGACGTTGCAGGCGAGCGCGCCGACGGGCAATGAAAAGCAAGCTGACGTTTGGAGATACGTCGGTGCAAATATACTACTTTTTTCTCAAACGATTTGCCCGTTCGCAAGCATTTGTACACGGACGCGCACTCCGCCTGCATTCATGGGCACAAACGGCCTTCCCACCCGCTGTCGCCCCCCACCGGCGAGGGCCACTGCCCGACACTTCCCCAATTGTACGAAGGCAACGAGGGTTTCTGCAAAAAAGTCGCCAAGAATAAGAAAAAACACGGGAAGTTTTCGGGAAAACAAGCCTTGTTTTCCCGAAAACTTCCCGTGTTTTGCACGACCGTTGCCGCTGGGTGTCGAGCACTCAGGGGACGAAACGCACGTGCACGGTCTTGACCAAACGCAACACGTAGGTTTTCACCGACTTACCGGCTTTGCGCAGGTGAGGATTCTCCAAAAACGAAAAGACCGAACGGCCTTCGTCGCAAAGATAGGCCACGGAGCGTCCTTCTATCTTGTCGTAAATCTCGGGATCGCGCAGTTCGCGAAAGGTGGCGTTGATGACGTTGAGCTTTTCGTCCTTCCAAAAAGCCGCCAGCGCGAGGGCTTCAGCGCGCGTGGGGATACGCCACTCGGCGAGTTCGCCCTCTTTGTAGGCCGCCGCGTACTGCACAGCTTCGTTGGGCGCGGTTTCGGAATAAGCCGAAGCCACGGGATCCCAATGTGCGCGACTCACCAAGAGGAAGTCGGCTTCGTTGCCCACGACGTTCTGCACGAGTGCCACCACATGGCCGTTCCACAGGCGACCTTCCCACGTGGTCGACGACGTGCCGCCGCCGGTCTGGCCACCCGCGGGCGGTGGTGGGTTGTCGTCGGCCTGCCCGCCCGCTTTGCCGAAACGGAAACTTTGCGTCACGGGAGCATTCCACGCGGCCACCGAAAGATCGCCCACCGCGCCGCCGGCCGCGTCGTCCGTAAAAGCCCCTTCAAAACGATAGGGTGTGGCGGGCGTCAGCGCCTGCGGATAGGTGTAGCCATAGACGGCTTGTTCGCCCTTGCGCACCCAGCGAATGCTCAAGCGCGTGGGGGCGCTGCCGGTGGGCAAGAGATAGCGCGTGCCGGAAGTCCACGCACCGTCGGCCTCGCGGGTGAGGGGGACGGTGACTGCGCCGACGCCGCTGCGCTCGCCCGCCAAATTCAGCGCGGTGCAGGCCGGCGACACCTCGACGGCGACTTGGGTTGCATCGGGCGGCAGCTGCGTCAGGCGAAACTCCGCGGCCGTCACCACGGGGGCCAGGAGGAGGTGCACCTGCGTGCGTCGATGGGCAACGGTGACCGAGGTTTCGGCACGCAAAACGGCTTGCGCCAAGAGGGGCGGCGCGCCCGCCGGCAGCGCGGAGGCCGAAAGCGCGGGGCGATCGCCGAGAGCGACCGAAGACGGTAGGCCGGCAAAGGCCACCACGCGATAAGTGCCGTCGGCGAGCTGAAGCGACAGGGCGTCGCCGGCTTGTTTCAGCGTTTGGCGCGCTTGGCATTGTCCGCCGGTGTCGAAGGCGAACACCTCGACGGGATAGGTGGGCACGACGTTTTCGGCCGCTCGCGTGTGGACGGTCACTTTGTGTTTCGAGCCGCTTTGTCGCGGTTCGTCGGGCAGTTCGATAGTGCCGCAACCCACGCACAACAGCAGTAGGCTGAGGAGAGAAAACAAGTATTGTTTCATGAGACTAAAATTTAGAGGTATTTCGTTGGAATCGATTGCCGCCGAAGCGAGCGGCGCGCCCTGTCCCGGCCGATCTGTCCACCGGCTGCGCACAGCACGGCAAGCGGAGCGAGCCACAAGGGGCGAGCTGCGACGACTTTGACAACATTTTATGCAAAGCTTGCGCAACAAAGTTATTATTTCCAACAAAGCAAGGCAAATCCAACGGCCTAAAAATGAGCTGCAAGGGCGCTTTTTCTTCGTTTTGCCGTCTTCCGTCGCTCGCCCATGCGCTCCTTTCTCCCGGTTTGCAACCGTTTGTGCCGAAATTGAGCGAAGAGGAGACGATGCGTTTCGAGCGATATTTGTAACTTTGCGCGCCGTGAGCCTCACTTGGCGCAACCTGTGCCAAACCGGCTCGCAAAGTAACTTAGGAAATGAAAAGATACCTCCCCGTTCGCAGCCTCATGGCTGCGCTTGTGCTGTTTCAGGTCTTTGTCGTCGCGCTCTATTTTCGGCGCGACGACACGCCCTTGCGCAGCTTGGTCTCGGTCGAAGAACAGGCTTACTATTTCTTGCCGATTTCGGGACGCGACACGCTGTATTTTGCCCTGGCTTCCGACTCCGACCTCGTCAGTGGGGTGCGCGACAGCGTGTTTTTGCTCCGCTCGCTCCACACCCGCAGCGAAGCGGCGCGACACACTGTGACGCGCTCGGGCTATCGGGTGAACCGCAATGGCGAAGTGGAAGTGTTTTTCTCGCCGCGCCCCGACACCTTGCGCGGCAAGCCGCTGCAAACGCTCATCCGCCGGAGTTGGGAGGCCGAACGTCAACGCGAAAAACGCTTGCACCGTCGTGTGGACGAGCTCCACTACTATGCGCGCACGCACAGCGTGACGGACGAGGGGTACAACGAAGTGATGGCTTATGCCGATGCGGAACGGCGGCGGTGGGAGAACTGCCGTAAGGTCGTCGGCCTGCTCGAGCGCGCGGCGACTTCCCACGGCCTCCTTGCGCGCCGCCGCGTGCACTACACCGCAGGGGGCAAACGCTATGGGGTGGCCGCGCGGCACAAGGGCTTGTTGCGCCTCACACCGGCTGTCGAAGGGCAGCTCGCGGTGGGCAGCGGGGCGTTGCTGCACGGGACTTTATTTCGGGAAGCCGACACCTTGCATCGGAGGTTTGTGGACGATAGGCGCACTTTCTTCTCGCTCACTCGCTCGGAACAGGGCTGGACGGGGACGGCGCTCTCGGCCAACGGCGATTTCTACTGCGGTGGGTTCGACTCCCTCCACCGTCGCAACGGTTTTGGCTTTGCCGTGAACGGACACATGGTGCAATCGGGCACTTGGCGCGCCGATCGCTATCACGGCGAGCGCATGATCTACACGGCCAACCGCGTCTATGGCATCGACATCTCGCGCCACCAGCACGAAATCGGGAAAAAGATCTACCCCATTCACTGGCCTTCGCTCCGCATCGTGGGCATCGGACAGGTGGCGCACCGGCACGCGGCGGGCAAGGTGGATTACCCGGTAAGTTTTGTTTTCATCAAGGCGACACAGGGCACTACAATTTTCAGTAAATACTACGTCGAGGACTTGAAGGGGGCGCGGTCGCAAGGCATTCCGGTGGCGCCTTACCACTTTTTCTCACCGAAATCGAGCGGCATCGACCAAGCGAAATACTTTTTGAAGTATGCGCGTATTCCTTTGACCTCAATGCCGCCGGTACTCGACGTGGAACCGACGGATCAACAAATCGCGCAAATGGGCGGACGCGAGGTACTGTTTCGCGAAACGCTGAATTGGATGCGCTATGTGGAGCGCGCCACCGGTCGACGCCCGATTTTGTATGTCGGACAGTCGTTTGTGAACGACCACCTACCGCACGCACCGGAAGCGCTGCGCAACTATGAAGTGTGGATTGCCCGTTATGGCGAATTTCGCCCTTACGTGAAACTGGCCTTTTGGCAGTTGACGCCGGAAGGCCGCGTGCGCGGCATTCAAGGGGAGGTGGACATCAATATCTTCAACGGCAACCGGGAAGAGTTTGCGCGTTGGCGCAAATCATAGTCCTCAGGGAACAGCCATAAAAATGCAAGACTCTCCTCGCTTCCGGCCTTCGGGTCGGGTAGCGAGGAGAGTCTTGTCTACGATGTGGGGTGCGAGCGAGCGGCGAGCGTCCCTTCACTTAGGGCTGCCTCAGAAAGAACGCTTTTCGCCTTGACTGTTGAGGTAGATTTGTCCGGCTTGCGGTTGTGCCACGCGCTGTCCTTGGAGATTGAACCACACATCTGACTTGGCGGCCGCACGCAATGGGGAGATGCCGGTGATGAGCTTCGTGTCATCGCGCACCACATATTTTCCGCCACGCTGTTCTGTGGTGATCACGAAATAGCGGTCGCCGGTGATTTCGGTGACATCTACGGACTGCGAGGCGCCGTTGTCTGTGGAGAAGACGACATTCACAAAGTAGTCTTTGGAGGTGATGTCAAAAGTTTGGTAATGCCACGTTTGGCCTTTGACTTGCTTCGTGTCGGTGATGAGCTTTCCCGGCCAGTTGCCGTTCATATTGTTGTTGCCCTTGTTGTTCCACACATGAAAATTGAGGGTTGACCAGTTGTTTTCGTTGCGTACATTGATCGTCGCCGTGTGTTCGACAAAAGGACGAACGGTGTAGTTGCGCACCACGACATTGGCAACTTGTCCATCGGCAGAGAGAACGCCCACTTGCAGCGTTGCGTCTTGCGAAATGTTGATTTTTCCATCTGCCGGCACACGAGAAGATTGCGCTGTGGGGGCTTTGCCGTCGGTGGTGTAAACGAGTGTTTGTACTTTATCGGACACTTGTGTGACCTTGACAGCAAAAGCTGCGTCATATTCTCCGGAGGGCTTGTCGAGCAAGAGGGCTTCTGCCCTGCGCTCGAGGAAGTAATTGAAGTGGTGTCCGCTCAAAACTTTTACAAACCGGTTGGCATCGGGTGCATAACCATCGGCTTCGTCTCCGAGAACGCAAAGCAGTGTGCCTTTTGTCCCTTCGACAGAGACCACGTACTGTTTGGGCGCAACAGCCACGACGGTGGGCACTGACGTGTTGGTGATACCGGCGGCACGGCGCACCTCGATCATCGCCTTTATGGCTTGTTTATGATCTAACCAATGACGATAGAAGACGCAAGGCGTGCCGGGCATGGCCAAAAGATAGGCATTTGCGGCCAACGTATCTTTCCGGATGGGATCGAGGGGTTCGGTTTCACTACGCGTTTGCGTATCGTGATTTTCAATGAAGGTCACGGCATACCGGCGGAAACGATTTTCACTGACAAGGGGAACATTACTCTCATTTTTGAGTTTACTCCAATCGCCACTGTTGGCTGCGTCGCGGACGGTGTAGCGGAAGGGAAAATCGAAGGCGGCGGACTGAGGGACATTATTGATGCGGGTTTTCAAAATCCACGTTTTAATGTTATCGCTGTCGTCCCAATACTCACCTACACTGAATTGGGGTTGCGCGGTTTGGTTGTATTGTCCCACAAATTTGGCAGCGTAGCCTTTCACCATGTCGTATCGGAAACCTGTGTAGCCCAAATCTTCCACGAGAAATTTGAGGTAGGCATTGTAATTGTTGCGCACATTCTCACTGTTGTGGTCTATGTCGCGACAACCTCCCCAATCTTCGCCTGAATCGTTGGTTGCACTGAGGGTTTGACCGTGCTGCTTTGCCCATGCTGCTGTCTTGCCGCCATCATCATTGGCCACTATGTCGGAGGGGAGCATTTGGTAAGTGACCCCGTTGTAGGTTTCTGCCGGATAATCTGTCCATGCACCATTCACACCGAGGTTGTTGCGATGGTTGATGACCACATCTGCAATGATGCCCGTGCCCTTTGCCTTGTAGGTCTTGATCATCGAACGTAGCTCGGCTTCCGTGCCGAAAGAACTCTTGTGGTCAAAAAGATAGACAGGCAAATAACCCATCACATTGTTGTCGGTATTGCAGTTGCCACTTTGAGGAACCCAAATGAGATTGAAATAAGGAGCGATTTCGTTGCTTTGTGCTTCCAGCTTCGTCCAGCGAGAATCGTTGAATGAATCCCAGTAGAAGCCTTGCAACATGACGCCTTCATAGGCCGAAGGCCATCCTTGTGCAAAATTCTGCAATGAGATGCCGGCAGCAAGGGCGAGGAGAAAGAGAGATTTCTTCATATTAGAAAACTTAGAATGTAGAAACGCGTTGCGGAGTGGACATGGTGGCTGTGACAACAGTTGTCTGTGTCCCGCCGCGAAGATAAGCGAAAGGGTGTGCCAAAGTCTATAGTTTTGACACACCCTCAGAGCTGTATTTACGCATTACACCAACTCCGGTGTACGTGAAGGCAAACTTATCGTGCAGTCATTGTCGCGCGCATGGGTTTGCCGTTTTGTTGATTAAGGTACAAGCGAACGAGATAAGTGCCTTTGTCGACCTTCAAGTTTGCGCCTTTGAAGGTGAGATTATTGAGCGTACCACCAAGATCGATGTCCCAAGCGGCATTGAAACGGAACTTAAACTCGCCACCGTCAAACTCGGTGGTTACTTCGTAGCAATCTTCCGTTGCATTGTAAGTCATGGGCGTGTCGGTCTTGCCATCGCTCGCCCAATTGTTGAGCGAACCGACCACTGCAACACGAGTGATGGCTGTTGGAGTCAACTTATATTCGTCCTCGGTCTTGATGTCTGCACGAAGCCAATAGAGACCTGCAGCAGGCGCGGTGATGTTTTGCTGAGCATCAGCTGCAAAATTTCCGTTGAGCAAGAGGAAGCTGTTGGCATTGAGCGTTGTTTGTTGCTTCTTTTTGCCATATTCCAAGGTGAAAGGTGCAGCAATCTGAGCGAATCCTTCGTAATAGCCATCAAACTCTTTGGTAATCAAGCTCGCAACAGTTGTCCCCCCCTCTTTCACATCCATGGTTTCGGAGTAGATGGGAGCGGCAGGCGTGAAACGCACAGCGGTTTCGGATTCAAAACGATAGGATTCGTCATTGATATTGGCTAAGCTCACCACCTTTGCGTTCAATTGACGCTGACGAGGCGCCTTGCCATAATAAGCAAGCACGGCATCTTGCAATTCAGCGACTGCCACTTTGCCCAAAGAGTCAGCTACAATTGTGGTGGCTTTCTGATCGCCTGACAAACCTTCGGCAGGTGTGAGCGTGATTTGATAAGAGAACGCGGCACGCGGTGCACCGGTCACAGTGGATTGCAAGACTGCGACTTTTGCGCCTACGGCTTGTTCTCCCAGCACGTTCAGGTCAATGGCCTTCACACTGTCTACTACGGCGGTGATGGTCTTAGCCTCTCCTTGAGGATGGTTTTGGGGCTTTGCCCAATCGGTATAATCTTCAGTACAAGCAGCGACGAGCGTGGTCATTGCAAGTCCCAGAAATAGAGGTTTCAACATAAGAATGAAATGTTAGAAAGATGATTTTCCGCGGTGTCCTCCCTCAATGCTTCCGAACGGGAGCATTGAGGAAAGGACTATCGGGAATTTCTGTTTTTATTTGGCTACTTGAGGAATGAAGTTGTACTGGCCGGTGAGGTCATTGAAGTAAACCTTGTAAGTTCCTTTCTTCATCTTCATGTTGGGGCCGCCCTTCGTGGCAACACCATAACGAAGCACCGTGGAAGAACCCCAGCTGAGATCCCAAGCCTTGTTCGCTCTAAACTTAACTTCAGAGGGGGCATCGAGTTTCAAGACGGCAGTCCAAACGTGGTGTTTAGCATTGGCGGCAGTGGACACGGGACTCATCACAAGGTCGTTGTCCCATCCGTTGAACTCACCCACAAGACCGATGCTACCCTTTTCGGCGGTATCGATTTCGGTGGCTTCTGTCATCGTGAAGGTGTGCTTCACGTTGTCAATGACGATGGTGTAATAACCTTCCTTTGGAACTGTGATGTTAGGTCCATCGCTGCCTCCGTCACGATAACGCGCTGTGCCGGGCTTGCCGTCAACACCGACATAGGCATAATCCCAAGAGAAGCTTTTGCCGTCTGAAGTGTAGGTGGGAGAGAATACCTTGAATTCGCCATTCGCTGGGAAGAATCCGGTATAACTTACACTACCCAAGCCGGTTTTCTTGTCATAGCTAGCATTGGCGATGGGGAAGAAGGGCAAAAGACCATGTCCTGCATCAGCAACACTGTTGCTCCAAGAGCCGGCAATGTCTCCTCCCACAATGTAGTTGAGCGCGATGGGAGCGTCACTCAACTCAACGTAATAAGGAGCAACTTGCACTTTCACGACATTTGAGATGACAGAAACGGAACCATCGTTAACCGGCGCATTGGTGCCGGCAAAACGTGCACTAATGCGGACATACAATTCAAGTTTTCCGGGCATGTTTGCCGCATCGGTCCAACCATAAAGCACATTGATCGCTTTATTCAAAGCCACTGCATTGACATTTACTGAAGTGTTGAAGTACTTCTCTTCGAGTTCAAAGTAGTCGGCTTCGGTCTTACCGGTCTTGTCGGCTTCTGCTTGCGCCAAAGATGTTTTGAATTGTCCGTTTTTAGACACTTGCACAGCATAAAAACCGACGCCTGCAAGAGGGGCTCCCTTGTCGGTCACGTTAGGTTGTGACCAAACCAGGTTGAGGTGCTTAGAGCTACCCAGATCAAGCAACTGATTTGCATAAACCGGGGTATTGAGACGCAACTCCGTGGGTTGTACCAAAGTGGGATTCGAATCCCGATCATCAGCACAGGAGGTGAAAAGACTAGTAGCTGTGAAAACCACAAGTCCCATAGCGAATATCTTGTTCATATCGATAATGAGCTTACGTGATTAATAACCGGGATTTTGCTTGAGATTACTATTGGTGTTCAACTCCGTGTTGGGCAAGGGGAACAAGTTCATGTCCTTGCTGAAGTTTGCACCGGTGATTACCCCACTCTTCCAAGCCCAGTTGTAGTTATTGTTTCCGCCGAAACGATCGAAACGGATGAGATCAGTGCGACGACGACCTTCAAAGTAGAACTCGCGTGACCATTCGTCAAGGATTTCGTTAAGCGAGAAGCTTGTGAGTTGACTTGCAGCAGCGCGTGCACGCACTTGGTTGATGGCTTTTGTGCCCTCTGCGGTAGTAGTCCCCCATTCATCCGTGCATCAGCTTCACCAAAAGTGAGATAGGCTTCTGCAGCGCGCATCAAGAAGAAGTCTGCGTCGGGAAACAAAGAGTTTTTGGCCTTTGCACCATCGGTGCGGTAGTTATTGAACTTGGTAACACCGAATCCTTGCACAAACTTCGTGGGTTCGTTGATTTTCAAAGAGCGATTCTTGCCCCAGAACAAAGCACGATGGTCACCGGCTGCTTGTTGCAATTCACGAGTTGTTTTTTGAGGAGCTTCTCCTTCGGGGAAGAACTTTGCTACAAGTTCAGGACGTGCACGATGACCTTCCCACTTACCGGTCGTGTTGTTGCCGGAAACAAACTGATCGTCGTTCATCTCATCGTTGAATGCACCGGCCATGAGGAAGAGGGTCGTACCATAAGAGGTTGTGGTTTTGCCATCTTGCAAGAGCGGAAGGATTGCTTCTTCAGAAGCGCCGTTGCTACCATTGTCACCCATAAAGAGTTGTTGGTAGGCCGTCCAACCATTCACAGAGTTTCCGGTGTGGAGTTTATAAGAAGAGTCCATTACCTTCTTGGCGTATTCCTTGGCCTTTGCCCATTCGGCTTTGCCCGTGTACACCTCAGCATTGAGATAGAGACGAGAGAGGAGCAACCACGCAGCGGCTTTGTCGGCACGACCATAACCGGCTTCTGTGTCCTTTTCGGGTTTTGCTTCTGCCATGTTCTTTTCTGCCTCAAGCAATTCGGACTCAATCCACTTGTAAAGTTCGGCACGGCTCATTTGCGCAGGCTTATCCGAACCGACCGTGGTGCGGAATCCGATGTTGCCCCAACCATCCATGAGATAGTAATAATAGAGGGCACGAAGGAAACGCACTTCGGCAGTCATCGTGGCATCGTGGGTGGCGGCCACCTCCAAGTAGTGGTTGCAAATCGAAACGCCAAAGAAAAGACGATAGTAGAAACCACGAAGGAAAGGATGATCGGAGTTCCACTGGTTCTTATTGAGTGGTTGCACGCCATCATCACCCCAAGCACTGATGGCCTCATCGGAGGTCAATTCTTGAGAGTTGAAAAGCTGGCGCAAGAAACCGGAAGTACCACCGTCGATACCATCAATGTCCGAATCACCATTGGCTCCACCATTACCGGCTACGGCCATATTGGCATAGCACTTATTGAAGAGGTTGTTGGGATTGACATTCATATTTGTCTTCGGATCGATGGGCTTCACGTCCAAATCACCGACGCAAGAGGTAAGTCCCAAGCTGAGTGCAAGTGCAGCCGGAAGAAGGGATTTTATATATAGTTTCATATGACTATGCGATAAGGAGGTTAGAAATTGAGCGATACACCGGCCAAGATGGTAAATGGACGTGGATAGACTTTTTTGTCAATTCCGCCAAAGACATCGGGATCAATTCCCTTATACTTGGTGAGTGTGAAGACATTGCTGGCGGTAAGGTAAAGACGGCCATTGATACCTTCGTAACGCGCGCCTTTGAATAGGTTCTCGAAGGAGTAACCGAGGGTGATGTTCTCCATACGGAGGAACGAACCATTCTGAACGAAGCGATCGGAGAAGGCGTTGTCTTCTGTAGTCCAACGAGGTTGGAGGCTGTAAGTAGGACGATTGCTCAAGAAGCCCTTGCTGTATACCGTGGAAACATTGGCAGAGCCGGCTTCCAAGTCATTGTAAACATAGTTACCAATCGACGCACGCAAGCTAAATCCAAGATCCCAATGCTTATATTGCAATTTGGAAGTGAAACCTCCAATCCATGGAGCCATGGGACTCTTGTAGAAATACTTGTCGGCGTTGTTGATTTTGCCATCTCCGTTGCGGTCTACATAGACACCTTCAAGGGGGACTCCATTCTTGTCATAGACTTGTTGGTATACGTAGAAACTGCTGGCCGGATGTCCCACAGCGTGTGCTTGGATGTAACCACCAACTCCGGCAGAAATAGAACCGGTGGGCACGGTGTAAGTATCCGCATTGCCGCCTACCAATTCTGTGATTTCGTTCTTGTTGTAAGTCGCATTAAGACCTACTTCCCAGAACAAATCTTTTTGTGTTAGCACCTTCCAGTTGAGTGCAAATTCCACACCGGCATTGGTGAGCGAACCAATGTTGCTGTTCACGCGGTTCTTAAAGTTAGAACCGGCCGGAACGTCTACGGTATTGATGAGGTCGGTAGTCTTACGGTAATAGTAATCGATGCTACCGGTGAGGCGTTGATTCCAGAATCCAAAATCGAAACCACCATTGTATGTAGTGGTGGTCTCCCAGCTGAGCTTGCGGTTGTAAGCGTTAGGACGGTCGATGTTACCTTTACCCACCAAAGGATAGTAAGAGTCCGGCGCTATGTTCGTGTCGTACGAAGCAAAATAATTGTAGTCGCCGATTCCATTTTGTTGCCCAGTTTGACCATAGCCAAGACGCAATTTCAAATCGCTGATCCACTCTACGTTTTTGAGGAATTGCTCATGGTTGATTTTCCAGCCGAAAGCGAAAGAGGGGAACATCGCCCAGTGGTTTTCAAAACGGCTCGAACCATCATAGCGGAAAGTTGCGGTGAGGAGGTAGCGATCGTAAAGCGAATAGTTGGCACGACCGAAGAAACTTACGAGGTAGTTTTCAGTCTTCCATTCGTCGTGCTTAGGTTGATAGGCCGTACCACGAAGTTTCTCGACATCGTTGGTTTGAGGATAGAAGCCGGAACCTTCGCTGAAGCCTTCGCGGTGGAAATGTTGCCATTCATAACCCGCCATCACATCAAAATGATGCGCCTTGCTGAAGTCCTTCGTATATTGTGCATAGGCATTGTAGGAGAGATTGTATTTGTTTACTTTCTCCCAACCTGAATAGCCATAATAAGGATTTGTACCAGAAGCCGGATTCACCTTAGTGTCCTGACGACCACCGGAAACGTCTGCGCCAATGTTCATGTGAAGACGCAATTCCTTGAAACCGTGTACTTGATAATCTAATTCCAAATTCCCGACAAAGGCATTAGATTTTGCCACGTCATTCTTCAAGTCGAGCATCGAAACCGGGTTAGCAGTAGCAAGGTCGATTTTTGTTTCCGGCCACTTGCTATCTTTGAGCACACTACCCTCTTGCAACCATTGGAAATAGCCGCCAAAGTTTTTATAGCGCGGGAGGCCGGAACGAACAGGCTTCGTGGGATCCATTCCCACTGCTGCGCCAATCGCTCCATCATCAGCATATACCGTCTTAGCGTACATGTACTTTGCGCTAAGATTTACCTTCAAGTGATCATTGAGCAATGAGGGGTTGATGTTCAAACTTGAAGTGTAACGATCGAAGTCTGAAGTCCGGAGAATACCTTCCTGATTGGTGGCACCAAGACTTGCACGGAAAGGTATGTTCTTCACACTCCCGGTCACCGTGACATTATTGTCAAACGACAAAGCGGTCTGATAAATTTCGTTTTGCCAATCGGTGTTGTAGAACTTTTGCTTCCCGTTTTCCATCACACCCAATGCCCTGTAAGCATCAGAATCCTCGCCATAGTAACTCTTGACAAACTCTACAAACTGATCGCCTGTCATCACCTCTTGCACTTTGCGCTTTTGGTTTACAGCCACACTTCCGTTGTAGCTCACCTTGGCATGCGCACCTTTGCGCCCTTTCTTAGTGGTGATGATGATGACACCATTAGAACCACGGCTACCGTAGATGGCTGTTGCAGAGGCATCTTTAAGCACCGTGAAGCTCTCAATATCAGCAGGATTCACCATGGAGAGCGGATTGGAAAGTCCCTTCACACCTTCGTTGTCCATAGCCAATCCGTCAATAACGATCAGCGGATCATTGGAAGCATTCAAAGAAGAACCGCCACGGATGCGGATTGTGGCACCGGCACCGGGAGTACCACTGCTTGTGGTCACATTCACACCGGCAATTTTACCTTGGATCATGTCTTGTGCATTGACCACAAGACCTTTGTTCTTGTCATCGGGTTTAACGGCGACTACCGAACCGGTCATATCATTTTTCTTGGCCACACCGTAACCAATGACAACCGCTTCGTTCATGAGATGATCCGACTCTTTGAGTACGATATTGAGCGCTTGACCTTCCCACTTCACTTCTTGACCTTCGTAGCCAATATAAGAAATACGGAGGGTTTGCCCCACTTTGACTCCTTTGATGGTGAAATTACCTTCGGTATCAACGGCGGCACCGTTAGTCGTTCCTTTTACTATTACAAACGCACCAATCAATGGTTCGCCATTCGCGTCTTTGACAGTGCCTTTGGCTACTGTGGACTTCTGTTGTTGCACAGTTGCTACCTCTGAAGGTACATTAGCAGCCATCATAGCTCCTGAAGGAAGTGCCATCAACAGCGTCATAAGACTCGCGGACTTGAATTGCTTATGCATATATGGTTTAGACTTTTAGTTTATTGAAAAAATCGTGGCGCGCATTCCCTACCGGAGGGAAATGCGCCACGGATGTCTATGTAGTGTTATTTCAGGAGTGGGGTTATTGGATAGAAATCGCAAAGCCACCACCAACACCGGCAACGAGATTTTTGAGCACCGTTTTGTTCGTTACTTGCATCTTTTTGATGACGTAAGATTCCGGATTCTTGTTCCAAGCCGTTCCCTTTGCATCAGCATAGATTGTTGCCGTGTAGGTTTTTCCGGGCGTGAGGAAATCAAGTGCAATGCTGGTTTTGTGACCATTGTCACCTGCTGTGCAACCAATATACCAAGCATCTTTGCCTTTTGCCTTACGTGCAGTTACGATATATTCTCCGGGCTCAGCCTCTAAATAAAGACTCTTGTCCCAATCGATGGCTACATCCTTGATGAATTGGAAGGCATCAGGACGCGCTTCGTAATGCTCAATCACGTCCGCCGCCATTTGCAGAGGACTATAAAGTGTGACATAGAGCGCCAACTGACGTGCCAGCGTGGAACGCACTCGACTATGGTTGTCCGGATTCATCTTTGAAACATCCAATACAAAGATTCCGGGAGTATAGTCCATTGGGCCTCCGATGCAGCGCGTGAAAGGAAGGATGGTGGTGTGATTCACTTCATTTCCTCCAAAAGCCTCGTACTCTGTGCCGCGCGCACTTTCATTACCGATCAGGTTGGGGTAAGTGCGGCAAAGTCCTGTCGGGCGAGTGGCTTCGTGCGCATTGACCATAATTTTGTAGTCTGCGGCCTTCTTCACGGCATAGAGGTAGTGGTTGTTCATCCATTGACTGTAGTGGTGCTCTCCACGAGTAACAATGTCGCCGACATAACCACTCTTCACTGCATCGTAGCCATTATCTTTCATAAACTGATAGGCCTTGTCCAGATGACGTTCGTAGTTGCGAACAGAAGACGAGGTTTCATGATGCATAATGAGCTTCACCTTCTTGTCTTTGGCATAACGACTCAGCCCTTTCACATCGAAATCGGGATAAGGGGTGACAAAGTCGAAGACATAATCCTTCTGATGCCCAAACCAGTCTTCCCAACCTTCGTTCCAGCCCTCCACCAAGACGGCGTCAAATCCATTCTTAGCGGCAAAATCAATATACCGTTTCACGTGTTCGGTGTTGGCAGAGTGCTTTCCGTTCGCGGGTAATTTAGCATAGTCCGTTTCGCCCAATTTCACGCTTGAAACGGCATCGGTGTATGCCCATTTGCCGCGTCCGGTGATCATCTCCCACCACACACCGATATATTTCACGGGATGAATCCAAGAGGTGTCTTCTATTTTAGAAGGCTCATTGAGATTGAGCGTGATGCGACTGGCAAGAATGTCCGTAGCCTTGCGTCCCACGATCACCGTGCGCCAAGGAGAAACAGTAGGCGTTTGCAAATAGCCCTTGTCGCCTCGTGCATCCGGAGTGAGATGGCTCACAAAAGTATTGTTGTTTTCTTGATAGGTGAGGTGCATCGTTGGATAGTCGGCGCATGCAGCCTCATGAAGATTGATATAGAGTCCATCATCGGTGCGCATCTGCAGAGACGTCTGCACCGTTGTGGGACTAATGGGAGTACTGGACACATTCTCCGCTATCGCACTCTTCATTCGCCCTCTTATCTCAGACAACTTGGTGGTCTGATAACTAAATTCTTGGGTATCGTAGTCTCCCGCAACCCACCAAGCCGTGTGGTTGCCGGTCATTGCAAACTCTGTGAGTTCTTCTCCCACCACGAAATAGGTCAGTTCCTTTTGATCGGGGAATTCATAGCGAAAACCAAGACCGTCATCGAACAAACGAAAACGAATGTTCAGGTATCGATTGTTCTTCGTCTGTTTCAACTGCACCAACAACTCATTATAATGGTTGCGAATGCTGCTCTCTTCTCCCCAAACAGGTTTCCAAGTTTCGTCGAAAGAATTATTTTCAAACTTCACCAAGGTGAAATCGCTAAAAAAGTCAGCCTTTCGAACAGCGTCTTTATCCGTAGAGCGAGAAGGTTTCCAATCAAAATCTGTACTTTTCTCACTATTCTCTTTTTTAAGTTGATAACCGAGATGCGAAGGCGCAATCACCGTTTTGCCATCCACGCGGAACGTATAAGTAGGACGTCCCTGGTCTATGCTAAACGAAAGCTCGAGTTTTCCATCGGGGGACGTTACCTTTTGAGCCGTTGCACCGAGTGCCGTGCAAATCAACGCTGCGAATAAGAGAGTTCTTTTCATATTCAAAGTTGGTGTATATGATTTGTATATTTTCATCAGAGAAAATCCTGTAGTCACACCTTTATGGGGACTGAAACATGCAGGACAATGCAATTGCATGGAGACGTAAAGCCATCCATTTCGCCATCTCTACAACTCAAAATTACACCTTTCATTTGATACAACCATATCAATCAGCAAAAAAACAGATTATCAAAATCTAAAAAAGCGTTTTCTCTCACTGATTATCTGCGATTTACCTCTATCAAAGACAACGTCTAATAGATGCAAAACAAACCGAATACAGACATTTTCCGCGATTTTCAGAGATTTAGAACCCCCTTTCAGCAAATAGACCTTGCAAGAATGCCCATTACAACCTCCGATTAGGAATTACCGTTCCCAAACTCAATTTCAGATAAAGCAAGCACAACAACGCATGCACAATATTCACTTATACTATGCATAAAAAGAAAGACGAATACGTTGTTTACTCCTTCAAATGGTGCTTCCGGTATTTGAAATATTACGATCAAGGCAGTGAATGTAGCCTTAGCACACAGCAATGTTCATCTCTAAATAAATTGCGTCATCGCCTTTATCAGATAGAATCCGTAGAGTCAACCAGCAAGTGCAAATTAGGCAAGAAACGGCTTGTGGTAAGCACAGCTTACTCGCGGCTACCTTTTGCTCCTCTCTTCACTCCCAGCTCTACACAAGATACAAAGCACAAAAAAACGACGCAACGACAGATTGTCATTGCGTCGGTAAGGTGGGCAAAGATGGATTCGAACCACCGAAGGCGTAAGCCAGCAGATTTACAGTCTGCCCCATTTGGCCACTCTGGTATTTGCCCTTTTTGCGTTTGCGATGGCAAAGGTAGACATAAAAGCCGAAAACTCCAAGGAAATCCGTGATTTTATGCCATTTTCTCCGCGAAAAACAATTCTATACCCGAAATGAGGGGAAGAATCAGGCTCGCAAACGCCTTTTACTATTCAAAAGACTGCATGAACTGCACCATTTTCACCGCCGTCATGGCAAACTCACGTCCTTTGTTCATTTTCTCACCGGCACGGTCGAGCGCCTGTTGCTCGTTGTTGACTGTAAGCACGCCGTTGATCACAGGCACTTTGCCGGTGGCATTGAGGCGCACGAGTCCTTCGGTCGTACCGAGGCAGATATAGTCGAAATGCGGGGTATCTCCCTTGATGACACAGCCCAAAGCGATCACCGCATCCACGTAACCGCGCTGCGCCAATTGCGCACAACCGTAGACGAGCTCAAAACTACCGGGCACGCAGCGGACAGTGATGTTATTTTCAGGTACACCGTATTCGGCCAGAGTGGAACGCACCTGCGCCAACATGGCATCGACAATGTGGGCGTTCCATTCGGTGGTGACCACGCCGAAACGCATAAATGAGAGATCCGGTTTCTCGCCTTCGTTCCCTCGAAGGAATGTATATTGTGACATAATTTTCTGACAAATGAATCTGAGATGCCGTTCCTACTTCGCTATTAAAGTATATATTATGGAGAAACGGCAAACTAAAAGCCGAATGAGGAACCGGAGCTCGGGGCGCCCACAGGGGCAGATTCCACCGTTTTCCGAGTCCTCATTCGGGAATGTGATGCACCATGATTGTTATTTGGTGCGTTCGATGTACTTATCGATTTCTGCGCCGATCACCTTTCCGTTCTGAACGCCAGTTTGGGAAAGTTGGCTTTCGGGATAGTTCTTTTTGATCGACACGTAAACTTCGTTGGCCTCAGCCTTCTTACCTTGACTCTCGAGCACTTGACCGGCTTCGAGGAGATAGATGGGCGAGAGTGCGGCATTGTCTGCATGATCGGCGGCCTCTTTGAGGTATTTCACGCCTTTATCGAGCTGTTTGTCGGCCACATAAGCGTTGCCGAGTGCAGCCAAAGCATTGGCCGATACCGTAATATCCCCCTTTGGAGAGAAATCTTCGAGTTCAGAGATGGCCTTCTTGTATTCGCCGAGGTTATAATAACCCAAACCGCAGTAGAGATGCGCAATGTTCGCTGCATCGGTGCAAGGATAGTTGCGCGCAATTTTCTCATACCCCTTAAACGTGGCACCATCACCCTTGACGGCTTTTTCCCAATCGCCGGTTTGCACATAGCGCTCGCCGAGGGTAATTTCATACTGCCCGAGTTCGTTTTGTTTCTCGAAATAGAACATGCTGCCCACCCATGCCGCGATGAGGACAAGGACTGCGATGCTTCCTCCAATGACCCATTTGCGGTATTTGATGAAGAAAGCTTCTGAAGTCGCAAGGGCCTCGTTGATGTCGAGGGCTTTTTTCTGTTGGCTCATGATTATATTATGCTTTTTTGTATCGTGTGAAGGGTACGTAATGCCGTACTTTTGTGGCAAATACGCTGCAAAAATAATATATTGTACGTGAGTAGAGAAATGAAAGTGCGATTATTTTGCATTCAGCTGGGCAAAGGTGCGTTTTTTCAGGACAAATGCTGACAAAACGCACAATTTCAAGCTCGTTGACTTCGCCCGCGCTCTTTCTCCTCCTACAGAACGTGTCTCGAATTGAAAACTATTGTTCTCTTCATTGGCATTCCGAAAAGATTCAACCGCCCCGACACTGGAAATTCGCCGATAGTTTTTTCACACAGTGCCCTCCTGCCGCCCGGCACCAAGATTTTGGCAGAATGCTGTTTTATTCCTATTTTTGTACGAACTCACTCGCAGCGCCCCTCCACTTTATCCGTTCACCTCGCGCTGCGCTCATTTTCTTTCGCCCCATGACACTCGAACAGCTCACTCTCCTCAACTATAAGAACATCGAAGAGGCCGAACTTCGGCTCTCGCCCAACGTGAATTGTTTCATCGGCGCGAACGGCATGGGGAAAACCAACGTGCTCGACGCCATCTACTTTCTCTCCTTCGGCAAAAGCGCTTCGTCCCTCACCGACAGTAACTGCGTGCGTCACGAGGCCGATTTCTTCATGCTCCAAGGCCAGTATATTGCGCCCGACGAAACGCGCGATGTGGTCTCGTGCGCGCTGAAACGCGGACAGCGCAAACGCCTGCGCCGCAACGACAAAGACTATAAGCGCCTGAGCGAACACGTGGGCGCCATCCCCCTCGTGATGCTCTCGCCCAGCGACGAACAACTCGTGACGGGCGGCAGCGAAGAGCGCCGAAAATTCATGGACACGGTCATCTCGCAGACCTCGCCCCGCTACTTGGAAGCCCTGATTCGCTACGGCAAAACGCTCCAGCAGCGCAATGCCCTCCTCAAGCAGGAAGGCGCGCTCGACGAAGGTTTGCTCGATGTGCTCGAAGCCTTGATGGACGCCGACGCCGCGGTCATCTACACCGCGCGGCGCGAGTTTGTCGAAGCCTTTCAACCCATTTTTGCGCCCCTCTACGCACGACTCTGCAATGCCGCGGCCGAAGCGGTGAGCATCACCTACGAAACTCATGGCGACCGCGGGCCTCTCGCCCCGATCCTTCGCGAAGGACGCCTCCGCGAACACATCGTCGGCCACACCCTCCACGGCCCGCACAAGGACAACCTCGACCTGCTGATGAACGGCCACAGTGTGCGCCGAGAAGCCTCGCAAGGACAGATCAAAACCTTCTTCATCGCCATGAAATTGGCGCAATTTCTCTATCTCAAAAACCACGGTGAGCGGCGCACGCCCCTCTTGTTGCTCGACGACATTTTCGACAAACTCGATGCCGGCCGCGTGAGCTGCATCGTCGACTATGTGAGTGGAGACGACTTCGGCCAAATTTTCATCACCGACACCAACCGCGATCACCTCGACAGCATACTCGCCGCCACCCACCGCGACTATCGCCTCTTTGTGGTCGAACACGGACAAATTCGATGCGAACCCTCTTCACCCTCCGACGATGAAACGAAAAAACACTGAACAGGTGGGCGACCTCCTGAGTGCCTTTCTGCGCGAAAGCGGATTGGAAACGCCCCTTCTCGAATACCGTGCCGTGCAATCTTGGCCGGAAGCGGCCGGCAGTGCCATCGCCGCGCACACCACCGCCCGCTTTATTCGTGAACAAGCGCTGTGGATCGAAGTGCGCACCCCGGCACTCCGCACCCAGCTCTCCATGATGCGCCAACAACTCGTGCGCCGCCTCAATGACATCGTGGGCAGCACCGTCATCTACGACCTCAAATTCTGCTAACCTCATACACTCCAACGCCTTACTATGGAATTCACCCCTGCCGACTACTATTACAATGACATTCGGCGCTGCTTGCAGGCCGAAGCCTACGACATTCGCCGCCGCTGCAGCATGGCCTATCGCCTTTTTGTGGAACTGGTGAACGAAACCACGGCCGATGCGCCGGCTTCCTTCTCCGGTGCCTTCTCGCGCCTGCACTATCTGCACGCCCAACTCGGATTCTCCTCCGCACTCTATCATGCCGCCAACGACTTCCGCGTGCGTTGGCGACGCGCCGACGAGGCGTCGCTCGACCATCTCGCCACTCGCCTGCCCGGCGACCTCCGCGCCTTGGCCGACTTGGTGGCCTGCTTGAAAAAAACGCCCGTTCCGGCCGAACTCGCCGCGCTCCTACCCGAACATCTCACCACCGCCACGCCCAAGGGCACACTCTCCGAAAAATGTTGGCGCGTGGTGGTCAATCAGGTGCTCCCCCACGCCCTACTCGTCAGCCCCACCGATCTCTACGACGACACCGAATATCACCTTCCCCTCACCCCCGATGCCACGGGCGGCCGCGATTTCACCTACCTCCTCCCCTTGGTTGAACCCAACACGCAGCTCAATCTCGTGGCCCTCCGTCGCGAAAACGACCACCTCTTCCCCGAACTCATCATTGTCGAGCCCGACTATTTGGTCAGCGTCACCGCCGTGGCGCAGTGCATCCGCCCCACCGGCACGCGGTCGGCGTGGCACGTGCTGAAAAAGTTCGACCACTTCGTCGCCTCCGAAGCCACCCTGCTCGGTAACCTGAGCGGACAGATGCTCGACGAGGAAGTGCACGGGCTTCATGCCGATTACGCCGACACCGCACGCCGCTTTTTCGCCGACCATGCCCTCGATTTCGCCTCCTGCCCCATCGATCGACAAAGTTTCCACCAGAACGCACAACTCCAGCAGCGCAATCTCCGCCACTTGAGCCAAACCACCTTCAAGCACCAGCTCCACCTCTCCGGCGAAGAGGGCGTGTGCATCGAACCCTCCTTCTTTTGCGAAATGCTCGGTTTGCAGGGGCGCATCGACCTCATGAAGCCCGACGGCACCGTCGTGGTGGAACAAAAAAGCGGGAAAATCGACGAGTTCAACCGCACCGCCCACCACGAGCACGAGATCCAGCTCATGCTCTACATGGCCATGCGCCACTACGCTTTCCAACAACCCTACAGTCGTTTGCAGGGTTACCTCCTCTACTCCAAATATCCCGACGAGAAAAGCATGTGGCCCATTCCGAATGCGCCCGACCGCCTGCGCGAAGCCTTCCGCATCCGCAACGAGATCGTGGCGCGCGAAATGGAGTTTGCCCGCAACGGCATGCGCCATTTCATCGAGCAACTTTCGCCCGAAGACTTGCACCAACCGGGACAAGCCCAGCCGCTGTGGAATCGTTACATTCTCCCGCAAGTCGAACTCCTGCTTGCCCCCTTCCACACCGCCGACGCAACGGCCTTGGCCTATTTCTATCGTTTCCACCGCTTCCTCGTGCGCGAAAACCTCCTGAGCCGCTTCGGCAGTTCCGAAAAAGAAGCGAGTGGATTCGCCGCGGCGTGGCAATGCACCACGGCCGAAAAGCGCGAAGTGGGCAGCATTCTCACCGATCTCCAACTTCTCTCCACCGAAGCCAACAAGGAGCACCACGGTGTGAAACACCTGCACCTGGCACTCCCCACGGCTGACGAAAACGAAGAACCGGCCGCGCCGCCCAACTTCCGCGCCGGCGACATCGTGGTGCTCTATCGCTACGAAACGGCGCGCGAACCCGATCTGCGCCGCGACATGGTGTTTCGCGCCACCGTGAGCCAACTTTTGGAGGACGAAATCGTTGTCACGCTCCGCGAGGCACAGACCGACCCGAAGGTATTTTCCCTCCGCGAAGGCCAAAGTTGGGCGATCGAACCCGACTTCATGGACGCCGGCACGCAAAGTTTCTATCGCGGACTCTACGACCTGCTCACCGGCCCCGCCGACCGCCGCGCATGGGTGCTCGGACAGCGACAACCGGCCTTCGACACGTCGGCAGAACTCCTCACCCTACCCGAAAACGAGGAACTCACCGAATTGGTGCGCAAGGCCAAAGCCGCCCGCGATCTCTTCCTCTTGGTCGGCCCTCCCGGCACGGGCAAGACCTCCAAAGGCCTGATGAGCCTGCTACGCGAAGAGCTGGCCGAACCCACAGCGCAAGTACTGCTCGGCGCCTTCACCAATCGCGCCGTCGACGAGATTTGCAGCAAACTGGTCGAAGCCCACATCGATTTTGTGCGCGTGGGCAACGAAATGAATTGCGCCCCGGCCTATCGTCCCTATCTGCTCGATGCCCAAACCCGCGCCCTCAAGCAACTCGACGAGGTGAAGCAACTGGTGCAAAACGTGCGCGTGGTGGTGGGCACCACCCTCTCGCTGAGTTCGGCCGTCACGAAGATGACCGGCAAGCACTTTTCGCTGGCCGTCATCGACGAGGCCTCCCAACTCCTCGAGCCGCACCTCTTGCCGCTCATCATGGCACACACCGACGGGCTCCCGCTCATCGATCGTTTCGTACTGATCGGCGACCACCGCCAACTGCCGGCCGTCGTGCAGCAACCGGCCGCCGAGAGCCTCGTCACCGAACCCGAACTGCGCGCAATGGGCGTGACGGATTGTCGGCGCTCGTTTTTCGAACGCTTCATCGAGCGCATCCCCGCCGATTGTCGCCACGACTTCACGCGCCAAGGGCGCATGCACCCCGAGGTGGCCGATTTCCCCAGCCGACAATTCTACGAAGGCAAACTCTGTCCCATCCCCCTCGCCCACCAAGAAGCGACGATCGCCCTGCCGCGCGTCGCCTTTTACGACTGCACGCCCGACGCTTTGGAGTTGGGGCACTCCCCCAAGGGCAACCCCGCCGAAGCCCGCCTCATCGCTCGCCTCTCCGTCGAAGAGTACGAACGCTTCGCAGCGCAAAACGGCGCCTTCGATCCCCACAAAGACTTGGGCATCATCGTCCCCTACCGCCGACAGATCGCCCTGGTGCGCAATGCCCTGCTCCAATCGGCACACCCCGAACTGGCCGACGTGACCATCGACACCGTCGAGCGTTTCCAAGGTTCGGAATGCAACACCATCATCTACGGCTTCACCGTCAGCCGCGCTTCGCAACTGGCCTTCCTCTGCGGCACGCAGTTTGAAGACGAGTGCGGACAATGGGTCGACCGCAAACTCAACGTGGCGCTGACTCGTGCGCGTGAACGCATGCTGATCGTCGGCCACCGCCCCTTGTTGAAGCGCGTCCCCCTCTTCGGCGAACTGATCGAATTTTGTGAGCCCGGGCAGTGAAGTGGTGAGGCATACCGACTCTCTCCCAAAAAACGACGCGCGCACGCCCTTCTCCTCGCGTGCGCGCGCGTCCACTGTTTCTCATTTTTGCCTTCACCACCCCTCACAATCTGCTGATTGACACGACAATACGGGTGAAGGCTTCACCTCAAAAGAGCCTCCGTCGCAGCGTGTCGAAAATCATCACTCGGCCGGCTGTGACGGAAAGAACGAAAAAGGTGAAGGCTTCACGCCTAAACTACTATGTACAAATCACTTACGCGAAATCACCGAAAGAGGTGAAGACTTATTCCCTCGCGCGCACGTTACGCGCGCGTCCGGCTTTTTTCGTTTTTTGCCTTCACTTCTTCACCTCAACCGCAGAACCCGCTGATATTCAAAATAATAAGGGTGAAGGCAATTAAACAATTTCCTTCACCCGGTGAAGCAAAAAAACGGCTCTTTCTTCACCTGTATCATCTTATAAATCA
Organism: uncultured Prevotellaceae bacterium; assembly: GCA_963517315.1. Taxonomy (GTDB): domain Bacteria; phylum Bacteroidota; class Bacteroidia; order Bacteroidales; family Bacteroidaceae; genus Alloprevotella. The sequence goes on from CAUQEF010000004.1 coordinate 23,881, forward strand.
GCAAATTGAAGAACAAGGTGAAGGGTGAACATAGAAATCGAGAACCTGCTGTGTGCGCGTAATGCGCGAGCGTGTGATCACGCACGTGTCTACCCGCGCAAGGTGTAATCCGCCCCCCTACCCTGTCGCGATGTTGCTCAAAACCGTGCGTTTCGAAAAATAACTCGAGAGGTTTTCCCAAAAAGTCCCCTTGTTTTTGACGGCACACCACAAGTTTCAAAATTCGCAAGTTTTTCTTCTGTAAAGGTTTGTATTTCTCGAATCGTTTTTCTACCTTTGCCATCGAAAGACACACAGTTCTCCGCTCTCCGTTCAGCCACAAGGCCTCTTTGCCAACGCCTTCTCTACGCTCTCGGCATTGACGATACACATGGTGCTCCCCATTGTGGCATGGCGCATGTAGACAGCTCCTCTCACACTTGGTTAGCCGAACAAAAAAGGGGCAATGCACAGGAACTTGCGGTAATGTCTGTGCTGTCCTTTAGAGAGATCAATGGAAAAAACTACAATTCGTTATGAAGACAATATTCATTAGAACCTGGGTTGGTAATTACATAGGTACAGAAGAAGCCACTCTATCCCAACTGGATGTTTACAACAAGACTCGCTATTCTCGTCGAAAGAATAAAGAAGGCCTTTTGGAACTGGCCTCTCGCGAAGCGCATGAGCAACAAAATGTTTACTTTGCGACGATTCTCAATGAGGATGACAGCCCCTACTGCGCCATTGAGTCCAATGTGGGATACTTTGGGGTGGACTTCTTGAGAGAGGATCTTGAAAACTTTCTCATCTTTATATTTAGAGACTTCACACAAGAAGGGAAGACGTTGTTCTTGAATTCTATCAGACTCCAACCCAAGCATCCGCAAGACTATGATACGGTCTATAGCTTTATGTTTTCCTTTAATGAGGATAAGACCTGGGGGGTAGTGAAACATAAAGGAGGAGTAGGTACGTGGAGTGATAGTGTCGAGAGGTCAGAGACTCCTCTCTCTGAAGAGGACTATTCCAAACTTTGCCTTTCCTACCCTGAGTTCGGTGAATATGACCAGCTCATACGCTTGGATCGTATTCCGACGGTCGTTCGCGAGACGATATTAGAAGTCACGGACAAGGAGTTTCCTGCGTTTAGGCAGTATCTCCAGCGAGACATCGAACGCTATCAAGAACCTAAGAAGTGATGATGCGTACCTTCGCTGGGCGTTGAGGGCAAAAGTACCCGAGCCTAATCCGATTAGAAAGAGCACACGATGTGGCCTATTTCACCTATTTGAGGTTTCCCGAAAATGTGCGCAGAACGATTTTCTCGACAACCGGGCGGAATACCTCAATCGTTGCGATAAGCGCACCTCGCTCCTGTGCGGAGCGAGGCCTTCTCCCGCCGCCGTGGTTCATCTCTTGGGGGCTGTGGCCAAAGAGAAGACCGCAACGAGGTATGCAAGGTGGCTTCCGTATTTAGGGAGTGGGAGATCAGGTAAAACGACAAAGAAAAAAGCGAAAGAATTTCTTCTTTCGCTTTTTCTTGAGCCGAAAACGAGACTCGAACTCGTGACCTACGCATTACGAATGCGTCGCTCTACCAACTGAGCTATTTCGGCAACCGCTCATCTTTTCGATTGCGATGCAAAAGTACGGACTTTTATCGGAACGACCAAATTTGCATCCTATTTTTTTATCGACAAGTCCTCAAAAACGCCTTGTACAAAGCACGCGACCGCGACAACTGTTTGTGAAGTTGTCGCGGTCGTGTGGGTTCAAGCGGTCGATACGTGCTGTATCGCGTGGCTTTACTTGTCAGCCTTCTTCGTAGCCTTGGCCGTTGTTTTTTTCTCCGCGGGCTTCTTGGCAGCCGTCGTCTTTTTGGCTGCAGGCTTCTTGGTTGCGGCCTTCTTGGCGGGCTTTTCTTCAGCTTCGGCGGAAGCGGCTTCGGCAGGTGCAGCTGCTTCTTCGGCGGGAGCGGCCACTTCGGCCTTCACGAAGTAGTCCTTGTAGCCGGCCTTGGCGAGGATGTTGTACCACTGCACGAGTTTGCGAATATCGCTCACACGTACGCGCTCACGATCCCAAGCGGGAAGAGCGGTTTCGTCCATGAACTTTTCGAGTTCCTCGACGGTGGCTTGCTTATAGTTGAAGGGAGTGACACCGCCTTGGAGTGCGTCGCTGATGTTTTGGAACACGAGCATGAGGGGCACGTCGTCGGCTTCGGTGTACATGGTGACATCGCCGAGCGAAGTGACACGATCGCGAGCACCGGCGGGCTGACGACGGTGCGTTTCGTCAATGGCCTCAACGATAAGGCTGGCATTGCCACGGGCAATGAGCTTGTAGAGACCGGGCTTGCCTGAGATGGCGAGAATAGTTTCTTGCATGTTATATTTAAGTTGCTTGTTGCAATGATTTGAGGGAGAATCGGTTTGCAAAATTACGGCTTTATTTCCGAGTCGCCCCTATTTTCTTCAAAAATATCGAAGCGGATCAGTCTTTGACGAACTTGAAATGACGGAAGTAGAGTTGCTGCTCCTGTCCGCTCTTGTTGGTGATGCGGAAGGCCTTGACACGGAGTCCGCCCAGCTCATTGCCGGTGTGAATCACGGGATCGGTGTCCTTGTAGTGGAGCAGTGACACTTCGCGCCATGTGCCGTCGGGCAGTTGGCATTCGAGGCGGAAGGCCGCGGCGGCACCGGGCTTGCCGAAGTTGAAATCCATGCCGCGCAAGGTGAAGGGGCGATCGCCGCGTACGGTGAACTGCGAGCCGGGCGCCCACGTGATGACCTCGTTGGAGGGCGAAATCTTCACTTCGCCACCGTAGGTGGTGATCGGCTGTTGTGCGAGTTGCGAAACGGTGCTCTCGATGGTGAAGGGAGAATACTGCGTCACGACTTCAAACTGCGTGCCGTGCTGTGCGTTGTAGGCTTTGGTCGCATCGGCCAGCACACGATTGATGGCGGGAAGGAGGCGCAGAGTGCCCAACTTCGTGCCGGTTTGGTATTCGTGGAGCAGGGCGGGGTTCACCTCGTTGTCGTACATCTGCTTCTGTAGCGACATGGCACGACGGTAGAGTTGCGGGAACGATTGCAGCGACTGCTCATTCTCAACCTTGCTCTGAGCGGCATCGCAAACGGCCTCGCCGTACTGTGCAAGCAACTTGCCTTGCACCAACCACGGGCGGAGTTCTTCGATCAACCACTTGTTTTCCTTATTATTCAAGAGGAGGTCGCAGGCGGTGGCCAGTTCGGTGCAGCGCACGCGCAGGTCGGGAACGGCCGTCGCGTCGCCTTTCTCGATGCGATCGCAGAGAGGTTTGAGGTCACGGCTCTCGTCGCGGCGGAAACCGTGGCCGTTGGGGCCGAGATCCTCGTTGTAGGAAGCAAAGACGCGCAGTGCGGCTGTTTCATTGGGGAGCAGATCGGCCAAAGCGCGATCCCAGGAGCTCGCCCAGTCGTAGTGCTTCATGTTCCACGTGTAGTCCGCGATGGAGTAAAGCGAGATTTTGGAACTTTCGGCATATTGCATCGGGTTGCTCACGAATCCGCTCACGTCGCCGGCGATGTCGAGGCCATTACCATAGGTGGGGCCGAGTAAAATGTGGTCGCGCACGAAATCATTCACGGGGAAGTTCAACCAGATATAGCCCTTGCGCTTGATGCGCGAGTTGATCCAGTCCATGCTTTCCTTGTCGATGGTGTGCACCACCGTGTTACCGGTCCACATCACCTCGATGCCGGGACGCAACGAGCTGCCCAAGGCATTGAGATACTTGTCGCCGGGGCCGCTCCAAGCGCGGTTGTAGATGGTGGGACAGAGCAAGAGGGGCGCGATGTCGCCGTGTTTTTTCACAAACACCGAGTCCACATAGTTGAGCAATTCGGCTTGCTTCTCACCGCGTGCACCTTCGCCGGCGATATCGTCGAAGAAGACAGCAAACGAACGAATGCCGAGATCGTACATCTTCTCGAGCTTGTTCACGAGATTGTCGCGATCCTCCGTTGTCCAACGAATATCACCGCCGGGATGGATAGCCCAGTAGAAATTCACCCCGCGGGCGTGGGCACGATCCACCAGTTCACGCAGTTGTCGCGCTTCCTTTTCGGGATAGGGGTCGCGCCAGTGCTGACGGTGGTAGGGATCGTCCTTCGGACCGTAGATATAGACGTTCATCTTGTTGCGACCATAGAAATCGAGTTGGCGCAAACGGTGTTCGTGACTCCACGGACGACCGTAGAAACCTTCGATCGCACCACGGAATGCCACATCGGGCCAGTCCTGCACGGTGCATTCTTCGAGTTGCCCCTTGGCCATCATCGCGCGCAGGGTCTGCACGCCATAATAAAGACCGCGTTCGTCACGACCGACGAGCACCACGCCTTTGGACGTGACGGACAAATAATAAGCCTCGGGGTGCTCGGGGACGAATTTCCGGTACTTGGCGAGGGCTTTCTCGCTCACCACACCCAAGGTGACGCGGAAGTCGCCGCGACCTCCTTTGGCGCGTGACACCCCAATCTCTTCCAGTGCGTCCACAGCATAGGACTTTGCGAGCGCAGCGCTCGTCAATACATTCCACTGTTTCGGAGCTGAAAACATTTTGCCGGTCGAATTGACCGTTTGTGGCCGCGGGTTCACATTGGCCACCTGCGCCGACACACCGCCGGCGAGAAGGGTAAATAGGGCAAAGGAGAGAAACGTCTTCTTCATTGTCATTATATTTGTTGCATTGATGCGCAAATATAGCGCAAAATAGGCGCATTCCCAAATAAATGCATTACTTTTGTCTTCATTCATTCACGTCCGCGCCTCACATTTCCACACGAGACTGAGGCGTGCAGGCACTCATCTTTTATTTACATTCATGGATCAAATTGTCAACCGCTTTCTCAAATACGTCAGCTTCGACACGCAAAGCGACGAAGCCTCCTCTTCCACCCCCAGCACCGAGAAACAATTCCGGCTTGCCGAATATCTCGTGGAGGAGCTCTGCGCCATCGGTTTGGAAGAGGTGGAAATGGACGCACAAGGCTACGTCTACGCCACCCTCCCCTCGAATGTCGACCATGCCGTGCCGACCATCGGCTTCATTGCCCACATCGACACCAGTCCCGACGCCTCGGGCGCAAATGTCCGACCGCGCATTGTGCAAAACTACGACGGCAAGGATATTGTGCTCGATGCCGAAGCGGGCATTGTCACCGCGGTCGAGAAATTTCCCGAGTTGCTCCGCCACGTCGGCGAAGACCTCATTGTCACCGACGGTCACACGCTCTTGGGCGCCGACGACAAAGCGGGCATTGCCGAAATCGTCAGCGCCATGGCCTATCTCGTGCAGCACCCGGAGGTGAAACACGGTCGTGTGCGCGTGGCCTTCAACCCCGACGAGGAAATCGGACGCGGAGCCCACCAATTCGACGTCGAACGCTTCGGCTGCGAATGGGCTTACACGATGGACGGTGGGGAAGTCGGCGAACTCGAGTTTGAAAACTTCAACGCGGCTTCCGCCCGCATCGACATCACGGGCGTGAGTGTCCACCCCGGTTTTGCCAAAGACAAGATGGTGAACGCTGCCCGCCTCGCCACGGAGCTTGTGCAGAAGATGCCCGCCGCCGAAGTCCCCGAAGCCACCACCGGCTACGAAGGTTTCTTCCACCTCACCGGTCTTTCGGGATCGGTGGAGCGCGCCACGCTCAATTTCATCATCCGCGACCACGACAGAGAGCGCTTCGAAGCGCGCAAAGCCATGCTCCGCGGATTGGTACAAGGCATGAACCTCAAATATGGCTACGAAGCGATCGCCTTGCAGCTCGATGACACCTATTATAATATGCGCGAAAAGGTGGAACCGGTCATGCACATCATCGACATTGCCCGCGAAGCCATGGAAGCTGCGGGTGTCGAGCCGCAAATCAAGGCGATTCGCGGCGGCACCGACGGGGCACAGCTCTCTTTCATGGGGCTTCCTTGTCCCAATATCTTCGCCGGCGGTCTCAACTTCCACGGCCCTCATGAGTTCCTCCCCATCCCCAACCTCAAAAAGGCCTGCGAGGTGGTGATCCAAATCGTGCGCCTCACCGAAGCGCGCTACCGCTGATCCGCTTTCTCATTACAAGGGCGCAGTGTCCCGACACTCCCGACACGGCTCCTCTTCCGTACAAACAAATGCTCCCCCGCAGTATCATCTACTGCGGGGGAGCATTGTTTTTGTCAAAGATTTATTTGGCTTGGCGTGTCGCCACCGGTTCTTTTTCGAGGATCTGGTGCGGCACATAACCGGTGATGTTCAGGAAATGCTTGACCGACGGACTGACCAGCAGCTTACTCGGTGCACGATCTGCGATGCGTCTCAACTGCTCCGTCAGCACAGGAAAACCATTTTCCTGCGCCAGCAACATGAAGTAGCCCGGTCCCAGTACATTTTCGGCATTGTCACAGACGAAATCCTCTTCGAGCGTCGCGATTTTCGTCATCAGCTCCTCGCGTTTTGCGGAAGAACGTGCCGCCATCGCCTCCGATTCCATTTCAAGGAACATGGCTTGACGCATTTCGCGCTCCAGTTCCCAAAGTTCGTTGTAGTAACGTGCACGGCGCATGAGAAATTCTGACAATCGCTCATTGAGCGGCCCGCCTTTCACCGTTTGTCCGTAGTTGTCGAGCTGCAAGAACAGCTGTCCGCTCTCCAGCACCACGGGCATCAGCACGTCATTGCCCACATAGACCTCGGCCATCACGATCGTTTCGCTGCTACCGCCGAAACGAAAACGTCCGTGCACCACTTCGCACGAGTCGATCGTTCGATAGTGCGTGCGGGGCGTGTCGGCTTGCGGCACACGCAGATACAATCGTTTCCCATCCAAACACGACAACGACGAGTTACCGTCGATGGAATATTGCGAACTGCAACCGCACAACAGCACGGGCAGCAGCGAGAGAATACCGAATAAAGGACGCATGATCGGGTAGTTTTTTCGTGGATACGCTGAATCGTCTGTATGCGAATATAAGCCTTATCTGACGGACTGCCAAAGAAGCCATCGGCTAATCCCCCTTCGGCTAACTTTATTTCAAGATTGACAGACAGACACCGACCGGTTTATCCATTCATTAGGATGACTTTATTCATAATTCAGATTGCTGTTGCTGTTGCAGCTGCCATTTTTCGCGCGCCATGTCTTGCATATCCACGGCCTCGTCGTTTTCGTCCACGATCTCCACGCCGAGCATGGTTTCGATCACGTCTTCCATCGTCACGATGCCGCGCATCGTACCATATTCGTCGATGATCACCGAGATGTGCTCCTTCTTTTCGAGCATCAGTTCCCAAATGTTCGACACCGGTTCGTCGTCGCGGAACGTCAGGATCGGTCGTATCAAATCGCCCACGCGCTGCGCAAAATGGTCTTCCGAAAGTTCTTCGAGCACATCGGCGCGCAGCACATAACCTTTGATATATTCTTCCGCCTCATCGTAGACCGGGATGCGACTGTAGGAGTGCAGGTGCTCTTCGTCGGCATCATAAAACTCTTGCAACGTCATGTCTTCGCGCACCGTGGCGGCCACCGTGGCCGGCGTCATGATCTGCTCGGCACGCACCTCGCCCAGTTTCAAGAAACTGCGGATGGCTTTCGTTTCCTTGGCCTTGAACACGCCTTCTTCCACGCCCACGTCCACCATGGCCTGCACCTCTTCGCGACTCACGGAGAGTTGCGCTTTTTCGCTGCCCACCATGCGCGTCACCAGTTCTGAAAGCAACACCAAGGGGTAGGTAATAATAATGAGTACGCGGATGATGCGCGTCGCGCCCAATGCCATTTCGCGCCAGTAGGTGGCGCCCACCACTTTCGGTATGATTTCCGAGATCACCAGAATGAGCAGCGTCATCACCCCCGAGGCAATGCCCACGGCTTCGCTGCCCCAAATGATCGAAGCCTCCGCGCCTACGCCGGCCGCGCCCACGGTGTGCGCAATAGTATTGAGCGAAAGGATCGAAGCAATGGGGCGATCAATGTCGGTTTTATACTTTTTGAGGGTAGTGGCTATTTTGTAGCCTTCCTGTTCCTTGATCGACGCAAAAGAAGTGGTCGAAGCCAGCAAAACGGCTTCGAGCACCGAACAAAGAGACGAAAGAGAAAGAGAGAGTACGAGGTAGAAAATTAAAAGCAGTAAATGCGAATCCATTTAAGTTCGACACGTCCGGCGTGTCTGTATTGGTGATGATGCAAATGTACGACTTTTCCCACGAGAGTGAAGCGAACGGCTCATTTTTTTCGTACCTTTGCGTCGTTTTAATCAACAAATACCCAAATCAATGTATCAAAAAACCTCTCCTCAGGGAGCAGTTTTCACCTTCCGCCGCTTCTCGCGCAAGGGCTATGCGCTCTTTGCCGCACTGGGCAGCGAGGTGAAAATCGGTGTCCTCACTGTGGCCACGCTGGCCACGGCCGCACCGTGCTTGGCTGCCCACACACAAGCAGCGTCACGCACCGTGGCCGGCGAGGATCGTACGGAAGTGTCCGACGAACTCGACGATGCACACCGACTCGCGGAGGCCGTCACCACGACCTCGCGCGCTCCCCTCGCCGCCGACGCTGCGGCGAGACAAGTGGTGACCCTCTCGCGCGAACAGTTGGCCGCGGCGGGTGTCGCCAGCGTCAACGACGTGCTCAAACTCTGCGCCGGTGTCGATGTCCGGCAGCGCGGAAGTTTCGGAATGCAAACGGACATCAGCATCAACGGCGGAACCTTTGACCAAATTCTTCTTCTTGTCAACGGATTCCCCATCTCCAATCCACAAACCGGTCATAATGCGGCGGAATTTCCGCTCAACCTCAGCGACATCGAGCGCATCGAAGTGCTCGAGGGCGCTGCGTCGCGCGTGTTCGGCACGCAGGCTTTCTCGGGAGCGGTGAACATCGTAACGCGCCGCGATGCGCGCACGGCACTCTCCCTCGCCGGCGGATCTTATGGCACGGCACAGGCCGAAGCCCGCACCGGCCTGCAAGCGCGCCGCGGCAACGTCGATTTCAGCTCCTCGCTCAGCTTGGGCTACGGCCGTTCGGACGGCGCGGTGCGCAACAGCGATTTCCGCTACGGCAAAGCCTTTTGGCAAGGCCGCGCCGACGCCCCCGACTTCCGCGTCGATGCGCTCTTCGGCTGGACACAATCGGATTTTGGTGCCAACACGTTCTATTCCACCAAGTCGGCCAACCAATGGGAAGGCACGCATCGACTGCTGGCCGGCGTGCGCGCCGAGACCAAAGGCCGTTTGCACCTTGCTCCGCAGGTGTCGTGGCTGCGCAATGCCGACCACTTCCAATTTGTCCGCAACACGCCGACGTATGAGAACTTCAACCGCGGCGATGTCTTCACCCTCGGCCTCAACGCTTGGACCGATTGGGCGGCCGGCCGCACGGCCTTCGGCGCGGAGATGCGCCAAGAGCTCATTTACTCCGGCAATTTGGGGCGAGACCTCGACTCCACTCACTGGATTCCCATCGCCGGTCAACACGCCGACCGTCGCGATGCGAAAGGTGTGTGGCGCGACCGCAACGGCAGCATCGCCTACTACACCAAGCGCGCCGAACGCACCAATGTGAGCTACTTCGTGGAGCACGATCTCCTCTTCGACCGCTGGACGGTGTCGCTCGGCCTCCTGGCGCAGCGCAATTCGAGCATTGACGAGCAGTTGCGCTTCTATCCCGGCGTGGACGTGGCCTGGCGACCCAACTCGGCGTGGCGACTCACCGCCTCGTGGAATCGTTCCCTACGCCTGCCCACCTTCACCGACCTCTATTATAAGAATCCTTCGCAGGAGGGCAACATCGGCCTCCGTCCCGAGGAGAACAGCGCCTTCCGACTCGGCGCCACCCACTATGCTCCGTGTGGCATCACGGTCGAAGCGGCGGCTTTCTACAACCGCGGCACCAATGTGCTCGACTGGGTGATGTATGACGCGAAAGACAAGTTCCACTCCACCAACTTCCGTTTGGACAACTTCGGAGTGAACGTGACGGCCACGGCCGATTTCGACCGCCTGCTCGGCACGTCGCAACCGCTGCGCCGCCTGCGTTTGGATTTCGCCCGCCTGTGGCAGGATCGAAAGGACGATCGGCCGTTCTTCAAGTCGAACTATGCGCTCGAGTATCTCCGCCACAAGTTCGTCGCCACCCTCGACCATCGCCTCTTCGCCCACTTGGGCGCGTCGTGGGTACTGCGTGTGCAGGATCGCAACGGCCACTACATGCAGGTGGATCGCACGAATCCGGCCAAGCTCGTCGACACCGGCACGCTCCTCCCCTACGGCACGCACGCCACCCTTGACGTGAAACTGCATTGGACGACCGATCGCTATCGCCTCTTCTGCGATCTGCGCAATGTTACCGACAGCCGCTACTTCGATTTGGGCAATGTGGAGCAACCCGGCTTCTTCGTCATGGCCGGTGCGTCCTACACCTTCTGATCGCCCCGTTTCGTCCCCTGCCCGGCGCACTTTGCCGCCGAACGGGACATCTGTCAACCACAACGCCGCACGCTTCCTCGGAAACGTGCGGCGTTTTCATTTTTTCTCCGCGACTTTTGCACAAAAGTTGGGGACTTTCCGGCGAAAGTCCCCAACTTTTTTCGTTCCTCTCGCAAGCGGCCAACGGCCGTTCACGAGATCTGTAAGGAAGTCCACCTCATCAGGCAGAAGACACCGGGCATATCGGCAGCCCTACTCCACTTCGGGCAAAAGGAGGAAGCCCAGCTTCTTGCGCCCATCGATTTTCAACGACAAGGGGCGGTCGAAACGCACATGGCGCACGAACTCCGACTCGTAGACGGCGGGCTGTGCGTCGAGGGCGCCCCGTTGGTAAAGGCCGTCGCCGATATAATCGTTGATTGTGAAGTAGCCCACACCGAAGGAGGTGAGATTTTGGAAAAAGTGCGTGCCTTGCGACGGATCGACGCGGTAGTTGGTCAGTCCGGCCTCGACGATGAGGCGCGCGGCGGAGATGGCGGGCCACTTCACGGGCACTCCGAGCCAAGGGTCGCTCGATCCCCAACGACCGGGGCCGATGAGCACATAATTTCGGCCTTCGGCGAGGAAACGGGCGTTGAGTTGCTCGATTTCGTCGGCAATCTGTGGATTGTTGCCGGCCGAATAATGGTCGGTCTTCACATAAACCACATCGGTCAGCTCGTCAAAATTGCCGTGCCCCAGGGCATTGTCGCTGCGCAAGAGCACGCGCGACGGATCGATGGCCGAAAGGTCAATATTCACGTCGGTGCGCACGTCGACCATGGGGCGAATTTGCAGCAAGTAGAACACACAGCTGCGGTTTTCGGCATCGATCTCGACGGCAAACTCGATTTCGACGGGGCGGCGCATGGCTTCTTCGCTCATTTGCAGCACTTCGCGCAGGATCTGCGGCAGGGGCACGACGTCGTGCTCCAACACGCCGACAAAACTGATGATCTTTCGGCCGCCGGGATACAGGCCGGGATAGATGACTTGGTCGGTGGGGTTGAAAGTCGAGGCGATGAACGACAACGCACCGTCAGCATCGGCCACTTTGACCGGAAGGTGCAGGAGGTTGAAGCCGTCGTCGACGGAGAAGTTCTCACCGAGATTTTTCAGGTCGAGGGCATAGAAGCGAGTTTGCGTTTCGCGCAGCGCCATTTCGGTGTCGGAGGTTTGCAACACCCGCGCGGGATGCGCCGGACAGACGCGCAGCGTGCGACCGCCGTCCACGATGTATTTGCCCAAGCCGAGCGCCAAACTCACCGTGCCCTCTTCGGCGCGCTCGTCGTCGAGGGGATAGTAGTTGAGCGAGCGGCCTACGCCCGAAATGTTGGGATAGAAATGATCGCCGTAGCGACTGCCCACCACTTCTTGGAGCACGACGGCCATTTTCTCCTCGTCGATCACATTGCGCGTGGCTTGCATGTAGGCTTTTGAGTCCTTGAAAAACACCGAAGCGTACACCCCTTTGATGGCATCGCAGAGCATGGAGAGCATGCGCCCGTGGTTGTCGAGATAGGGCACCATGTAGGTGTTGTAGATCCCGGCAAACGGTTGGTAATGACTGTCTTCGAGCAGCGAACTGGAGCGCACGGCCACGGGACAGCGCACGGCGTCGACGAAAGTGAGGAGGTCGCCTTCGAGCTGTTCGGGCAAACGCGCGCGCCGGAAGGCGTCGAGGATCACGGCGTCGTCCGCATCGGAGAGGGCGAGCTGATAGAGATTGTTCGTCTCCATGAATTCCTCGAAGAGGTCGGTGCAGAGCACCACGGTCTTGGGAATCATGACGGTGGCGTTGTCGAAACGATTGATTTCGGGGTGGTGTTTCACCAGATTGTCGATGAAAGCCAGACCGCGTCCCTTGCCGCCGAGCGAACCTTCGCCGATGCGGGCGAAATTGGAGTAGCGGTCGAAACGATCGCGGCGGAACACGGCGACGACACCGCGGTTTTTCATCAGCCGATACTGCACGATGGCTTCGAAGATGATGCGCCGGTGGGCATCGAGGTCGCGCAATTCTTCCCACGAGAGCTGTTTCACAAACTCGGCCGCGGGAAACAGCGCGCGACTGCGAAGCCAGCGCGAAACGTGGTTGCGCGTGATGTGATAGAGGAGCGAATCGGCTGGCACGCTGAGGATGGCGTTTTGCATCTCCTTGAGATTGCGGGCGCGCGCCACCTCTTCGAAGGTGCGGGGGTCGCGAAACACGAAATCGCCGAAGCCGAAATGCTGTTTCACGGCACGCCGCAGATCGACGGCCATCTTTTTGGAGTTTTTGTCGACGAAAGCGGCGTTGTAAGCCGAGGCTTCGAAGGCGTTGTGCGACTCGGCGGACTCGAGGATGAGGGGCAAGAACGGATCGGCCTTGCGCAAGCGGGCGAGGAGGGCGACACCGGCTTTCGGGTCGACCGCGCCGCCGCGCGGATAACGCGCATCGGTGATGACGCCGAGCACGTTGTTGGGATGCGCGTCGTAGAGGGCTTCGGCTTCCTCGTAGGTGCGCGCCAAAGCGATCTTCGGCCGACCGCGCATGCGCAGGGTGCGCTGGTGTTCGTTGAGGGCTTCGGTGGCAAATTCCTGACTTTGTTGCAAGACGAACTTATAAAGCTCGGGCAGGACGGAGGAGTAGAACCGAATGTTGTCTTCGACGAGAAGGATGAGCTGCACTCCACCCTCTTCGATGTCGTGATCGAGGTTCATCTTGTCTTCGAGCAACTTGATGATGGAGAGGAGCAAATCGGTGTTGCCCAACCAGCAGAACACATACTCGAAGGCCGAAAGATCTTCGTGCTCGATGCGCGCACTGATGCCGTGGCTGAAGGGGGTGAGCACGACGACGGGAATGTGCTCGTTGCGCGCTTTGATGTCGCGGGCGATGTCGAAGGTGTCGCTGTTGTCGGTGCCGGGCATGACGATGATGAGGTCGAACGAGTTCTTCCCCAGTTCGCCCCATGCCTCGTCGGCGGTGCTCACTTGGGTGAAGCGCGGCGGATAGCGCAGCGAGAGGGCGGCATATTCGTTGAAGAGTTTTTCGTCGATGCGCCCGTCGTCTTCGAGCATGAAAGCATCGTAGGGGTTGGCGATGAGCAAAACATTAAAGATACGCCGTGTCATGAGATTGACGAACGACGTATCTTTCAAATAGAGTTGCGTAAATGTTTTTTTGTCGAGCATAGTGTTGTACGGCCGGACGGGTGTTGCCTGAAAAAACGACGAAGCAGTGGGCACAACGGCCGACTAAAAAGCCGGCCGGTACTTGTCTTCGTCGTGATCTTCGAGCATGGAGAGATAGGAGGTGTAGCGCGAGGGCGCAAGACGGTGCGCTTCGAGTGCTTCGCACACAGCACATCCGGGTTCGTGGGTGTGGGTGCAGTTGGAGAAGCGGCATTCGTGGCCGAGAGCGAAGATGTCGCGGAAATAGTGGGCGATTTCTTCGGGTTCCATGTCGAAGGTGCCGAAACCTTTGATGCCGGGAATGTCGATGAGGCTACCGCCGTCGGGCAAGTCGAGGAGTTGGCTGAAAGTGGTGGTGTGCATACCGGTGCCGTGCGACTCGGAAATTTCAGCGGTGCGCACACACGCGTCGGGGATGAGGCGATTGAGCAAAGTGCTCTTGCCTACGCCCGAATGACCGGCCAACAGCGTGATGCTGTCGCGAAGATAGGGCGCCAACTCGGGAAGTCCTTCGCCGGTGGCGGCCGAAAGATGGAGCACCTCGTAGCCGATGTCGCGATACACAAAAGTGAGGTAATCGAGCGTGGCGCGTTCCTCTTCATTGAGGTCATCGATTTTGTTGAAGGCCAGCACCACGGGCACGCGATAGGCTTCGGCCGAAGCGAGGAAGCGATCGATGAAGGTGGTGGACGTCTCGGGGCGAGCAATGGTGACCACCAACAGCGCGCGGTCGATGTTGGCGGCGAGAATGTGGCTTTGTTTCGAGAGATTCGACGCTTTGCGAATGATGTAATTGCGGCGTTCGTCGATCGCGGTGATGAAGGCGATTTCGTCGTTGGGGGTTATACGCAACACAACCCCATCGCCGACGGCAACGGGGTTGGTGGTGCGGATACCTTTGAGACGAAAATTGCCCTTGACGCGACATTCCACCTGCTCCCCGCCATCGGTGCGCACGATGTAGCTACTGCCGGTGTTGCGCACCACGATGCCGTGAGCCGCTGTGGTGGAGGTGTTTTTGCTGTTCGAGGGTTTACGAGCCAAAAGTGTAGATGTTTGCGACCTTAGACGGTCATGATTTCCTTGGACTTGGCAGCGAGCAGATCTTCGATGCGCTTTACCATCTTGTCGTGGAGCTTCTGCAGATCGCCTTCGCCATCTTTCGCCACGTCTTCGGGCACACCGTCCTTGGTGCTCTTCTTGAGTTTGTCGATACCGTCGCGACGCGCATTGCGCACGGCGATTTTCGCTTCTTCACCTTCTTGATTGCACTGTTTGGTGAGGTCGCGACGACGCTCTTCGGTGAGGGGCGGAATGCCCAAACGAATCACTTCGCCGTTATTTTCTGGCATGATGCCCACATTGCTATCGATGATGGCCTTCTCGATGGGGTGGAACATGCTTTTGTCCCAAGGCTTGATGGCGATGGTGCGGGAATCGGGGGTGGTGATGGCGGCCACGTTGTTGATGGG
Source organism: uncultured Prevotellaceae bacterium (assembly GCA_963517315.1). Taxonomy (GTDB): domain Bacteria; phylum Bacteroidota; class Bacteroidia; order Bacteroidales; family Bacteroidaceae; genus Alloprevotella. The sequence goes on from CAUQEF010000004.1 coordinate 39,016, forward strand.
CACCATCGAACCGTAGGAGTTCACCAGCACTTGGTCGAGAATGTGCACGTTGGCTTTACCGGCACGGATGTGCGAAAGGGTTTCTTCGAGGTGCATCACGCTCATTTCCATGCGCTCTTCGCAGGCGGCGAGCAATTGCTTTACGTCTAACATAAGGGATAGCGTCTATTCGAGAGTTTGAAATATGATTTGTGGCAAATTTACGACGCGTTTTGTGAAACGCAAAAGAAAAAGGAGGCAAAATGCGGAAAGTTCCCGTGTTTTGCCTCCCGAGGGGGATGTTCGGCAGCCGTTCGCCCATCACGGGGGAGAAAGTGCTGCCCTTTGTGCAACGACTCGCCGCGCTCGCCGAGTGGATAAAGAACAAAAAATAACTACATGGGGTCGACGTCGAAATAGATCGTGACGTTGCGACAAGCGCTGTGTGTCAACACGCGATCACGCGCTGCCAACAACGTGGCGCGCACCGAAGCGGGGCTCAGCGTGGGCGACACTTTCAACAACAACTTGCGAATGTGCTGCAACTGGACGTAACCCACCGCCGGTTTGTCGGGGCCGAGCAGATCGTCGCCGAAATGCGGCCGCAACAAGTCGCCGAGCAGGCGAGCGGTGACGGCGACGGTGCGCTCCTCGCGGTGTTTGAGATAGATGGTGATCAGGCGCACTTCGGGAGGGAAGCGAAAAATGCGCCGATCGGCCATTTCGCTTTTGTACATCGCTTGATAGTCGTCGGCCACCACTTGGCGCACGACGGGCAAATCGGGTTGCCGCGTCTGCAACACCACGCGTCCGCGACTGCCGCGGCGACCGGCGCGCCCCGCCACCTGCGAAAGCATTTGAAAGGCACGTTCATGAGCGCGAAAGTCGCAACGATTCAACAGTTGGTCGGCATTGACGATGCCCACCACGCTGACTCCGCCGAAATCTAAGCCTTTGGTCACCATCTGCGTGCCGACCAGCAGATTGGAACGGCCGTTTTGAAACTCACGGATGATGCGTTCGTAGGCCGTTCGCGAGCGAGTGGTGTCCAAATCCATGCGCGCCACCTTCGCCGTGGGGAAACAAGCTTCGACGGCGGCCTCGATTTTCTCCGTGCCGGCGCCGATGTCGCGCAAATCGGCCTGTTCGCACTGCGGGCAATGCGTGGGCACTTGATACTGCGCGCCGCAATAGTGGCAAACGAGTTTGTTGAACTTCAAATGCAGCGTGAGGGGCACATCACATTGGGTGCAACGCGGTGACCACCCACAACTTCTGCACTGCAACGACGGACTATAGCCGCGCCGATTGAGGAAGAGAATGGCTTGTTGCCCATTTTCCAAAGCGGCATTCACTTCTTCGTGCAAACGCGGAGAGAAAGGCGTGGGCAACTGTTTCTTTCGGCGCAATTCGGCGAGGTCTTCTACGATGATTTCGGGCATTTGCACATCGCCGAAGCGCCGATCCAAACGCACCAAGCCGTATTTTCCTTCGTCGGCGTTCTTATAACTCTCCAACGAGGGCGTGGCGGTGCCGAGCAAGACCTTAGCGCCACAGCGATGCGCCATGAGGATGGCCACATCGCGCGCATTGTAGCGCGGAGCCGGATCTTGCTGTTTGTAAGACATCTCGTGCTCTTCGTCAACGATGATCAATCCGAGATTTTGAAAGGGCAAAAACACCGAAGAGCGCACGCCGAGCAACAAAGGATAGGCGTTCTCGCTCAACTGCCGCTGCCAAATCTCCACTCGCTCGTTGTCTGGGAACTTAGAATGGTAGACCCCGAGCTGTTCGCCGAACACGCGGCCGAGACGATCGGTGATTTGCGTCGTCAACGCGATTTCGGGCAACAAAAACAGGACTTGTTTTCCCTCGGCGATGACGCGTCGAATGAGTTCGATGTAGACTTCCGTCTTGCCGCTCGACGTCACGCCGTGCAAGAGCACGACTTCCTTTTCTTCCCACGCCGCGAGAATCGCATCGTGCGCTGCTTGCTGCGCTTCGCTCAGGGGACGCGGCGGCAACCCCTCCACGGCTTTGTGGGTTTTGAGGCGTCCCACCTCGACCAAGGTGGAAATGAGCAGTCCGCGGCGCACCAAGGCTGTAATGGCCGCTGCTCCGCCCTCGGGCAAGGCCTCGACGAGTTCAGCACGGCGCACTTCGGCGAGCAAAGCAAAATTATTGAGCCGCTCGGCCGCAGCTATGCCGGCGCGATCGAGGAAAGCCAACATCGCCTCGGACTGTCGCGGCGACCTCCCCAGCTGTTTCAGCGCCTGCTCGAGTGCCGCTGCCGAAGCGTAGTCGGGAGCGAGCGTGAGTCGCGCTTCGCTTTTCGCTTTGAAGCCTTGACTCACTTTCTCTTCGACTGTGATGCACCGCGCTTCGACCAAGTTTTTGAGTGTACGCAACAATCCCGGACGCGGAACAGCCTTGCGCAAATCACTCACGCGCAACGGTTTGACCATCAGTGCGCGCAACACTTCACGTTCACTCTCCTCGCGCGCATCATCGTGCGGATCCGTGTCTTCGGCCAAGGCAAAGAGCGTCTCACTCTCCAACTTCAAACCGGCGGGCAAGGCGGCTTTCATCACTTCGCCGGGACAGCACATATAATATTGCGCCATCCAGCGCCAAAGTGCGATTTGCTCTTCGAGCAGCAATGGGCGTTCGTCGACCAACTCCTCAACCGTCTTGATGCGGTCTTCGTCAAAGTTCGCCAACTCCTCGTGCAAACGAATGACAATGCCGGTGTAGCGTTTATTTTTGCCCAACGGTACCACCACTCTCGAGCCTACGACGACGCGCCCCTCGAGTTGTGTGGGCAATCGATAGGTGTAGGCGCCGGGAACAGCGAGCGGAAGCACAATGTCTGCGAACATGGAGAGGATACATGAGGGGCGGCAACGTCTTTGCGCTGCCGCCCGAGATTAGTCTTTGAGCAGTTTGAAACTTTGACGATGATAGGGCGTCGGCCCGTGCGCAGCAATCGCCGCACGATGCGCCGCCGTGGGATAACCGGCATTGCGGTTCCACGCATAGTCGGGGTATTCTTCGTGCAACGCGGCCATATAATCGTCGCGATAGGTCTTGGCCAACACCGAAGCGGCGGCGATCGACAGGTATTTCGCATCGCCTTTCACAATGGTGGTGTGCGGAATTTCGAGCACCTCGCGCACATAGGGTTTGAAGCGGTTGCCATCGACGATAATGCATTCGGGACAAAGCTGCAAACCGTCGAGTGCGCGGTGCATGGCCAGGATGGCGGCGTTCAAGATGTTGATCCGGTCGATTTCTTCCGCATCAACCACACCAACCGCCCACGCCAACGCATCCTGCTCGATGATCGGGCGCAACGCGCGCCGACGCGCATCGGTCAGTTGTTTTGAGTCGTTGAGCAGTTCGTTGTGATAATCGGGAGGAAGAATGACTGCCGCGGCATAGACCGCACCGGCCAAACAACCGCGACCGGCTTCGTCGCAACCGGCTTCGAGCAGTCCCGCTTGATTGTGGTGAGCGAGCAGCACAGCGTCGACGACTTAGACCACCACCGCCGTGCCGGAGGCCACGACCATGAGCATCGAGCCCGAAGCACCCACGGCTTCGTAATCCAACTTCAAGCCTACCACGGCATTGGCACCGAGGCGTTGGGCTTCTTTGGTGAGTTCGGCCAAAGCCGCCTCTTTACCTTCGCGCAGCACGCGTTCGTACGAACCCGAACGACCGCCGAAAACGTCAGTGAAACGTGCGAAGAAATCCTTCACAAAGTTGGCGCCGATGATGGTTTCGGCCGAGACGATACCGCGATATTCGCGAATGGGGTGTCCTTCTATCGAGGGCGTGGTAGTCAGTAACATAACGTTCAATTTTGAGTGTGATGTTGATAAGGACAAAGGTAAGTGTTTAGAACGAAAAACCAAAGATTGCGCCGAAAAAATCCGCATTTGTCTCTCGGCCGAACGCCACCTTCCGATAAGAAGCCTCAACGGCTCGGGCCAAACGGCAAAACATCGGCGGAAACCACCCTACGATGATTTCCGCCGATTAGCTGTCTTATATAAATAAGGAGTGACTCCGCCCGAAAGGGAGCCAACGCGGGCGCTCAGAACATGCGCACCACGCGCTGCAGCGCCTCAATGAAACGATCGATTTCGTCCTCAGTGTTGTAGAGCGCAAACGAAACACGCGCCATGCCCTCCACCCCACAACGCGCCATGAGCGGTTGCGCGCAGTGGTGGCCGGTGCGGATCGCAAAACCGAGCCGATCGAGCAAAGTACCCAAATCCATCGGGTGGATCTGCCCCACGTTGAACGAGACCACCGAGGTCTTTCCGGGCACCGTGCCGTAAAACTGCATTTGATCGATCTCGGCCATGCGCGCCATGGCGTGGCGTGTGAGCACTTCTTCGTGCGCTGCAATCCGATCCAGCCCCACCGCCTCCACATAGTCAATGGCGGCGGCCAAACCGTGCGTGGCGACGTAGTCGGGCGTGCCCGCTTCGAACTTAAACGGCAGGCGTTCGAAGGTGGTGTGCTCAAAAGTGACGCGGGCGATCATCTCTCCGCCCCCTTGATAGGGAGGGAGCTGTTCGAGCAGCGCTTCTTTGCCGTAAAGCACGCCCACACCGGTGGGACCGTAGATTTTGTGTGCGCTGAACGTGAGAAAATCGCAATCCAACTCCTGCACATCGACCGGAAAATGCGGCACACTCTGCGCGCCGTCCACCAAGAAGTAGGCACCGGCGTCGTGCGCCATCCGCGCCATCTCGCGTACGGGATTCACCGTGCCGAGTACGTTGCTCACCTGGCAGCAGCACACCAAGCGGGTGCGCTCATTGAGCAGCGCGGCGTAGGCTTCGAGGTCCAAACGCCCCTCGTCGTCCATCGGCACGACGCGGAGCGTGAAGCCCCACCGCTCGCGTGCCAACTGCCAGGGCACAATGTTGGAGTGGTGCTCCATGACGGTGACAATCACCTCATCGCCCTCGCGCAGGAAGGCTTGCGAAAACGACGCTGCGACGAGGTTGAGGCTCTCGGTCGTCCCTCGCGTGAAAACGATCTCGGCCGTGGAACGCGCATTGAGGAACGAGCGCACCCGTTCGCGCGCCCCTTCGTGCAACGCGGTGGCTTCTTGCGAAAGCGTGTGGATGCCGCGATGCACATTGGCGTTGCAGGTGGTGTAGAGCGCGTCCATGGCCTCCAACACGGCGCGGGGCTTCTGTGTCGTGGCGGCATTGTCGAGATACACCAACGGGCGGCCGTGCACCTCACGGCTCAGTATGGGGAAATCTTCGCGATAGTCGGTCATCATGAGCGGTTTCCGGTTCAAAAAATGACGGCGCATTCATCGCACCCGTCGGCACAGTGACGCTGTTCGCCGCGGAAACGGCGTTCCACGAGGGCGGAGAGGCGTTCGCGCAACGCTTCGCTCGGGACGCGCTGCAGCACCTCGGCCACGAAGGCATGTTGCAACAGCAGGCGTGCCTCCGCCAGGGGAATACCGCGCTGGCGCAGATAGAGCAAGGCGCTTTCGTCGAGTTTGCCGATCGTCGAACCGTGGTTGCAACGCACGTCGTCGGCATAAATTTCGAGCATCGGGAGGGAGTGCACATGCGCCGTGGGCGAAATGCAGAGGTTGGCACTGTTTTGTTGCGAAAGCGTCTGCTGCGCACCGGGGCGCACCATCACCTTGCCCGCAAAGGCCGCGCGGCTCTCGCCGTCGAGCACATATTTGAAGAGCATGTCGGAGGTGCAGGCTTCGGCCACGTGATCCACCAGCAGGTTGTTGTCCACGTGCTGATGCCCGTCGGTGATGGCCACACCGGCCGTTTGGCAGTCAGCACCCGAACCGAGCAGGCGTACATTGGTCATCGTGCGCGAAACGCCCGTGGTGAACGAGAAGCCGTTGAGGCTCACGCGGCTGCGTGCCTCTTGTTCCACATAGACGTTGCTGAAACGGTGGTTGCCCTCACGGGTTTCTTCGAGGGTGTAGACCGACACGGCGGCGTCTTCGGCCGCATAGATCTCGGTGACTTGTGTGGTGAGATAGCGATGCGTGCCGTCGGCGTGTTCGCACACCAGCACATTCACGCTTGCACCGGCCTCGGCCACGATGAGCAAACGGCGGTGCGAGAGCATATCTACGGCCGCACGCGAGCGGAGCACGATTTGCACCGTGCGCTCCATCTGCACACCGGCCGCCACGTGGATGAGCAAACCGTCTTGTGCGAAGAGCGTGTTCAGACGCGTCACGACGTCGCGCTCTTCCCGGTCGGCATGCTTGTGCTGATTGGCGGGTTCGTGGTGCGCCGCGCGATCGTAGTAGCGTTCGAGCCACTCGGGGTGCTCGGCGGCGGCACGGCAGAGGGTGAGGAGATGCACGCCCTCGGGCAATTCGACGTCGTCGGCCAAGGGCACCACCACGTCGTTGATGACGTGGACGGGCACGGTGGCCAAGTTCGGCACGGCACAGCCGCGGCTATCGCCTGGGCGCAGAGCGTCGAGTCGGCGGGTGAAGGAGGAGCTGTATTCGCCCGCGAAAATGGCGGAGGCGTTGGTGTATTTGTAGCGTTCTGTCTTGCGGTTGGGCAAGTCAGCGCCGGAAAGGAAGCGACGGGCATCGTCGCGGCGCGCATTGAGCGGCGCACAACTGTTGGCGTCGATGAGCGCGCGCTGTTCGTCAAAAAGACGGAGATAGGGTTGAAGACCGGACATAGGAAGCAGTTTGGAGAGGTGAAACTATCGGAACGGGGCACAGCACAGAGGCTGCGGGCGGCCGAACGCCAGAGGCGCTCACTGTGCCAGCTCTTCCTTGATCCAATCGAAACCGCGCTTTTCGATCTCGTAGCCGAGTTCGGCCGTGCCTTCTTTCACCACGCGACCGTTGACCAGCACGTGCACAAAATCCGGCTGCAGATATTCGAGCATGCGTTGGTAGTGCGTGATCACCATGGCCGAAGTTTGCGGCGTGCGCAGTTGATTGAAGCCTTCGGCCACAATGCGCAGGGCGTCGACGTCCAAACCGGAGTCCGTCTCGTCGAGGATGGAGAACGTGGGTTCCAACACGGCCATTTGGAAGATCTCGTTGCGCTTGCGCTCACCACCCGAAAAACCTTCGTTCACACCGCGGCTCATGAAGTGCGCGTCGAGGCCGACGAGTTTGCGCTTTTCGCGCAGCAATTTGAGGAAGTCGGCCGCGGGCAACGGGTCTTGACCGAAATACTTGCGCTTGGCATTGAGCGCTGCGCGCATAAAGTTGGTCATCGACACACCGGGGATTTCAATCGGGGCTTGGAACGACATGAAGATGCCTTCGTGGCTGCGCTCCTCGGGTTCGAGTTCGAGCAGGTTCTTGCCGTTGAAGATGACCTCGCCTTCGGTGACTTCAAATTTGGGATTGCCCACCAACACGTTGGAGAGTGTCGACTTGCCCGAGCCGTTGGGCCCCATGAGCACGTGCACTTCACCGTCGCGAATGGTGAGATTGATGCCGCGGAGGATTTCTTTGCCTTCGACCGAGGCGTGAAGATTGCGTATTTCTAACATGAATTGTTGCGGTATTGAAGAAATGAATATGTAGAACACCGACGCGGAAACTGTGGCGCGCGATGTGGAAACCGAAGGGCACCGTCTTTGACGAGCAAAGGACAGCACCTCATCGGCGAACACGGCGAAAATGACAAGCCATGGGCGAACGCGCAAAGAAATGTCGCATGCGTCGTATCCTTCCGCAAAGATACTATTTTATTTCGGGGCTACCAACTTTTTGCAAGGTGCATTTTCATCGCCTCGGCCTCGACCTCTACACACCGCTGCTCGATCTCGCTTTCATTCTCGACAACAATGCGTAAAAAGTCGGGAATATTGTCGAAAAACAAGTCTACTTTTCAACAAAACCTCCCGACTTTTTCATCGTCTCCCGCACACTCGTCCTGACGCATCTGCCCTTTGGGGTGAAGGCAGACGGAAGAAATGCCGCTCACGCGCAAAAAGCCTTCACCCTCTCAAAGACAAAATACCACCCCATCGGCCACCGAGCGAACGATCCGCAAAATTCGCTTCCCCCAACGCACTGCACGCAGGCATTTTTTCACCACGACGCCACCTCTTTTCCTCGCTTTCGCCCCAAGGCACAGACACTCTATTGAAAACATGTAGAAAAAATTTGCGACTTCCAAAATAATGCGTAACTTTGTCGCGAAACAACCCATCTTACACGAAGATAAACACCCACCAAGCCTTCGACTTCGTCGATCTTTCACAATAGAACAGAAAACACTCACTTCTTCATCATATTTCCAGCTATGACCTCACGACTTGAACAACTCGTCGAGCGGTTTGCCGACGGACGCAATACTCGTTTTGCCAAACTACTCGAAACAAACGAAGCGCGCATTCGCTCTTACCTGACCGGATCCGTGCAGCCCAAATACGATTTTCTCGAAGCGGTGAGCGAAAAGCTCGGCGTTTCCATCGACTGGCTCATCTCGGGCGAGGGACGCATGTTGCGCGCCGAAAACCGTGCCGAACGCGAAGCGAAGAAAAAGGCGCAACGCGAACTGGATCAAGAGGGGCTGCCCGTCTTCGACTGCGACTTCACCTGCGGCTTCGACGACGTGGAAAACGATCAGACCGCGCGCCCGAGTTTCTACATGGACACCACCTTCAACCGTCAGGCCGATTTGTGGTGCTCGGTGCAGGGGCGCAGCATGTTGCCCGACCTCGAACCCGGCGACAAGATCGCCCTGCGTCGCGTGACGATCGACAACCTCGAACCCGGACACATCTACGCCGTGGTGCTCGACGGCCTCCGCACCGTGAAGATCCTGCGCCGTGTGCCGGAAGATCCCACCATGCTCGACTTCGTGGCCAGCAACCCCGAATACGGCACGGAGCGCTACCCCATCAACCGCATTTTGCACCTCTATAAAGTGGTGGGAAAACTACATGCATTTTGAGGAAACCATCGCTTTTCCGGCACACTTCGTTTGCCCGAAATGAAGTTGCGACAAGGCCTCATCTTTTAACTGGGAATTGTTGAACGGCGCTGTTTCCCATTCTTGCAAAAGTTACCCTAACAACAAAAAGAATCCATCGAGGAAGTCATGTACTTACTCCTCGATGGATTCTTTTTTCGTGCTCATCTCATCGCAAGATGGTAGATGATGGGCAGAAGCGCCCTTCTTGTTTAGATATTTGCCACGCGCATCACGTCGGCGAAGACACCGGCGGCGGTGACGGCCGCACCGGCACCGTAGCCGCGGATGATCATCGGGGTGTCGTAGCGGGCGGTGGTGAGACAGATGATGTTGTTCGAGCCTTCGAGTTGGTAGAGCGGATGGCCGATGGGAATCTCGCGCAGACCGACGCTGCCTTTGCCGTCTTTCCACTCGGCGACGTAGCGCCAGCATTTGCCTTCGGCCACCAAGCGCTGACGTTCGCGCTCAAAAGCGGCATCGAGCTGCGGCAGGGCTTCCATGAAGGCTTTGGTGCTGCCCTCGAACAATTCGGCAGGGAGGAAAGGCTCGATGGCGATGTCGGAGGTTTCGACACGATAGCCGCTCTCACGCGCCAAGATGGTGATTTTGCGCACCACGTCCATGCCACAAAGGTCCATGCGCGGGTCGGGTTCGCTGTAACCGTTGGCCTGTGCCAAGCGCACGGCTTCGGAAAGCGGCACGTCGGCGGAGAGGGTATTGAACACGTAGTTGAGTGTGCCGGACAAGACGGCTTCGATGCTCTTGATGCGGTCGCCGGAAGCGATGAGATCGCCGATGGTGCCGATGATGGGCAGACCGGCGCCGACGTTGGTTTCGAAAAGGAATTTCACTCCGCGACGGCGTGCCGTGTCTTTCAGTGCCGCGTAGTCCTCGAAAGGCCCTGAAGCCGCTACCTTGTTGGCGGTGACAACATGGACGTTGTGCTCAAGGAGAGTGCGATAATGCGCGGCGACGTCGGCCGAAGCGGTACAATCGACAAAGACGGCATTGAAGACATTGAGCTCGAGAATGCGGCGCATCATGTGCTCAATGCCGCCTTCCTCCGGGCTTGCGTCAAGGATATCGCGATAATGAGCGGGATCGATGCCCGCAATGTCGTAAACCGATTTGCTGCGGCCGCCGACGCCGACTAAGTTGAGGTTCAGCCCGCGCTTTTCGCGGAGGATGGCGTTTTGTGCGGCCAACTGTTGGATGAGTTGGTCGCCGACGGTGCCGGTGCCGCAGATGAAGAGGTTGAGTTCTTCGTGGTTGCCCATGAAGAAGGAGTCGTGCAAGACGTTGAGGGCTTTGCGCAACAAGGGGCGTTCAATGACGAACGAGACGCTCATTTCGAGCGCACCGAGGGCGACGGCGTTCACGCCGATGCCGTTGCGACCGAGAACAGAGAAGAGGCGACCGACGGTGCCGGTGTGGTGGCGGAGGTTTTCACCCACGACGGCCACGGTGGACAAACCCGTGCGACAAGCGGCGGGGTTCATGGCGCCTGCGGCGATTTCCTGCACAAACTCAGCATCGAGAATGTGGCAGGCGCGTTGGGCGTCAGCGGGGGTGACGGCAAGGGTGGTCGAGGTTTCGGAGGCCGACTGTGCCACCATGAACACGCTGATGCCGGCTTGTGCCAAGGTGGCGAAGATGCGGCGATTGACACCGACCACACCGACCATGGCCATTCCGCTGACCGTTACCAAAGCGGTCTCGCCGATGGAGGAGATGCCGCGAATGAGGCGCGAGCTGGGGGCGGCATCGCGACGAATGACGGTGTGCCGGCCGCCGGGATTGAAGGTATTGCGCACCAAGATGGGGATGTTGCGCACACACACGGGGAAGATGGAGGGGGGATAGACGACCTTAGCGCCGAAGTTGCACAATTCTGTGGCTTCGTCGTAAGAGAGTTCGTCGATGGTGAAGGCGGTGGGGATGACGCGGGGATCGGCGGTCATGAAGCCGTCGACGTCGGTCCAGATTTCGAGCACCTCCGCACCGAGGGCGGCGGCGAGTATGGCGGCCGTGTAGTCTGAACCGCCGCGGCCGAGGTTGGTGGTGCGGCCGCTCTCGACATCGGACGAGATGAATCCGCCCATCACGGTGAGAGGGCAACGCGAGAGATCGGCCGCGGCAATGGCCGCATGGGTAGCGTCGAAATCAACGATGTGCTTCGCACCTTCGGGGCGTGTGCGAATGAGGCGTCGCGAATCGATGTGGCGCGCGCCGAGCAGGGCGGCCACGATGGACGAAGAAAGGCGCTCGCCGTAGGCCACGATGGTATCGGCCGTTTTGGGGGTGAGTTCGCCGATGAGGTGGATGCCCTGCAAGATGCGGCTGAGTTCGTCGAATCCATTGGACACCTCTTGTAAAATTTCCTCCTGTCGTTCGGCGGGCAAGACAGTGCGCACCATCTTGTCGTGACGCGCGTGGAGTTCTTCGAGCGTCGTGAGATAGTCGGCCGTGGGGGCGACTGCCTGCGCGGAGAGAGAGATGAGAAGATCGGTGACACCGCCGAGTGCGGAGACGACCACAACAGCCGGGGTGTCAAGCCGGTCTACGATCTGCTTGACTTGCGGTACGGATTCGGGCGTCCCGACGGAAGAACCGCCGAATTTGAGAACTTTCATCGTAAGATCTGTATTGTGATGGAAAAATGACCTTGTTCTAATGCTTGCTGTGGCCGTTCGATTGGAAGTTCCGGCCTCAGAGTTTCAATTTGATTTTGGCCGGTTTGGACTCGTTTTGCAGTCGGTCGAGGGCGGTGACCACGTAGGTGTACTTTTCTGCTCCTTCGTTGTACGGGAGTTTATACATCGTTTCGGAGGTGACGGCAAAGATGTGGGTGGAGGAGCTGAGATCGATCTTTTGTCCTTTTGGAAAACAATAGACCACATAAAATTTGGCCGCGTCCATCTCCGTTTTTGCCTTCGGCGCGCTCCAGAAGAGGTAGTAACCGTCGGGCATCCACATGGCTTTGAGTTTGCGGGGCTTCTGCGGCGGCGTGTCGTCGATGAAGGGCATCTGGGGCACGAGGGCCGGCGTAAGGTGGTAATTGTTTTGCAAATCATAGGCGTAGTTGCCTTCGTTGCGCACCACAGCGGCGGAATACCACAACACGTGCCCTTGAATGCCGGAGTGGCTACGCTGGAGTTCAAACTTTGCGTTCATCTGGTTGACCGTAGGATTGTTCACATCGGCATGCGCCACGGTGCGTTCGACGTCTTGCCCGATGTAGAGCGGACGCCCGGCGGCGTGCTTCGCCCACCAGTTCACAAGGCGCTCGTAGTCGGCAGTGGAATGGCCGATGGGCCAATAGAGTTGAGGTACGACGTAGTCCACCCAACCTTGTCCGATCCAAAACAGTACGTCGGCATAAAGGTCGTCATAGTTTTGCAGCCCGCGGGTGTCACTACCGGGAACACTGCCGCCGGCAGAAAGGTTGTGGTAGATGCCAAAGGGAGAAACGCCGAACTTCACCCACGGTTTGACGCTGTGCACGGTATTGTAAAGCATCTTGATGAAGGTGTTCACATTGTAGCGACGCCAATCGGCACGGTTGTTGAAACCATTGCGGTTGGCAGCATAGGTCGCGTCATCGGGAATGGGCAAACCGGCCACAGGATAGGGGTAGAAGTAGTCGTCGATGTGCAAACCGTCGACATCGTAACGGCGCACGATGTCGGCCGCCACATCGCAGATGTAGCGCTGGTTTTCAATTTGACCGGGGTCGAAGAGAATGAGACCGTCATAGAAGAAAAAACGATCGGGTTTGAACCAATAAGGGTGGTTGCCGGCCAGTTCCTTGGTGTCCTTGGTCTTGGCGCGGAAAGGATTGATCCAAGCGTGGAGTTCCATGCCGCGACGATGACACTCGTTCACCATCCATTCGAGCGGATCCCAACCGGGATCTTGCCCCTGACGCCCGGTAAGCCAACGACTCCACGGTTCGTAACTGCTGCGATAGAGCGCATCGGCTTCGGGACGCACTTGAAACATCACGGCGTTGATCCCGGCGGCTTGCAGCACGTCGAGTTGATGGGTGAGATTGGCTTGCATCTGTTCGCGCGAAAGACCGAGAAATTGGCCATTGACACATTGTATCCAAGTGCCGCGCATCTCGCGCTTTGGGCCTTCGAGCGGATTGGCGGCCGACGCTTGACTAACGGCGGTCAACAAGAACAGAAGAAAGAAGAAGAGTATTTTTTTCATTACAACCGAATGGTATAGGAGAAACGAACGTTTTCGCCAAACCGTGCGAGGCATGTAAACGAACGAAGAGAAGTTTGAATATGGCCGCGGCCGAAAAACGTCTGAGAGGCAAACGACTGTGGAGCACCACACAAGGTGGAAAAATCCAACCAAGCACAAAAGTACGACAATGTACACGATTTCCCAACGCTTTATCGGAAGATATTGTGCGCGCGCGTAATAGTTTTCATAAAACCTTCGCACTAGAGGCGGAGTTTCTACAATTATCATTAACTTTGCGCCGCATTTCACATGATCAACGCATTCATTTTATGAGAAAAATCGCTTTGCTGTGTTTCTTGCTGCTGTGCATCCTGCAGCTGCGAGCACAACGCCCAGCCATTTCGGTGGGCTGGGAACCGGCTTTTCAAGGTTTCGGTGTCTCACTTGACAACCGTGTGGCGCCTAATTCCCATTGGGGCTATCGAGCGGGCGTGGGGTACACTCGCTACAATAAGGTCGAACAACATAATTATCGCGAGAAAGGGATCACTTTCCCCTTGGAGTTGAACTTCCTCGCCGGCGGGAAACACCACAAGTTCGAAGCTGCTCTCGGAACGACCTTGGCCTACATGTGGTACACGTACGACGAACATCGATATCAGACCAACTCTCACGGTTGTTACTACTTTACAGAACACAAAACTCAGCATACCCAAAAATACGCCAAGTACTCCCTCGGCAGGTTCACGCAATTGTGCTATCTCTCGGCCGGCTACCGTTTTCAACTGGAGAACGGTTTGCTGGTTCGCGTCGGACTCTCCACCTTCGATGACCTCCATGAGGTTTTTTATTTCTCCGACGAGGACGACCATCTTCGCCCTTATCTCTCCATTGGTTACACGTTCTGAGCTTTTGACATGAAATATATTCTCCTTTCTCTCCTCTTCGCCCTATTCGGGATCGGCAGTTGGGCACAGCGCCCTCGCTATGGTGTGATGATTGAACACGGCGGTGCTTCGCGCACCGTGGGTTTGGCCTTTGATTCGCGCTTGGGGAAATCTAAACACTGGGGTTACAAAGTGGGATTGGCACGCGTCAAGATTTCCTCGATGGACGAGTTCTTCAATAGCGAGGGGCGCACCAACGGATGGATGGTGCCGGCGCAGGTGCACTACCTCGTGGGACACAAAAGACACTTCCTTGAAATCGGTGTGGGACTGTCCGTCGGTTATTTTGAATCCTACTTTTTCAATTCCAACGGCGAGGATTGCATACACGACGAAGGCTTTACCGATACAGTGCCGATCAAGACGAACACACACGGCCCGACATCACCTTTCGGATGGGGAGGTAACGCCACCTTGGCGTATCGCTATCAAATGATGAAAGGCACTTTCTTCCGCGTGGGGGTGACGGATAATTTCAACCTCGGCAGCGACAACAACTACATCGCTCCCAATTACGTTTTAGCCCCCTTCCTTTCCTTCGGGGTCGCCTTCTAAATCTTATTGTACGCGAGGCGAATAAGCCCCGGCTGAATCAGCGATCGCTGTCTCCCCTCCGTTCAACAACAATCCCCCTATCCACGTCGGTGGATAGGGGGATTGTTCGTATTGAGTGGAATCGAGATGAGGCGCTGCGCACAAACGAAAACGCAGTATCCACACATCAAAGGCACGAGCGCCCGGCAATGTTCGCTGCCCGAGGCATCAGCGCGCGGCCGCATCGGAGGGTGCCGGCGAATTGCCGAACGATGCGGGCATCGGGATGAAGCCGCGCGTGCGTTTCACCTCATAGCGTGTCAAACGCTCATCGGAACGGAAACGGTCGCCGCGCAGATCTCGGTCCGGCGTGACGATGTGCATCGGCACATTAGAGTAAAACTCATGTTTCTCGTTGTCCCAAAAGAGCTGTTCGCTCGTATAAGTCACGCGATCGGACAAGTTGCGCACCCGAACGCGCCCTCTCAATTCCCATAGGTTTTGATTGTACCAATAAGCGGTGTCGGCCGTGATGTATAGATCGACATTGAGCCGATCATCGTAGCGTTGGAGCAATATGCCCTTGCGAAATTCTTGACGCGGCGGCTGCGTGCGGTCGAAGACAAGCCATTCTTCCGAGGTGATTTTGTAGCGCACCACGCCTGAATCGCTAATGAGTTTCGACACCCCGTAGGTAACCATCATCGGGAGCGAATCACGATTGCGAACGGCCGATCCGTTCGGCGGCCCACCGTTGTCGCAGGCCGAGAAACTCAAACTCAGTGCGAAAAGACCGAGCAGGCAATAGAGTAGACGAAGCATGAAGCGAATTATTCAACCTTCCATTTGTCGAACCACTTGTCGCCGAACGACAAACCGACGGACAGACCGAAGAATTGTTCCTTCAACGCACCGGTCACTGCAGGCTGCAACACTTCATAACGCGCAGCGACGTTGAGCAAACTGCGATTGTTGCGCGAGGTGATGATGGGTAAGCCCACCCCGACGGTGGCCACATACGATTTCGGGCCGTCGCGTCCATCGACCTTCGCATAAGGGCTCGAGTAGCTCAATCCCATGCGATAGCGCACACGAGGTGCCCAAGAGAGGGCGTCGGGATCGGGTGTATATTCCGCACCGAAGCTCATGCGGTGGCGATCGGTGAACAGCCCTTCGGCTTTGCGAAACACGTGGCTGCCGTCGGACAGCGTTTCGAGCGCAGGGGCGGTGGATTTGCTCCACTCCTGCATGGTGTAGTCGAGACCGAGACGCAGGCGGTTGGCATAATTCCAACCCAAACCGACACCGAGGGTGCGCGGCAAGGTGAAGACGTTGCGCAGAGAAACGGTGTCGCCCGACTGGATCGTGCTACCGTTGATGCGCTGGTTGTAGAAATCGGCGCTGCCGTGCAGACCGTGTCCCACCCCATAGACCACACCGAGCGAAAGCTCATGACGGCGTCCGATGCGTTGCGCCCATTGTGCACCGAAATCGAGCGTATAGGAACGCACCTCGTAGGCATAGGAGCGCCGGAGGGCGTCGGTAGTCGAAGTGCTGAACTGCGTGTAGGCCGTGTGGGTGGTGGTGCCCCAAAGATAACCGGCGTTCACACCCAATGAGAGACCGTTCAACGGCATGTAGCCCACCCCGGCATACACTTGGTGGAGTCCGCCCTCACCCGTGTAGCGCGTGTTCGAGGTCAGCGCACCGGCGCCGGCACTGCCGTTCAAACTCGAACTTTGCGTGGCCAGTTCGTAGCCCACACTGCTGAAGGGGCGCAAGCCGAAGCTGAATCCCAAACGCGGTGCCAAGCGGAAACCGGCGGCAAGATAGTCAAACTGCGTACGATGGTCGTTGTGCGAAACATTGCCCGCCGAGCGATGTTCGGTTTGCAAGCTAAGGCCGACGTCAAACATGAAGCTCAACGAGTCGAAACGTGCATACGATGCCGGATTGGCAAAATTCAAACGGCGGCTGTCGCTCAGCGCGATGCCGGTGCCGGCCATGCCTTTGTTGAAACCCAAGGAGGGTTCGCCCAACAGACCGACGCCGTAGCGAGAATAAGGAGACGACACACCCGTCTCTTGAGCAAATGCGCCAAGCACTGACCCGGCGGCGAACAGCAAAAGGAGATATTTCTTCATGCAGGGGATGATACAATATATAATGAGGCGGAGATACGACCGAAGCGCAGCGTGCAAAAGACGAAAAGCCGCACAATACGCCACCGCTTTCCACTTAAAAATCAGTGGCGAGGCCGCGCGCCACGAGATACTCGTCTGCAAAGGTGCAACTTTCTGCCGACACGGGAAAATCTAAGCGATTACCGCCCGTCAAAAAAGTACTAATTGTCCCATATTCTTCGCGCAACCGGCGCACATAGCCTTCGATTTCATAGGCGATGCCACGCAACACGCCACTCCGAAGTGCAGTCGGGGTGTCAAGCCCGAGCAAGGGCAGTTCGCCCTGCGCGTCGACGAGCGGCAAACGCGCCGTGTAGGCATGCATCGCGGCAAGACGCATCGAGAGGCCGGGACTGATGTTGCCACCGATGTAGCGTCCGTCGGCCAGCAGCACGTCGAACGTGATGCACGTGCCGGCATCGACCACCAACAAGTGCCCTTCCGGTTGCAAGCTGCGCGCACCCAACACAGCGGCCAAGCGATCGACTCCGAGCGTATGAGGCGTGCGGTAAGCCAAGCGCACACCGCCCACTTCCTCAGCGGCAACGAGACGGCGCGTCGGCCACCCGGTGCGCGCCAACAGCGGTTCGATCGCCGCATCATCGGCGCCCACACTGCACCAACGGAGCGAGGTAACTTCGGGGCGGTGGGCGGCGATGCCGGCGAAGGCTGCCGGCAATTCCGCAACCGCACAAGCGGCTTCCAAGCGGGGACGGTCGTCGACAAACGAGACGAGTTTGGCGCGCGTGTTGCCAATGTCGAGTGTGAGGAGCATGAGCGAATGGACAAAGGGGCGGTGAGAGCGGAAGAGCAGGCGCATTTTTAACGCAAAAACGCACGAAAATCCGACCGACCGCGGGAGAAAACAAGAAACTTGCGCACGTTCTCAGGGCAAAGTTACACCACACGGACAAAAAAAACAAATTACACTTTGCTTTTTGCGCCTTACCAAGTAACTTTGCTCTATCATCAACATTTATACACGCGCTCATGAACGTTTCAGAACAGACGCTGCACCAAATCGAACGCGCACTGCGGAAAACGACCGAAAAATGCGGCCCCGACAGCGGAGAACCGAGACTCACCGATTTGTATATCCTCGTCAAACAAGACAGCGGAGAAATCCGCATCCTCGACGATGACGACAACGAAATCACGCGTTGCGTCGTCGAAGAGTGGATCGACAACACGAGTGAGCACTTCTACACCGACATTCAGCCCCTGCTCAAAGCCGCCATTCACAAGTTGCGCGAGCCCATCGAGGCGATGCACATCTTGCGCCCCTTCTCCTTCGTGCTCGTCGACGAGGAGCACACCAACATCGCAGAGCTCTATCTCGTGGACGACGACACCCTCATCATCGACCACCACCTCATGGAAGGACTTGCCGAAGATCTCGATGCATTCTGGAATCAGCTCGCGGCAGAATGACGCTTTCCTCTCCCATCCATCGAGAAACTCTCTCCACTCACCATGCCCAACACCACTTTCGAAATCGACGAAATCAAAAAGCTGGCGCACGAAATCGCCCAACGTGAAAACAGCGCCGACGAAGCCGAGCTGTTTCGCACACTCAGCGCCCATTTCACCGTCGATCCCGAGGGCGTCTATGCCTATGCCACCCACAACGAGACAACCGAACAAAGGCTCTTCAACGGGCTGATGCGCTTGGCGCTCGAACAGATCCGCGACATCACCGAACGCCGCCCGCAGACGTTGGAGTGCGACGTTTGGCGATTCCAAAACAAGAAAGAGAAGTGGGTCGCCTTCGTCGGGTTGCTTGACGGCCGCCCCTACGAGATTTTCACCGGACTCCAAGACGACGACGAGGGCATCGTGTTGCCCAAAAGCGTCAATGCCGGCTGGATTGTCAAGAATTTCAACGCCGACGGCAGCCCGCGCTACGACTTTTCTTTCGAAAACCGCCGAGGCTACAAGACCACCGTTGAGGGGCTCTCCGGCCGCTTCAACAAAGAGTATTGGAACTATGCCAAACTCATCTCCGGCGTGCTGCGCTATCGCATGCCCGTGGACAACGTGATTCGACTCATCGAATCGCTGCAACTCGAGAACGACACCATCAACACCTGGAAAGCCGGGGTGGTGCGTGCCCTCAAAAAATATGCTACCGCCGGTGCCGATACCGACGAGAGTACAACTTCCTCTCTCTGACTCCTTATTTATGACGTTCGAACCGCTCGAAATCGCCCTCCGCAATCTGCACTTCTATGCCCACCACGGTGTGCTGCCGCAGGAACGCGAGGTGGGCGCTCACTTCACGCTCAACCTCTGGCTCACCGTCGAAGAAGCCGAAGCCGCCATCAACGAAGATCGGCTCGAAGGTACCATCAGTTATGCCGACGTCTACGCCATGGCGCAAGAAGAAATGCACACCCCCTCGCAACTCCTCGAACACGTGGCCGGACGTATTCTCAGCCGGCTCTTCAATACCTACCCGCGACTGGTCGAAGCCACTTGCGAACTGAGCAAAGACAATCCGCCCACCGGCGCGAAATGCGACGGTTGTGCCGTCACGCTCACCGCTCACCGCTGAAACCCTCCGCGCTGCCATCCGCACACGGATCAAGGCACAGCTCACCTCGCACATTCCTCCCACACATGAAACACTTTTCCACGCTCACGCTCGGCATTTTTGCCGGCTTCTGCTCGCTCTTTGCCGCACCCGCGGCAGCCGACAACGCGCCGAAGATCACCATCGAACAAATCAACGACGGCACTTTTTCGCCCCATTACATCTATGGGGTGCATCCCCTCAACGACGGCGAAAGCTATTCGCAGCTTTCGGCCGACGGCCGACGCATCACCCGTTCGTCGTTCAAGACGGGACAGGAAACCGGTGTACTCTTCGACCTCGACAAGGCGCGCGGTGCAGTCAAACTCGAGCGCATCGACGGCTACATCATGAGTCCCGACGAGAAGAAGATTCTCCTCCGCACAAAAACCACCCCCGTCTATCGCCGCACCTCGCTGGCGGTTTACTACATCTACGATGTGGCCAACGGCAAGTACGAACCCCTCTCGGAAGGCGGCCCCCAAATGTCGCCCCTCTTCTCGCCCGACGGCAATGTCGTGGCCTTTGCGCGCGACAACAACCTCTTCGTCGTGAAACTCCTCTACGGCAACGCCGAAACGCAGGTCACCACCGACGGCAAGCGCAACGAGGTGCTCAACGGCATCCCCGACTGGGTGAACGAAGAGGAGTTTAGCACGGCGCGCTCCTTCGACTTCACCGCCGACAGCAAGATGCTCTGCTGGGTGCGCTACGACGAGACGAAAGTCCCCGTCTACCGCATGCAGATGTTCGAGGGCATGAAACCCGCTCTCGAGGAATATGCCGAATATCCCGGCACCTACGACTACAAATACCCCATTGCCGGCGCCGACAACTCGAAAGTGAGCGTACACAGCTACGATCTGCTCAGCCGCGCCACGCGTCAACTGGCCGTGCCCATCGATTCCGACGGCTACGTGCCGCGCATCGTCGGCACCTCCGACCCCGAGCGTTTGGCCGTGGTGACGCTCAACCGCCATCAGAACCGTATGGACCTCTACATGGTGAACCCGCGCAGCGGCATGGCGCGCCTCGCCCTGCGCGAAACCGACAAACGCTACCTCCGTGAGCAGGCTTACACCGCCCTGCGCTTCTATCCCGGACACTTCGCCCTCCTCTCTGAGCGCACCGGCAACCAACATCTCTATTGGTACACCCTCAACGGACAATTGGAGACAACGGTGACGAAGGGCGACTTCGAGGTGAGCCAATTCTATGGCTACAACGAACGCGACGGTCGTTTCTACTATGCCGCACACAAGGACAGCCCGCTGCGCACCGCCGTCTATGCGACAGACAAGCGCGGAAAAACGACTTGCCTCACCCCCGAAAGCGGGACGCACGAGGTGACGTTCTCCGCCAACATGCGCCACTTCATGGACGTTCACTCGCAACTCGGCGTACCCCCTGTGACGACCTTGCGCGACGGTGCGGGTCGCACGCAGAAAACGCTCATCGACAATGCGCAACTGCGCAAGAAGGTCGAGGAGATCGGCGTGAAACAAGAGTTCTTCACCTTCGCACTGGCCGACGGCACGCAGTTGAACGGCTGGATGGTGAAACCCCGCGATTTTGATCCCAAGCGCAAATATCCGGTGGTAATGTATCAATACAGCGGCCCCGGCAGTCAGGAAGTAAAAGACGCCTGGGGCACGGGATTCTACGGCGGCGGTGTGTGGGAAGCCTTCCTCGCACAAAATGGCTACATCAGTGTCATCGTGGACGGCCGCGGTACGGGCGCTCGTGGGGCAGATTTTGAAAAATGCACCTACCTGCGGCTCGGCGACCTCGAGTCGCAAGACCAAGTGGCGGCGGCGGCCTATTTGGGCCAACTCCCTTATGTGGATGCTTCGCGCATCGCCATTTGGGGTTGGAGCTTCGGCGGCTTCAACACGCTAATGGCCATGACGCAGGGCACGCCCCTCTTCCGTTGCGGTGTGGCGGTGGCGGCACCTTCCAACTGGAAATTCTACGACACCGTCTACACCGAACGCTACATGCGCACGCCGAAGGAGAATGCCAACTATGAGTTGGTGAACCCCATCACGCGTGCCGACAAACTTCACGGCGACCTCCTGCTCATCCACGGCACGGCCGACGACAACGTGCACTATCGCAACTGCGCGCAGATGTCGGAAGCCCTCGTGCAGGCGGGCAAGCCCTTTGACATGCAGGTCTACACGAACCGCAACCACAGCATCTACGGCGGTGCGACACGCACGCATCTCTTCAAGCGCATTTTCCACTTCTTGGAGCGCAACATGAAATAAACCGGCGGGCAAACCGCTGCCCTACTCTACGACAAAGCCCGTCCACGCAACAGCGTGGACGGGCTTTTTTTCGGATAGGAGGAGAGGGAGATGCACTGAGAACGTCCACGAAGAAGCGGAACGATTCGGCAAGGTGCGAGGCCTTCGCCCTCAACACAGCGGCCTTTCCGCGCGACATTCGCGGAGATGCGGTGCGCAGCGCGGAAGGGCGAAGTGACGCTTAGTCTTGGGGAATATCGGCGTAACGCACGCTACCGCCGAAGAACAGGCGGCCGTTCACAGAACCGAGATAGCATGAGTTTTCATCCAGCGTGCCGTCGAATACCACACGCCCATTCGCGTCTTGTTGGCACGCGGTCACCTTCAGCACGCCCACCACTTCGTTTCGATAGACGCCCAACACGTGCGTTACTTGCTTCGCCCGTTCGAAATCCATCTTCCATGCGCGGCGAACGGCATCTTTCAAACTCCGTTTTGCACCGGGTGTCGTCGCATGTTCATACGTCCGGGCAATACTCACATAGACTAACACATCGGCTTGCTCTTCCTGCATAGCTACGTCCTCGGACAAGACTTCGACGTTGTCAAGGTACGTCACAGGGTTCCGTCCTTTCGTGAACGGAGCCACACTCGTGTCGAGATAGTTCGAGGCGGTGAGTAACTTTCCTTCAAAGGCCACACGTGAAGGTTCAACGACATCCCGTTCTACCTTCTCAATCACACTCACCACACGACCGAAATAGGCACCGAGCACATGAGTTACCTTCTTGGCGCGATCGAGATTCATGACCCAACGCTTTCGTGTGATTTCATAAAGGTCTTGCGCGGACAGATTCTTTGCATACTTTTGATGCAGGCGTACGATCACGGCATTGGTGTCCGGGAGCAAAGACAGCACAGGATGATCATACAGCGCGATGACCTCCTTCACATGCATGATGCCTTTGCACGATTGGTCATGCCCGCTTGCGATATTGCACAACTTATGACCTTGAACAAGGCCGCAGGTGAGCAAATCGTTCACCACGGATTCGACTGTCGAAGCGACGTCTGCAGCCTCATATCGGTCAGCGTCAAACAGCCCGTGCCGAAAGACGTAGTAATCCACGTCCAAACCTTGAGCCAAAATTTCCAAAATTCGAGATTCTTGTGGTTTGAGGCCATTGGTCATGCCGGATTTCTGCGCCTTCACGGCATGGTCTTCGAGCTCGAACACACTTTCGTGCTGTCCTTTGCCCACGTAGAATATTTCTTTATTACGAGGATCGACAAGGGCATAGACATAATGTCCGAGGGCATCTTGCACCGTTTGTGAAAAATGGGGGTGTGTCATAGTGATAATGAGTTATGTGTCCTATCCACGGACTGCGATGAACTATAAATGTATGGATAAAGGCGAGGAGACGTCGGTCAGCACCGCAAAATTGGAACAGATGATGGGAAGAGATGCATCTCCACTGCTTAATTCGAGTCTATTCTGTGGTGGCGTGCATACGAGCTTTGACGTGAGAACACGATAAAATGGTAAGAAAACAGTCCGGACTTCAATATTCTCGGTAGTGCTTTCATCTTAACGAGGCAAATGAGTAAATAGGCAATGTAACAAAGTGTGCGGCCGTTGCACAGCCTCTCACACAATGCTGAGAAGTACAACAAGTTCCCTCAAAGTGCACGAAAAGCTAACCATCTACAGATAGTACCACCTGCCGCGAAATTACATTATTTCATAGAATTAACAAAATATCGTGAGATGTTCTATACTTTCTGCATCCTTTCTTTAGAAAGAAAACGACTTCCACATTTTTACCGCATGCGACAAATGCAGCGGTGTAAGCATTTCGGGAACAGCCCGAAGAGATGTGCCCAAAAACAAAGCACGACGAGGTGAAGGGGCGGGAGTTCGTGGCAAAAGGACAAAGAAGCACTCCAAAGGTTGCGGACTTTGCAAAAAAAGACCGCTGCTTTTTCGCAAAACAAGGGAGGTTTCGGGAAAAAGCAGCGGTGTTTTGGGAAGTCGCTGCGCGGTTCGTTGCCAACGTGGGGAGAGGTCGCTCCCAAACAGGTCATGATCTGCCACGCGCATCAGTGCGGCCAGCACATGTAGTCTTGCCAATCGGTGAACATGTGGAAGAGCAGGCCGATGGCCACTGCCCTGCCCCACCACGGCAGGTAACGGTGGCGTCCGTAGGGCAGGCAGCACATGAGGGCGTAGAACACAATGGCGGGATAGGAATGGAGGGGATGAAAGCCGATGCTCATACGGTGGGGGGAGAAGACGGGTGTGGCCAACAGGTGGTCGAGATCGACGAGCATGGTGGCGAACATGATGAGATAGGCTTTGCGGCGCTTGCCGTCGGGGAAAAACAGCATTGCGAGGAACAAAGGGGCGATGAAATGCAGGCTGTAGTGGACAACGGTGCGAAGGGTGTGGAGGTCCATGGGGTTTGAGGTAAGGAAGGATGAGACAGAGATAGCAGTCCGAAGGTGCTTCTGCTCGACAAGGTGGCGGTTCGCTCAACTGTGGAGGGGGCACAAGGGCAAAGTTACTCATTTTCTCCACGCGCGACAATGAATGAATGCCACCTTTTGGGAGGTAAACAGTCCATGATATCCTTCTGTTCAACATTAAACGAATGTTTTCATCAAGCAGTGCGTGACGTGCAAAAGAGCAATTCGAGTTGACCATGCCCGAGGACTACTTTCGTCCAAAAGCGTCGCTACTTTTCTTTATGCCTCTTGCAAACAAGAAACTTCAGAAGTTGGGCTACAGAACGGAGCGCAGTATTTCTTTTATACGGCATTCGCCTTCCACTTTATCTCGGCAAGAATTATGACAATGGCAAATATCTGCCCTTCTTCTTTTGAACGAGAATACAGAAACTTCAATTACTTAAAAAATACGCCCCCCTAAAAGCGCTAAGTAAGGTTTGTCGAATAAGAAATTAGACGTAACTTAGCCTGCGTTACTTTATTCCTTAAAATTGAGCGTATGCCTTTCCGTTTTCTTCCCCATAAGGTGGCCACATTCCTCGCTTCACGAGGCAAGACACGCATCGAACGCCATCAAATTTTCGTGTATCTGCTCCATGCTGCCACCGTTATAATCATGATCGGTTCACAACTGGTCGGTTGGGGTGGTTCGCAAGAACCACTGCCCAAGTTGTTGAGTGCACTCCACTTGGGCACATGTCTGACGATGCTCCTACTTTGGGCGTATCGTAAACTCTCCATCCCGGTAGCCCTTTCGTTGGTATCTCTCGTGGCGCAAGCTATCATCACTGCACGCCTTTTCTATTATGTACACACACGCCCCGAACAATTTATGCAGTTTATCCTGCTCAATCAAATTACCTCTCTGCTGGCCGTGGTCTTTCTCGTGATGTGTATTGTCAGATATACGCCCTTCATTGTCTCTTTGATCAGCTTGACTGCCTATGGATGCATTGTGGCGCACCTGAAAGAACCGGGCTTATGGCAGCTCTTTAAATTCTTTTTCGGCGCGCAGTTTTTTCTCTGCGTGCTCGGTGAATTGCTCTACAGAAATGTGAGGTTCGTACAGGCAGAAAACACCGATCTCCACCACCGTGAGGCGGCCTTGATGCACGCCGTTAGACTCAACGAGCAAGAGATTGAAGCCTATTTGCGAATGAGCAGCAACAGTAGTCCCACTTCCGAAGACACAGACCACCTCTTTACGATGCTCAAACCTTCCTCGCAGCGCAACATCATCAATGCCGTGCGGCTGCACTTGCGCAACCACCTGACGGACGACTGCAATCTCGCAGAGCTTTTTCCGGTGCTCAGCAAATCGGAAGTGCTTGTGTGCAATCTCATTCTGCAGGGCAAGAAACGCAGCGAAATCAGCCGACTACTCAATAAATCGGGAAAAAACATCGATGTGGTACGCACCCACGTTCGTAAAAAGCTGAATGTACCCGAAGAGCAAGAACTCGGTACGTACCTTACGGAATTATTGGCAGATAAGTGGCTGCAACCAATGAAGTCTTGATGGGAGCTATAGCACTGAAACAAAAGGTAATGTCCGATCTTTGTTCCACTGTAAGCTTCATTGTTCTTTGTTTGATTCTTTAAGTCACCACAAATATAAGAACTTTGGAGCTTACACACGTTTGGGGACGTATCGAACAATACACTTTTTCGGACATTACCACATTCTTACGCCAGACAATAGACTCGCTCTTGCATAAAAAAATCCCCGCTCCTGGCGGGAGCGGGGACGGGAAATAAGTATGTGGCTGAATTATTCTGCAGCTGCAGCAGTTTCCGCCGTTTCTGCAACGGGGGCTTCGGCT
This sequence comes from uncultured Prevotellaceae bacterium, assembly GCA_963517315.1. Lineage (GTDB taxonomy): Bacteria > Bacteroidota > Bacteroidia > Bacteroidales > Bacteroidaceae > Alloprevotella. The sequence goes on from CAUQEF010000004.1 coordinate 64,986, forward strand.
TCTGCCTCGTTGGTGGCAGCGGCCTTCTTGGAACGACGAGTGCGCTTGGCCTTCTTTTCGGTCTTGGCCATGTGCTCGTTGTAATCAACCAACTCGATGAAGCACATCGGGGCGGCATCGCAGGCACGGAAACCGGTCTTGATGATGCGGGTGTAGCCACCGGGACGATCTGCGACCTTTACGCTGACTTCCTTGAAGAGTTCGGTCACAGCGTGCTTATCTTTGAGGTAAGAGAATACCACACGACGGCTGTTGGTGGTGTCCTGCTTAGACTTCGTGATAAGGGGCTCGACGTACTTCTTCAGCGCCTTTGCCTTTGCGACAGTCGTAGTGATTCTTTTGTGCTTGATCAGCGATACGGCCATGTTAGCGAGCATGGACGCACGGTGAGAAGCAGTACGACTGAGATGGTTGAATTTCTTATTGTGTCTCATTTGTGTACTTTTGTTTTAATGGGATAGTTGATTGATCGATCACAACTCAGGTTGCGGGATCAGTCCTTGTCCAATTTGTATTTGCTGATGTCGGTTCCAAACGACAGATTCAGACTCTCGAGCAAATCATCAAGCTCCGTGAGCGATTTCCGACCGAAGTTGCGGAACTTCAAGAGATCGTTCTTGTTGTACTGAACGAGGTCGCCCAAGGTTTCGACATCTGCGGCCTTCAAGCAGTTGAGCGCGCGAACCGAGAGGTTCATGTCGAGGAGTTTGGTCTTGAGCAACTGACGCATGTGAAGTACTTCCTCGTCGAACTCTTCGTTGTCGGCGTCGGGAGCGTCGTCGACGGTGATCTTCTCGTCGGAGAAGAGCATGAAGTGATAGATGAGGATCTTCGCAGCTTCCTTCAGTGCATCCTTCGGGTGAATGGAACCGTCCGTTGAAACGTCAAGCACGAGTTTGTCGTAGTCAGTCTTCTGCTCCACGCGGAAGGGTTCTACGGCGTACTTTACGTTACGGATGGGGGTGTAAATAGAATCGATGGGAATTACGTTGACGTCGGTGCAGAACTCGCGATTTTCATCAGCGGGAACATATCCGCGACCCTTGTTGATCGTAACTTCGATCGTCATCGTGGCTTTGGAATCCAAGTGACAAATAGTGAGTTCGGGATTGAGGACCTCAAAACCGGACAACTGTTTGCCAATGTCACCTGCTTTGAACTCCGTGGAGTTCGAAATGGTGATACTTGCTTTCTCAGTCTCGAATTCTTCTACTAATTGTTTGAAGCGAACTTGCTTCAACTTGAGAATGATGTTGGTTACGTCTTCCTTCACGCCGGGCACAGAGGCAAATTCGTGTTCGACGCCGTCAATCTTGATGGCGCAGATGGCGAAACCTTCGAGCGAGGAGAGGAGGATGCGACGTAGAGCATTGCCGACGGTGGTGCCGAAACCGGGTTCCAAGGGACGGAATTCGAATTTTCCGTTCTTGGCGTCGTTCTCGAGCATTACCACTTTGTCGGGTTTTTGGAATGCTAATATCGCCATGAAAAATCGTGTTATGAATTAGTTCTTAGAGTAGAGCTCGACAATCAACTGTTCCTTGATGTTCTCAGGAATGTCAGCACGTTCGGGCTTGTGGAGGAGCTTACCGGACTTGGTGCTTTCGTCCCATTCGATCCAGGGATACTTGGAGTGATTGAAACCGGCGAGTGCATCGGCGATGACTTCGAGAGACTTAGACTTCTCACGAACGGCGACGATTTGGCCGGGCTTTACGCTGAACGAGGCAATGTTCACTACACGACCGTCGACCGTGATGTGCTTGTGGTTCACAAGCTGACGGGCTGCGGCGCGAGTGGGGGCAATGCCGAGGCGGTAAACGACGTTGTCAAGACGGCATTCGAGGCTCTGGAGGAGGATCTCACCGGTAATACCGCTGGCCTTGGCTGCCTTGTCGAAGAGATTGCGGAACTGCTTCTCGAGCACACCGTAGGTGTACTTAGCCTTCTGCTTCTCAGCGAGCATGATGCCGTATTCAGAGGTCTTACGACGACGTACGTTCTGGTTGCGTCCTTGCATGCGCTTGGTCGTGTTGCCGAAGATGTCTTCGCCGAACTTACGAGAAAGGCGTACCTTAGGACCTGTATATCTTGCCATATTTGTTTTGCTTGAATGGTTGATTCGTGATTCGACGCCTGCTCAAGCGGCACCGCCGTGCCCGAGGGCGATGCGGTGTGCTTGGGACGACGCCTTCAGTGGGTTTATACGCGACGGCGCTTGGGAGGACGGCAACCGTTGTGGGGAAGCGGAGTAACGTCGATGATCTCAGTTACTTCGATGCCGGCACCGTGGCAGGCGCGGATGGCGCTTTCACGACCGTTACCGGGACCCTTGACGTAGGCTTTCACCTTGCGGAGACCGAGGTCGTAAGCCACTTTGGCGCAATCTTGGGCTGCAGTTTGAGCAGCGTAGGGCGTGTTCTTCTTAGAACCGCGGAAACCCATCTTACCGGCGCTCGACCAGGAGATAACCTGACCTTCGCTGTTGGCGAGCGATACGATGATGTTGTTGAAGGAGCTGTGAACGTGCAGCTGGCCTTGTGCGTCAACCTTTACGTTACGCTTTTTTGCAGAGACATTTTTCTTTGCCATAGTCACTTATTATTTAGTTGCCTTCTTCTTGTTTGCAACGGTCTTCTTGCGACCCTTGCGAGTGCGAGCGTTGTTCTTGGTGCTCTGACCACGAAGAGGAAGACCAATACGGTGACGGATGCCACGGTAGCAGCCGATGTCCATGAGGCGCTTGATGTTCAGCTGTACCTCAGAACGGAGGTCACCTTCGACCTTGAATTCTGCACCGATGATTTCACGGATTTTGGCGGCTTGATCGTCCGTCCAATCCTTTACTTTGATGTCTCTGTCAATGCCGGCTTTGTCGAGAATCTTTGCCGAGCTGCTGCGACCGATACCGAAAATATAGGTCAAGGCGATTTCACCTCGCTTGTTTTGAGGTAAATCGACACCAACAATTCTTATTGCCATATACTTATTTGATGTTTTGCTTTGGATTAACCCTGACGAGTCTTGAACTTAGGGTTCTTCTTGTTGATCAGATAGAGGCGACCCTTACGACGTACGATCTTGCTGTCGGGAGTGCGCTTCTTCAAGGATGCTCTTGTCTTCATATCTGGGGTGTGTATTATTTGTATCGGAACACGATTCTGCCTTTCGACAGATCGTAGGGACTCATCTCCACCTTCACTTTGTCGCCGGGCAAGATTTTGATGTAGTGCATGCGCATCTTACCGGAAATGTGGGCGGTGATGGGATGACCGTTCTCTAACTCTACACGGAACATCGCGTTGCTGAGCGCTTCGACGATCGTTCCGTCCTGTTCAATTGCAGTTTGTTTTGCCATGATCTTAATAGAGATGTCCTTCCACGCGTTCAATATCTTCGAACGTCGAAAGAATTTCGGGTTTGCCGTGATGAATGGCGATGGTGTGCTCGAAATGAGCGGCGGGACGGCGGTCGAGCGTGATGATGCCCCAACGATCGGGCAAAAGTCCGATGGCAGGATTGCCGAGGGTGATCATCGGTTCGATCGCGATGCAAAGACCGTTCTTGATTTGCTTTCCCGAACCGCGGCGACCGTAATTGGGTACCGAAGGTTCTTCGTGCATTTCGCGACCGATGCCGTGACCGGTGAACTCACGAACCACACCGTAGCCTTGTCGCTCGCAATGGTCTTGTACGGCTGCGCCGATGTCGCCAATGCGACGCCCGGGAAGGGCGGCCTCGATGCCGAGGTAGAGGCTCTCTTTGGTGACACGAAGCAATTGCTTGACTTCGTCGCTCACCTCACCGACACAAAATGTGTAGGCGGAGTCGCCGCAAAACCCGTTGAGGTAGGTTCCACAGTCGACGGAGATAATATCGCCGTCGCGGAGAACGCGTTCATCGGGTAGACCGTGAACCACACATTCGTTGATCGAGGCGCAGATGCTACCTGGGAAGGGGTCGGCACCGGGAATGTCGGCGGGGAAACCTTTGAAGGTGGGGACTGCACCATGATCGCGAATGTATTGCTCGGCCAAGGTGTCCAGTGCTTTGACGGACACACCTGGCTTCACAATTTTAGCGATTTCGGTCAATGTTGCGCTGACCAATCGATTGGCAGCGCGCAACAAGTCGATTTCTTCTTCTGTCTTCAGATAGATCATCCGAGTGGAGTTCTATTAACCTTAGTCGTTTGAACGGTGACGTGTGTGTCCCGCGTTGAGCATTCGATCATAGTTGCGCACCGACATTAAGCTGTCGATCTGTTGGATGGTGTCGAGCACCACACCTACAAGGATGAGCAACGATGTTCCACCGAAGAAGTGGGCAAAGGCCTGATGCACCTTGAAGGGCTCCATCTGAGCGAAGGTGGGGAGAATGGCGATTGCCGCAATGAAGAGCGAACCGGGGAGCGTGAGGTGTGACATCACGCTGTCGATATAGTCAGCTGTTTCCTTGCCGGGCTTAACACCGGGAATGAAACCGTTGTTGCGCTTCATGTCTTCAGCCATCTGAACGGGGTTCATCGTGATGGCCGTGTAGAAGTAAGTGAATGCTACAATGAGGAAGACGAACACGACATTGTAGAGAACACTGTTGGGATTGAGGAACTGCCGAAGGAGGGGGCTTTCTGTCTTGGTAACATTAATCAGCATCAACGGGAGGAACATGATGGCCTGAGCAAAGATGATCGGCATCACATTGGCCGCGAAGAGCTTGAGGGGAATGTACTGACGGGCACCGCCCACCTGGTTCTTTCGTCCTTCAATTCGTTTAGCGTACTGTACGGGTACCTTGCGTACCGCCTTTACCAAAAGTATGGCGAGTGCCATGACACCAACCAGGGCGATGATCTCGATGAAGAACTTGATTAGTCCACCGCCTTCTGCACTGGAGAGCGCTGAGGTGAGCTCTTCAAAGAAGGCTGCCGGTAGACGGGCGATGATACCGATCATAATGATGACGGAAACACCGTTGCCGACTCCGCGGTCGGTGATACGTTCACCGAGCCATAGTACGAACATCGAACCGGCGGCGAGAATCAAGGTGGAGGTAGCCATAAACCAGAATCCATCACCTACTAAGAAAGCATTCGTACCAAGGGTCTGCTGCCTGAGGTTCATGAGATAGGTCGGGGCTTGGAAAGTGAGGATCGCAAGGGTCAAGTAGCGAGTGTACTGATTGATCTTGCGCGTTCCGCTTTCACCTTCACGCTGCAACTTTTGGAAATAGGGAACTGCAACTGCCAAGAGCTGAATAACAATCGAAGCTGTGATGTAGGGCATAATACCCAAAGCAAAGATTGATGCTTGAGAGAATGCACCACCTGAGAACATGTCGAGGAGCGACATCAGGCCACCCTCGGTCTGTTTTTGCAAATTGGTCAATGCCGTCGAATCGATACCGGGAAGTACCACAGTGGATCCGAAACGGTAAATGGCCACGAACAGTATGGTGATGAGGATTCGCGTGCGCAAATCCTCAATACGCCATATGTTCTTGAGAGTTTCGACTATTTTTTTCATTCGACTCTTAGAATTACATGGTTTAGAGTTGGGTGGCGGTACCACCTGCAGCCTCAATGGCTGCTACGGCCGTCTTCGAGAAGGCGTGAGCCTCCACGGTGAGCTTGGCTTTCAATTCACCATTGGCCAGAATCTTAACAAGAGTCTTGCGGTTGATGAAACCTGCGGCAACGAGTTCTTCGACACCGATCTTCTCAAGCTGCTTTGCTTCGGCCAAGGCCTGGAGCGTGCTGAGGTTGATGGGCTTGTACTCTACGCGGTTGATGTTCTTGAAACCAAACTTCGGAAGACGGCGTTGGAGAGGCATCTGACCACCTTCGAAACCGATCTTCTTGCTGTAACCGGAGCGAGACTTAGCACCCTTGTGACCGCGGGTAGACGTGCCGCCGAGGCCCGAACCGGGACCACGACCGATACGCTTACGAGTCTGGGTGGATCCGTTGGCCGGTTTGAGTGTATGCAATTTCATGATGTCGTACGTGTTATTTATTCTACTACAGTTACCAGGTGGTGAACTTTGCGAACCATGCCGCGAGTGCAAGCGTTGTCCTCGAGTTCTACAACTTGATAAAGCTTAGTGAGACCGAGAGCATCGAGTGTGCGCTTCTGGTCAACGGGGGCGCCGATGCGGCTGCGAGTTTGCTGTACCTTAATTGTTGCCATAATGCTTATCCTCTGAATACTTTATCGATGGATACTCCGCGATGCTGAGCTACGGTGCGGGCATCACGCATTTCGCTGAGGGCGAGGATCGTTGCCTTCACGAGGTTGTGAGGGTTAGAAGAACCCTTAGACTTCGAAAGCACGTTGGTGATACCTACGCTTTCAAACACGGGGCGCATTGCACCGCCGGCTACCACTCCCGTACCTTCAGAGGCGGGAAGGATGAGCACTTCGGCACCGCCGAAACGGGCAGCCTGCTCGTGGGGAACGGTTCCCTTGATGATGGGCACCTTCACGAGGTTCTTCTTGGCTGCTTCTACGCCCTTGGCGATAGCTGCGGTGACTTCACCGGCTTTGCCGAGACCGTAACCGATAACGCCCTTACCGTCACCTACCACTACGATGGCAGCGAAGGTGAAAGTGCGTCCGCCCTTGGTGACTTTCGTAACACGATTGATAGCAACGAGTCTATCTTTCAATTCTTCATTGTTTGCGTTTACTCTGATTGCCATAATCTTTAGAATTTGAGTCCACCTTTGCGAGCGCCTTCGGCAACTTCTTTCACGCGACCGTGGTAGAGATAGCCGTTACGATCAAAAACTACTTCACTGATTCCGGCCTCGAGTGCCTTCTTGGCCACTGCTTCACCTACCTTGAAGGCTTGTTCCTTCTTGGGGCATGCTTCTTGACCGAGCGAAGAGGCTGCGACGAGGGTCTTTCCAGCTTCGTCGTCGATGACCTGAACGTAGATCTGCTTGTTGCTGCGGAACACGCTCATGCGGGGACGAGCAGCCGTGCCGGAGATCTTATTGCGAACGCGATACTTGATCTTTACGCGTCTTGCTTCTTTTTGTTTTGTCATAATCTAAATCGTGATTAGAGGTTACTTAGCACCTGCCGACTTACCGGACTTACGACGGATCTGCTCACCGACGTAGAGGATACCCTTACCCTTGTAAGGTTCAGGCTTGCGGAAAGAACGGATTTTGGCACATACCAGACCGAGGAGCTGCTTGTCGCAGGACGTCAGGCTGATATAGGGGTTCTGGTTACGTTCCATCTTCGTCTCAACGGAGATCTCCTTGGGGAGTTCGATAACGATGGGGTGAGTGAAACCCAGCGTGAAAGTAACGAGGTTGCCCTTGTTCTCAACACGATAACCCACACCGACGAGTTCCATTTCGGCTTTGTACTGCTCGGTTACACCAACAACCATGTTGTTAACCAAAGCACGATACAGACCATGGAAAGCTTGCTTTTGCTTCGTCTCTACTTCGCTGTTCTCATCGATAGCGAAAGTGATGTGGCCATCTTCGATTGTGACTTTGATAGAGGGATCAACAGCCTGAGAGAGCTCACCCTTCGGACCCTTTACGGTCACTACATTATCCTGCAACGTCACTTGTACGCCGGCGGGAATGTTAATCGGCAATTTACCAATTCTAGACATTTTGTTCCTCCTATATTTTAGTATACATAGCAAAGAACTTCACCGCCGATCTTGAGGGCGGATGCTTCTTTGTCGGTCATTACACCTTTGGACGTGGAGATGATAGCGATACCCAGTCCATTGATCACGCGAGGCATTTCACGGTAACCGGTGTACTTGCGCATACCGGGAGTAGAAACTCGCTTGAGGCTCTTGATTGCGCTCACTTTCGTGGCGGGATTGTACTTCAAGGCGATTTTGATAGTGCCTTGGGGACCATTGTCCTCAAACTTGAAGTTGAGGATATAGCCCTTGTCGAAGAGGATCTTCGTGATTTCCTTCTTCAGGTTCGACGCCGGAACTTCTACAACACGATGCTTAGCTTGGATCGCGTTGCGAAGGCGGGTCAGAAAGTCTGCTATGGGATCAGTCATTATTGTGGATTTAATTTATCGGGAAATTCCCGACAGTGTTAAAAGTGATGCTTGTGATTCGACAAGGATCGGTCGATTACCAAGAGGCCTTGCGCACACCAGGGATGAGACCTGCCGAAGCCATCTCACGGAATTGGATACGCGAGAGACCGAAGAGGCGGATGTAGCCCTTGGGACGTCCCGTGATCTTGCAGCGGTTGTGCAGACGAATGGGATTGGCGTTGCGGGGGATGGACTGAAGCTTTTGTGCTGCTTCGAAAGCTGCCTGGGGATCATCGCTGTGGTTCACGATTTCCTTGAGGGCAGCACGCTTAGCGGCATACTTGGCTACCAGCTTGGCGCGCTTTACCTCACGCGCTTTCATTGATTCTTTTGCCATATCGCTGATTAGTTGTTTTTAGCGTTCTTGAAGGGGAGGCCGAACTCCTTGAGGAGAGCGTAACCTTCTTCGTCCGTGGGAGCAGAGGTAACGAACGTGATATTCATACCGAGCAGGCGGTCGATAGCGTCGATGTTGATTTCAGGGAAGATGATCTGTTCCTGAATACCGAGCGTGTAGTTACCGCGACCATCGAACTTGCTCTCGATACCCTTGAAGTCGCGGATACGGGGAAGAGCAACACGAACGAGCTTCTCGAGGAATTCGTACATCTGTTCGCGGCGAAGCGTTACCATCACACCGATGGGCATCTTCTTACGGAGTTTGAAGTTGGCAACGTCCTTCTTCGAAACCGTGGCAACAGCTTTCTGGCCGGTGATAGCCGAGAGCTCGTTGATAGCAACGTCGATGATCTTCTTATCTTGCGTAGCCGAACCCAGACCCTGATTGATAACAATCTTCTTGAGCACGGGGATCTGCATGGGCGAAGAGTAGTTGAATTGCTTCATCAACGCCGGAGCGATGCGCTCCTTATATTCTTTCTTGAGTTGTGCTGTATTCATTTGATTTCCTCTCCGGATTTTTTGGCGATGCGGACGAGCTTGCCCTCAGCGTTCAGCTGACGACCGATGCGCGTAGGCTTGCCGGTCTTGGGGTCAACCACATTCAGGTTGGAAATGTGAATAGGGGCTTCCGTGCGCACGAAACCGCCCTGAGGATTCTTGGCGTTGGGCTTCTGGCTCTTTTGAACCATGTTGAGACCTTCAACAATGGCACGTTGCTTGTCCACAAGCACGCGAACCACCTTACCCGTCTTCTTCTTGTCCTTACCGGCAAGAACGCAAACGGTGTCGCCCTTCTTAATATGTAACTTACTCATGTGAGATATCGTCTTACTTGTGTTGGGTTAGAGAACTTCGGGGGCCAAAGAAACCACCTTCATGTTCACTGCACGCAGTTCACGTGCGACGGGGCCGAAGATACGACTTCCGCGGAGCTCGCCCGCGTTGTTGAGCAGTACGCAAGCGTTGTCGTCAAAGCGGATGTAAGAGCCGTCAGCGCGACGGATTTCCTTCTTCGTGCGAACAATCAGCGCCTTGGATACGGCACCCTTTTTAATGTCGCTGGACGGGATCACGCTCTTGACAGATACAACGATCACGTCACCAACAGAAGCGTAGCGACGCTTCGTACCGCCGAGTACGCGAATGCAGAGGGCTTCACGAGCACCACTGTTATCGCAGACGGTCAATCGAGATTCTGTTTGGATCATGTTTACTTAGCTCTTTCTACGATTTCTACAACTCTCCAACGCTTCGTCTTGCTCAGGGGACGAGTTTCCATGATGAGCACGGTGTCGCCGACGTTGCAGTCGTTCTTCTCGTCGTGAGCGTGGTACTTCTTCGTTTTGGAGATGAACTTGCCATAAATGGGGTGCTTCTCCTTGAACTTGGCAGCAACGACGATGGTTTTGTCCATCTTATTGCTTACGACAACCCCCTGACGGGTCTTTCTTAAATTTCTTTCCATTCTGGATTCTTATGATGGGTGGAGGGATGAAACGAAACTCCGTCGACCTTCCGAGCGATGCATCATCAACACGTTTCTACCACTGCCGTCATCGGTGCAGTCGTCGGTGTCGTTTCCGTCCGTTCCGTTTTTATTTTTCGTTCAGCACAGTCTTCATCTGAGCGATGGTGCGACGCAAGGTCTTGATCTGTGCAGAATTTTCCAGAGGAGAAATGCTGTGGTTGAGTACCATGGTTTCATAGGCATTCACCTCAGCAGCAAGGCGTTCTGCGAGTTCGCCTTTGCTCTTGAGTTCGCGAATTTCTGCAATCTTCATAATCAAGCTTTTTTGTCGTAGTCGTGTCTAACAATGAACTTCGTGGTCACGGGGAGTTTCTGCGCGGCCAGGCGAAGAGCTTCCTTAGCGACTTCGAAGGGTACGCCTTCGATTTCGAAAATGATGCGACCGGGAGTGATGGGGAAGACGTAACCCACGGGGTCACCCTTACCCTTACCCATGCGGACGTCGGCAGGTTTCTTCGTGATGGGTTTATCCGGGAAGATGCGAATCCAGCTCTGGCCTTCACGCTGCATGTAGCGCGTCATGGCGATACGAGCGGCTTCGATTTGGCGACCCGTGATCCAGTGTGTGCCGAGGCTCTTGATGCCGAAGCTACCAAAAGCGAGCTGATTGCCGCGTTGGGCATTGCCCTTGCTGCGGCCCTTTTGAGGGCGGCGGAACTTTGTTCTTTTAGGCTGTAACATATGGCTCTAACAGAATCAGATTAGCGATTTGAATTTCTCTTGTTGCGGAAGTTGCCGCGTCCTTCGCGACGACCGCCTTCGCGGCGACCATTTTCCTTCTCGGCGGTGAAGTTAGGAGCGAGATCCTTCTTACCGTAAACTTCGCCACGGCAGATCCACACCTTGATACCGAGGATACCCACTTTCGTGAGGGCTTCCGTCTGGCAGTAGTCGATATCAGCGCGGAAAGTGTGAAGGGGCGTACGGCCTTCCTTGTACATTTCGCTGCGTGCGATTTCGGCACCGTTCAAACGGCCGCTGATTTGCACCTTGATACCTTCGGCACCGCTGCGCATCGTGTTTTCGATGGCCTTCTTGATCGAACGGCGGTAAGCCATCTTACCTTCGATCTGGCGTGCGATGCTCTTGGCTACGATGTTAGCGTCGAGATCGGGCTTCTTCACTTCGAAGATGTTGATCTGAACATCCTTGCTGGTGATTTTCTGAAGCTGGAGCTTGAGCTGCTCAACATCCTTACCACCCTGACCGATGATCATACCGGGACGGCTGGTGCAGATCGTGATCGTAACGAGCTTGGGCGTACGCTCGATTACGATGCGAGAGATATATTCGTATACGCTAGTGTATTCCTTTTTGCTGGCAGAAGCGCGACCGGGCTTTTCGACGTAGCTCTTGAAACGTGCATCGAGATATTCGCGAATCTTGCTATCTTCGAGGATATTGTCGCCGAAGTTAGAACCACCGAACCAGTTGGAGTCCCAACCGCGGATAATGCCAAGTCGGTTGGCGATAGGATTAATTTTTTGACCCATTGCTGTTGTTTCTAATTAGTCGTTGGTTTCTTCTTTTGTACCCACGAAGATCGTCACGTGGTTAGAACGCTTGCGAATGCGGTAGCCGCGACCCTGAGGGGCGGGGCGCATGCGCTTGAGCGTTGCACCGCCGTCAACGAAGATCTTCGTCACGAAGAGTTCGCCTTCTTCGGCCTTGCGATTGTTCTTTTCTTCCCAGTTGGCGATTGCCGAACGAAGCAGCAGCTCAACGGCATTCGAAGCAGCCTTCTTGCTGAAACGAAGCGTGCCGAGGGCGCGATTCACCTCCATACCGCGAACCATGTCAACGACATAGCGCATTTTGCGGGGAGAGGAGGGGCAATCGTTCAATTTGGCAAAATACTGGGTTTTGAGAGCCGCCTTGCGAGATTCGGCGGCAAGTCTTTTTCTTGCTCCCATTATTTAGAGATTGAGATTTTATTGTTGGATTGTTGTTGTGGCGTTCACCCGAAGTGGATTACTTCTTCTTGTTACCGCCGTGACCGCCAAACTTACGCGTCAGCGCGAACTCACCGAGCTTGTGGCCGACCATGTTTTCCGTCACGTAAACAGGGATGAACTTGTTACCGTTGTGCACTGCGACCGTGTGTCCCACGAAATCGGGGGAGATCATCGAAGCGCGCGCCCATGTCTTCACCACATTCTTCTTGCCACTTTCGTTCATGGCGAGAATCTTCTTCTCGAGAGAAACTGCGATGTACGGACCTTTCTTAAGAGAACGACTCATATTGCGATTCTTTTAGTGCTGTTATTTCTTACGTCTTTCGATAATGTACTTGTTGCTCTGCTTCTTGGGTGCACGTGTCTTGAGACCCTTAGCATAGAGACCGGTACGCGAACGGGGGTGTCCACCGCTTTGACGGCCTTCACCACCACCCATCGGGTGATCGACAGGGTTCATCACAACACCACGGTTGTGAGGACGACGACCGAGCCAGCGGCTGCGACCTGCCTTACCAGACGATTCGAGAGCGTGGTCAGAGTTGCCGACACTACCGATGGTAGCCTTGCAAGCACTGAGAATCTGACGAGTTTCTCCGGAAGGAAGCTTGATCACGCAATACTTACCTTCACGAGAAGTGAGCTGAGCGAAGTTACCGGCCGAACGAACCAAGAGGGCGCCTTGACCGGGGCGAAGCTCGATGTTGTGGATAACGGTACCCACGGGGATGTTTTGCAGGGGGAGAGCGTTGCCCACTTCGGGAGCAGCGTCAGCGCCGGAGAGGAGCTGGTCACCCACTTTCAATCCATTGGGAGCGATGATGTAACGCTTTTCACCGTCAGCGTAGTAAAGAAGAGCGATGCGAGCCGAACGGTTAGGATCGTACTCGATGGTCTTCACCACTGCGGGAACTCCATCCTTCTCTCGCTTGAAATCGATGAAACGGAACTTGCGCTTGTGGCCACCGCCGAGATAACGCATCGTCATCTTACCGACGTTGTTGCGACCACCGCTGGCACGCTTACCGCAGACGAGAGATTTTTCCGGTACTGATGCAGTAATTTCTTCGAAAGTACCGATAGCCTTGTGTCTTTGCCCCGGAGTTGTGGGCTTAAATTTACGTACTGCCATTGTCTTGATTAGATATTGCTATAGAAATCGATGGTCTCGCCGTCCTTAACGGTGACGATGGCCTTCTTAAACGCGTTGGTGCGTCCGCGGAGGAGACCGGCGCGCGTATAGCGAGATTTGCTCTTACCGGCGTAAATCATTGTGTTCACATCGGTAACCGTCACACCATAGCGGGCTTCAACTTCAGCCTTGATCTGAAGTTTGTTAGCCTCGGGCTTTACAACGAAGCCGAACTTGTTCTGCTTCTCCGAAAGCTGGTTGAGCTTTTCCGTGACGATGGGTTTGATAATGAATGCCATTACTTCGTTGTCTGTTGAGAGGGTGATTACTTGGCAAGAACCTCTTCGATCTTAGCCACGGCGCTTTCCGTCACTACCAAAACAGCAGCATCAAGCACGCCGTAGGTGTTGAGGTCAGAAGCGAGAGCCACCTTCACTTTCGGAAGGTTGCGAGCAGAGAGATAAAGATTCTTATCGCTGCCGGCAGCTACTACGAGCGTCTTCTTGTCCGAAACCTTGAGGTTGTTGAGCACGTCGATAAAGCTCTTCGTCTTAGGCGTGTCGAAGCTGAAATCTTCAACTACCACGAGGGCATTTTCCTGAACCTTGTAGCTCAGTGCCGAACGACGAGCCAACTGCTTCACCTTCTTATTGAGTTTGAAGCGATAGTCGCGGGGCTTGGGACCAAACACGCGAGCACCACCAACGAGCAGGGGCGAGTTGATGTCACCGCGACGAGCGCCGCCGCCGCCTTTCTGACGACCGAGCTTGCGAGTCGAACCGGACATTTCGCTACGTTCTTTCGACTTAGCCGTGCCCTGACGCTGAGCAGCAAGATACTGCTTCACATCGAGATAGATGGCATGATCGTTGGGTTCAACGCCGAAGACACTGTCGTTAAGGGTTACCTTCTTACCGGTATCTTCACCCTTGATGTTCAATACACTAATTTCCATGTCTTACTTTTCTACGATAACGATTGAACCATTGCATCCGGGAACGCTGCCCTTCACGAGGAGAAGATTGTGTTCGGGGATCACTTTGAGAACCTTGAGATTCTGAGTGGTGACGCGCTTACCGCCCATCTGGCCACCCATACGCATGCCCTTGAAAACCTTCGCAGGGTAAGAACATGCACCAATCGAACCGGGCTTGCGTTGACGATCGTCCTGACCGTGAGTCGATTGACCCACACCACCAAAACCGTGACGTTTTACGACACCCTGAAAACCCTTACCCTTGGAAGTTCCGACTACGTCAACGAAGTCTTCTTCACCGAAGAGTTCCACAGTCACTGCATCACCAAGGTTGAGCTCCTGATCATAAACGAATTCTGCGAGATGACGCTTGGGCGTCACACCGGCCTTCTTAAAATGACCCAAAAGAGGTGCGGAAACATTCTTTTCCTTCACATCTTGGAAGCCTACTTGCACTGCAGCATAACCGTCGGTTTCAACAGTTTTGATCTGAGTTACTACGCAAGGACCGCATTCGATAACTGTGCACGGCACATTCTTGCCGTCGGCACTGAAAACGGAAGTCATTCCGATTTTCTTTCCTAATAATCCTGGCATTTGGAATTTATTGAGTTTGATTTCGTAGCCCGCCGGAGTCTCTACCCAAGCGGGGCGAATGGTTATTATTCAGTTGTTATAACCTATTGATTTTCACGACACAACGCCGCGGAAGGGCACACAGCTCCTTCATTTACGAGGGCAAAGGTAAGAAAATAAACTGACACCGACAAGAAGAAACACGCTTATTTTCAAGCTTTTTCTCCCGGTCGGTGTCATTCTTGCCAAATGGAAGTGCAAGTTCAGACGCCTTCAAGTTTTGCCACGCCGCAACGCTCGCCGCCGGCGCACGAATCGCAGCAAAAAAACGACCGAATTCTGCCCAGAAAACGTCTGACACAATGAATTTCATCATATCGACCGCATTTATTTCGTAGCGTGTCTACTTCTAAAATTCCATAACAAGAGCGATTTCCGCTCTTTATTGATGAGCGGCCACAAATAATCCATACCTCTCGTGGAAATCGTCACGCAACCTTGACAACTCACTCGATTGAGGGGAATATATTCTTTCCAGCACCACCCGTCGACCCAGCGAGCACTGTGAATCATCAATCCTCTTTTGAAAGCAGATTGATTGTCCGTGTCCATTCCTTTCAGTCGAAAGCTGCGTTTTATTTTGTGACCGCGTTCTTTCGTGACGAGAAAACGCCCCAAAGATGAGCATTCGCTACCGGGGCGATTGCTGAAACGAGGATTTTTCGCCGTACTTCCTCTTCCGGGGCCGTGCATCACATAGGTACTGGCCACAATCTCCCTCCGGCGGAAGTCCCAAACGAACAAGCGAGGTGTACCCGAAGGAACTCCATAGTCGACAAACAGCGCATAACGCTCACTCAGATTGTGCCGTTGCGCAAAAGCCAATGCCTTTTCTGCTCGCTCCTCAATCGTTTTGTACTCCGTGCGATCCGGACGTTCCGGAAGGCCGTAATACTTCCACGCCCAGCGCAATGCGAAAAAAAATCTCCACTGCAATGAGCAAGATCTCGGTGGCAACAATCCACCACTTTTTGTTTCGTTTCATAGGCATTGATTTTTATCGTTAATCAAGGGGTGGTCAGTTCAGAAAGAAGCCTTCTTTATTTGACCTCTATCTCCACTTTGTTTCCTCTACACCACAGGTCGACAGCGGTATTGAACAAGTTCACATCAAAACGTTCTGCTGCCCCACAGCATCCTTCGTCTACTCACTTCGCCTTGCGCAGGGCATTTTGCAATTCTGCACCATTGGGCGCATCCTCATCGCCATAAATCGCCACACAAACCCCTTGCGCGTTCTGCACATAGGTGGTTGGAACGCGACGAGCACCGAAAAGGTCAAAAACTTTCCGATCTGTTTCGGGAGCGTAAGGCAGCGACAAACCTTGGATAGCCCACATCTGCGCAATACGCGTGGGATCGTCCGCACGACCGATACAGAGAAACTGCACATCGGCAAATTCACTTTTCGCATCAGCACGCACACTTTCGTAAAAGCGATTGAGCACCGGCAAATAACGGTGGCAATCACTGCATTTGCTAAAGAAGAAAACGATGACCGCCCGACGCCCCAGCAAAAGTTGGGAAGAAAAAGAAGATTTGTCGGACATTTTCACCGAAAACTGAGGAGTTTTTCTTCCAACTCCCGCACTTTCTCCTGCGCTGTTCGGAACTTCCGGTTTATCCTCTCCGATGCAGGCTGTGAAACAGAGACTTAACGACAAGAGGAGGCCACTGAGCCCCAAAAGAGCAAACAGCCTGCGGCGCAAAGCGGCAGCGAAGCGACAAGAACGAGATGGGTGAGCGTTATTCATGGCATGATCGTTTTTACACTCTCTTGACAGAGACAGCGATTATAAGACAAAAGTAAGGAAAAAGCAGTAAGCAGGCAAGAACGTACCGAATTTATTCGTATTTTTGCAAGGCTGGGGTATATACACCGACCAAGTCAGCAGCACCCCAACCTCGAAACACTCCCGACGCTATGTCTCCCAAAGAATTACAGGCCGTCAAACAACGCTACGGCATCGTGGGCAACTGCGATGCCCTCAATCGTGCGCTCGAAACATCGCTCAAGGTCGCACGCGTCGATCTCTCAATTCTCATTCAAGGCGAAAACGGCGTCGGTAAAGAGGTGCTTCCACGCATTATACATGACGCGAGCGCGCGTAAGGGCAAAAAATATCTTGCCCTCAACTGCGGCGCACTCCCCGAGGGCACCATCGACTCCGAACTCTTCGGGCACGTCAAAGGCGCGTTCACCGGCAGTGTCGACAGTCGTGAGGGCTACTTTTCGGCCGCCGACGGCGGAACACTCTTTCTCGATGAGGTGGGC
The DNA here is from genome assembly GCA_963517315.1 of uncultured Prevotellaceae bacterium. GTDB lineage: Bacteria > Bacteroidota > Bacteroidia > Bacteroidales > Bacteroidaceae > Alloprevotella. The sequence goes on from CAUQEF010000004.1 coordinate 81,983, forward strand.
GAACTGCCGTTGCAAACGCAAGTGCGATTGCTGCGTGTGCTCGAAACGGGCGAGTTTATTCCTGTCGGTTCGAGCGAGGTGAAGCGCACCAACGTGCGCATCGTCGCCGCCACCAACGTCGACATGCAGCGCGCCATTGCCGAAGGACGATTCCGCGAAGACCTCTACTATCGTCTGGCCGCCGTGGCCATTCACATGCCGCCCCTCCGCGAACGAGGAAGCGACATCGATCTGCTCTTCCGCAAGTTTGCGCTCGAAATGAGCGAACGCTACAAGATGCCGCCCGTCAGACTCGACGAGGAAGCCAAACAACTACTACTCCACTACCCATGGCCGGGCAACGTGCGCCAGCTCAAGAATGTGGCGGAGAGCATGTCGGTCACCGCCGACGAGCGCGAAATCACCCCGGAAGTCCTCGAACGCTACATCCCTGCCACACAGACTCACACCCTGCCCGCAGTGAGCGGGGTGAAGCCCCCGACCCCAATCGCCGGCGAGGAAGCCCATTTCGAGCAGGATCGCGAAATCGTGTTCCAAGCCATCAACATGCTGCGCCACGAAATCGAGAAACTGAAAGCCGAGGTCGCCGAATTGCGCAACGGTTGCGCCACACTCCACACACAAACCGCACCACCCCCCACGCTCCTGCCCTACCACCGCGAAGTGCCGCACGAACTGGTGACGGAAGCCGAAGAAGTGGTCGAGACGGAGCGAAACGAAGACGCCGACGACAAACTGCTCACCAAAGACGATGTGGAACGCGAGCTCATTCGCAAAGCGCTGATCCACTTCAACGGTCACCGCAAACAGGCCGCCGACCAAATCGGCATCTCCGAGCGAACCCTCTATCGCAAAATCAAAGAATACGGTCTCGAAGACCTCTAAATGCTGACCCACGACATGGATTCTCACTTCTCACGCCTCCGACACGGAGTGCAGCGGTTCGCAAAAGCCCAAACAGGTCTGCACCGCACCGCACTGCGCCTCCTGGCCTTATGCAGCGTGCTCATCTTGCTCACGGCGTGCAGCGTCAGCTACCGTTTCACAGGTACGAATCTGAATTACGATCTGATCAAAACGATTCAAATCGACCGCATGCCCAACCGCGCTCCCTACGGATGGGCACCGATGGAAGCGATGTTCAACAACAAGCTGCAGGACATCTACGCCAACCAAACACGGCTCTCGATCGTCAAACGCGGAGGCGACATGCACCTGAGCGGCGAAATCGTGGGCTACGACCAATTCAACAAAGGAATTGCCGCCGATGGTTTTTCGTCGCAAGTGCAACTTCGCCTCGCGGTGAACATTAGATTTGAGAACAAAAAGAACAACCAGCGATGGGAACGCCAGTTCTCGGCCTCTGCCCCTTACGACTCCCGTCTACAACTCTCGCAGGTGCAGGAACGCATCGTCACGGAACTCATCCGCGACATCACCGACCAAATTTTTAATGCCACAGTCGCCGATTGGTGACCCTTCGTCTCGCTCATGGATCTGATTGCACTCATCGAAAATCCCGAACTTATGAATCGCACCACGCTGGCTGAACTCCAAGCGCTGGTCGACGAATTTCCGTGCATGCAGGCCGCACGCTTGCTCTTAGTGGAGAATGCCTTCCGACTCGGCGAACCCCTCTACCGCTCGGAGGCGGAAAAGGCCGCGGTGCTCGTCCCCGACCGCAAGGTGCTCTTCGAACTCACGGAAGGCGTGCACTTTCAGCAGCAAGACGAGCCGAACGAACAAACGACGATCGAAGCGACCGATACCCGCACGGGAACGGACCTCACGGCCACGATGATCGACCGCTTCCTCTTTGGCAACAGCGAGGAACAGGAGAAGAAGGAAAAAGCCGTCGATCCCGCCTCCGACTACATGGGCTACCTCTTTCAAATCGAAGCGCAGACCGGCACGCCCTGCCCTGCCCTGCACGCCCCCACCCCTGCCGAAAAGATAGAAAACGACCCCACACTCAAAGTCCTCGAGGCGGCGAAAGTGCACGGCAAGAAGTGGTTCAAGCCCGCTTCGAGACGAGAAGACGAAACCGAAGGCGCACCCCACGAATGGTTGACGCCCGACACAGCCGAAGAAGGCTTCGACGCCAAAAGTTGTTACACAGAGACCCTCGCGAACATCTGCTTGAAACAAGGGCGCTACGAGCGAGCCGCAGAAATTCTCACCTACCTACACTTGAATAATCCGAAGAAAAGTGCTTACTTTGCAGACAAGATTCGTTTTATTCGCAAACTTGCAATTAATAGTAAATACAATTCATAACCCCACATGTACACGTTTTTAGTCATTCTGGCCGTTATCACGGCCGTCTTGCTGGCCATCGTGGTTCTCATTCAGGAATCCAAAGGTGGTGGGCTTGCTTCTAATGTTTCGGGTGCCAACTCTGTGCTCGGTGTTCGCCAAACGACGAACTTTATCGAGAAAGCGACTTGGACACTCGCCGCTCTCTTGGTGGTGTTCAGCGTGGCCACGAGCTTTTTCGCCAAGTCTTCTGCTCAAGACCCGAGCGATGTGATCACCAACATGCCCAGCACAACCGTGCCCACCGCACCCGCCAACGGGCAGCAGACTCCTGCACCGCAAGGCCAACAGGCTCCCGCGCAACAAGCCCCCGCTACCGGCAAGTAAACCGCAATAGCGACAAGCGCGTGGGGAAGTCTACAGAAATCTTCTTCACTGCGCACCAAAGCTGCGCGACACAGCAAAAACCGCGTCCCTCTCCTCCGAGAAAAGGGCGCGGTTTTGTTTATGCTCATTTGCAGCCTCTGACGCGTGCAAAAACGCAGCTTCGCACGGATAACTTCCTTCACACTGTTTGCGCCCCTACAACGCCAGCAAAGCGCCTCTAAGCGGTTTCCGCTGCAAGCAGCCCGGGCATTGAGCACACAAAGCCACCCCAATTGCGCATGTCAAGCCGGCCTCCCCCTTTCGTTTACCCAAGAGAGTTCGAAGCCATGCCTCCCACAGGTTAGCTCACCGCAGCCTCATTCCGCCCCCTTCCGCTTCTCTCCCTCCTCATGACCTCTCACGAGCCCATGCCGACCTACTTTGTATCCTTCTCCTTGATTGTCCTTTGACCGCATGCAGAGCGGTGAATTTCCTTCGCCTCTCCCTGACTTCGGACAGGAGGGTGTTTTTGTGGGCGATCCACCCTATTTTCCTCGCGCGTGCGCGCGTCAGGCGATTTACAGAAAAAGCCTTCACCCTTCACCACGGATCACAAACATCTGCGATACAGCCACTTATAGGTGAAGGCTTCACCCCCTTTTTCCTTCACCTTTACCTTCACACACTGCCATTGCCGGCCATCGCGCTCCGGCCCTCGCCGCTCTATGTATGAAAAGCGGATAAAGCATAAAGTTGCAACACAAGCGGTGAAGGTAAAGGTGAAGGAAAAAAGGGGGTGAAGCCTTCACCGCTAATCTACTGTATCACAATAAGTTCCGAAGGATGGGTGAAGAGGTGAAGGTAAAAACACAAAATAGTTGGATGCGCGCGCGTGCGTGTACGCGCGAGGATGGCGAAATGTACATGAGTTTGAAAAAGCAAACTTGCATATAACACCTCAGGCAGAGCTGCGAAAATAGTGGTGGACTTTCAAGAGAAAGTAGACCGTTTTCTCAACTTTCTTACCAGCTTTCGGTCATCCGACATGTGGAGTGGTGCGGCAATCATACGGCGTAGATGATCCTCCACTCAAAGAGCCTTTTCCGCAAGACCTAAACACGTGCTCTTCTCATCTTTATCTTATTGTTCGTACCACCCACTTCGCGGCGGATGGCGACAGCCGTTCCGATTCAGTCCGGCGCCGTCGCAAAGCCGACGCTCATCCACTCAGGCATTTTACTCTCTTGCGCCTGCCTTTACCCAATCAAGCATGCACTTCGATTTTGAAAGTGCAGACGAATTATCAGATAAGAAGATGATGAGCAAACAGAAGAAAATCAACCGTGGCGCGAGACAAAAACGAAAGTTTGAACCTCCTAAAGCAGAGTTCTACCAAAGAATAGTCTAATTTTGCACTTGCCGGTTGACGCGACGGATGAACTCAACGAGGTTTCCCAAATAGGAAGATGGGACCGAGGAAGAATGCAAAAGGAAGTTGCAAGTTTACCAACCAAAGTCTGACAAGGGTTGGATTCCGGAAAATAAAATGCACTGATATAAATGTACAGACTTAAGCAACAAAGTGATATTGATTTTACCCCCTGCCACTTCAGGAATCAGCAAAAACAAGAAGGGTTATATGACTTTTTGATAGATGATAAGCAAACACTTCTTCAACATACGCCGGTGCTGCTTGCTGATCATAGATTGACATTGGAATCCATCCAAAAGTTGGACTATCTTGACAGTTTTTTGCCTGCTCCGATTTTCTCAAAACGAGCAAAAAAGAGAATCGAAGAATTTGTAGGAGACGATGTTCTCTTCTATCCTTGTAAGGTAAATCTTAGGGGAGAGTTATTGGAATTTCACCTTGCTAAGATCTTTCGAAAACTTCCAATTATCGATATGGAAAACTGTCCATTCCGAACCTTATCCAACGGAAAAAAGATTCCCACTTATCCTTATCGATTTACCTCGCAAGAGGTAGAGTTCACGCTTGCAAGAGATTGCTCCTACCCTTCCATTTTCGTTGTGTCTTCTAAGTTGCACAAAGAAATGCATGATTTGTCTTTAGATCTAATCTCCTTAATCTAAAGAACAACACTTACGACAAATACTTGCAAGTCACATTAGGTATCGGGGGATAAGACAATAGGAAAATGGTCGAGTAAAAAGCGATGCGGGTGCATTTCAGGGCGTGGTGGTACCCCTAATGGGCACTTACTTTCATTCTTAGGTGGAAAAACAACTTGCGATGCTCAGCCAGAATTACAAGAAAAGGCTACCCTATTAGCGGATCAGCTGAACAACGACTATGAGGCAGATGTGCAAGCCTCCTCAGCAGCGAAATCAAGAACGAAATCAAAATACGAAGCACTCATGAAAGGGTATGTCGTCAATCTAAGCCAAGGAAGCGACTTTGCAGGAATCGTTATAATGTATGATTCAATAGAAGAAGGTTTGGCTTATGCTCGAGCAAACGGAATAGACAAAGTTTGCATAAAGTCTAACATCAATGATGGTCGAAAAAAACGCATCAACTTCGACTTTCTAAGGGGGCTGGAGTTCATAAAGACTTTTCATTGGTTAGTGCCATTAGATAAACGCTCAAACATAGATGGGGTGAGAGCACTGCGCAATCTTGAGGAACTGCGTTGGGTTGCCGGAAGTCATATTAGCCTTGATTTATCTCCTTTTGAAAAACTGAGGAGCCTCAATATTCAATTCAGCACGACCATCACCGGGTGGGAGCATTTGATTTCACTGAGAGAACTCATGCTAAGTGCTGTAGATGGAGAGGACCTATACTTTTTAAGGGACTTAGAGAAGTTGGAGTTTTTACGTCTTATAAATGGCAGGTTGACTTCAATAGAAGGGATAGACAACTGCAAGCATCTTAGGACCCTATTTATTCAGAATTGTTCATCGCTTGCTCACATAAAAGATACGATTTCTAAGATGGGAAGCCTTGAAAATCTTTTAATAGAGAAGTGTAAGCTAATTGAGCCTGTTGAATTGCTGCAGGTAAAGTTGAAAAACTTATCTATCATGTGATCGCCTCCTTAGAGAAGTTCCCTCTCATTTGAACTATTAGCAGAAGTTCCTACCCAAAGTTCGATTGGATAGATTGCATTTTCTGTCTCTTAGATCAGACTGGTGAGAACATCAAACATCCACTCTAAGCACAGCAGAAGAAGAGAAGATCAAACTGGCGGAAAAATTCTAAATGCCACTTTTGATCCAGTTTACAATCAGTGTTTGTTGCTGTGTAAAACTTATGACGAACAGCCATATTTCGATAGCTAAGATGACTGTCTTGTCTTTGTTTTCTCTCGGAAACCCCAATTACTCACATAAAGATGAAAGAAAAAAACAAAAAGCACGATCTTAACAATCAGCATCGTGACATTGAGAAGTTTGAGGACGCCCTATTCCGTGTTCTTGCAACCATGGATCGTGATCTCTTTCAAGCATTGATTGATGATTTCGGTATTGAGGCTTGCGATCGTGACGGGCGAAATATTCTAATGAATTTAATCACAGAACATGGAGACGAACTTTGCCTATACTTATTAAACGAGCATGAGGTCGATGTGAATGCGACGGACCTGAGCGGATTTACAGCGCTTCACTTCCCAACGATGGAGGACAACTACAATCTCTTGGCTAAATTATTGAGTTTTGGGGCTCGTGTGAACGCACAAGATGAAGTTGGGAACACTCCCTTGTTCTATGCATTCCGCTATAGGGTTAGTGCTGCTGCGATCAATCTACTACTTGATCATGGAGCCGCTCCAATGATCGAAAACAAGTATGGTGTTAGACCGATTGATTTGTCTGGGAATTAGTTCGACGAAAGAATAGTTAGCCCCTTGCTCGCCCCTCCGACCGATTGAGAAGGTGGATTCCTATCCAAAGTTGATCAAAGGCTCGGAGAATAAGCCTTGTGGCACAAAAAAATGCCCCTTGCATCGTGGGATGCAAGGGGCTATTGGGGAAGTTGAGGTTATAGGCGGAAAGATTTCCGCGCTAAACTACACCTTGATTTCAACTTCTACGCCGCAGGGAAGCTCGAGCTTCATGAGGGCGTCGATCGTCTTGGGGTTCGAGCTGTAGATGTCGATGAGACGCTTGTAGGTCGATACTTCGAACTGCTCACGGCTCTTCTTGTTGACGAAGGTCGAACGGTTGACGGTGAAGATGCGCTTACGCGTGGGGAGGGGGATGGGGCCGCTCACGATGGCGCCGGTGGCTTTCACGTTGGAAACGATCTTTTCTGCAGATTTCTCAACGAGCGTGTGATCGTAGCTCTTGAGTTTGATGCGGATTTTTTGACTCATTGTTTTTTAGTTTGAACATCGCTCGGCAACGGTGGGATAAGAGTCGTTCGCTATCCCACCGCGCCTAAGCGAAAATGGTTTGTTACCTATTTGGTTTGTCAGCTTTCGATTACTTAACGAGATCAACGCGACCCTTGATCTCTTCGAGCACGGCTTTCGCGATGCTGCTCGACACGGGAGCGTGGTGATCGTAAGACATCGAGCTGGTAGCACGACCGGAAGTGATGGTGCGGAGGGCAGTTACGTAACCGAACATCTCGGAGAGGGGCACAGTAGCCTTCACCACACGAGCGCCGGAACGGCTGTTTTCCATACCTTCGACCTGACCGCGGCGCTTGTTGAGGTCGCCGATCACATCACCCATGTTTTCTTCGGGCGTGATCACGTCGAGCTTCATCATCGGCTCCAGAAGAACGGGACCAGCTTGGGCGCAAGCGTTCTTGTAAGCCTGGAGAGCGGCGATTTCGAACGAAAGTTGGTCAGAGTCCACGGGGTGGAACGAACCGTCGAGGAGTTCGACCTTCAAGCTGTCGAGGGGGAAGCCACCGAGCACACCGCTCTTCATGGCATTCTCGAAGCCCTTCTGTACCGAGGGGATGAATTCCTTGGGAATGTTACCTCCGGTTACCTTATTGACGAACTGCAGGCCACCTTCCTTGAAGTCTTCGTCTACGGGACCTACATTCACGATGATGTCGGCGAACTTACCGCGACCACCGGACTGCTTCTTGTAGACTTCGCGGAGGTTAACCGTCTTGGTGATGGCTTCCTTGTAGTTAACCTGAGGCTTACCTTGGTTAATTTCTACCTTGAACTCGCGCTTGAGACGATCGATGATGATATCCAAGTGCAACTCACCCATACCGGAGATGATGGTCTGACCGCTCTGTTCGTCCGTCTTGACAGTGAACGTGGGGTCTTCTTCGGCGAGCTTCGACAGACCCGTAGAGAGTTTGTCGAGGTCCTTTTGGGTCTTGGGCTCTACTGCGATACCAATCACGGGATCAGGGAACTCCATCGATTCGAGTACGATGGGTGCATCCTCTTCAGCGAGGGTATCACCCGTGCGGATGTCCTTGAAACCAACACCTGCACCGATATCACCGGCACCGATGACCTCAACGGGGTTCTGCTTGTTGGAGTGCATCTGGAAGATACGCGAAACGCGTTCCTTCTTACCCGAACGTACGTTGTAAACGTAAGAACCGGCTTCGATCTTACCGGAGTAAACGCGGAAGAACGTGAGACGACCAACGTAGGGGTCAGTGGCAATCTTAAATGCGAGAGCGGAAGTCTTTTCGTCTTCCGAAACCTCACGCGTTTCCACTTCGCCGGTGTCGGGGTTAGTACCTTCGATCGCGGGCGTATCAAGGGGAGAGGGGAGGAACATCACGACATAGTCGAGAAGCGTTTGCACACCCTTGTTCTTGAACGAAGAACCGCAGGTCATGGGAACGATATCCAATGCGAGCGTACCCTTACGGATAGCGGCAACGATTTCTTCTTCAGAGAGCGAGTTGGGATCTTCGAAGAACTTCTCCATCAGCGTCTCGTCTTGCTCTGCAGCAAGTTCGATCATCTTCTGACGCCATTCGTTGCACTCATCAACGAGTTCAGCGGGGATATCTTCCACGTCGTATTCAGCACCCATTGTCTCATCGTGCCAAAGGATAGCCTTCATCTTGATGAGATCGACGATCCCCTTAAAGTTTTCTTCTGCACCGATGGGAACAGAGATCACGCAGGGCGTAGCTCCGAGGACGTCCTTCATTTGGCGAACTACTTCGAAGAAGTTGGCGCCCGAACGGTCCATCTTGTTTACGTAGCCGATACGGGGAACGTTGTATTTGTCAGCCTGACGCCACACGGTTTCAGACTGGGGCTCCACACCACCCACAGCACAGTAAGTAGCTACTGCACCGTCGAGGACACGAAGCGAGCGTTCAACCTCAGCCGTGAAGTCAACGTGACCCGGAGTATCGATGAGGTTGAACTTATATTTAGTACCATTGAAGTTCCAGAAGGCAGTCGTGGCAGCCGAAGTGATCGTGATACCGCGTTCCTGCTCCTGTTCCATCCAGTCCATGGTTGCGCCACCTTCGTGCACCTCACCGATCTTGTGGGTTTTACCGGTGTAGAAAAGGATACGCTCGGAGGTTGTCGTCTTACCGGCATCGATGTGCGCCATGATACCGATGTTGCGCGTCAAATGGAGATCTTGCTTTGCCATTTTAGTCTTATGCTATGAGGGGATTAGAAGCGGAAGTGTGCGAAGGCACGGTTAGCTTCTGCCATACGGTGCATATCTTCCTTACGCTTGAAGGCACCGCCTTGTTCGTTGTAAGCATCCATGATCTCGGCTGCGAGTTTGTCGGCCATGGTCTTACCACCGCGCTTACGAGCGAAGCTGATAAGGTTCTTCATGGAAACCGATTCCTTGCGATCGGGACGGATTTCAGTGGGCACTTGGAACGTAGCACCACCGATACGGCGAGACTTCACCTCAACCTGCGGAGTGATCTTGTCCAGCGCGATCTTCCAGATCTCGAGTGCGCTCTTCTCTTCGTTTTGCATCTTCTCACCGACGAGTTCGAGAGCGTGATAGAAGATCTCGTAGCTCACGTTTTTCTTACCGTCGTACATGAGGTGGTTGACGAACTTGGAAACTTTCTGGTCTCCATAAACGGGATCGGGGAGGATCAACCGCTTCTTAGGCTTTGCTTTACGCATTGGATAAAATTTGGTTTTGTGTGAGGCTGCATGCTGTCTTCAGCACTTTGGCGTGCTTACTCAACCTTATGCAAACCAACGTTTGTCTTATATATAAGATGTGGGTGGGAGGAGAAGTGTACGTTTCTCTGAAAAGTACCTTCATTGCCGAGCAATTACTCTTCTCCTACCCTCCTACCGCCGTGAATTGCTTATTTCTTGGCGGGTTTGGGACGCTTCGCACCGTACTTGGAACGACGCTGGGTGCGGTTGGCCACACCGGCGGTATCGAGCGTACCGCGAACGATGTGATAGCGCACACCGGGGAGGTCCTTCACACGACCACCGCGCACGAGCACGATGCTGTGTTCCTGAAGGTTGTGACCTTCACCGGGGATGTAGGAGTTCACCTCCTTAGAGTTAGTCAGGCGCACACGGGCTACCTTACGCATTGCCGAGTTAGGCTTCTTAGGTGTGGTGGTGTACACACGAACGCACACGCCACGACGCTGGGGGCAGTTGTCCAAAGCGGGAGACTTGGACTTCTCAGCTGCCACCGAACGACCCTTGCGCACAAGTTGTTGAATAGTAGGCATTTGTTGTGATTTTAATTGTTTATATATTGTATTTTCTGATTGCAAAGAGAGATGACGTGAGTATACACCACGCCATTTTGGCTGCAAAGTTAGCCATTTTTTTTCGGGCAGCCAACTGTTTTTTGGACAAAGTCCGCGCAGTTTTTCGCAGCTCAGTCTCCGGCGTAGGCCACAACGACGCGATTTTTGGCCGACTGGGGAGAGAAATAGGCCACACCGTTGGCCGTGGCGCGGACACGCCGAGCCTCTACGCCATAGCGTCCAACGAGCAAGGCGCGCACGCCTTCCACGCGACGACGAGCCAGCACTTTATTTTCTCCCACGGAGACATAACCGGAGAGTGTGACTTTCGCCGAAGGATTGCGGCGAAGATAGTTGGCCAAGCGCACCACTTCTTCAAGCGGGGTACCGCTTACGGCTGCACTACCGGCTGCAAAGTAAATATCAAACTCCTCCGTGTGCGTTTTCTTTGTCGACGCACGACGCGGAGCACTCGCCGCTTCATCAGTTTGTGAGGGCTCTGCTTCATTCTGCAACGGGCTTTCGACAACAATGGGCATTGTAGGCAAACTTTCCACGTCCAATTCCGGCACAGGCGCCACGGGATCGGGCGTTTCGATGACCACTCCTTCGTGTACAGGAGGAAGCGCTGTGGCGATTACCGCATCGCGCTGCGAAGGTTTCACCGGCACTTGCTGCCCGGCACTCTGTTCTTGACGCTGCTCTGCACGCGATGATTGTTCCGAGCGCCGAGCCACTTTTTCAGCGCGCTCTGTCCGGGCCTGATTCACAGTTTCTACGGGCTGACCTGCAGACTTCACTGCGCCTCCTGCCCCATCCTCTTGCGTCACCACGGGAGTAGACGGAGCATGAGCCGCACTTGTTTCCGCTTGGTGTGCAGTTTGGCGCACAACGGGAACTGCCTCAGCACGTTCCTCTGCGCGATTGTTCTTTTGACGCGCGGGGCGCGTCGTCGCTGCCGCAACTTCTGCATCGCTCATCGAAGCAGTCGCACGAACGACAAGCCCCGAAGAGTCGACCGCAGGCGTCGCTTTCTTCACACCACGCACCACCGTCTTAACCGGCTCATGATTTACCACGTATTCATCCGGCGAGTAGTACACCACCCTCGAGTCGGCCTTTGCAGCATCGTGAGCAGTCCCGACCACTGCCTTTTGTTCAGAAACAGTCGCCACGACCATTCCTGACGCCTCAGCCTTTTGCGCTTGGGCTGTCGCGCTGTGTCCGTTTGCCGTCACAGCTTCACGATTTTCCTGCATGGCGCGTCGCGCACTGTCCGCATAAGACATAGCCGTGCGCTTCGATTCGGCCACGGCACGCGTGGTCGGTTGCAAATCTGAGCGTTGCACGGCATCGAGTGCCATGGCGGGCGTGGGCAATGTGCGCGAACGTGACTGCTTACCATCGGCAGCTGCTTGCGGCAAAACGTAAGTCGAGCGATCCGCCTCCTTCGCCCCCCACTTCTCGTCCTCAAATCTCACAGGCACACTCGGGAAATAAGCCTGACTGCGCGAATACTCCCCGGCTCCCCATCGATACATAAAACCAACGGAGACCATCATGGAAGCCTTTTGTATATTGTATTCGATTTGCGTGTTCTCCTTATCGGTACGCAGGTCGTAAAATAGCGCCGGGCGCACATTCAACGCCCACGAACGCTCTGCATTGAGATACCAATTCAAGTTTACGCCCAATTTCGACACCAAATAGCTGGCGCCGAGATCACGGTTGGCAGATTCCTCCTTAAAGTTATGTCCCCAACCGATCGAAACAAGCCCTTCCAACTCAACGCGGCGAGGGTTGGGCGGGGCGGCGGCAAAAAGATTGACGAGATTAATCCCTCCATATAAATAGATCAGCCCGCGCGAGCTGTGGCTTTGCAGCAAATTCTGATTGGGCAGCAACATATTCCCTTCCAATCCGAGCGCAAGAGCCGGAGAGAACTGCCGCTTCACGTCCAAGGCAAACACACCGGTGAACAACTTTGCGTTGGGCGTATAGGCCATCGTGTGATAGGCTCCTCCGCCAAACGTAATCCCCCAGCTGCGTTTGAATTCCGGCCGCATACTCCAAGGCGCCACGCCCTCGGCTCGCCCGGAAAGGAGAGCGAGCGACAAAAAGAAGAAAAGCAGTAGTCGTTTATGCGTCATTATCGATAGAGATTACAGTCGTCGAGCGACAATACATCTAATAACGTGCAAAATTACGCGCTCGTCAAGAGAACACCAAATTTCTCCCCCGTTTTCTACGTGCCATTCTTGCACGTTCCGTTTTGTTTTACTACATTTGCTCATGTCCGGCACAAGAAGCCAACCCAAGTTTCATTTTTGGCATCATTCTTGCTGAGTAAAACAAACGACACGGCGACGTCCGTCGCACAGCTGACACAAATTATTCATCATCATAACACACTACCCTCCCATGGCAAATGAAAAAGAACAGGGTCAGCAGCTCCAAATCGAGCTGACTCCCGAAATCGCCAACGGCACTTACAGCAACTTGGCCATCATCAACCACAGCCCCCAGGAGTTTGTACTCGACTTCGTGGCCGCGCTGCCCGGTCTGCCCCAAGCTCGCGTCAATGCACGCCAAGTTCTCACGCCTCAAAGCGCCAAGCGTCTGCTCTTCGCCCTCCAAGACAACGTGGTGAAGTACGAACAGGAATTTGGCACCATCGATCTCGGTCTGCCTCAGCCCGACGCTACAGAAGGCGTGGGACGCACGGCCACTCCCTTCGGCACACCCGACGCGAACGCCTAAGCCCTAACGCATAAACGCAAGTTCTCTACTTGCAAGCACTCCCCCATTCAGCAGAATGCGGGGAGTTTTTTTTGCACCTCGAGCATTTTCAAGCCGCTGCCCACCTCCGCCGGTTCTTTTTCCAAATCGGCGCAAAAAAACTCGGCGAGTTTTCTGAAAAACTCCTCTTGTTTCCACCGAAAATAGGGAAGTTTTCATCCACTGTCCCCTACTTTTTCCTCCTCGGCCTCAACCGGCAATTTCTTCCCCCGCTTTTTGCCCCGCGCGTTTCCCATTTATTCTCTCTGCTTCACCATTCTTCTGCCAAAACGCCGCCATTTGTGCCAAAACGCCACTTTTCTATCACATTCTGTCAGAAAAAGACGAGGCGAAGCAGGACATCTTACAAACATTCTTTATCTTTGCTTCTGAAACCTACCTCACCATCGTGGCGCTCCCCGCAGCGCACTTGAGTAGTCTGTGCAATAGGGACATCCCTACCGACGAACCAGGAAGTTCCGTCGGATCTCCTCCCCACAACCAGCCTGCGACGGCTTCGTCAATGAGCATCATGTGCGTGTCCGTAATCAGCCGAAACAAGAAATTTAGCTGCAAGTGCCCTCCTCGTCTACCAAGCATCCGACGACAGCCCATTCTAATCAGCAGCTTCTGTCCCCCTTTCCTCCTTTTACGGCACGGCGATGACAACCAACCCCAAAGCACTGAGAAACGCTTTTATCTCCCTCCTAAAATCTCTGATTGAAGAAGATCTCAGTACTGAGATTGTTGTGAACACTTGCAGAAATGACGTCTCGTTTTCCCTTGCGGGAGGGCAACAGGAGGTCTTAGGTCTGAGATGCTTGACAGGCACTCACGTTCCGATGGGCGCCCTATTCGCCATCACCTTCCATGTCCAAGTCGTCAGCGGAACGATTTATGAAATCTTACGTTCTTTGTTGCCGAAGGAGAGCTTTTGCACGAGCCTTTACACTGAGTATTCCTCCAATCTGACGAAGTATGCCGTATTTAGGAATCATGGTGTGGTCTGCTTTTATGCTCATGACAACTTAGCCGCGTTTACCCGAAAACTCTACCCAACATTGCAGAAGGAGTTCATAGTCCCGGCTTTCGCTCTTTTGCAAGAAAAGAAAGAAGTCATCGACCATATTGTGGCAAAGGCCAAGTCCTATTCTTTCCCCTTGGCCACCATTTTGATTCTGCTGTCCCGTTTGGGCGAATTGGAGCATTACGAAAGCCTACTTTCCTCCTATACGAATTTCAGACCGGCAGACCGAAAAATAGTCCTGACGCATGATTTCGTCCTCCGACTGAAACAGTTGGAAATTTAGTTCTCCAATAGTCAAAGATGCTTCGCCCCCGCTTCAACTCGAGCTGTCGCTTCCAATCGCCCCTTTGAGCATCTCAAAAGAAACGATAGCAGCCGGCGGCTTGGGGACGATGGAGGGTCTTTCCCCTCTATTGGCCAACGACACATCCGTACAGTTTCTACTGTCGTCTATCAGCAGCACCACAAAATCTCCGGCATTGACGCACACCCAATCAAACCATATTGATATGAAAGAAGAAAACATAGCCCCCTTTTTCATGGTTCAGCATAAAGAAAGCTGGAGTCTGCTCCTATCTATGGATGAAAAGGCCGAAAGTCTCTTTTCCGTAGACCCGGATGAGTTAGATTTGGACGAAGACTTCGAACACGGAGGCTACCACTGGGAGGCTTTGGCCAAATGCTTCTTGCAAAAAGGGAAAGTGACCCTGACCGAAGAGGTCGATTTTGACTCAGAAAGCAGCATGTTCTGCATGTTCTCAACGAGCGAGTCCGCCCTCCTACAATTTGCGCAGGCTTTCAAGCAAGCTTGTGCCGATCCGCAATGCTTGAAAGCGCTACTCCAAGACTTCGGCGAATACTTAGACGATTGAGCGCAAGCCCGCTCTCCGCACCGGGCGTTCGAACTTCCTCAACAGAGGAAGGGCTGTTTGCCCACGGCGTAAATTAGCAACGCTCCCAACGGTTCTTATCCCTTATATATATTGTACGCGCGCGTAGAGGCATTGTTTTCCCCTTTTCTCTCGGCGCGATGTATGTTTCGCACATAGCCAATGAAACGCCTCACCCTTCGCTTCGGTGCGCTCTCCATGCCCTTGGCCTTCCTCCTCAACCTCCTGTTGGTCTACGTCGTCTATGCGCTCTGTCGCTTGGCCTTTCTCGTGACCAACTGGGATGCCTTTGCCCCGGGCTTTGCACAACTCGACACAGCGCTGGTGATCAAAGGTGCGCTCTTCTTCGACACCTCCGCCATTCTCTACACCAATGCCCTGTATGCTCTGCTCATGCTCCTGCCCGTGCCCTACAAAGAGCGCGCCGGCTGGCAGTCGGTGTGCAAATGGCTCTATGTCCTCATCAACGGCGTGGGCGTCGCCCTGAATATGGCCGACGCGGTCTATTTCCAATACACCGGTCGCCGCACCACGTGGACAGTTTTCGGCGAATTTGGGCATGAGGGCAACCTCCTCTCCATCGTAGGGAAAGAAGTGCTGCACCACCCCATCGTTTTACTCGTCGGCGTGGCGCTCATCGCCCTGCTTTGGGCGGCTTATGTCCACCCACGATCGCTCACCAAGACACCGCGTCCCGCCGCTCCCTACTATGTGGCACAAATCCTCGCGCTGGGACTGTTCGTCCCCCTTTGTGTGGCCGGCATGCGCGGCGGATTCACCACGGCCGTGCGCCCCATCACGCTCAGCAACGCCAATCAGTTTGTCAACCGCCCGGCCGAAGCCGCACTGGTGCTGAATACGCCCTTCTCCATGATCAGAACGGCGAACAAGAAGGCCTTTGTCGATCCGGCCTACTACACGGCCGACGAACTGAACACCCTCTATTCGCCCCTCCACCGCCCGGGCGATGCGCTGACTCCGCGCCACAAGAACGTGGTGGTGATCATTCTCGAAAGTTTCGGCCAAGAATTTGTCGGGGCGCTCAACCCACAGCTCGAAGGCGGACGCTACAAGGGCGTGACCCCCTTCCTCGATTCGCTCATCGGACAGAGCACCACCTACGAGCACTCCTTTGCCAACGGGCGCAAGAGCATCGACGGCATGCCCTCGGTGCTTTCGTCGATACCGATGTTTGTCGAACCGTTTTTCCTCACCCCCGCTTCGCTCAACCACTTGAGCGGGCTGGCCGGCGAGCTGAACAAGGAGGGCTATGAGACGGCTTTCTTCCACGGTGCGCAAAACGGCTCGATGGGCTTCGAGGCCTTTGCACGCGCCACGGGCTTCGGGCGCTACTACGGCCGCACAGAGTTTGACGCCGACCCGCGTTTCGGCGGCGAAGAGGAGTTCGACGGCACATGGGCCATTTGGGACGAACCGTTCTTGCAGTACTATGCGCAAAAGATGAGCGAAATGAAACAACCGTTCATGACGGCCGTTTTCACCGCCTCGTCCCACGCCCCCTACAAGGTGCCGGAACGCTACGAAAAGCAGTTTCCCGAAGAAGGCGGCACGGCACTCCACAAGTGCGTGAGATACAGCGACATGGCCTTGCGCAAATTCTTTGCGACGGCACGCCGTCAGCCTTGGTACAAGAACACGCTTTTCGTCATCACGGCCGATCACACCAGCCTCTCCACACATGAGGAATATCAGACGCCGCTCGGGCGTTTCCGCGTGCCGATTATCTTCTTCGACCCCTCGGGCGACATGAAACCGGGACGCTTGCCGGGCATCGTCAAGCAGATCGATATTATGCCCACCGTCTTGGGACATCTGGGTTACCAGCATCCGTTCATCGCCTTCGGCAACGATCTGACCCGGCTTCCCGCCACGCTCAACTATGAAGTGGCTTATCTGAACGGCGTGTACGTGTTTGCACAGGGCGACCACGTCTTGCTCTTCGACGGCGAGAATACGACGGGCGTTTACAACTTCAAAAAAGACCGGCTCATGGTGCACAACCTCAAGGGACGCGTGCCTCAACAGCCGGCCATGGAGCGACAGCTCAAAGCCATCATCCAATCCTACATGCAACGCATGCTCACCGACCAAGTGGCGGTGAAATGACAACATCGACCCTCTCATGACCCGAAAAAAGAAAATAACGCTCGGCTGCATCGGCCTGCTCCTCGCGGGACTCGGGCTGCTCACCTACATTCGGTGGGAAGTGTGGTTCGGCAATCCGCCCGAAGCGCCCTACACCGCCCCGCCCGTGCCCTCACGCGTACTGCTCACCTTCGGCAACGAGGGAGCACTCTCGCGCAACGTGAGTTGGCAGTGCGACTCGGTGCTGCAAACCTCCTATTTGGAGTTGGGCGACGAAAACGACACCGCCATCATCGACATTCCCGCCACGGGAGAGGTGTTTGCTTCGCGCAGCGGAAAATCGGCTTACTACGTGGCGCGACTCACCAACCTCAACAACGGGCAGTGCTACCGCTATCGCGTGGTGACGGGCGGGAAGGTTTCGCCTTGGTATAGCTTTGTGGCGCGCGATGCGGGGATGAACGAGGATTTTTCGTTCCTCTATTTCGGCGACGTGCAGGACACGCTGGGCGGCATTGCGCACCGAGAGATCATGCAAGCTTGGCGCGCCCACCCGGAGGTGGACTTTGCCGTGTTTGGCGGCGACCTCACCGAGCGCCCCACCGACGAATACTGGAAAGAAACCTTCCGCGACCTCGACACCATCGGCCAGCAGTTGCCCATCCTCTGTGCCACGGGCAATCACGAGTATTTGAAATACCCCATTCGCCGGCTCGAACGGCGATTCTCGCTTGTGTTTTCCTACTTTCTTCAATCCATGGTGGGGGAAAACCAAGTTTACACTTTGCGTTACGGCAATCTGCAACTCTATCTCCTCGATTCAAACCGAGAGTGGCCTTATTTGTTGCAACAAAAGGATTGGTTGCAAGAACAATTGAAAGCCGGTACGGCACGGTGGAACGTGGCCGTGCTGCACCACCCCATTTATTCTGCCAAATCGAGCTCCAACAATCTGATGCAGCGCTGGGTCTTCGCCTCGACACTCAACGACTATGCCGACCTCGTGCTGCAAGGCCACGAACATGCCTATGCCCGCATGACGCGCCGCACCGACGAGGGGCAACCGACGGTGCCGGTTTACACCGTGAGCCACTGTTCGCCGAAAGAATACCGCATAGAGTTTGACAAGCGCTTCGATCGCTTCGGCGTCGGCACGCAGTTCTACCAACTCATCGCCGTGCGCGGCGACACGCTGCAAATGAACACCTACGATGCCGCGACCAACCAACTTTACGACCGCGTGAACATCGTGAAAGGTGAGCACGACCGCGTGCAAATTGTGGACGAGGGACGGCAGATTCCCGAAATCCTGCGCTTCACGCCCCGACCGGGCAACAAAAAAGATGCGGCGTTTGCAGACCGCATTCGCGACTACAAACGCCGAAAGGGCATTCGCTAACTCCTCAATATGCAAGAACTTCTCATCATCACCCCAGTAAAGGACAGCATCGACCACACCGTTCGCACGATGGAGGCCGTGGTGCAGTCGGAACTCAGCGTTCCGCACCGCTATGTGGTGTTTAATGACTATTCGACGCCCGAAAACACAGCGCGCCTTCATGCCGAAGGCCAACGACTGGGCGTGGAAGTGGTGGACTTGGCTTCCCTCACCGATCATCCCTCGCCGAACTATCTCTTTGTGCTGCGCCGCTGCCGAAAAGAAGCCCTTGCCGCCGACGCGGGACTGCTGATTGTGGAGAGCGACGTGACGGTGGAACAGGACACGCTGCAAAAACTCTTCGACGGAGCGAAGGCACGCACGAATTGTGGCATTGCCGCCGCGGTGACCGTGGACGAGGAGGGAAAAATCAACTATCCCTATCTCTACGCTCGCGGCAACGAGGGCAAAGACTACGACTGCAAGAAGCATTGCTCCTTCTGCTGCTCGCTGCTCACGCCTGCGCTGCTGAAAGCCTGCGATTTCGACCGGCTCGACGACTCAAAAAACTGGTTTGACGTAACAATCTCGCACGACAGTCTGGCGGCCGGTCTGCGCAACTACTTGTTCTGCTCGCTCCCCGTCTTGCATCGACCGCACGGTAGCCGACCGTGGAAGCAATTGAAGTACACCAACCCCATCAAATACTATTGGACGAAATGGACGAAGGGATTCGACAAGATCTGATCGCCCCGCCTGTCGGCACCGATAGCAAAGCGCCGCTCGTTTCGGTGATCATGCCGCTCTACAATGCCGAGGACTATGTGGAAGCCGCCATTCGCTCGGTGCTGGCTTCCACCTATCGGCAATTGGAAGTGGTGGTGGTGGACGATGGTTCGACCGACGCTTCGGCCAAGGTGGTGGAAGCGTTGGCGCAAGCCGATGGGCGCGTCCGTCTGCTTCACCAAACCAACGCGGGGCCGTGTCGCGCACGCAATGTGGCGGTGGCAGCCTCCCGTGGTCGCTACTTGCTGCCGGTGGATGCCGACGACCTACTCGGACAGACCTTTATTGCCCAAGCCGTGGCCGTATTGGAACAACAACCAAGGGTGAAGGTGGTGCGTCCCACGATTGATTTCATCGGCGGACGCAGCGGACGCTGGCATCTCGCCGAGTTTTCGCTCCCGCTCTTGGCGCGCCGCAACCACATCGCAGCCTGCGCCCTCTTCCGCCGCGAAGATTTCGACCGCGTGGGCGGCTATTGTGAAGAGATCAAAGCGCGAGAGGATTGGGATTTTTGGATTTCGATGTTGAAAGACGGCGGTGACGTGGTGCGCCTACCCGAGGTGGGCTATTACTACCGCGTGTTGCCGCACTCCAAGCGCTTCCGCGATCGGAAACTTGCCGCTCACGTCATTCGCACACTCAATGCTCGGCACGCCGCTTTCTTTGAACGCGAGTTGGGAGGCCCTTTGCGCCGAATGCGTTCGTGGTCACGGTGGATCAACGCGGTATCGCGTTTGTTTCACTACCGCCGTTCGGAAGTGGCTCCCGCCTTTGCTGCATTGCAGACCTTCGTCGCGCAACTGCCTCTTCACTTTACGACTCAAGGGGAAGAGATTTTCAAAAACAGGAACGCCATTCGCCGCTTCAATGTAGGTGAAGACACGTTGGTGGTCAAAGAGTTTTGCCTGCCCCATGCCTTCAACCGCTTTGTCTATCGGTGGTTTCGCTCATCGAAGGCGCGACGCTCCTTCGAATACGCCCGTTCACTGCGTGCTCACGGCATCGGTTCGCCCGAACCGGTGGGCTACTGCGAAACCGGCACCTGCTTTGCACTGGGCTACTGCTACTACGTTTCGCGCTGCTCGACCTTGCCCTATGACTACCGCCACCTAATCGGGATCGAATCGGAAACGGAGGAGAAAGCCCTCCGCGCCATCGCCGAAACCACCGCCCGCCTCCATGAAGCGGGCTATTGGCACAAAGACTATTCGGGCGGCAACATTCTTTGGGGCGAAACGCCCGAAGGAATTGCCGTGGAACTGATCGACCTCAACCGCATGCGCCTCGGAGAGGTCTCGCTCGAACGAGGTTGTGCCAACTTCGACCGACTGGAAGCCACGCCACGCCAACAACGCATCATGGCGGAAACCTATGCAGCGGCACGCGGGTTTGAACCCGAAACGGTTTTCCGCCTGATTGTGGAGGCCAGAAAAAAGTTATTGGAACATTCGTAAGATGCGATAAGCGTTTCTCGCAAATAGGCAGAAACACCGAAGAAATTCACCGCGAACGGAAATTCACCCCCTTCAACCACACGGCATGCTACACAAGCTATTTCAAGCACTGCGCAATTTCCCGCGCGCTTTTTCTCGAACCCCGCACCCGAAAGTGGTGATGACGCTGCTCGTGAAGAACGAGGCAGAACTCTTAGAAACGAATCTCCGCTTTCACCATGCCATGGGGGTGGATGCCTTCGTCGTGACGGACAACGGATCGACCGATGCCACCCCCGAAATAATTCAACACTACGTGGAAAAGGGGTGGATCGTGGAACACATTTCCGAACCGGACACGGGCTACCATCAAAAAAAATGGGTGGATCGTATGGTGCTTGCCGCTCAAAAGCACGGCGCAGACTGGGTCATCAATGCAGATGCCGACGAATTTTGGTTTGCCCCGACGGGAAATTTCAAGACGCTACTGGCGACAACCTCGGCCAACGTCTTGCGCTGCCGTGTGGCGAACATGTTGCCCCGCGAAGATCGTCCGTTGACAGAGTGGGACGAGGTGGTGCAACCCATCGATTTTCCAGATCGCTATGGACTTTCGCCTTTTAGTATCTACGGCCGCACGACGTTTAAGGTACTGCACCGCACCGCGGGCTACCTACAAATCTCCATGGGCAACCACAAAGTGCTGATGTTGCCGCGAAAACAAGAGGATTCGGACATCGTGATTTACCATTTCAACGTACGCAGCCGTAAACAGTTCGTGGAAAAAATGATCAACGGCGGGCGCGAATTGGAAAACAATCCCTCGAAACACGGCGGCAGACACTGGCGCTACTTCTACGATCTCTATAAATCGGGAAAACTCGAAGAGGAATACGATCGCGTGGTGGGCACTTCGGTGGCAGACACGCTGCGAACCGCACATTTCATCGTACCGGACTCCCGCCTCAAGCACTTTTTCGCACAAATGCGTTGAGCACGCCTCACTTTCTCAGCCCTTCCCACTTATGACGTCCGAAAAACGCCACGCCTTTCTTATCATCGCACACAAGGAGCCCGAACTACTCGCCCTCCTGCTCCGTTCTTTGGATCATCCGCGCGTGTCTCTTTTCGTCCATGTCGACAAACGTGCACCGACCGTTGCGCAGAAAGTAGACGAAACGGTACTTCGCTTCGCCACCTTGCAACGTCTGCAACCGGCACAGGCCGTGCATTGGGGCGATCTCTCGCAGGTGGAAATAGAGTTGCGGCTCTTTGCCGCGGCACGCACTGTCGAGCCCTTTGCTTACTACCATTTACTCTCGGGCGAAGACTTTTTGCTGCGTCCCGTGGAGGAGGTGCTCGACTTCTTCGACACCAATGAGGGAAAAGAATTTGTCGGATTTTGGAACGATGCCGATCATCAACGCGACGTCTATCGCAAAACGCAATTTCGTTACCTCTTCACCCCTTATTTACGCCGACATCCACACCACTTACAGCACGCCCTCACCACTCCCCTGCGCAAATGGTGGTTGATCTTTCAGAAAGCCTTCCACTATCGTCGCTTTCCGAATCGGAAGTTCCACAAAGGCTTCAATTGGTGTAGCATCACAACGGCTTTCTGCGAACTCCTCCTGAACGAGCGACAACAACTACTTCGCACTTATCGTCAAACGCTCTGCCCGGACGAAATATACAAACAAACACTCCTTGCCGAATCGCCTTTCCTCGAACGGGTGTACAATATCGATGAACCCGAAGCCGGTACTCGACGGCTCATCGATTGGCAACGAGGCAGCCCTTACCTCTGGCAAGCCGACGACCTCGAGGAGCTGAACCGTTCGCCTTTGCTTTTTGCCCGCAAAGTCTCACTCGACTGCGCGCGCCGGCTCTATCATCACGTGCACCGTAACGTACGAGGCTAATTTAATCTTCTTCTTTTACCTTCTCCTTGTCTATGTCTACTTCCCCGATTGTTCATATTGCCCTATGTTCTGACGCGAAATACCTTTCCTACTCTGCCGCAGCAACAGCCTCGGCCCTCCTTGCGACGACAGACAGTAAGGTGTGCGTCCACTTGATCTCTGCCGACCTCTCGCCGGAAGCCATTGAGCGGTATCGAGGGTTTGTGGAACAGCTGGGCGGTCTCTTCGTCTATCATCAGCTCTCAGCAGAGCAGGCCAATGCCTTTCACGTCACCTCCGATGCCACTCGCCTGAGTTGCGCTGCCTATTACCGCATCTTCATCCCCGAACTGGTGGGAGAAGATATCGACCGCATTCTCTATATTGATGGCGACATTGCCGTCACACAGAGTTTGACGCAACTCTACGACATTCCCCTCGACGGAAAAGCCGTTGCCGCCACGGAAGATCTCAATAAAGATGCCGACAAACGCTGTGCCCGTCTCGGTTATCCCGCCGCAGAACACTACTTCAACTCGGGGGTTTTGGTGTTCAATCTCAAAGTTTGGAGAGAAGAGCATTTGGTAGAACGCTGCGTCGAGCATTTCCGCACGCACCACCACCATATCGTCTACGACGACCAAGACTTGCTCAATGCCGTGCTGCACGGTCGCGTACACTGGTTGCCGATTGCTTGGAATGCGCAAGACCTCTTCTATCGCACCAAATGTAGCAAGGCGTTTAGAAAATTGTCAGACGAGGAGATTCGCCAATTGAAGAACCCCATCATTGTGCATTTTTGCGGTCCGCTCAAACCTTGGCACTGGCGCTGCATGCACCCTTTCCGCCGCGAATTTTTCAAGGCCTTGGGCAAGACCCCATGGGCCAATCGTTCTCTTCGCCAAAAAGCCGCTTATTCTTCAAGACACTATGTGCGATTGGCACTCACCTACCTCCGTCTCACCAAAAAACGCTACCAGAATTGGAACACCCAATAAACATCAACTCATCGCTCTACCCGGATCTCCACATCGCGTGCTGCACTGACGTCAACTACTTCACGCACACCGTAGCCACAATCGCATCGGTACTGGAGAACCATCCGCATCGCATCGTTCACATCCACCTCATCGCGGAGGGCGTCGATGCGAAAGATTTGGCGAAATTGCGCCTCGCCATCGGAGCGCACAACGGTCTGCTCTACCTCTACACGCCGCCCGCTGACGCAGCGCAGCGCTTTCGCGTCCACTCCTCTCCCCGTCTCTCCACCGCAGCCTACTATCGCTGCTTCCTCGCCGACTTGCTCCCCCAAGAGTTGGAACGCGTGCTCTATCTCGACGGCGATGTGATTGTGCGCAAGCCCCTCGATGCCTTTTACGATCGTCCGCCGGGCAACTGGGCGGTCGCAGCCGTGAAAGACTACGGCAATATCACCGCCAAAGACTTTGAACGATTGCACATCCCGGAAGCGCATGGTTATTTCAATTCGGGCGTGCTCCTCTTAGCCTTAGAACAGTGGAGAAAAGACGACGTGCTCGCCCAATGCACGGCCTATTTCGCCGCTTACCCCGAACGCATCGTCTATGATGACCAAGATTTGCTCAACGCCGTACTGAGCGGAAAAGTAGACTTTGTCGCTCCCACTTGGAATGCCCAAGACTTTTTCTTCCGCAAACGCTTTGCCCCGGCAGAAGCCGCTCTCTCCGAATCGGAGTTCGCAGAACTGATCACTGATCCGGCCGTCGTGCATTTCACCCGCGTCCCCAAACCATGGCACTGGAAGTGCACTCACCCCTTCCGCAAGGACTATCTCCGCTATTTGAAATCCACCCCATGGAGAAAACAAGATGAATCGCATGCCCTCAGCTCCAAGGCGAAGCACCAAATCAGAGTCCTCCTCACGCAATGCCATCTGGTCAAAGCACAGTTCCGACGCAGAGGAAAGCGATAACCCATCCGCAGTTTAACGTCACATACACACCACAGCCCGAGACTTCTTTCCATTGAAGTCTCGGGCTGTAGTTATCTTGTAGCGGCAGCATGGCCACCAAAGGCTTGCACCCTATGATTTTCGCTGCTGAGCGGCTTCCCACATCTCTCGCGTACGTTTCCAGCGGTTGTGCGTCCAAAGCCAAAGGTGCGGATTGCGGTGGATGCTCTCTTCCAGTGCCCGCGCAAAAGCGTCCGTCACGGGATAGGGCGAATCACTCGTTTCGTCAATCACCAACTCACGGAGTTCGGCACGGTAATAACCTCGGCGAGGCCGCGTCATATCGACGTAGAAATAGCGTGCACCCACTGCGCGGCCGATCTTTTCTGCGCCCGTAAAGAAAAAGGTATCGTGGTTCAAAAACGGCGTCCAGTGGTGCATCGCCTCCCATTTGGGCGACTGGTCGGAGATGAACCCCACCATGGCGCGGCGGCCTTCACGTTTCCACTTGAGTACCGTGCGCAACGTCTCCTTCATCGCAATACTCTTTGCGCCGAAGCGTCCGCGAACGTGCAGAAAGAGGCGATCCATCACCCGATTGTGGAGCGGGTGGTAGATTTGTCCGCACACCTCCTCCTCCCGCGTCCAGAGCGGGATGCTCGACACCCACTCCCAGTTGCCGAGATGGCCGAGATAGAGGAAGCAAAACGGTGTCCCGTCCGCCTCCAAGCGGAGATCCACATCCGTGAGGTTCACCATCTCCATGCGCCGGCGCATTTCGTCGGCCGAGATCGACATCAATTTGAGCGTTTCCACCACATAGTCCGAAAACCACCGGTAGAAGTCGCGTTCGATTTGCCGAAGGCGCTTTTCGTCCTCCTCCGGAAAACTCTCACGCAACTGACGGCGCACCAACTGACGGCGATAGCGCAGCACATAATAGATCAATGGAAAAAACACCACATCGGAAAAAATGTAGTGCACACGCAGCGGCATCCACGAACAGAGATACCACAACCATCGACTGATGCGAAAAAGAATATCCATTACCGAGCAAAGGTACAAAAAAACGCGGAGTCCACACCGCCTTCCAACAAAAATCCCCGTCCTATGGCAGGACGGGGATTGTCTTGTGTTCGACCGTTGGCGGTCGTTGTGGTCTTATTTCACGATCACCTTCTTACCGTTGATCACGTAGATACCGGTGGGGAGCTGCTTTTCGCTCTTCATGCGCACACCGCCGAGGGTGAAGATGCCCTTACCGGCCGCCGCAGGAGCGAAACGGAGCGTAGCGATCGAAGTGATGACACCGTTGGCGGGGATCGTGAGATCGCCGGTTTCGGTGGTGGGTTGGAGCTTACCGAAGTAACCGGTGTTGGCCTCCACCTTGTCGCCCTTTTCGGAGAGCAACACCTTCGTGCGATCGGCGCTGAGCACACCGTTTTGTACAGCCAGTTCGGTCGTTTCAAACACACCATGCAGACCATCGGTCGAAGCAGCCGGCGTGAAGGTCGCATTCAGTTCCTTGTAGTCCGTAGCCACGGGCGTCACATTGATGAAGTTGTCGGCATTGTTGGCAGCGGGCTTATAAACCACAGCCTGACCGGCCTTGATAATACCGGAAGCCTTCTTGAGGACGATGTCGCTCGTGGTGGCGTTCTGACCTACTACATTGTAGAATCCATCGTTCGCCTGCACCTTGATGTCGAAGGGCAGCGTCACGATTTGGAAGCCTGTCTTGCTCTGGAGTTCGTAAACGATACCATCGGCAAGCACGTCGTTCAGTTGACTCTCTTCCACAGCCTTGAAGGAGAAGGCCGAGTTGTCAGCGCCCTTGGCAACATTCCAAGTCACGATGTAGGGGCTCATCGACTTCGCATCGGGTTGCGCGTTGACGTAGCGGTTGGTCGTCTTTCCGTTACCGACGATGAGGTTGAATGCACCGGCATAGTTCGCATATTCGATACCGATCGTAGACGGCGTTTCGCTCTGGCGCATCGCCGCACCGTTCTTCGTGGTGTCGCGGTCGAGATAGAGACCCGTGTAGAGGTTCTTGAAGGTGTAGCCGTCCTTCACTTTCTCCACCTTCCAGTAGTATTCGAGGTGAGAATTGCGGTTGGACGTTTCCTTGTAAGCCGCTTCTGCACCCACCACCTTGGGATCAACCGGTTCAGTACCTTCGAAGTGGATCGTCCAATAGCTGTCGCGCGAAGAACCCTTGGCGGCAATCACCTTACCGTTGTTGCTCTTGTTGGACGATTCGCTCTGGATCATGTAGATGCCGTCGGCAGGTTTGAGAAGGGCGTTGTTCATTTCGGTGAGTGCGGCATTGAGCTGCGCCACCATCTCGTTGATTTCAGCCACATTGGGTTGACGCGTGGTCTGAATACCGGTGAGCTTCGTGTTCACGGCTTCAACAGCTGCATTGAGTGTAGCTTTCGCACCGGGTTTGTAGTAACCGAGGCGTCCGGCAAAGTCACCCGTTGCCTCTTCGGCCGTCTTCACGATTTCCTGTGCCTGAGCGATGAGTTCCGTCACGCGAGCGGGATCGGGATAGTTGGTGCGGAACTTTTCGAAGACTTTCTGCAGCGCTTCGATTGTAGCGTCCGTTGCCTTTTCGTCCTTCAGTTCCACGCGAGCGTTCTTGATGGCTTCAACCAGCGCCTTCACGTCCGCTTCGGGAACAGAAGCGATGGGCGATGCCACCTTGTCGAACTGCGACTTGTAGACACGGAATTCAGAACCGTAGAAGAACTTGTTGCCGTTGGCCATCGCGTTGTTGCCTCCGTTGGTCAGCACCTCCATGCGGTAGTGCTTGTAGGCCTTCGATGCCTTGAAGTGAGCCGTTCCCACTGCGTTGTTGATCTTCGTGTTCTCATCGAGTTGAAGCGCATAAGGATAGGTGAACGTGCTGATGGTCAGTGAATCCCAACCGTCTTTCTTCCAAGCGTCGTAGTCGATCGCGTCAGTGCCGTCGGCATTCTTCACCGTCTTCTTCGACACGTCCAACTTCGATTCGTCGTTCGTACCCCAGAATGCCACACGAACGGGCGCACCGTTCTTGAGTGCAGATTTACCGCTGAGACGCATCGCCCATTTGAGGAGGAGTTCCTCTTGTGCGTTGTCGAGCGAGAACTGGAGGTAGTGGTTCTTCAACCAAGCGTCGTCGCCGCCGTGCCACGAAGAGTGGAAATAAGTGTTGGGATTGTTGTCGAACAGCACGGCGAGTTCATGTTCTGCTCCCTTACCTTCTTGGGAGTCGGCCATCGGGCAAGCGAGCTTGTCGGCGCTCTTCACGAGGCCATCCACTTCGCCGATCGTACCGGAAGTGGCCGTTTCGATCTTCTTTCCGGCCTCGTCCACCGCCATGTAGCGATAGCCCTCGTCGAGACCGCTCTGAGCCTGATTGACCAGACGCTGCAACTTGGCATTGCGACGAGGTTGTTCCATGAGCTGGCGCAACTGTGCGATTTCCGTTTCGCTGATGGTGCGCACGTGCCACGACGAACCGTCGGACGTCCAGTCCCAAGGTACCACGTTGGTCAAGGCGCGCTCGGTGTGAATACCGGAGTATTCGGCCGACGACTTGGGCAGGTCGGGCGAATAGAAGCAGAAGTAGCCGGGGATTTTCGGGTTGGCCTGAATCGTGTAGGTGTTCACGGGATTTTCAGTCACCGAAATCGATTGATAGAGTGCCGAAGCCGTACCGATGTAGTTGCCCGTTTCGAAGTTGCGGAAATAGAACTGTCCTTCCTTCTTGGCGGCCACCACTTCCCACACCATCTTGCAGGTATTGTAAGAGAGGGCGTCGCTTTCGTTGTAGTCCACACCGTCGTTCTTCTTGAGTGTCCAGCGGAGTGTACGGTCGCCGGGATCCACGGCCGAGCGGTCGTAGAGTGCACCGCCGTCGTAGTCACTGCCGTTCTCGGCACGCCAGCTCGTCACGATGTAGTAACCGGGCACGAGGGGATTGGGCGTAGAAACGAAATCCTGATAGGCGGGCAGAAGAGCTTCGGCCACCGCCTCGATTTCGGCATCCGTGCCTGTGGCAGTGCCGTCGACATAGGCCTTGGCCTTGTTCCAAAGTTCCACGAGCTTGTCGTGCTTTTCTTTAGAATACTGAGCCACACCGCTACCCACTTGGTAGTCCTTGATTTTTTCTTCCAGCGGCTGGCCACCCGTAGCCTCTTGCATCACGCCCTTGAGGGCATCGATGGCTTTCTGCTTCAGCGCGGGATAGGCGAGCCACACGTTGCGGCTGTAGTCCGTGCCGAGCGACACGTTCGAACCGGTGTTGTCGCCGGCATAGTTGAGCAGCGCGATGAACGGGCTGGTAGGATCGTCGGCCTTGTTGGCCTCCACCGAAGTGATGGTCAGGCCGTTGCTCAAGTTCAGATAGGTGGCAGCGGCCAGATTGAGGTTGGAGAAATCATTGTTGTCCTTCGCCTCATTGATGTAGGCATCCATCCCTTTGTATTCGGTGGGGGCACCGCCGTCGGGATTGGGACGACTGTAAGTGCGTTCGGCCTCATAGTTCATCGCCGTGTGCACCGTCACTTTCCAAGCGCGTTCCACCGAGGGGGTGTAGAGCTGGGCATTGCCGGGCTGCGCGAGGTAATCGCCGTTTTGGCGCTTGATGTAGTACACTTTCGCACCGTTCTTGCCCGTTTCGCCGGCCACTTCCTCGAAGTAGTAGACAAAATCGGACGTGAGGCTCGAAGTGCTCTTGAAGCGATCGCCCCAAAGGAACCATGCGGCACCGGCGGCTTCAGAGCGTCCGGTCTGCAAGAAATAGGGTTGACCGGTCTGCACATTGTCGGGTGCGGTGGCACCGGCAGAGGCATCATACGTCCAGTAGCGGCCATCGGCCCACACCGTGCCCGCACCGAGCAGGAACGATGCGCCGACAACCATCAGAGAGTGGTAAACGTTTCTCATGCTTATGGAAATTAGAGTTGATTATATCTGCATTGAATTGCATACTTCACATTGCAGTTTCAGTATGATGCTGCAAATATAATGACTTTCCGGAATTAAACAAACGCTTTGCGGTAAAAAGTAGATTTTGAAAAACACAGTTTTCAAAACCACCAACCAAAACCCCAACCCGCTTGCGAAACAGATGTCACGCAAGGGGGCTATTTTTCGATAAAAAAGGGAGATTTCACAACCAAAATCGTGACGGGCGTCAGCACAGCTTCGCGAAATAAAAAATCGACAACGGCCGACTGCCCCGCCTACACGGTTCGCTCGGCGTTGTGCCCCTTGCGCGTGGACGATGAATCTCATGGAGCCACGCTCCGCAGCCTCTCGCGACGGAAAGGGCATCCATTCAACAAGTCAAAGATCGACTGCGGCGACGCATCGGGTCGAAGCCCCGCGGCGCACGCTATATTGACACCGCATCGCGGCGAACGAAAGGGAGAAATGTGTTTTATCGAGCACAAAGATAGCACCTTTATTTCGAAAATGCGAAATTTCTCCATCAAAATCGTCACTTTCTCTCAACACAACGCACATTCTCGTAAAAACAAGTGGACTTTCTGTCCATTCTCGTCTTGTTTTCGTTCATTCCTCGCCGGTTCTTCTTGAAGCAGCACCTGCCCTTCGCCCCTGGTCTGCTCGCCCCCGCTTCGCGCCCGCGTAGATGCGTCAGCACGGACACGCGCCCGCACATCGCGCACTCACCGCAGTTTCGTTTTCCTGCCTTCACCCTTCACCTTCACCCCTAAGTTACTAAAAATCGGCAACTTACACGTGAACAAAACCGTGATTTTAACACTTCACCGGTGAAGGAAAATGCCCTGCTGCCTTCACCCGTAATTCACTATGGATCAAGCACATGACGCGCACGGGTGAAGAGGTGAAGGCAAAATACAAAAAACAGTGGACGCGCGCGCCTGCGCGCGTGAGCTTGTACAAAACGCCATGCCCTCCTGATTTGCCCCCTTTTCGGGGTTGTTGGAGGCAGCCTGCGGCGGCCGTATTCATACCTGCGGTGTGCCGCTCTATGTGCGGCTTCGCGGGCATCGCTCCCACTCTTAGCCCCGGAGGCAGCTCTGCGCAGCTCCACGCTACGAAGGTCGATTCGACCAAGGAGAGCGTGCGGGAAGTTCGACGAGTGGCAGGCGGGACGGTTTCCTGCAGTTTCCGCTCGCGGAAGCCCGCGCTGGGGGGCTACGAGGGGCGATTGTCCGAGGAAGCCGACAACCGACGTTTGCGCACCAACACTCGGAGCGCACAGTCGTTACCCACACAGGCCTCAGGTTGTCGTCGTTCGGACACTTTGGCCGAAGACGAACAAAGCGATGTCCCCCAAGTTGGGGAACATCGCTTCGTGGAGGGTATTTCCTCACAGCGTGTGAGGAGGGCTCATATAGATTTTACCAAGGAGAGAGCATGTTGCCATCGTCGGCAGCGGCATCATCTCCCCAAATGGGGCTGATGAATTTTTCCGTCATGCCGGCTTCGTCACCGGATCCATCGGTAATGTCATCCAAAGATGTACCGGTGAGAGGGCTACCAAAGAGCAGACGCTCGTGCATTTCCACTTCGATTGTAGTCACGCAGGGTTGGATATATTGCAATTTCATAATGGGTTCAGTTATTTGGCAATAAATTTCTTTCCGTTTACGACGTAGACACCGCCCTTGGTGGTGTGCTGCACACGACGACCGCTCAAATCATAGATGGGAGCGTCTTCGGCCTGCGTTGCTACGCTGACCACACCGGTGAGACCGCGTTCGAGCAATTCGCGCACTTGGCTTTCAGTTGCTGTGAAGTAGGCCTTGAAGGCGGGCATGTAGTCTTTCACCTTGATGAAGCCACCGTCTTTCTTGAGGGCATAAACAGGTTTTTCCAAGTGCAGAGGTTCTGCACCACCCTTCAGGAGATTGTTGGAGAGAGCCGGAGTGGTGCCATTGGGTACGAGCGTCAGCTCAACCTTCGCATTGGCATCTCCCTTGAGGAAGACCGCGGTATTTTTGGGCACGTTGCCCTCGATGGGAGAAAGTTTCACTTTGCCATCTACCACTTCCAGACGACAAGCCGTTACACCTGCGGGCACGGAGTATTCAAGAGGACACCAGAACGAAGAGTAGCCGGAAGGACCGATCACCACGGGAAGTTTTTCAGCTACGCGCTCAAGACGAATACCGGCAAAGGCACTGAAGCTGCCATAGGACAATGCATAATCCATATTGGCATCAGAGGCGAGATAGTGCTTAACCTTCTCTTCCCCTTGCTTTTTCTCTGTCTCAAACACGTACTTTCCATCGCGAGAAGAGAGCGAGAAACCGGCACCTTCTCCGTCTTTGGTTTGCATCGTGGGATAGTAAACATTGCCGTCGGCGCGCGTTGCAAAAGTTACGCGACGTCCCGTGGCGACAGAAATCAAAACAGACTTGCCGTTTTCAAACTTGTGACAGAAGACGGCATCGTTTGTTTTCGCATCCTTCGTAGCGAGGAAACCTGCACTGGACTTTCCGTCATAATCCTTATCACCATCAACGTGAACAGTAGAAGTAAGATACTTCACGTTGGGCTTACGTTCAAAAGAAAGATAGAGCAAATCTCCGTCTTGGGGCACATTGAACTGAAGATATTCTACGAAGTCTTTCGCATTACTGTATTTTACCTTTTTCTCGGTAATGTTGGAATTCTTCAAATCTTGAGCCTCTTCCAAACCTTTAAGAATTTCTGCCAAATTGCCCTTTGCCCCCAAGGGGTACTGGTTCAAATCTTTACCGAACTTCTCTGCAGGGTAATTCGTTTTGATCTGCTCTGTCAGCTTTTTGGCAGCATCAGCCAAAATCACGTCTTCAGTTGCAAAGAGAATTTGGGAACCTGCGTCTCGGCTATCCCAAGCAGCGGCATTATGCCATGTAGAAAGATTCGGCTCACGGTAGTTGAGATAGATATTATTACCGCGAGTTTCCTTTACATAAACACGGCCTCCTGCACTTTGAGCCATGAAGCGGCTCACTTGATCCGGACGATAGAGATTATTGTCCTCGCCATTATTATTCCCTGCATTAGGTTTAGTACCGATGGGGTTTCCAGTCGCGACGTTGTAGATTTGGAAGTCGTTGGGCGTGCCGACCAATTGGAAGAGATAATTTTCATCTCCAAACTCCAAATTATTATCAGCGGTAAACTTATCGTTGTCTTTGTGTACATAACGATCACGGATCGTCATGAAATAAGAAACGTTGTTCTTGTTATAACTTGCGAAAAACTTAAGTTGTTGAGTGACGACCTCAAAGCACCATGCAGAGCCAGCATCATTGGCTTGATAATGACCAACGACTCCTTTTCCTCCTTGGATACCACCGTGAACATTCCAACTTTGGCTTCCGGCATTCTTAGCATCCACAGTTCCGGGTAGGATGTCAAACTTATTCTCGCGACCACCGCCGCCCATATTGGGAACGACGTGCCAATCGGTATTGGCCTCAGTCTCGCTGTCGACGAATTTGGTTTTATCAGGCCCCGTGTTTGCATCTTTGTACGCCACAAACTTGTTGTTTGTCACACAAAAGAGCTTAAAGACATTGTCTGTGCCGGTCTTCACCAAACGGAATTTCGTTTCGTTGCCACGAGAAACTCCCAACTTATCAGTTTGGGCGCTGACATACCAACCTTGTTCGCGGGCGTTTACGATTGAGAAATCATGGGTTGCATCGGTTTTCGATGCCACAGCCACTTCACTAACCTGCTTGGCAAAACCGAGCACGTTATACACGCTCCCTGATTGCGCTACGCAAATGCCGGGCGCAAGGAAGAGAAGTGAGAGTAACTTCTTGTTCATATGTAAGTTTTTAGGGTTATAAATACAAAGAGTTGAAGAGAAAGCAAACTTCCTCTTGTTTGCAAAAGTACAATCACTTTCTACTACAACCAAAAATATACGCCACTTTTTTTACGTAAAACAAAATAATTGGAGAACTACGTAAAAAAATGAAGGAAAAAACAGCCTTTGCATAGGGCAACAACCACCGTATATGCAAAACACCGCCACACGGGGGTGTGGCGGTGTTGAGAAAAAAGTGTTGCTACGCAAAGCGGTAGCCAAGGTTAGGCTCTTTCGCGGTCTTCGGGTTCGGCGCTGTAGTCTTCTTTGTCGCCGACTACGATGCGGTTGAACTCGCGCAAACCGGTACCTGCGGGAATGAGGTGGCCACAGATGACGTTTTCTTTCATGCCTTCGAGATAGTCGGTCTTGCCGGAGATGGCGGCTTCGTTGAGCACCTTGGTGGTTTCTTGGAAGGACGCGGCGGACATGAACGACTTGGTTTGCAAGGCGGCGCGGGTGATACCCTGAAGAATCTGCGTGGAGGTGGCGGGAACGGCATCGCGCACGACAACGGGACGGAGATCGCGGCGCTTGAGCTGCGAGATTTCGTCGCGAAGCTTGCGGGCGGTGACAATCATACCCTTCTTCATGGTTTCGCTGTCGCCGGCGTCGACCACGACTTTCTTGCCCCAGATGCGATCGTTCTCTTCGGCGAAATCGTTCTTGTCGACGATTTGCTGTTCGAGGAAACGGGTGTCGCCGGGTTCGTCGATTTGCACTTTGCGCATCATCTGACGAACGATGACTTCGAAGTGCTTGTCGTTGATCTTCACGCCTTGGAGACGATAGACGTCTTGGATTTCGTTGACGATGTACTCCTGCACGGCGGTGGGACCTTGGATGGCGAGGATGTCGCCGGGGGTGGTGCTACCGTCGGAGAGCGGAGTTCCGGCACGCACGAAGTCGTTTTCCTGCACGAGGATTTGCTTGGAGAGGGGGACAAGGTATTTCTTGACTTCGCCGAGCTTGGAGGTGACAACGACTTCGCGGTTGCCGCGCTTGATGGCGCCCATGGAGATCTCACCGTCGATTTCGGAAACGACCGCGGGGTTGGAGGGGTTGCGGGCTTCGAAGAGTTCGGTGACACGGGGCAGACCACCGGTGATGTCGCCGGCAGAACCGACCACGCGGGGGATCTTGACGATGATGTCGCCGGCTTTGAGCACTTGCTTGTCGTCGACAACGAGGTGACCGTTGATGGGGAAGTTGTAGGTGCGAAGGGTGTCGCCGTTTTCGTTGACGATGTGTGCACTGGGCACGACACCACGTTCCTTGGACTCGATGATGATGCGCTCACGGAGACCGGTGGCTTCGTCTTCCTCGACACGGAAGGTGCTGCCTTCCTTGACGTCTTCAAAGACGATGCGACCGCCTACTTCGGCCACGATGACGGCATTGAAGGGGTCCCACTTGGCCACGAGCGTGCCCTTGCTGAGACTTTCGCCTTCGCTGACGAAGAGCTGCGAGCCGTAGGGGACGTTCTGGGTGGAGAGGATGATGCCGGTGTTCTCGTTGATGAAGCGGGCTTCGGCCAAACGAGAAACGACGACCTTGCCGGGGGTGCCGTCATCGCCGACGACATCGACGGTGCGGAGTTCGTCGAACTCTACGCGACAGTCGTTCTTGGCGACGATGGTGGCGTTGGCGGCTGCACCGCCGGCGATACCACCGGCGTGGAATGTACGGAGGGTGAGCTGCGTACCGGGTTCGCCGATGGACTGGGCGGCGATGACGCCGACGGCTTCGCCCTTCTGTACCATCTTGGAGGTGGCGAGGTTGCGACCGTAGCACTTCTTGCAGACGCCGTGCTTGGATTCGCAGGTGAGGACGGAGCGGATTTCGACTTCCTCGATGCCGGCATTTTCGATGGCGGCGGCGATGGGTTCGGTGATTTCCTCGCCGGAGTTAACGAGGATGTGTCCGTCTTCGGGGTGGGCTATGTCGTGTACGGAGACGCGACCGAGGATGCGCTCGGAGAGGGAGCTGACGATTTCGTCGCCGTTTTTGAGAGCGGTGCAGACGAGGCCACGGAGTGTGCCGCAGTCTTCCTCGTTGATGATGACGTCGTGCGAGACGTCGACGAGACGGCGGGTGAGGTATCCGGCGTCGGCGGTCTTCAAGGCGGTGTCAGCAAGACCCTTACGGGCACCGTGGGTGGAGATGAAGTACTCGAGCACGGACATGCCTTCCTTGAAGTTGGAGAGAATGGGGTTCTCGATGGTGGAGCGGGTGTCGGCACCGGCCTTTTGGGGCTTGGCCATCAGACCACGCATACCGGCGAGCTGGGCGATCTGGTCGGCGCTACCACGGGCGCCGGAGTCGAGCATCATGAAGACGGCGTTGAAGCCTTGGTCGGCTTCGGTCATTTGCTTCATGAGGGTGGTCTTGATGTCGCTGTTGACCTTGGTCCAGGTGTCGATGACTTGGTTGTAGCGCTCGTTGTCGGTGATGAAACCCATACCATAGTCGCCCATGATCTGCTCAATGCGCTCGTTACCGGCCTTGACGATCTCTGCCTTTTCGGCGGGGATGATGATGTCGTCGAGGTTGAAGGAGAGACCACCTTCGTAGGCCTTGAGGTAACCGAGGTTCTTGATGCCATCGAGGAAATCGCAGGCGCGAGACATGCCGACGGCCTTGATGACGCGGGTGATGATGTCGCGGAGGGATTTCTTGGAGACGATGGTGTTGACGAAACCGACTTCGGCGGGGATGACTTCATTGACGATGACGCGACCGACGGAGGTTTCGACGAGGTGACGAATGGGGAGACCGTTTTCGTTGAGGTCGTCGACGAGTACCTTGACGGGGGCGTGCATAGCGACACGCTTCTCATTGTAGGCAATGATGGCTTCTTCGGGACCGTAGAAGGTGAGGCCGCTGCCTTTGGCGCCGGGACGGAGCTTGGTGATGTAGTAGAGACCGAGCACCATGTCCTGCGAGGGGACGGTGATGGGGGCGCCGTTGGCGGGATTGAGGATGTTGTGGCTCTGGAGCATCAACATCTGCGACTCGAGGATGGCTTCGTTGGAGAGGGGAAGGTGCACGGCCATTTGGTCACCGTCGAAGTCGGCGTTGAAGGCCGTACAAGCGAGGGGGTGGAGCTGGATGGCTTTACCTTCGATCATCTTGGGCTGGAAAGCCTGGATGGAGAGACGGTGGAGCGACGGGGCACGGTTGAGGAAGACGGGGTGTCCCTTCATAACGAGCTCGAGGATGTCCCAAATGATGGGTTCGCGACGGTCGACGATCTTCTTGGCGCTCTTGACGGTCTTCACGATGCCGCGCTCAATGAGCTTGCGGATGATGAAGGGTTTGTAGAGTTCGGCGGCCATGAGCTTGGGGAGACCGCACTCGCCCATTTTGAGTTCGGGGCCGACGACGATAACGGAACGACCGGAATAGTCGACGCGCTTACCGAGGAGGTTCTGACGGAAACGACCTTGCTTACCCTTCAACGAGTCGGAGAGGGACTTGAGGGGGCGGTTGCTTTCGCTCTTGACGGCGCTGCTCTTGCGGCTGTTGTCGAAAAGGCTGTCGACGGCTTCTTGGAGCATGCGCTTCTCATTGCGCAAAATGACGTCGGGGGCTTTGATCTCGATGAGACGCTTGAGACGGTTGTTGCGAATGAGGACGCGACGATAGAGGTCGTTGAGGTCGGAGGTGGCGAAGCGGCCGCCGTCGAGGGGAACGAGGGGACGGAGTTCGGGGGGGGTGACGGGGATGACCTTCATGATCATCCACTCGGGTTTGTTGCGGTCTTTGGAAGCGCGGAACGACTCGACTACTTGCAGACGCTTGAGGGCTTCGCTCTTGCGGGCTACGGAGCCGTCGCTGTTGGCGCGGTCGCGCAGCTCGTAAGAGAGGCTGTCGAGGTCGATACGACGCAACAATTCGAGAATGGCCTCGGCACCCATCTTGGCAATGAACTTGTTGGGATCGGTGTCTTCGAGATACTGGTTCTCGGTGGGGAGTTTCTGGAGGGCGTCGAGGTATTCGTCTTCGGTAAGGAGATCATTGACTGCGAACTCGTCGGAGAGCGCACCGGGTTGCACGACGACATAGCGTTCGTAGTAGATGATCATGTCGAGCTTCTTGGTGGGGATGCCAAGAAGGTAGCCCATCTTGTTGGGCAAGGAACGGAAATACCAAATGTGGGCGACGGGCACAACGAGTTGGATGTGTCCGGCGCGCTCACGGCGTACCTTCTTTTCCGTGACTTCGACACCGCAGCGGTCGCAGACGATGCCTTTGTAACGGATGCGCTTATATTTTCCGCAGTGGCACTCGTAGTCCTTGGTGGGACCGAAGATGCGCTCGCAGAACAAGCCGTCGCGCTCGGGCTTGTAGGTGCGGTAGTTGATGGTTTCGGG